>NZ_JBKORD010000016.1:0-221426 GCF_046764875.1 Nocardia arseniciresistens
AACGCGACGGCGCGATCGGACCAGCACACGTGAAAGTGCTGCGGGAGTTCTTCCACCAACTACCCGCCTGCGTCGACACCAGCACCCGACAATCCGCGGAAACCGAACTCGCCGCCCACGCCCGAGCACTACGACCGGACCAGCTGAAGAAAGTCGCTGAACGCCTCGAAACGATCATCAACCCCGACGGCACCTTCGACGACACCGACCGAGCGCGGCGCCGTAGCTTCACCCTCGGCCGCCAAGGCCCGGACCTGATGAGCAAGTGCGTTCTCATCGCCGACCCCGAACTACGCTCCTACCTCGAAGCAGTCTTCGCGAAACTCGCCAAACCCGGCATCAACAACCCCGAAGACACCACACCCGCACAAAGTGAGGGCGAACCCGATCCCGAGGCCGTCGACCGTGACGACCGCAGCAGCAGCCAACGCCAACACGACGCCCTGAAAACCATAGCGCGGGCGATACTCTCCTCCGGAAACCTCGGCCAACACCGAGGACTCCCCGTCTCAGTAGTAGTGACCACCACACTGCAAGACCTCGAAAACGCTGTCGGACACACCGATCCCGCGCACGGTCCGAGTGAAGTTTTCGTGTCCGGGCCACCGGTAGTCACCGGTGGTGGAAGCCTGCTACCGATGCATGACCTGATCCGGATGGCCGCCCACGCCTACCACTACCTCGCTGTCTTCGACGAAAGTAACGGGCGACCGCTGTATCTGGGTCGAACCAAACGCATCGCGACCGCTGACCAACGCATCATCTTGCATGCCCGCGATATCGGCTGCACCCACCCCGGCTGCTCGAAACCCGGATACCTATGCCAAACCCACCACCGTCAGGAATGGGCCCACGGCGGTTCCACCGATGCTGATCAACTCACCTTCGCCTGCGA
This sequence comes from Nocardia arseniciresistens, assembly GCF_046764875.1. Taxonomy (NCBI): domain Bacteria; kingdom Bacillati; phylum Actinomycetota; class Actinomycetes; order Mycobacteriales; family Nocardiaceae; genus Nocardia; species Nocardia arseniciresistens. The sequence goes on from NZ_JBKORD010000016.1 coordinate 896, forward strand.
ACCCCACCACCGCCTCGTCGGTAGCGGGGAAATGCAGTGGGCCACCACCCCGGCACCGGTGGGTCATTCGACACCCGGACGCACGCAATGGATCCCACCAAAAACCACCGACCCCAACCAAACACCCCGGATCAACCATTACCACCATCCGAACGAATACCTCGCACCCCAACACCACCCACCCAACAAAGAACCCGAGAACGGCTGAGTCGGGTGGCGGTTGAGCGCAATGCGGTCGCCGAGTTCGGTCATGCCCAGTGGCTGGATACTCCACTCCTCACCAACATCGACAAGCACTTCGCCGACAAACTCGACACCGCCGCATCCACGTTCACCACTCACGCTGGAATACCCACCAGTGCAATAGGTGTCGGCTCGTCTCGTCGGCGTATACCCGAATTACGGGTGGCCACCGGTCATCTAGCCTGCGACTGCTTTCGCTATGAAGACCTCGAGCCCTTCGCCCTCAAAGCGTCACACTTCAATCGAGCACAACCACCGCACGGTTCAGCCGAGCACAAACCCGCCACACGATTCAGCCGAACATCAAAACCGCACACAGTTCAGCGGAACACAAGATCTCAACCGCGCTTGGCGAAGCCGAGGTCGATGACGGCGGCGCGTTCCTGCTCGAGTTCGGCGACGCTGGCGTCTATGCGGGCGCGGGAGAAGTCGTCGAGGTCCAGGCGTTGGACGATGGTGTACTTGCCGTCGGCGCATGTGACCGGGAACGAGCTGATTATGCCCTCTGGGACGCCGTAGGAGCCGTCCGACGGGACGGCCATGGAGGTCCAGTCGGCGTTGGGGGTGCCGAGCACCCAGTCGTGGATGTGGTCGATGGCGGCACTGGCGGCACTGGCCGCCGAGGATGCGCCACGGGCCTTGATTATGGCGGTGCCGCGCTGCTGCACAGTGGGGATGAACTCGTCGCGCAGCCACGTGTCGTTGTCGATGAGGTCGAGCGCGCGTCTGCCGCCGACCGTGGCGTGGGTGATGTCAGGGTACTGGGTGGCCGAGTGGTTGCCCCAGATTGTCACCCGGGCGATGTCGGCTCCTGGTGTGCCGGTTTTCTTGGCCAGCTGCGCGATCGCCCGATTGTGGTCTAGGCGGGTCATCGCGGTGAAGCGGTCGGCGGGCACGTCGGGGGCGTTGCTCATGGCGATGAACGCGTTGGTGTTGGCGGGGTTGCCGATCACGAGCACCTTCACGTCGTCGGCGGCACTGGCATTGATCGCCGCACCTTGGTCGGTGAAGATCGGGCCGTTGGCGTTCAGGAGGTCGGCGCGCTCCATCCCTGCCGTTCGCGGGCGCGCGCCGACCAGTAGTGCGACGTTCGCGCGGTCGAAACCCACCCACGGGTCGTCGCTGACGTCGATCGACTCGAGTAGCGGAAACGCGCCGTCCTCGAGCTCCATCGCGACACCTTCCAGCGAAGCGACGGCAGCCGGAATTTCCAGCAACCGCAACCGCACCGGCGTATCCGCCCCGAGCATCGCCCCGGACGCGATCCGGAACAGCAGACCATACGCGATCTGCCCCGCAGCTCCGGTTACAGCGACAGTGACTGGCGCGGTGCTCACGACGAACTCCTTGCGGTAGGCGGACACTCGATCCCCACCCTATCGACTCTCACAGCCCACGAACCCACGTGGTGAGCTACCGAACAGTTGCCTTCCGGAGGCTCTGCACCCGTACCCCTGATCGCACTCGGCACCTTCGCTGCGTTTCGACGGATCCACGCACTCGTGCATCAACAACCACGCGCCAGCGCGCGACGCCGTCGAAGCAGGGGCAACCGCAGCCGGCAGCGGCCCACCATCTTTCAACCGGGCACCATTGGGGCCGCCCATTCGTAGCCAGGCGGGCGACGCGGTCCACTCGCACGAGACTCTGCGTGGGGACCGCGGACTCGACAGGAATCCGCGGCTCAATAGGCCCGTGTAACCCCGCCCAAAACTTCGACACCCTCTCGGAACCAGGTCGGCTCCACCTCCGCGACGACCCGCACAGCTCTTCGGAGTCAGCGCATCTGGCCGACGGCGGCACAGTTCAGCACAGGGCCGCGACTTCCCTATCTGTCAGCACGATCGGTGAAACGTAGTCCTTCTCGCGCGCTATTTGCACCGCTCGATACAGCGGTCGCTCCCCCAACCCCGCGTCACGTGCCTCGGCGCGCAGCTGGTGGATCAGCATCGTCGAAACCGCAACAGCGGCAGCCAATGGGCAGGCGGACAGGGCGTCGGCCAGTTTGCGCAGGCCGACCAGGTGTAGTTCGCGGCCGCTGCCTGTGTCGGTGTACATGGCCAACGGAATGATCTGTGTGTCGGCTCCTGCGGTCACCCGCAGCACGATGCGGCTGAGGCGGCCCTGGAATACCAGGACCTCGACGCCGGTCGCCGCGGCGATGTCGATGCGTTGTTCGCCGAATAGGCGGCGCGCGTGAATCATGGTCCCGGTCAGCCACATTCGCCGACGCCGCAATGCCAGCGCATACGCGAGGGTGGGCGCGCCGAAGACGAGACCGATCACCAGCGCGACCGGCCAGCTCACCAGCAGGGCCGCCAATAGTGCGGCGCCGAGTCCGACCCCTATCGCCGCGAGGGCAAGGCGCCGCAGCATGGGTTCATATGTCTCCGGTGCGACGAGGTCGAGTCCGACCGGTGAAACAGGCTGAGAATCCCCAGGATTCGAAGGTTCAACAGTCACGGCAGCACATTCATACGAGTGTCGGTGTATTTCGGCACCGTACTACTCGGTACGGGTCAGCGCGGCTGCGACGGCGGTAACCGTCTCGTCCAATGGGATCTGGCGTTGGTCACCGGTCGCCATTACCTTCAGACCGATCACGCCTTCGGCCAGGTCGCGGTCGCCCAGGACCAGGGTGAGCTCGGCACCGGACTTGTCCGCTGCCTTCATGGCGCCCTTGACACCGCGCCCGCCATAGGCCAGGTCCACCCGGATGCCCTCGGCACGAAGCTGCGCGGCCAGTACGACCAAGCGCTGTTTAGCTGCCTCGCCCAGTGGCACCCCGTAGACCTCGCAGCGCGAGGGGTCGCCCGCCGACTTGCCCTCCGCGGCCAGGGCGAGGACGGTGCGGTCGACGCCGAGCCCGAATCCGATGCCGGAAAGGGGTTGTCCACCGAGCTCGGCCATCAGGCCGTCGTAGCGACCGCCGCCGCCGATGCCGGACTGCGCGCCGAGACCGTCGTGCACGAATTCGAAGGTCGTCTTCGTGTAGTAGTCCAGGCCGCGGACCATGCGCGGGTTCACCACGTAGGGCACGCCGAGCGCGTCGAGGTAGCCGAGCACCTGTTCGAAGTGCGTCTTGGCCGATTCCGACAGGTGGTCGATCATCAGCGGCGCGTTCGCGGTCATTTCCCGCACCTCGGGACGCTTGTCGTCGAGCACGCGCAGTGGGTTGATCTGCGCGCGGCGCTTGGTCTCCTCGTCCAACGGGAGTTTGAACAGGAACTCTTGCAGCAGCTCCCGGTATTGCGGACGGCAGGTCTCGTCGCCGAGTGAGGTGATGTCGAGCCGGAAGCCTTCCAAACCGAGCGAACGGAATCCGGTATCGGCGATGGCGATCACCTCGGCGTCGAGCGCGGGATCGTCGACGCCGATCGCCTCGACGCCGACCTGCTGCAACTGCCGGTAGCGACCCGCCTGTGGCCGCTCGTAGCGGAAGAACGGTCCCGCGTACACGAGCTTCACCGGCAATTGGCCGCGGTCGAGGCTGTGCTCGATCACCGCGCGCATCACACCGGCGGTACCTTCGGGGCGAAGCGTCACACTACGGTCGCTGCGATCGGAGAAGGTGAACATTTCCTTGCTCACCACGTCGGTCGATTCGCCGACGCCGCGCGCGAACAGTTCGGTGTCTTCGAAGACCGGCAGCTCTACATGCCCGTACCCGGCGAGTCGGGCGGCGCGAATGAGGCCATCGCGCACCGCGACGAACTCGGCCGAGCCGGGTGGTACGTAGTCCGGTACCCCCTTCGGGGCGGAGAAGCTGCTGGTCTTGGTCACGATGGACAAGTTTCCACCACCACCGCCCACCAAGTCCAACCGGTTATCATCCATCACCGAATCGGCGCACGATATTCACGCTGAGCGGGCCCAGTGCGGCGATATCGCACCGATCATCGGCACCGCGTCGAGCAATCCGGCTGCCACAACCAGTCCCGGTCCCCAGTGTCGTGAATCGCATATCTTCTTCTCGATTCCGTCGCTGCGATGATGACGGGCACGCGAGAGAGTCGCCTCCAGAAATATGCTGCGACACGACCCCGGGCCGCTCACCCGTGACGGATATCGCGGGGGCTGGCTTCGAAGCGATGACGGAAGGCGGTGCTGAACGCGCTTGCGGACCCGAAGCCCGACCCGAGGGCGAGAGCCGCGATGCTCCAGTCGCGATACGCGGGACTACGCAGGCGCGCATAGGCCAGTTGCAGACGTTCTTCCTTGATGAGTTCACGAGGGGTGGTACCGGCACGCTGGAGCGCCAATTGGATTTGCCGCACAGACCAGCCCAGAGCGTGCCCGATCGTCGCGCCGCTGAGCTCGGGGTCACTCGCGTGGGTCCGGATGTAGTGTCGGACAGCTGTTTCCAGGTCGGCGAGGTGGCTCGGTCCGGTCGGCTGATCGCCGACTATGTGCATGCACAACAGTTCGACAAGGCGCGTGGCGACGGTGTCGAACTGACGTCCGGTGAGGACGGCGCCCTCGGCGAACAGTCCGGCGGCGAGGTCGACGACGATCGGTCCGAGCCCGGAGGTGAGATCGGTGGGCTGTGTTGGTTGCGCGCCGCGGTCCAAGCGGTGGTCGACCTCGCGGCGCGGGATGGTCATCAGCAGGCCCTTGGTTCCTTCGCCGAGCGCGAAGGCAAAGGGCTTATCGATGGTCACCAGGCATCCGACACCCGGCGGCAAGCGCGCGTACTCCTCGGCCTGCCGCAGCCCCATCTGCCCGGTGATGGGCAGCAGCAGTCGGTAGTCGTCGTCGGAGTCGGCCCGCACATCTCCCGCGGTGCGGTAGTAGGTGACAGCGTCGGACTCCCAGCCTATGAGCTGGTATTCGGCGGTGCGCCGCAGCGTCGTGCGGCCGTCGAAATCGGTGCGGCGCGGGAAGGCGTAGCTGAGGCGACGGTGGTAGGAGTTGATCAGCTCGGACCAGTAGTCCGCACGTTCCTCCGGCGCTGCGACACGCGTCGTCGCGGACTCGACGAAGACGGTTCGGTCGTGCACCGTCACCCACTTCCTACCTGGCGATCTGCTCTGCACCGCGGCGCGCAACGCAGTGGTGTCGGCACAGAATAGAACCCCTCGCCGCGGCAGGGCGAAAAAGAGGCTTTGCGCATAACCAAAACTTTGCTGCGCACGCAGACAACCGGGACACCCGCCGCGTTTCTATCGTCACCGACCAAGGGATAACGTCGACGATGAGGAACCCAACGATGCGCAGAATAGTGATGGGCCGCAGCGAATCCGGCAAGACTCAGGTTCTTTCCGACGAGAACATCGACCCGATCACCATCGCCCTGTTGCCAGGGGCAGCGGTGCACCGGATGTGGGAGTTGGACGAGCCGACGACCCTGCCGGTGACCGCGGCACAAGGTCCCGCGGACGGCATGTTCTTTCCTGGCCCCGGCGGCCTGCGCTTCGGTTTCATCTCCATTCCGCCAGGGCTGAGCTACGAGCCGCCCGCGGATCTGCCCGCCGAGGTGATGGTCGCGGCCATCGCGGAAGCCGACGAGAAGCTGCCAGGGATGATGGCCACCTTCGACGAGCGGTTCCCGGGAATACACACCACCCACACCGTCGATTTCGTGGTCGTACTGTCCGGCGACGGCCGCTTGCGAACCGACGACGGTGTCGACGTGCCGCTGCACCCCGGCGACTGCGTGATCCAAAACGGTTCCGCACACGCCTGGTTCAACGACGGCACCCAACCGTTCGTCTTCTGCTACAGCCTCAGCGGTGCCCACTGAGGCTGTAGCGCAGGTCACACTGAAGCGCGGCCGCGCGATGACGCTCAGCCAACGCGCGGCCGCCGTTCACACCGTTGGTTCGCGCGGCCGCGCCAAAGCGCGTCGTGACTCACAGAATGCTGACGGTATGGTGGCCGCATGAACACGGACACGGGAGGAACGTGGTAGTGCCGAGCAACGAACAACGACGAGCAACGGCGAAACGCAAGCTGGAACGCCAGCTCGCCAACCGGGCCGATCGGACGCGCAGGCGCAAGCAACTCACGATCGCCGGGTCCGTGCTCGGCGTCGTCGTGGCGGTAGCTGCGGTCACCGGCGTCTATTTCCTGACTCGCGGTGACGACAGCGACAACACCACCGCCGCCTCCGAGACCAAGGACGCCTCACTCTCGGCCGCCGCACCGCCGGCCGCGCAGGCCAAGCCCGCCTCGGTGAACTGCACCTACCGCGACGGTCAGCGGCCCGCGGACAAGCCGGTCAACAAGCCGCGCACCGAGGGCATCCTGACCGACGGCCCCAACGCCAAGGTGAGCCTCAGCGTGGAGACCAGTCAGGGCCCCCTCGGCCTGACGTTGAACAACGCCGAGTCGCCGTGCACCGTGAACAGCTTCGCGAGCCTGGCGGGCCAGGGCTACTTCGACGGCACCAGCTGCCACCGCATGACCGCGGGCGAGGGCCTGAAGGTGTTGCAGTGCGGTGACCCGACCGGCACCGGAATGGGCGGCCCCGGTTACGAATTCGCCAACGAGTACCCGACCGATCAGTACGCGCCCGGCGATCCGGCCGCGGAGTCGCAGCCGGTCGCCTACAAGCGCGGCGTACTCGCGATGGCCAACGCGGGTCCCGGCCCCGACGGCGGCGGCACCAATGGCAGCCAGTTCTTCATCGTGTACGGAGACTCCGAACTGCCGCCGCAGTACACCATTTTCGGCACCGTCGACGAGGGCGGCCTCGCGACACTGGACAAGATCGCCAAGGGCGGTCAGGACAACGCGAACGGCCCCGGCGACGGCAAGCCGACCCTCCCGGTGGTCATTTCTTCGGTGCGCCTGGACTGAGTTGCGCGACTGCCCGGACTCGAGTCCATCGTCCCCGGCGATGGACTCGAGTCGACCCGGAGTAAGGCGTACCTCCGCCTTCGCTCCGGCCGTGTGCGGGTCCAAGAATAGACCTCGTCGGCTGCGTCTATTAGGCGATCCTAATCATCCGGTAAGGGTGGGCTAAAACCGAAGATCCTACGGCCCGTTGCGCTGCGTGCCGGAATTGTGCGATATATGCTGTTAAGCGGCCCGCCCGCGCGATTGGGGCGAGCTTTCTCGGGTAATCTGGAACCAAGGAGTTCCCGTAGCGTCGTAAGAAATGACACGCCACGAGTGCTTCGCATGTTCAAGATTGCAGGCGGGGCAGCGTCGGACAGACTACAGTTCGCGTGGCGGTGTCCGTGACGAAGAACCACAACATCCATAGTGATCACTGCAGCATCGGGGAGCAGCCATGTCCGAGGAACTGGACGACATCGGCCGGGAAACTGCGGCCATGATGAGGACAATGTTGCAGCTTGCGACGCTGGTCGCGCTGCGCACCCGTGAACGTGGTCAGAAAGAAGCCGAAGCTCGGGTCAAGGTGACCGAGGCTCGTGCGAAGGAAGCCAGAGAGCTTCAGATACGTGAGGCGCGCGACTCGAAGGCCAAGGACCCGCGCAACCTCGAATTGGCCAGAATGGTCGAGAATCCGGTGCCCGCCAAGGGAATCTCCTTGGAGAAGGACCGATTCGCGGCACAGGCCGAGGCGAGCCGCATGGCCGCCACCGCGTCCGCCATGGCCAAACCACTCGTCAGGTACGACTCGGCCGAACGGCGCACCGCCATCGCGGCACATCTCGCCAGGATCGGTATCGCGCCGGAATTGGCGGCGGTACGGATGCTCATCGAGGTAGGGCAAGCCCAGCCGCCGGAAGAAGCGGTCCGCGTCCGCAGCGAAGAGGCCCGCGCGACTGCCACCAGGGGCCGGGAGCAGGAATCCCGTGGTCTGGAACGCGTCCGCCAGTAATACATGAGAAACGCCCGCTGACCCAGCGGGCGTTTCGTCATTTCACGGGCCGGTAAGTCCTGCGCGGCTTCAGGTTTCGCTCACATGCGGAAATCACCGACGGTCGGATCACCATCGAACATCCCCCGGTCGGGGGACTTCAGCGGCAGCGGGCTCAGCATGTCCTTGTGCCCGTTGCGGACACTGCAATACTTGAACGGCCCGCGAGGATCGAACAGCTTCGTCATGTGCGGGTCGGCGTGGTCGAGGAACCAGACGCTCAGCCCGGTACTCGGCTGATTCCGATAGTGCTCCCACGCGCGCCACAGCGCATCCAGCCGCGCCACCGCCTCGGCGTGCTTCCACCATTCGGGGCACCACACCGTTTCGCTGATGTCGGTCACCTGGCGGCGGTAGACGAGGCTCAGATAGTTCTCGACGAATTCCACCACGTTGGTGTAAATCATCGGCTGTTGCGGCTGTTCGGTCACAGCGGCCGGACCTCCTCGGTTTTGCCGTATTCCGGTGGTTGGGTGACCTTGGTCAGCGAAGGCGAACCGATCAGGTCAACGATCTCGGTCTTGCGCCCTGGGAGATGGTGCTCGATCGACCTCTTCACGTCGGCAGCGTACTCGCCCTCCCACCACGGGACCGTGCGGACGAGCACCGCGGGCTGGCCGGAGGTGAAGACGATCGCACGGCCCTGCGGCAGGGTCGCCAATCCGTGCGCGGTGAACGTCTTCGACGAACCGAGCGAGCGCGAATAGCTCTTGCCGCCTTTGGATTCGGAGACCGACGACGACACGGCATCGTATTCGCCGATCGCCTCCGAACGATCCCGCAGGAAGTTCATATCATCGACGCCAGGGCCGAGGACCTTGACGTTGGCCGCCGACCACAGCGCCAGCATGCCCGCGTCACCCCAGCAGCGCGCACCCTGCGCCCACGACTGCAGCACCGTCATCACCACGATGCCGCGCGACCCGAAGTGGCTGTACTGCTTGGGCAGATCCTTCCAGCGCACCACGTTGGCCGCCTCGTCGAGCACAGCGAGCATCGGAATGGGCAGGCGACCGTGCGGCGAGCGCGACGCCTTACGCATGGCCACATCGATCACGGCCTCGGTCAGCGCACTCACCAGTGGCGCCGCCGAGCCGCGCCCTTCCAGTGACAGGCTGTAGAGGGTGCCGTTGGCCTCGACGAAGCCGAGTTCGTCGAACTGTTCCCTGTTATCGCCAGGCAGGATCCAGGAGTGCACGTTCGACAGCTGTAGGCACCGGATCATCTTCTTCGCGGTACCGAAAATGCCGCTCTTGGTTCGCGGGTCGGCGTTGTACTGCATGGCAAGGCCCGACGCCGTGTAGTGCTTGTTGGCATTACGCAGCAGCTCGATCGGCTCCGAGTTATTGGGATCTGTTACCCAGTCCCACACCTGGACGATCGGCAACTCACCGAACGCCGCGGCCAGGAACAGACCGGCGAGCAGATCTTCGGCCTCCGGGTCGAAGAACACATCGGACTTCGTGGAGTCCGAACCGTTGTCCGCGTCGGCGAAGTGCCCTGCCAGCCGTGCGGCCCGCATTTCCGCGCCGTCGTGGTGAGCATCCACCCAGGCCAACGGATCCCAGTACCAGGTGGGTTCTTCGCCGGCCACACCCTGCGGGTCGAAGACGAAGGTCGGGCTTCCCTTTGCCTTGCGCACATCCCGGGTCGCGTCCACCACGTCGCGCTTGTTCGACGTGGCCAATACCGGACCGATCGCGGTCAGGATCGCCGGAATCACCCGTGAGGTCGACTTGCCCTGGCGCGGACCCCAGATATCCAGGTGCAGGTCCTCATAGGAGCCATAGAGCATCACCCCGTCGGCGACGCCGATGCCGATCGGCACGCCGGGTGCGTCGTTGTAACCGAGCCGCACGCCGAGAGTTTCGGCCTTGGCCCGCACGCCCGCCTCGGTGAGCGCGGTGATGGCGCCGCCGCTGCCCATCACATCGGCCTTGTCGTCGATGGACAGGCGTCCCTTGCCTTTGTGTCTCGTCAGCTGCTTGCGCACGAAGATATAGACGAACAGGAGCGCGACGACCAGCAGCACGATCACCGTCGACGCGCGCGGCCAGTGCAGGTTGCCGCGAGCGATGTCGGCGACGATGGCGATCGGGTTGACCGGAATGTCCTGGCGGGTGACCGCCATCGCGTTGCCGAGATGCAGTGCGATCCACAGGGTCCCGAGGATCGCGAAACCGGCGTAGATCATGTACAGGGTGATATCGGGTCCGACCACGGCCGGATCCACCACCTTCTTCTTCTTCGCCATGTTGCCTCCTCCTCGGGTCCGTGCGTGTGGTCTGCGCTGGTATCAGCGGAATGCGTCGAGCCGCCAGCCGTCCGAGGTACGGACGACGGTGGCGATGACCGTGGCGGGCGGCAACTTTTCCTTGCGCTGGTTCGGGTAGACGACGGTCTGCTCGATACCGATCTTGAATTGTTGGATATTCGGGTCCGCGCCTGCGGGCGGCTTGTCACCGGCCGCGAAGGTGAATGCCTCGACGCGTGCCTTCGCCCTGGCCCAATCTGCCCATTGCAGTGTCGCCTTCGGCGTCTCCAGCCCGGTCGGCGAGCTGTCGAGCATCCGAATCATGCTGGGGCCCAGCCACTTTCTGGCCCTTGTCAACGAAGCACCCTGATCCTCGGTGGCAGGTTCCCAGGTATAGATCTCCTTCAGCGCGGTCACCGCAACACCGTCCGGCGTGACCGGATCGGGCGCGGGCGCTTCCTCGAGCAACCTGGGCGTGGATGTAGCGGGATGCGCCCCACCGGAACCCGCGTCACCGCCATCTGCGCGACTACAGGAAGCACCGAGCATCGCGACGCTCACCACCAGCATCACCACCAGTTTCGCGCGGAATTTCGCTTTGTCATCCAAGACTAATCGGTCATTCAAGGCTAGTCGCCGCGACCGACACATCGGCGCCGCAACAGCCTCCGGCGCTTCGGCGTGTGCACTGCCCCTGATGCCCCCGCTGTTCACAACACCCTCCTGGCCCGAGCGTCGCCTGGCACCGCGACCTCGGTCACGCCGCCGCGCGTCCGCGCGTCCGCACCGGGCACCGACTGGATCATTTGTCCATTGCCGGAATAGATTCCGACCAGCGCGGGCCCACGCGGACCGAACGCGCTGAATACCAGATCGCCCGGCGCCAGTTTGCCCATCGGGACCTCGATACCCGCCTCCCACTGTTGTTCGGCGGTGCGCGGCAGCGTCACGGCGCCGGAGGAGGCCGCGAACACCGCCGCCGAGGTCAGGCCGGGTCCGTCGAGGCCACCGCCGCTCGGTCCCTGCGGCCCGCCACCACCCCACACATACGGCTGGCCGAGCCATTCGTGCGCGGCCTCGACCACGTTGTCCCCGCTCGATCCATCCTTCGGGGTGAAGCGCCCGAGCGAACCAGGCGCGCGGTACTGCGGCTCCATCGCCAAGATGTTCGCGACGTAGGGCTGGGTCTCGGAGTAGTGCGCCGCCACCTGATTCGGCATACCGCCGGAGGCGAGCACCGCCCCCTCGCCCGCGTTGTAGGCGGCGAGCGTCAGCGCGGTGACGTCGCCGTGTACTCGGCCGTCGGCTTCCCAGGCCATGATCTTGTGCGCGATCGCGCACATGTAGCGGCCCTGGCCGATGATCGCATCGCCGTCGTCCCACACGCTGGCAACGCCATTGCCGTCGGCGTCGAGGACATACGGCTGCCCGTCATCGGGGTTCGTGCTCGCCGCTGTGCCCGGCAGGAATTGCGCGAGGCCCTGCGCGCCCGCGGGCGAGTTCGCCCCGCGCTGGAAACCGGACTCCTGCCTGCCCTGAGCAGCCAGCAGCGACGGGGTGATCTGCGGGCACAGCGAACCGGCACGGCGATACCAGATTTCGAGCTCCGGCGGCACCTTGCCGACGGCCAGCGCGCCACCGGCGGTACCGAAACCGCGACTGCACCGAGGATCGTTCGAAAAGGCGCGCGCGCCACCGACATCCGGCGTCGGTGCGCCGTCGAGCCATGGCATCGGATCGATTTGGCGACCACCGGTGAAGCGACCACCGGGGACGATCTCGAAATGCAGGTGTGGACCGCTGGATTCACCTGCCGAGCCGACCTGTGCGATCGGCTGGCCCGCGGTCACCGTGTCGCCGACGCGCACGTGCACGCCGGTATCCCACATATGGCCGTACACGGCCGAATACGAACGGCCGTTGGTATCCACCGAGTCGACGACGACCCAGTTACCGAAACCCGATGCGGGACCGGCCGCGACGACGCGACCATCGGCCACCGAGTAGATCGTGGTGCCGTCGGTGGCGGCAAGGTCGATACCGAGGTGGGTGCCACCGCGCGCACCGAAGACGTCCGACACCGTGAAGGTACCCACCGCGAGCGGCAGTGTGCGGCGGATCGGCCCGCTACCTGCGGCCAGCGACGGCGTGCCGGTGACCGTCGGATTCGCCTGGGTCACAGAGGGATTCGTCTCGGTAACGGAGGGATTCGTCGAGGTAGCCGAGGAGGCAGCGGCACGGGGGTCACCCGGCGCGTAACCACCCGGCGGAGGCAGCATGGCCTGCGACGACCCGAGCACCGAGTAGCTCTCGCACTCGTCATCAACCGCGGGCATCACGATCACGACCACCAAGGTCATCAGACCGAGTACCGCACCGAGCGCAACCCATAGGATGGAGCGCCCTGTCACCGCGGCACCATCACCGTCGGTGCCGCGATTGATTGAGGGTGTCGGCGAGTGTGCGATTCATTTCCGCGGCCGCGGCCAATTGCTGTTGCAGCAGTATGACTTTGCGACGCAGCGCCGTCGCGTCCAACCGCTCCAGGCTCGGCCCTTCGGCGGCGCGAACCCAGTTGCGAACCGAATTCGTGTGCACACCGATCTGTTCGGCGACCACCCTGCACGCCTCTGATTCGCTGCGTAGCTTGTCGGTCAGCGCGGCGACCTGCTCCACCGCGGCATTGCGTACCTCGGGCGACACTCGCCGATAGGACCGATGCGGCATCATGCGGTCCACCTCCCGCACGCACCCACGGGTCTGCACCATCTCACGGCCATCGCACCAACCCTCATGCGGCACTCCCGTTCGGTGATCTCGAGCCACGCGCGGTGGATTCGGTGAATTCACTGAACCGCTGGTTGGTGTCGTGTATTCCACTTTCCTTCTCCGAGAGGGTGAATTCCATATGGAATGGGATGCCCGGTCGACGATCCTCACCGATCTTCAACAGGAACTTGCCGGTGCCCGGTGGCGACGGTCGTAGCTGGCCCGGCTTGAGTGCCTCCCCCGTCAGCGCTTGCGGCGCGGACCATCCGGTCACCATCTCCGCCTCGGCGGATGTGAAGGGAATGGTGCTGTCGAGACGCTTGATCTCCTCGCCGGGCAGCGCGCCGAAAATCTTGGCGCGCGCCCGCTCCAGGAAACCGAGGGCCTTGGCAATCGCCGCTTCCGATCCGAGTGCTTGCAAGTCCTTGATGGTGTGGCTGATCATGATCAGCGCGGTGCCGATGCCACGCTGCAGACGGGTGAGCTCGTCGACCCGGTCGATCATGAAGTCGCCGAGGCCGAGCACCTGCCACAGCTCGTCCATCACCACCTGGAAGTAGCGCTGCGCGCCGAGGTCGGCGTCGGCGAGCACGTGCGCGGCCTCCACCGAGGCGAATCCATCAGCCCAGCAGGCCAACATGACGGCGGCCTTGAGCTTCTTGTCGCCGGTGGGGATGTGCGAGACATCGATGCAGACCGCGACGGCGCTGGTATCGATCGGCACCGTGGTCTGGCCGTTGAAGATCGCGCCGAACGGACCCTGGGTCAGCGCGCGCAGCGAACGGCGCAACCCCTTGATCGCGATCTGGTATTCGTCCGGGTTGTCGGCGCCCGCGTCGAGCATCAATTCCTCACCGCCCTCGACGATCACCTCCAGCAGATGCTCCATGATGGGCGGCTGGTCGGGGGTGTAGCCGCTGCCCGGCCGGTACAGCACACGCAGCGCGGTCGCGATCAGCGTCTCCTCGTAGTCGCGCACTCGCGCACCGCGCACCAACTCGACCAGACCCGCCACCAGCGTCACCTGCCTGGCCCGCAGATCCTGGAGCACCTGTGCCTGCAACGCGGGCAACTCGTCCAGCATCGGGACCACCGAGCCGAGCACGCCCGCGGCGAGCGGATTGAGCTTGCCGTGACCGTAGCCGAGGTCGATCACCTGGCCGCCGACCAGTTCCACCAACTTGCGGTAGTCCGGTTTCACGTCGGCGAGGATGAGCGGGGTGATGCCCTGCGCGACGCCGCCGAGCACGATTCGGCGCACCAGCGACGACTTACCGAAACCATTGAGCCCCAGCACGAAAAGGCTCGGCGCGGTGATGAAACTGCCGCGCATGAACCAGTTCATCGGGTCGAAGCAGACCGGTGCGCCGGTGTGCAGGTGAGAACCGAGCGGGGTACCGATCAACGGCGCGCCCGCGCCGACCGACCACGGCCACAAGCCCGCGACCTGGGCGGTGGTTGCCCGGTACTCGACAGGGCGGCCGACCACGTTCATCCGCCCGCCGCCCGGCCCCGCGTAGCCGCGATCGGTGAGTTGCGCGGTGCTGCGGTCGAATCCGTCCTCGAAGGTCTGTTCCGCGCGGGCGGCGTAATTGCGGCGGCGGATCTCGTCGGTGCGCAGCTTGAAGGTCGCCCATGCCGCGCGCAGCCCCGTCTGCTCGCGGCTGATCCCCTCCAGCCTGGTCCTGGTGATGTCGTCGAGCAGCTTCGGGCCGGACTGTCTGCGCTTGTCCGCCTTCAGCTTTGCCTTGTCCATCTGCGGGGTGCCCATCGCACGGTCGGCGACCCGGTCGGCTTTGACCGGGCGCGGCACGCCGCGGCCACCCCGTGCACCAGTACGTTCCACCTTCGCTCCGGTCCGCTGGGGCGGCGGCACCGGCCGATTACCGCGCGCGGGGCGTTCGCCCTCACGCTGCGGCCGCGCGTTCCTGCCCTCGCCACGATCGGCGGAAGTGCGCTCATTACGGCCGTTCTCGGCATGCGGGCGCTCGGCGCGGGCCC
The DNA here is from genome assembly GCF_046764875.1 of Nocardia arseniciresistens. Taxonomy (NCBI): domain Bacteria; kingdom Bacillati; phylum Actinomycetota; class Actinomycetes; order Mycobacteriales; family Nocardiaceae; genus Nocardia; species Nocardia arseniciresistens. The sequence continues at coordinate 15,994 of NZ_JBKORD010000016.1, forward strand.
GCTCGGGGTGTGCCCGCTCGGGACGGGCGCCATCGGCGCGGCCCGCTCCGGCCCGCGCTCGACGCTCGGCCGCCTCGTGCGCCGATCGCCGTTCCCGATCGGCGACTTCCTCGAGACCCGGCCGATCGTCGCCGGTCACCCGCGCCGGTTCCCGTACGGGTGGCTCGTAGTCACGTGCCATGAATCGCTCACTCCTCCGCCTCGCTGGCGCTCGGCTCCGTCGTGCGCGACGCGCCCTGTGTCTTCGGTTCGCTCGCTACGCTCACTCAGCCCGCCAGTGCTTTCGGAATAGTCGCGTGTTCCGGCAGGATCACACCACAGCCGAGCGAGGCAGCGAACGCCGCCGACTGATAGCGATAGCACCGCCGGATCTTCAGTCGCGCCTGTGTGGACAGGTCGCGGGTGATGGCTTCGATACGCGGCAGATCGCCGCGCAGGGGCTCGGTGATGGTCACCAACGCCCCGAAGCGGGTCACACCGTGACCCCGGGCTTGCTCTTCACGGGCCTGCTGGGTGGCGCCGACCCGCAGGGTCGCGGCCGCCGAGACAACCCCACGCTCGCTCTGCTGAGCGACGAGCGCGTTCTTGAAATCGTCGTCGACGATCTCGGCGGCGTCGGCGGCCGAGTGTGGACGATAGACGATCGCGATGCGCTTGCGCGGCACTTCGGGATTCGGCGCGAGCAACCGCTGCAGCACGCGCTCGTCCACCGCACCCTCGGGTGCCGCGTCCATCTCCCAGGTGACCGAGCGGCCACCATCGTGCACCAGGTGATCCCACTTCTCGTCGTGCGAGACCGGCCCCGCATCGGCCCAATCCAAGCCGTGCCCTTCGGGTTCGCCCGCCGCCACCTCGAGGTCGGCCTGCGAAGCAGGGTCGTAGCTGCGCCGGATGAAGGAGATGACCTCGTCGGCCGACATCGGTTGTGCGCGCACACCGGCCTCCGCGAGCGCGGCACAGATACCCGGCAGCCTGCGGCCGATCTCGACCGCCTCTTCCGCGGGGTTCTTACGACGCTCGGCGGTGGTCGCCTTGAAGGTGATCGCCACCCGGGGCAGCAGCTGCACCCGCTCCTGCGGCAGCTCGGTGGCCAGCTCGTACATCACCTGCTGGGCAAGCTCCGGCGCGTCGGGCCGTGTGATCGTGGAAACCTCGGTGAGCAAACGGTTTCCGGTCTCCGGCACGGTGTCGATCACCGGAACGACGGCGACGATGTCACTGGTCTGGCCGACCGAGGCGAGGAAGGTGCCCCACGCCGATACCCAGCGGTCGATGACCGGCTGATCGACCGCCTCGTGGCCCTGCGGCCATGCCCGTAGCACCACCGTGTACTGCGCGAACTGCGGTAGGTGGATCATGCCGAAGCTGTACCCGCCCGCGTCGATGCCCTCGTACAACTTCGAGGGCGCGAGCAGTCCGGGAAGCCGAGTGACACCACCGGGAATCCGCGAGAAACGGCCACCGCGATACACGTGCTCGCCACTCTTACGCGAGCGCATCCAGTTGAACATCATAATTCCGTTCTCGTAGCCGGAGCGGCCCCCCGTCCGCCACACCAGCGGAAGCATTACGACAACACCGGTGCCGCCCACGATCAGACCCCATTTGAACCCGCCGACCATGGCGCAGATCAAGGCCGTGATCACGACGACGAAGCCGATGACGGTCTCTTCCCAGCGCAGGCCGAAAAGGCCTGCGCTGCGCGGCTTTTGCCACAGTCCGTACGCGCGGCGCTCGTAAGTATCGTTCGTCGTCATGGTCATCGCGGAATGGTGCTCCTCCCGAGGTCGGGTGAACGATTGGCCCAGCGGTCGCCGGCCACGTCACCCATTGCTTGATCGGCCCCGGTCAGCGGGGCCGTCATGGCACGTGCCGCGCCGACACGGCCGGCCGCTCTGGCCGCACCGGACGGTACTCCCGCGGAGCCCGCGGACCCGGAGGCGCGCGGTGCGCCGCCACCGGCACCACCGCCTCCGCCTCCACCGCCACGCGGCGGGGCGGGGCGGGGACCCGCGCCACCACCACGGGTAGGCGGCGGACTGCCCGCACCACCGACGTAGCCCGCCGAGCCAGGAGCCGCCGCGCTCTTGACCGCAACGGCTTTGGTGCCCATGGCACCGAGACCGGCGACGGCGAGCAAGGTACCGCCGGTCGCGGTGAGACCGGAGCCACCGCTACCGACGACCGCGATCGCGGGTGTGACAAGACGCATCAGCGCGGGCAGCACGAACGCGACACTGCACAGCAGCACGATGGCGACCAGCATGCGTTGCGCCTGATCACCTTCCGGCAGTCCGGAGGTGTCGGTCAGCGCGTCCACATGCCCCGCGGTGGTGAACGCGATCATGTAGACGATGGCCGCGACAGGTTTCCACAGCATGAACGCGATGATCCAGCCGACCAGCTTCTGATACGAGGTCTTGCCGACATTCATACCGGAAGCCGCTGCGGCCAAGGGCAATACGCCCGCCGCGATGATCAGCAGCCCCTGTCTGACAATGGCAAGGATGATCTGCGCGAGTGCGCCGAGCAATCCGACGATGGCGATGATCAGCACCAGGCCCGGCGAGAATGCCTGTAGCTTACTGGTTTTCACCATCAGCTCGGCGAGGTCCTTGGCATTGCCGTCGGTCGAGTCGTTGATGATCCACTCGGAGAACTTGTCCGAGGCCTGGGTGCCCGCGACAATGACCGCGCCGAGCATCCACGAGCTGAACACCACCCTGGCGAACATCCGGAACGATTCGGCCGCCTCGTTCATCGCGGCGCCGCGTCTGGCCTCGGCCAATCTGGCGCCGGAGAGGATCACCGAGGCTATCAAGAGCAATATTTGGGCCTGATAGGTGTAATCGTTGATCTTGGTGAACAACGACCCCCCATCGCTGGCCACCTCGTTGGGCACCTTCATCCAGAACGTCAACGCCAGAATGATGGCCTCGCCGAGACCCTTCATCAGCGAATCGACGACCTTGCCGAAGGTCGAATCCCACGCCTTGTCCTTGACCGCGGTGGCCGCGCTGCCGGGATGCGAGGCGGCATTGCCCGCCTTACACGCGGCCGACGCGGCATCGCCGAGCGAGATTCCCGGCAGACCGACATTGTCGAGGGTGTCGTGCAATTCGTTGCACGTCTCGTCGAATCCGTAGGTCTGACCGTAGGCCACGGTCGGTGTCGCGATCATCACCGTGAAGATGACCGCGAAAATTGTGACGACACGCCTCACCATTGTGTCCACCCCTCGATGCTTCGCAGGGAATCGGTCAACTGTCTCTCGAGCCTTTCTCGCGGACTGAATGGGCGCGTTCTGTTCGGTGTAGGTCACCATTTCGTCCACCCCGCAAGCGATTCGACGTACTCGGTCTGTGCGTTGTTGGACGTGGCGGGCTTGAGTCGCCAGTCCCCCGCGTCCCATACCATCACCAGGCGCAGCGCCGCCCACAGCTGTTTGCCGTCGACAACCGGCCCGCGTGAGGCGAGCCGAATGATGGCGAGGTCGTCGGCGTAGTTCTCCACCTTGAAGGCGTCCGAGGCGACGAAGTATCGAGTCACCTTCTCCGGCTGCTGTTCTGGCAATCGGTCCTGCGACAACGCCTTGTCGTAGGCGGCGATCTGCTGGGCCGAGACCCGCACCTGCCGTACATACAGATCGCGGTCGGCGGGCCTGGCGTTGAGCCGGTAGGTGATCTGCGCCGCGGCGAGCACCGATCCCTGCGGGGTGTGCGAATAGCCAACGGCCAGACCGTCTTCGATGTGCGAGGGACCATCGGAGGTCGAGAACGGCACCGAGGCGCCGTATATCCGCTGCCAGCCGTGCGGCGCCGCGGTGCCTTCCGGCGCGGCGGTCAGCCAATCCGGGTCCGACGGCTTGCGCTGGTCGCTCGGCTGCTGCGGAAGCGGTTGTCCGGCAGGATCATTCGGGACATCGACCCGCCTACCGAAGATATCGACCTCGGGATCGGCGAACCCGGACGCGCCGGACCCCGCCGCGGCGACCGGCCCGCTGCCGCCATCCGAACCGGTATCGCGGCCGAGGTACATGACAAGACCGACGATCACGATGAGTGCGAGCACCGCTGCGGACGCGATGGCACCGAAGGAGACGCGATCGCGCGCGTTCGACTCCTTCTCGTTCACTTCGGTGCCTCCAATGTCACGATGTCAGTGGGTAATGCGTCGACCGCCTCGATGGGCCGGGCAGTCGATTCGGGGTCGGGCAGTCGTAATCTCCAGTCGTCGCCGTACCACTCGACGGTGGTGTGGTTGACCGCTCTCGAGTTGTCCGAATATTCGGTATAGACGTCGACACCGGAACGCTCGTCGGAGTATTCGATGATCTTGTAGCCGAGCAACCGCGGTGCGTATTCGACCGAAGCGGACCCACTGATCGAGAGCTGCACGCGGTTGACCGACCACTCGTCTCTGGCAGTGCCCGGCACCACCTCCATGGCCACTACCTTCGACCACTGGTTGTCCGCGGCTACCGACAATCGCACCGTGTGGATGATCGCGGCGAGCGCTGCGCCGGGCGGGGAATGCTCGAAACCTGTTGCCGCGCCATCGGCCTCCTTCTTCGGGCCCTGCTCCGCGTGCGGCAGTGCCACACCCTGGAACGGCTGCCAGCGCACGTGCGTCGGCGTCGCGGCCAGCTTCGGGCCGCCGTCGCCGTCGCCACCGCAGCCGACCGCCGCCATCAGCAACACGACACCGACCGCACCAGCGGTGGGCCCGCGAGCACCGCGTCGCGACGCGCGGACGGCGTTTCGGGTCACGGTGTGCTCGGACCGTGTCTGCGTGGAGTTCATCGTCATCACGTCGGTAGGAACGCCAGCGCGATCCCGGACGCGGTACTGGCCACCGCTGCGCCGAGCAGGCTCATCAAAACCCCGTGTGAGGCGTCGTTCATCGCGAGATCGCTGCGGAACGAGTTCCACAGCTTTCCCGCGGAAACGATCATCCAGGCGAGGCACACCAGCAGTACGAACCAGAGCAGCCAATTCAACAGCTGCATCAAAGGTTGCAGCACCTCGGAAGGCATCTGCTTGTACGCGAGCAGCTCACCTGCCGAGACCCGCACGGTAGACATCGCCCCCATCAGGTGCCGATGACGGCGTTCATGATGGTGCCCGCGCTGGTCGCGACGACGCCACCGATCATGGCTCCGGCCACCATCTTGGGCGACTCCAGCCCACCACCGGTCCACTTCTCCCACGCGAACTTGCCGCCCGCGTAGGTGATGCCGCAGATACCCGACAGCAGAACGAACCAGGTGAGGTACCGGACCAGCTGCAGGATCTTCTCCGAGCCGGGAGGCGCCTCTGGTGTCGGGTTACCGACTTGAGCCAGGACAGTGCCGTACGCGTCCTGCACTGCGAGGAGGATGGTGCTCATCGGGTGCCTTTCTCGAAAAAGTGGGCGGTCAACGGTCCGGGACGGCGCTGAATATCAACATTATTCTGGCCCATCGTCGAAAGATGAAGCAGCATCCAGGTTTTCACGCACCGCAGCGAGGATATCGGTGCCGAGCTCCCGGACCTCGAGCGGAACTTCCTCGAGCGGGTCGATCTTTCGTTTCTTCGGCGGGAGCGCGTCACCCGGCGCCCAGACCGGCAGATTCTCCGGCTCGACGAGGGTCCACTCCTCATACCACGGCACCTGCCATACCTGACCGGCCAGCGAACCGACCACGTCGCGGTAGCGCCGGATCTCGGCGGGCATCCTGCCGGGCCGTGCCGCCACCGTGATCAGCCCGAGCACCTCGGCGGCGCCGGCGAATCCCGAATGGTGTTGGCGCAACAGGTCGTGGGCGCGGGTCAATCCCGCGATGGTTTCTCTGGCTACCAGAACGACGAAGGGCGACTCGCGGTCGAAGACACCGGGCCAGCGTCGGCCCGAATCCGCCGCGGGCGCAAGCACATGCGCGAGGCTACTGGCTCCCGCGCCACCGTGCACGCCGAGCAACCACACCAGCGGCGCTCTGCCGACACCCGGCACCGGACGGTCCCAGATCAGCGCGCGCCGTGACTCCGGTGGAGCGACCACACCGACTTGCGCGGGCTCGGGTCGACGACGAAGTTTCATGGCGGCCGTCATGATGCCACCCCGGCCAGCAGGCGCGCATACGCCCGTCGCGTCTCCGCGGCCAACGACGCGTGCCGCACGAGTTCACCACGGGCCAGGTGGGGGTCGTACGGAATCTCCCTGATGTCACGGACCCAACCCGACAGATGAGAACGCAAATGGTCGGCAACCCGTGACTCGCCACCGGGCTGCTGGTGCGAGACAACGATCGTCGTGTCACCGACGATGCCGCTGCCCTGCCCCTGCGCCGAGTCGCCGAACTGGTCGTCGAGCCATTCCAGGGTCACCCGCAGCCTGTTGGCAGCATCGGCGCGCGCCGGAATGGCAAGCACCAGAGCAACATCGGAGTCATCGAGCAGTGGCCGCAGCTGACGTCCAGCGATCGGGCTTCCGCCATCGTAGACACCGGTGAAACCGGCGTCGTAGATCGCGCGGGCCACAGTCAGATAGGTGGCCCTTCGCCGCAGTGGTGCGGCGTCGCGCCACAGCAGCCCGATCCCCGAGCTCGCCTGCGACATGCACTCCTTCAACGGTGCTGGCTCGTCGTTGCCGCGCCCGTACAACCACGACTGCAGACTGATCGGGTACAGGTGCTCGTCGGCGCCGCGCAGCGCCAGATCGCTGCCCGCCGCCGTCGCGTCCACCGCTACCGTCGGGTTACCCGCTGTCGCAAGCTCGCCCGCGATCCCGAGCACCGTCGTGGTGGCGCCCGCACCACCGCAGCCGCCGACCACCAGGATCGGACGCTGTGCCGGCTCCTCCGCGTCCTGCGCACTGTTCTCCGCGCGCTTGCCGCGCCGCAGCCGCACTACCGGAGCCCTCACGCGCGCAGGTCGGCCCGCCGATTCGCCCTCCTCGGGCGTCTCGTCGAGCCAGCGGCTCCAGTCCTCTCCCATCGCCTCAGCTCTCCTTTTATCCGGCCGCGATACCCGTGATGAGGGTGCGGCCGTCGACCACCGCTGTGGTGACCGTCTGCTTGTTGTACGTGGCAGGCACACCGCCGGGCCGGTACTCGGTGATCTCCACCAGATACCGGCTTTCGGTGATCGTCACGACGCGCACACAGTGCGTGGTGCCCACCGGAATGGAGTCGATACCGCGTTGGATCACCGAGGCGGGCGACACGGCCGCCTCCGGCGCGACCACTTCCCTGGCCCGCTCACCGGAGCGTTCCACGTAGTAGCCGTACTGGAACGACAGCACCGCGTCCGGACCCGAGGTGGTGCCGCCGGATTCGGCGCTGCGCACGATGCGTTCCTCGCGTTCGGTGGGGCATGCGTCGGCCGCGCCGGCACCGGTGCCCGGCTGTGGCCTTGTCGCGTAATTCGGCCCTGCGCCCACCTCGTTGGGCTGCGCGGTGCCGATCGCGAAGTGCATCGACGACGGAGTGGGCTCGGCGGCGCCGCGATCGGAGGAGGAGCGCAGCAGCAACAGCACGCCCGCGGCGGCAGCGCCGAGCAGCACGACCGCGACGACGAGCACCACGATCGCCCGGGCGCGACGTGAGGTCGGGTGATCGCGCGCCTCTTGACGCAGGGCGCGCGAGGCTTCCGCCGCGGCGGTGGCGCGCTCCTCACGGTCGTCGTCGAATTCGTCTTCGGGCCACGGGAACCGCACGACACCAGCCACACTCGGCGGTGCGTAATCGTCATCCGGTCCCGGCGCGCGGCCGGACACCCAGTCCGACCAACCGCCGGTGAATTCGGCACGGCCCGACGGGAGATCGGTCGGTACGTCCGCGCGGGCGCGAACCTCATCGGGATCGTCGTCGAGAATGTAATGCGGATATCGGGCCGGGCCGTCGTCGTCACCGAGGGTGGACACACCGACCTCGTCTGCGTGAGCGGGGGTCGCCGAACCCGTTTCCGGCTCCAGCGGGCCGTACCAACGCGACAGCTGTTTGTACGACTTCAACATTCCCCCCGTCCCGCGGAGTGAGGCACATGGCGCATCTCAGACCCTCTCTGCGATCAGTTCGTGGAGAACGGGTAGGTGTTGGCGGTGCCGGGTCGATCGGCGGGGGGTACCGAAGTCTCGCCTCCGGATGAGGCGCCATCGGCTCCCGTCCCAAACGGAAATTGTCCCGTACCGGACGAATTCGGCACAGTCGACGCGCCGGAACTTTCTCCGAAGAATCCGGGCGACGGCCTGTCGCTGCCTCCTTGCGGCGTGGCGCCACTACCGAACTTACCTGCCACATCGCGTGCGACCGCTGCGAGCCAGTCGGCGACGAACCGGGTCGGCGCTTCACCATTGGCCGAAACCGCCGCGGTCCCGTATCCGGTGTGCCGCTGGACGGTGTCCCAGTATCTGGTCCACGTGGTGATGTCGAGCAGCTCGCTGTTGTCGGTGATATTTTGTACAACCGCGTCGAAGGCCTGGGTAACCAGCCGGACACCGGTGGTCGGCGGAATCAATTGTGGAACGGCACCGAGTAGCTTCGTCCCCAACAGCAGCAGCCCGGCCGCCGGGTTCGACAACCCCGCGGTCGCGAGCTCTCCGATGCCCGCGGGACTGATGACCGCCCTGACCACGGTGACCACCGAGCTCAGGCCGATCATGCCGACCTTCAGCAGGCCCTGGATCGCACCGGGGATGTCCAGCGGGGTGCGCGGATCGGCCGCGTCGGCCAGCCGCTGGGAGATCGACTTCTTCGGCGCGAGTGACAGATTCGCGATCGAGTTGCCCTGGACGTCCTCGTTGGCGACCTTGGTCACCGTCTTGATCGAGGTGAACGCCAGCGCTTGCGCGATCGAGACCAGCGAGGCGATCGGGTCACCGCCACTGAGCTCGGCCTGGCCGACGACATTGGCGACGGCCTTCAGGATCGGCGCACCCTGCGGTGCGTCGCAGGCGAGGTCGCCCGCCGTACAAAAACTGGCGACACGACCGGTCAGCGCGCCGAAATTCGCCGCCCTGTCCCGATCGGGGCCGATACCGCCGCCCGCGGCAGGCGCCTGCGCAAGTGCGGTGATCGAGGCCAGCTGATCGCCTGAAGTACCCGGCGCCGCATCGGGCGTCGCCTTGCCCGGCGAGCCGGGGAACAGTGGCGCACCGGGATTGCGGGTCGGATCGCCGAACAGCGCTACCGCCGCGACCTTCTCGGCGGGCAGCACGCCACGCCCCTGGCCGATCTCCTGCGCGAACATCGACGCGACATGTGCGCCTTGGGAATACCCCACCACCGCGAACCGGGAGTCGCCACACCGATCTGCGACGGTCTTCGCCATGCTGCGCAACCGGGCCAGGCCGCCGGCGACGGACTCCGAATACGGCACAACGCCACCGGCGGTCGCGCCACCGAATGCGGACTCGTACGGCACATAGGCTCGATCGACCAGTCCCGGTTCGGGAGCATTTGCCAGCATCGGACGGAAGACCGTCGACAGCATCCCGGTGTCGGTGGTGGTCGCCGCGTCGGGCGAGGACTCCCCGGTGCCCTGAATTCCCAACGCGTACAAGGCGGGACAGCTATTGATCGGCACGTCCGTCGAGGGACCTGCCGGATTCGAGGGCTCCGCGACCGCGGCACCGGTGGTAGCAGTCACCACAGCAACGGTGAACGCGACCAGCATTCCCGAGATTCGTGCCGAGTACCTTGTCATAGCGATCCACAATCAGTCCGTGTTGCCGCAGCTAACCTCAACGCCATGAAACGCACTAAACCGTAACAGAATCCGGCAATCATCGGCGAGCCCGCGGAAAGTTTCCGGGAACCGCCGGACGATCCAGGACACCTCCTGGCGCGGCGCAGGCAACCGGCCGACAACTTTCCGATCATGATCAGTCGATCGCAATCACCCGGCCACCGCTGCCGATTCGAATCATCAACCTGGACTTCGCATTACGGCGAACAAGGCGGCCCCGCGAACGTCTGTGCCGGAAAAATAGCGCAGGCCACCGGGCCAAACCCGGTGACCTGCGGCGATGTTCAGCTAGCTTGACGCATCTCGGCCACTCAGGTGGCCGAGGTGACGCGGTAGACGTCATAGACGCCTTCGACATTGCGCACCACGTTGAGCAGGTGACCCAGATGCTTCGGATCGCCCATCTCGAAGGTGAACTTGCTGATCGCGACCCGATCGCCGTGCGTGGCCACCGAGGCGGAGAGGATGTTCACCTTTTCGTCGGCGAGTACCTTCGTCACATCCGACAGCAGGCGGGTGCGATCGAGCGCCTCGATCTGGATGGCCACCAAGAACACCGACGACGGCGACGGCGCCCATTCCACGTCGATGATGCGCTCGGCCTGATCGCGCAGCGAACCGGCATTGGTGCAATCGGTCCGATGCACGCTGACCGCGCCACCCCGGGTCACGAAGCCCATGATCTCGTCGCCGGGCACGGGGGTGCAGCATTTGGCCAGCTTGGCCACGGTGCCGGTCGCGCCGGGGATCAGCACACCCGCATCGCCGGTGACGCGCTGGCGGTTGGGTGTCGTCGACGGAGTGGAGCGCTCCGCGAGCTCGTTCTCCACGTCGCCGATACCGCCGAGCTGCGCCATCAGGCGCTGCACGACATGCTGCGCGGATACCTGGTGCTCGCCGACGGCGGCGTAGAGCATCGAGATGTCGGTGTAGTGCAGCTCGTGCGCGACCGCGGTCATCGCGTCCACGCTCATCAACCGCTGCAATGGCAGCCCGCCCCTGCGGACTTCCTTGCCGATCTGCTCCTTACCGCTCTCCAGTGCCTCCTCACGGCGTTCCTTCGCGAACCACTGCCGAATCTTGGCCTTGGCGCGCGGGGACACCACGAAGTTCTGCCAGTCGCGGCTCGGTCCCGCGTTCTGCGCCTTCGAGGTGAACACCTCGATGACCTCGCCGTTCTCCAGCTGCCGTTCCAGTGCGACGAGCCTGCCGTTCACACGGGCGCCGATGCATTTGTGCCCGACCTCGGTGTGCACCGCGTACGCGAAATCGACCGGCGTCGACTTCTGCGGCAGGGTGATCACATCACCCTTCGGGGTGAACACGAAGATCTCCGGCGACTTCAGGTCGAAGCGCAGCGACTCCAGGAACTCGGCCGGGTCGGCCGCCTCCCGCTGCCAGTCCAGCAGCTGGCGCATCCACGCCATGTCGTCGACCTCGGTGGAGTCGTTCGAGTGCTTGCCTCGGGTCTCCTTGTAGCGCCAGTGCGCCGCGATGCCGAACTCGGCGGTGCGGTGCATGTCCTGGGTACGGATCTGCACCTCGAGTGGCTTGCCGTCCGGACCGACGACGGTGGTGTGCAGCGACTGGTAGACGCCGTAACGCGGCTGGGCGATGTAGTCCTTGAACCGGCCCGCCATCGGCTGCCACAACGAGTGCACGACACCGACCGCGGCGTAGCAGTCGCGGACCTCGTCGCACAGGATGCGGATACCGACCAGGTCATGGATGTCGTCGAAGTCTTTACCCTTGACGATCATCTTCTGATAGATCGACCAGTAATGCTTGGGCCTGCCCTCGACGATCGCATTGATCCGGGACGCGGCAAGGGTGTTCACGATCTCGGCGCGCACCCGCGCCAGATAGGTATCGCGCGAGGGTGCCCGGTCGGCGACCAACCGCACGATCTCGTCGTACTTCTTCGGGTGCAGGATCGCGAAGGCGAGGTCCTCCAGTTCCCATTTGACCGTCGCCATGCCGAGGCGATGCGCTAGCGGCGCGATCACCTCGAGGGTTTCCTTGGCCTTCTTCGCCTGCTTCTCCGGCGGCAGGAAACGCATGGTGCGCATGTTGTGCAGCCGGTCGGCCACCTTGATCACCAGCACGCGCGGATCCCGCGCCATCGCGATGATCATCTTGCGGATCGTCTCGGCCTCCGCGGCGGCACCGAGGTTGACCTTGTCCAGCTTGGTGACGCCGTCGACCAGATGCGCGATCTCCGGCCCGAAGTCCGTGGTCAGCTGCTCGAGCGAGTACCCGGTGTCCTCCACGGTGTCGTGCAACAGCGCCGCGACCAGCGTGGTCGTGTCCATGCCGAGCTCGGCCAGAATATTGGCCACCGCGAGTGGGTGGGTGATGTACGGGTCACCCGACTTGCGGAACTGATGCGCGTGGCGCTCGTCGGCGACATCGAACGCACGCTGCAACAGCGTGAGATTCGCCTTCGGATACAGCTCACGATGCACGCTGGCGAGCGGCTCCAGCACCGGCTTGACCGCCGCGATCCCACGCTGGCCGGTCATCCGCCGCGCCAACCGCGCCCGCACCCGGCGCGAGGCCGACGTCGGCACCGCCGCCGAGGTTCCCGGCTGGCGCGACGGAGTCGAATTACTCGCCGCGGGCTCCGCGGCAGCGGTGGCAGCCTTCACTCTTTCCTCCGGGGTGGCCGCCGCACCATTCGTCGGCGAGGCCGCCGCCGATTGCTCGACATTCGCCTCGCCTAGATGCTGAGTCATGCCACCACCTCTCCACGCCGCGGTCGGACCACCCTATCCGACCGCCATATCCGCCCTCATCAACTCTAGCCCCGCCCCGACTTCGGCGTCCGGTACCGGATCGATAGGGGACCATCATGGTTGTCGCGCGAGTAGCGGTGGCAGCGGTCGCGCGACGCCGATGAACAGGCTCAGCGGCGTGCTAGCGAACCCCTTGCGGCAGGACCGCGTCGATGATCCCGACGTGCCCGCGAGGTCGGGCCAGCATGGAATGACCATCGGAGGCGGGGTCGGCTGGGGCGTCGAGCAGATCGAGCACGGTGGGGGTGATGTCGACCAGACAGTAGCGGTTGTCGGTGCTGCCCGTGGCGAAGTCGGATCCGCGTGCGATCACGAAATTCGTTGTCTCATCGGATGATTGGCCGCCGTGGCCACCCTCGGGCCGGTGCCCGTGGTCGGCGGTGACCAGAATCGGGCGGACGTGACGCTCCGGAAGCGCGCCGCACGATTGTTCATGGATGTTTCACCGGCCGCGCCACCGCGCGTTGCCCCGCTGAACGGCCACTGAACATTCGATAGCGAAAACCTATTCACCCAGTTCGAAGCGGTTAACCTGGGCGACCGGTGCGGTATACCGATTGACACCCGGCCGGCCATGTGGCTGGCTGACAAACATGCCCTCCAGCGGGAACCGAAACATCCGAATCGCCGCTGTCGCGGATTTGCACATGCGTGACTCTATGGTCGGCGCCTTCCGCTCCGCCTTCACCGACCTGGCCGCACACGCCGACGTGCTGCTGTTGGCGGGCGACCTCACCGAGGGCGGCAGGCTGAACGAGGCCGATCTGCTCTGCGCCGAAATCGCCGCGCTCCCCGTTCCGGTCGTCGCGGTATTAGGCAATCACGACCACGACCGCAGGCAGGGCTATCGCATCGCCACCATGCTCACCGCGCTCGGCGTGCACATGCTCGACGGAGAAGCAATCACCCTCGACATAGCGGGCATCCAACTCGGCATCGCGGGCGTAATGGGCGGCAGCGGCGGATTCCCCCACTACCCCGGCACGCCCGACGAAGGCACCACCGAACACCGTGCCCGAACGCGGCGCGGCCCTGTCGACGCGCTGCGCCTTCGGCAGGCCCTGGACACCCTCACCTGCGAAACCCGAATCGCCCTCATGCATTTCGCCCCCGTCACCGACACCCTGGTCGGCGAGCCTCGCAAGATCTACGCGGGCCTCGGCTGCCACGATCTCGCCGAAGCAGTCGACGCGGGGCGCGCCGCTCTCGCAATCCACGGCCACGCCCACAACGGCACCGAATTCGGTCGCACCGCAGGCGGAGTCCCGGTCCGCAACGTCTCCTACTCCGTCATCGGCAACAGCTACGCCGTCTACAAAGTCGCGCCGATCCAGGCGGACAACTAGCGCGGACCTTCCTCTACCGCAGCTCTTTCGACGTCCTTGCGCTCTTGCAGGACGCAGACTATTGCGGCCACCGGACAACGCCATTCCGGGCAAACGTCATTAATGCGCATATCCAAGTATCACAATGCGTTTCCGACACGCTCGGTCTCGGGCGATAGTCCGAAGCCGCTGCGACCGCTCCAGCTGTTACGGAGCGTCGACGCGATCGGGGTAGAACGCGATGTGATTCTTGATCTCGGCGACCGCCGGGTACGGCGACTCGTATGCCCATCCCGCGTCGATGCTCTGTGCGCCACCGACCGAGACCGTGAAGTAGCTCGCCTCGCCCTTGTAGGGGCAGTAGGTGGCCGTCTCGGTGCGCTCGAGCACCGAATCCTCGGCGTCGGCCAACGGGAGGTAGTAGACCGGCGGATACGACGCTTCTTGCAGAACCAGTGCGTTCTCGGTATCGATGACCACGTGTCCGTGCACGCGGACGACAACGCGCTCCGGGTGCGGTGTGACGGTGATCGGATGATCGGGGCCCGGTTGCAGAACAGGTCTAGTCATGGTTATTGCAACCGACGCCGCCGATGGTTGTATTCCGGTCGAGGCACGGTTCAGATGGCTTGGCGCTCGCGCTTCATGGCCTCGCGGGCGAGGGCGCGGTCACGCTGTTCCTCGAATCTGAGGACGTCCTTGCCGAGCTTGTCGAGGAAGGCGGCCAGGTCGTCGCGGATCTGCTCGCCACGGGGTGAGAAGTCGGTCCGTTCGAAGACATTCCAGATGCGCAGGACCGGTGAGATGACCTCTTCCAGATGCTGGCGCAGGTCGTAGATGCCGTGTTTGGCCATCAGGACACTGTTGCGGCGGAAGTTGGGCATGCCCGCCCCGGGCATCTGGAAGTTCTTGATGATGAAGGAGACGGCTTCGAGGGTCTGGTCGGGGGCCAGATCCAGGGCCGCGGCGCACAGATTGCGATAGAAGATCATGTGCAGGTTCTCGTCGGCGGCGATACGTTGCAGCATGCGGTCCGCGATCGGGTCCTCACAGACCCTGCCGGTATTGCGATGACTGACGCGGGTGGCCAACTCCTGGAAGGTCACGTAGGTGACGCCCCGCAAGAAACCGGTATCGCCGGCCCCGGTCGGGTCGATCACACCGTTGGTCATGTGAATCATCCGCGCCGCTTCGAGGGCGACCGGGTCCACACCTCGGGTCACGACCAGGTAGTCCCGCATGGCGACACCGTGGCGGTTCTCCTCGGCGGTCCAGCGCCCCACCCAGGTCCCCCACGCGCCGTCCTGGGAGAACGAGTCGGCGATCAGCCGGTGGTAGGACGGCAGATTGTCCTCGGTGAGCAGGTTGGTGATCATCGCGGCCTTGGCCAGCTCACTGAGCTTGGACTGCCCCGGTTCCCAGTCGATTCCGCCCATGGCCGCGAAATTGCGGCCCTGGTCCCACGGCACATAGTCGTGCGGATGCCAGTCCTTCGCTATGGACAGATGCCGGTTCACATTTTGCTCGGCAACCGGTTCCAGCTCGATCAGCAGCTCCAGCTGGCTCAAGTTCCTCGTCACCATCGCGTTCCCATCCTCGAATCGAAAGCGGTTCCACCGTCCGGGCTGTCGACGTCTGCTCACCGAATGCTCTGACACAGAGATCATTTCGAGCGCATATTGGTTGCGGCAATCATCCACTCGCAGGTCGCTCGCAACAAGGGCTCGAACCATTTCGCCCGGCCGGTCGCAACCGCGTGTCGCGCGACCATGTCCAGTTTACGGCGATTCATGCAGCGGTGTCTCGGTGCCTCGGACGCTGATCGGTCGGACAGGAAGGGCTTCCAGCTTGTCGAGGTCGTCATACACATCAGGCCACCCGTCCTCGTCCACCGCGCGGAAAGTTCCGTCCGACCCGTGAACGATCGGCAAGCTGTCGGTCGGCGCGATCGCGAGCTTGTGGGCAGTGTCCTCGTGAAAGACCGCCAGAAGCTCACGCACCGAAGGAGCGACCGCACCGGACGGCAGATACGGGACCGGGTCCGACATCTACATTCCCCGCGACCAGGCGGGCGGATCCGTCATGCACAGCAACGCCGCCCACAGATCGTCACGGACCGCGTCCCACAGATCCAGATGACCGGGGAACATCATGCGGACTTCCCAAAGATCAGGCAGCGCAACACCATCGAACAACACGAGACCACGCTGCGCGCTGGGCAATGATCTGCCGCTCGGCCATCGATACGCGGCAGACGCATCGGCACGATTCTGGAATCGAAGAATCTGACAATCACGACCGATCAACCGCCATACAGCGACCTTCCTGCTGTCCGGTGATTCGGTGGTACGCAAACGATCTCGACGCATTACAGCCCACCTTCCAAACGCGCGGTCTCGTCGTTCGTGCGCCCGATGCCGGAGGACTCGACACCCCGGCACCGGGACGACTCAGCGGCCATCGGCTCACCAGCCCACTCACGCAGCGCGGACGCGAACGTCTCGACCACATCGGCCGTTGCGCCCACATAGCTGGTTGGCGGCCCGGCGAACGGGACTCGTTGCGGAAGCTCACTTTTCGGCATCTGCCGACCTCCGGGGCATCGACTTGCGGCTTGGGTGCGCCGGGCCCTCATAGCTCCTGACGGAGGAAGGGAGTCATCTCTCCGGCGCAGGTCCAGAACACACCCAAACCGCCAAGGTTGGAATCCTCAAACACCTGAATTCGATTGGTAGATGCCGTACTTTTGCTGCGGATGCCGCCGGGTGGATGCTGCCAGTTGACGGCCTCCAAAAGACAGCTCACTCGACAGCGAGGCTAACGACATGAGCGCTACCGGAAGTACCCTGCCGCGCCGGGCCCTTGGCCGCGAGCTCCGCAGACTTCGCACAGCCAAGGCGATGACCCAAGCCGACGCGGCGAGGGCGGGTGAGACTTCACCGCAGTCAATCGGCCGCATGGAGGAAGGCCAATCCACGCGCGTCACCAACATGATGGTCAACGCCCTGTGCGATGCATTCAGCGCCACCGACGTGGAGCGGAAAACACTGCTCGGTCTGGTGCAAGAAGTTCGCTCAGCGCGCGAGCGCGGCGGGGGCTGGTGGAGGGCTTACGCGGACCAGATAGCAACGGACTTCGATCACTATCTGGCTCTAGAGGAGTCAGCGTCCCGGTTGACTGCCTGGAAGGTAGCGATCCTCCCGGGACTGCTTCAGACTCCTGAGTATCGACGTGAGATTGCCTGGGCAGAATCCCCGGATGCGCCCGCCGATGTGATCGAGAAGCGAATCGAGTGGGCTACGCGAAGGCAAACACGTCTCGAGAATCCTCACTTCACGGTCGACGTCATCCTGTTGGAGTCGGTGCTCCGTGATCAGGTGGGAGGATCGACTGTCATGGCCGGACAGATGCACCATCTCGCAAAAGTGGCTGAGCTGCCTAATGTTTCAGTGCGCGTGGTGCCGTTCAGTGCACGTAGCATTCTCGGGTCGTATGTTGGATCGTTCAGCTTGCTGGAGTTCCCGGAGTTGCCACAGTCCAAGCTCGTTGAGCCTCCGATCGTCTACGTCGAGGAATATGCGGGCGATCTGTACTTGGAGCGGGACGCGGAGGTGGAACGTTATCGTCATGCGTTACGAGAGATAAACCGGGTAGCGTTGGATCGAGGCAAGTCCAGGAGCCTGATCCTGTCTGTAGCAAAGGGGTATGCCGAGTGAACATCGACCTGTCCGGGGCCGAGTGGTTCAAGTCCAGCCGCAGCGGCTCAACGAAGGATTGCGTGGAGGTCGCGCACCTCGACGGGGGCCTGGTCGGCGTGCGGGATTCCAAGAACCCGTCCGGCCCGGCGCTGGTGTTCACTCCTAGTGAATGGGACGCATTCACCGGTGGCGTGAACGATGGCGAATTCGACCGCCCCTAGTAGCGTCGGAGCTAGTACCCGTCCAGGCAACTGATCCTGGAAGTAGCAAAGGAGTACTCCGAGTGAGCGTCGACCTTTCCGGGGCGAAGTGGTTCAAGTCCAGCCGAAGCTCGTCAGGCAAGGAGTGCGTCGAGATCGCGTTCCTCGATGCGGGCATGGTCGGTGTTCGTGACTCCAAGAACCCGACCGGTCCGGCCCTGGTGTTCACCCCGGCGAGTGGACCGCCTTCACCGGTGGCGTGAACGACGGTGAGTTCGACCGTCCGTAGCTGTGGAAGCCGAGAGCCCTGCACCTCGATTGATAGTTGAGGTACAGGGCTTTTGCGCGCTGAACACCGCCGCGCCGGATCGGATACCCACCTCCCCGCCCCCGGGTCAGCCGTCCTCACACCTCGCGACGTATCGGTACTGCCCGTCCTCAGCCGGGTGAATACCGCAGGGACTGCCAGGTTTCGATTGCCCAGTTCATCTCCTCGTCGGGGACGCTGATGGTGACGAGGAGCAATTCACCGTTGCGGTGGCTGGCGATGCCCTGGACACCGGCTTCGTCGGTTTCGCTGGAGGGCAGCCACCAGCCGTCGCCTGGGCCGCCCAACACCGGTTCGCCGCGGTGGCCTTCGGTCGCGTTCGCGCCGTATTGCAGCATGGCGGCGGGTGGTGGGCCCGACTTCTCGTCGTCCACGCGGAGCACGGTGATGTCGATTTGGCGCTCGCCGTCCCATGCCCACCAACGGTCGCCGTCCCAGCCGTAGGTGAAATCGCCTGGTATGCGCAGACTCCAGCCGGGCAGCATCGAGGTGAAGACCGGGCGGCGTCGATATCCTGGCCGGACACCGACGTCGCGGACGGCGCGTTCGTCCAGGTCCGGGGGTGCGCCGTCGACGACGGGTTCCAGCGAGCCGAGCAGTCCGCGCAACTCGTGCCAGGCGGCCCACGGCAGTTCGAGTGTGAGATCGAGACGGCTCGCCTCGGCGAGCAGGGTGTCGGCCTGACGCAAGGCGGGTGCGTCGTCCTCGTCCGTGGGGATACGCCAGCGCACGTCGTTCCACATGATGCCGAGCGAGGTGTCACGGAAGGTGCGTGCGGTCCAGCCGTCCTCCCACCAGGGGAAGAACCGGATGGCCTCGGCTTCGTCACCGTCGGCGACCGCACGGAACCAATCGACGTCGCGTGGCCCCAGCCAGGTCGCTGCCAAACCTTCGTAGTCGAACTGGTCGCTGCCGAGGGACAAACCGAGCGACACCACGTTGTCTTCGTTCGGAACCTGAGTGAGCACGGTGTGCGCGAGCGTCCGAATCCACATCAGATAGTCCCGTTCGACCTCCGCTCGATTATCGGCGAGCCCGAGCGGGTCCTCGGTCCCCTCATCCCAGACAATGTCGAATTCCCTGGCCATTTCGTGCAGGACCGCACCGACATGCCGGTGATAGCCCGGACCCGCGGGCGCGCACCCCGCGCTCACCACCACCTGCCCGTGTGCCGCGCGCAGATCGACCGGCTCGGCCGCAGGATGCAGCACGGCGAGCAGTTGATCCCCCGACGTCTCGAACGCATTGCGGAATGGCGCCGATGTCGAGGCCCAGTCGATCCGCGCACCGGCAGGGCCGGTCCGCAACCACTGTTGCACCTGCTGGAGAAAATCTTCAGCGGGTTCGCGGCACACCCCCGCGACGTTCAACTCGATACCCATGGATACATCCTTGTGCCCGCGGTCCAACGCCGAAAGTCGGGACGGTACACCTACACTCCGACTATGGATCCGTTGGCGCGGATACGGGCGATTTGCCTGGTATTACCGGAGAGCAGTGAGCGACTCAGCCACGGCGTCCCCAATTTCTTCGTGCGCGCCAAGACGGTGTTCACGATGTACGCCGAGGACGCCTACCGCGAGCCGGGGGCGACGATCTGGTGTCCGGCCCCGGACGGTGTGCAGGCCGAACTGGTCGACACCGAACCCGAACGCTTCTTCGTTCCACCGTACGTCGGCCACCGCGGCTGGATCGGCGTCCGTCTGGACATCGACCCGGACTGGTCGGAAATCACCCAGATCATTCGCGACGGCTACCGCAAGGTCGCCCCGAAAAAGCTCTCGGCACAGATGGATTGAGCACGAGTCCGGCACGCACAAGGCGACGACCGAGAAGCTCCCCCGTCATGTCTCGCTCGGCGGGACCGAGGCTTGGATGTAGTCGCCGATGAGCATGGTGCCCGGCGCGCGGTGGGAGCCGGGACCGGGTAGCCAGTGGACGTTGTCGGCGGTGAGGGGTGCCGCGCATTCGGTGCATGTGACCACGCCCGAGGTTGTTCGGCCGCAGTCGCGGTGCACGACAAGCGCCGGTGGGCCTTCGGGACCGGCGAGCCATTTGTCGCCCCACGTGATGAGCATGGTCAGCACCGGGTAGAGGTCGCGGCCTTGTTCGGTGAGCACGTATTCGTGGCGGACCGGATTCGATTGGTAGGCCCTGGTTTCGACGATGCCGTGCTGTCGCAGGGTTTCCAGCCGTGCGGTGAGCACGTTCGTCGCTATGCCGAGGTCGCGGCGGATGTCCTCGAATCGGTTCAATCCGACGAACAGATCACGCAGGATCAGCGGGGTCCACCGCTCGCCGACCACGTCGAGGGTGCGCGCGATCGAGCAGACGATATCGGACATGGCAGCCTTGGGCACTCGGCCAGCGTAGTCCATTGCTTTTTGCAAGTCACTACCGATAGGTTCAGCTCGACCCAATTGCGCGCACGAGAGGTGACCGAGACCATGACCGATGCCGTGTCCCAGTTCCGCACAGCCACAGAGTCCGCCGATATCGACGCATTGATGGATACCCTCGCCCCCGACGCCGAGCTGGCCTCCCCCGTTTCCGGCAAACTGGTGTTCCGGGGCCACGACGACCTTCGGATCCTGATGTCCGCGGTGTACCGCGGCGTGACAGGGATGCGGTGGACCGATCAGATCGGCGACGGCACGCGGCGAGTTCTGCTGGGAGAGGCCACCATCGGGCCGTTTCGGATGACCGAGGCGATGGTCATCGAGCTGGCCGAGGACGGCCGCATCCGCAGGCTGAGCCCGCATCTACGCCCGTGGCTCCCGCTCACGTTGCTCGCCGTCACGCTGGGGCCCCGGCTGATCCGGCACCCCGGCGTGCTGAGGCGAGCCTCCGACGCGCACACCGCTTGATGCGCGGCACCCACGCGACAATGCGCCGCACACCCCTCGGTGTCGTGCTCCCGCATGGGCGTGGGGCGCCGGACACCGAGGAGAACACGGTGCTGCGGGCCCGCACTACCGGACCAGCGTCTCGACCAGACCGCCGGCCGTGAGTTCCGCGCGACGAGTCACCCCGATGTCATCGAGGAACCGTGGGTCGTGGCTCACCACGATCAGCGCGCCCTCGAAACTCGCGAGCGCCTGGGTCAGGTGTACCAGGCTCGGCAGGTCGAGATTGTTGGTCGGCTCGTCGAGCAGCAGCAGCTTCGGTGCCGGGTCGGCCAGCAAAAGCATGGCAAGCGCGGCACGTAGGCGTTCACCACCGGACAACGCCGAGGCGGCGACGTCGGCATCGGTACCGCGGAACAGGAACCGGGCCAACTGGGCTCGGATCCGCTCCGCCGACGCGTGCGGTGCCGCCGCGGCGACATTCTCGAATACCGAAAGCCGCTCATCGAAGACGTCGAGGCGTTGCGGCAGCATGCGCCACGCAACCTTCGGCGGCGCCTCGGCGATCCCGTGCAGCAGTGTGGTTTTGCCGATGCCGTTGCGGCCGGTGAGCGCGATCCGCTCCGGGCCGCTCACCCGCAACCGCACCGTCGGCCCGCAGGCCAACTGGACCTCGTCGAGGTCGATCACGTCCTGGCCCGGATACAGCCGGGTGTCGGGCAGTTCGACCCGGATCTCCCTGTCGTCACGCAGCAACTCCTGCGCCTGCTGGAGCTGCTCCTTCGCGGTATCGACCTTGTCGATGTGATTGTTGCGCAACTTGCCCGCCGAAACCTGCGCCTGCCGCTTCCGTTCGTTCATCACGATTTTCGGTTCGCGCTTGGTGTCCCACATCTTCTGCCCGTAGCGCAGTCGGCGATCCAGTTTGATCCTCGCATCCACCAATTCGCGTGACTGCTTGCGCACATCGCTGCGCGCATCGCGAATCGCGGCCCGCGCGGCCTCCTGCTCGGCTTCGATGATCCGCTCGTACTCGCTGAAATTGCCGCCGAACAAACGCAATTCACCCTGCCGAAGCTCGACGATCGAGGTCATCCGGTCCAGCAGCTCACGGTCGTGGCTGACGGTGAGCACGGTGCCGGAGAACTGCCCGACCACCGCGTAAAGCCGTTGCCTTGCCACGTGATCCAGGTTGTTCGTCGGCTCATCGAGCAACAGCACATCGGGATCGCGCAGCAGCTGCGCCACCAAACCGAGCAGTACCGTCTCGCCGCCGGAAAGGGTTTCCAGCTTGCGATCGAGCTGCTCGGTCGAATCGGCGAGATAATGCAGGCCCAACCGGCCCAGCAGCGCGACGGCGCTCTCCTCGACGTCCCACTGGCCGCCGACGATATCGAAGTCGGTGTCCTGTGCGATACCGGATTCGATGCGGTGCAACGCTTTCCGTGTATCGGCGATGCCGAGCACCTCGTCCACCCGCTGGCCGTCACCGAGCCCGAGGTCCTGCCGCAGATAACCGAGCCGACCGGAGACCGTGACCGAGCCACGTGCCGGTAGCAGTTCACCCGCGATCAACCGCAACAGCGTCGATTTGCCCTCACCGTTGCTGCCGACCAGACCGAGGTGGCCGGGACCGAGCACCGCATCGAGTCCGTCGAATACGGGCGTCCCATCGGGCCACGAGAAAGTGAGATCGGAAAAAGAAAGATTGGTCATGTGCACCCCAGAGGTCGCAACGGAACGCGACGCGCGAAACGCGGGTCGCCCGAGTGGCTACCTCATGAGAGCAACGGCATGACTCCGATCAACGGGAACAAGACCCATCTAGATTAAGCAGACCGGCACCGATCGCGCCAGTGATATTTGGATCACACCGTTTACGCAGGTCGGAGACCGAGCGTCCCACCCCGGAAACGCAAAAGCCAGCGGCCCGACAGCACACAGGCGTCGACCGCTGGCCCGAACAAAACTATGCGCGAACCACCGAGGTCAACGGGTAATCGCCCTGGAGATCGCGGCCGCCGAGGAAGCCGAGTTCCAGCACCACCGCCGCCGCGACGACTTCGGCACCCGCGTCGGCGAAGAGTGCCGCCGCGGCAGCGAGGGTGCCGCCGGTGGCCAGGACGTCGTCGAGCAGCAGAATACGCTTGCCCTTCAGATCGAGGCCGTCGGCCGGGATCTCCAGGGCCGCGGTGCCGTATTCGAGGCGGTATTCGCGGGTGATCACCGGCGGGGGCAGCTTGCCCGCCTTGCGGACCGCGAGGACGCCGGTACCGAGGGTGGCCGCGACGCCCGCACCGATGATGAAGCCACGGGCATCCACGCCCGCGACCAGGTCGGCCTGCGGCGCGCAGTCCGCGAGACAGTCGATGACGGCGCGGAACGCTTCCGGATCGGCGAATACCGGGCTCAGATCAGCAAAACGAACACCAGGAGTGGGGAAATCGTCGCGCCACCGGGTAAGACGCTCGACCAACTCGGCGGCCTTGGTTGTCCGCTCGTTTGCCAGGTCGTTTGATTCGACCGCCGCGTGCTTGCTCATCGACACCTCTCCATGGTCCATCACCCACACCAACTTGTCACCGCCTCAACACCCAGCGGTCCATGTTCCAGCCGGTCCCGCCCTGCGTGGGACCGGCGATGCCGTTCTGCAAACCGTTGCCGAAGGCGATGGTGCGGGGACTGGCGAACAGGGGGATGCTCGGCATCTCCGACCACAGCAGGTTTTCGGCTTCGGTGAGCAGATTCAGCGTTGCGGTCGAGTTGTCGTCGGCCGCAAGCTGATCGGCGATCGCATCGTATCGCCCATTACCGAAGCGACCGAAATTGAGCCCGCTACCTGTAAGCAACGCGCTGGTCGAGGCGATACCGGCCTGCGATCCGGTCGGGCCCGGCGCCGACGCGGTGCTCGCGAGGACGGCGTCGACCTTGCCCGCGGTGAGCGCGGTGGGGGTGAAATCGGCGGAACCGGCGTCCACGACAGTGATTCCCGCCGGCTTGCATGCCTCGGCGATCATCGCGACGGTCTGGGCGCGACGGGCATCAGGTTGCAGGTAACCGATGCGAATGGTCGGTTTGGCATTGCCCAGCGCAGCAGTGGCGGCGGGGATGTCGCTGCCGCGGTACTTGTCGGCCGCGCCGATGACTGCCGGATAGTACAGCGAGTCCTGCTGCACGATACGGGAATTCAGCGGCGCGGTACCGAGGCCCGTCTTCGGTGCGTCCTTCGCCTTGCCGAGCTTGTCGAACAGCGCCTGCCTCGGCACACACAGAGCGAACCCCCGGCGCGCATCGGCGGAGCCGAACACCGCGCCGGTGCCGAGCACCAACTGCTCGACGCCGCGGCCCGGCACATCACGCACCGAAAACCCGTCCAGGTTGAGGTCTTTCACCGATCCCGCGCCGGCATCGACGACTCCGATGGCGTTGTCGGAAACCTTGGACTTCAGATCGACGGTCTTCGGCCACACGACAATGCGTCCGGTCTCGGCCTTGTTACCCCACCAACGTTCGTTCGAGACAAGGACCAAACCGTCCTCGGCGGAATAGGATTCGATCCGATACGGCCCGGATGACGGGAACCTGGACACGTCGAGATTTCCCGAACTCATCGTCCAGCCGTTGTTCCAGAAGTCGGCCAACCGCTGGATCCCGCCAGGTTCACCGGATTGCAAGGCCGACACCACGTTCGGCACATTGGCCACCCGCGCGGCCACATGCGACGGCATGAGCTCGCCCGCGGTGAACAGAGTGCGCCACGGCAGGAAATGCCGGTCGGGCCGGAATACAACGGTGGCATCCTTGGAGCCGGGCTGGCAGTCGACCCGCTCGATATCGGAGTACCCGGCGCTGTCGGCCGCGTCGAACAGCGGCGCGGGCCCACGATCACCCGGCTTGGTGAACCGACCACTGTGCGCGGCCCAGGCCAGCACCAGGTCGTCACACGAGGTGGGCACCCCGTCGGAGTACACGCCGTCCGGGTTGAGCCGGTACTGCACCGTCTGTGCCTCGCCGGGAACCTCTTTCGCGGTACCCGCATCGGTGTCGGCGACCTGCTGACCGTCGGGTCCGGTGTAGAAGAACCCCGTCAGCACCCGCCCGAACACGGCAGCGGAGCCACTACTGGCGCCGAGCGCGCTGCCACCGTTGTAGCTGGCGATCACGGCATCTACGGCGTAGCCGATGGACGGTACCTGACTCTGACCGGAACACCCGACGACCAGCCCGGCCGCCAGGGTGCCCGCAGCCACCGCTCCGATCACGCGTACCGCTAGCGACTGCATGAAACGAAACCCCTGCCTGTAGGTCAGTGCCTCTTCTTGGACCGTTTCCCGCTCGGCCGCGCGCCGGGCCGAGGCGCATCGCCCGGCTCCCGCACCCGCCGCGGTGCATCGCCGTAACCCCGGCCTGTCGCGGCGACCGCGCGTCGCTGCGCCTCGGCCCCCGCACGCGCCGCCGCGACACCGGACCGCTTGGCCTCCACCTTCTTGGTGTGCGCCGCCACCGGGCCCCAGCGTTCCTTGATCGACACCAGCAACGGGGTGGCGAAGAAGATCGAGGAGTAGGTGCCGACCAACAGGCCGACCAACTGCACGAGCGCCAGATCCTTGAGGGTGCCGACGCCGAGCATCCAGACCGCGATCACCATCAGGCCGACGATCGGCAGCACGCCGATCAGCGCGGTGTTGATGGAGCGCATCAGGGTCTGGTTCACCGCGAGGTTGGCCTGCTCGCCGTAGGTCCGACGGTTCAAATGCAGGATGCCCCTGGTGTTTTCCTCGACCTTGTCGAAGACGACGACCGAGTCGTAGAGCGAGAAGCCCAAGATGGTGAGCATGCCGATCACGGTGGCCGGAGTGACTTCGAGGCCGACGATCGAGTACACGCCCGCCGTCACCGACAGGTCGAAGCCCAACGCGGCGAGCGCGGCGATCGCCATGTCCCGTTCGAAGCGGACGGTGATGTAGATGGCGACAAGCACCAGGAACACCGCGAGCGCGAGGAGCGCCTTACGGGTGATCTGACCGCCCCAGGTTTCGCTGACGTCGGAGGTGCTGATCGCCGCCTGGCTCGGGTTACCGTTCCTGTCCTTGGGCTGGAACTGGGTGAACAACGCATTGTTGAGCGCGGACACCTGACTGGTGTCCAGCGCCTCCGAACGGATCAGCATCGTGGTCGACGAGCCGGTGCCCACCGTCTGCACCGACACCGGGTCGGTGCCGATGGCGGCGCGGTAGACGTCTTCCACCTGGCTGGTGGTCGCGGTGCCCGCCGGGAACTGGATCCGTGATCCGCCCTCGAAGTCGATGCCGAGGGTGAAGCCGCGAAACGCGATGCTGCCCAACGAGATCAGCACGATGGCGGCGGTGACCAGGTACCAATTGCGTCGCTTGCCGATGACGTCGATCGCTCCGGTACCGGTGTAGAGCCGGTTGAGGAAGCTGTGCTTGGGCTGCTCCGCGTACCGCACGTCGTCGGTTTCGGGATCTTCCTCGTGCTTGTGCGTCGAGGACGTGGTGTGGCTGTTGGTCATTGCGTCCTCACGCCTTCCCGAGTGCGGCATCGGCCGCCCTGCGCTCGCGGGCTACCTTTTGGATCGCACCGAGGCCGTTCACCGACGGGTTCGCCCACCAGCTCGTCCTCGACGAGAGCATCACCAGCGGCGCGGTCACCAGGAACACCACCACCACGTCGAGCACGGTGGTGAGGCCGAGGGTGAACGCGAAGCCACGCACCTGGCCGACGGCCAGCGCGTAGAGCACCGCGGCGGCGATGAAGCTCACCGCGTTGCCGGACAGGATGGTGCGGCGCGCACGCTGCCAGCCGCGTGGCACGGCCGAGCGGAAGCTGCGGCCCTCACGCATCTCGTCCTTGATGCGTTCGAAGAACACCACGAACGAGTCGGCGGTCATACCGATGCCGATGATCAGACCGGCGATACCTGCCAGGTCGAGGGTGAAACCGATCCACCGCCCGAGCAGCACCATGATGCCGTACACCGCGAGACCGGAAGCGACCAGCGACAGCCCGGTCAGGAAACCGAGCATCCGGTAGTAGGCCAGGCAGTAGAGCAGCACTACGACAAGACCGACACCGCCCGCGAGCAGGCCTGCCTTCAACGAGGAAAGACCGAGCGTCGCCGAGACGGTTTCGGCCTCCGAGGTCTGGAACGACAGCGGCAGCGAACCGTACTTCAGCGTGTTCGCGAGTTCCTTCGCGCTGGTGGCGGTGAAACTGCCGCTGATGGTCGTGCGGCCGCCCTGCTGCGGACCCGCCTGCACGACGGGTGCGCTGACGACCTTCGAGTCGAGCACGAAAGCGACTCGCTTGTTGAGGTATTCACCGGTGAGCGTGGCCCACGCGTCGCTGCCGCCGGACTTGAATTCGAGGTTCACCTCGTGCCGTGCCTGCTGCTGATTGAGCCCGGCAGTGGCGTTCTTGATCTCCTGGCCGTCGATGCGGCTCTTGTCGAGCAGGAACACCTCGTTGCCGTCGGTGGAGCAGGCGACCAGCGGCAGGTTCGGATCGTCGTTACCTGCCAGCGGGTCGAGCTTGCCGCAATCCATCGCGGCCATCGCGGCCTGCTGGATCGTCGGGTCGGTGCTCTGCCGAACGGCCTTGGCCGTCGCGATTTCCTGCTGGGCCTGTTCCTGCGGGGAACCCGGCGGTGCGGGCGGCTGGGTGGGCGCCTGCGCGGGGAAGACGCGCTGCTGCGGAACCGAGTCGGGCGCCACGTCCTGCGGGGCCTCCTGCGGCGCTTCGGGCGCAATACTGGATGGCGGCACATCGCCGGGTGCGCTGCTCGGCGGCACATCGGCGGGTGTCGGCACCGCCTGCTGCGGCGTGCCCTTGCCCGCCGCGGGCGCGGCTTGCAGCACAGGGCGGATGTAGAGCTTGGCGGTGGTCGCCAGCGCGCGCGCCTGCTGACCGTCGTCACCCGGCACTGTGATGACGATATTGTCACCGTCGATCACGACCTCGGAGCCACCGACACCCAGGCCGTTGACCCGGTTCTCGATGATCTCCTGCGCCTTCTTCAGGCTGTCCTGGCTCGGCTTGCCGCCGTCGGGAGTGCGTGCGGTCAGCGTGACCCGGGTACCACCCTGTAGGTCGATGCCGAGCTTGGGTGTCGGGGCTTTATCACCGGTGAAGAACACCAACGCATAGATCACGGCCAGCAGCGCGGCGTAGACGCCGAGCAGCCGGAGCGGATGCGCCGATCCCTGGGAAGGTGGCACAGTACGTCATCTCCTAGGCAGAAAGTCGAGATGGAACGGGCGGGCACGCACCAGCGGCGCCGGTGCCCGGGAGGTGGCCGCGGGATCAACCGGCGCGCGGGCTCACCGATGACCGATCGAGCCGGTCAGTCCTTGGTCAGCCGGGTTTCGGTCTGATCCTTGGACTCTTCGACGGGAGCGTCGACGGCCTCGTCGGTGACTGTCTCTGTCTCTGTCTCTGTCTCTGTCTCGGTCGCTGTCTCGGGCACGTCCGCGGCCACGTCCTCGGCCACATCCTCGGTGCGCACCTCACGGATGGCCTGGCGCAGCCACGTGGTGACGACCTCCTCGGCGATCTCGAGGTCGACAGTGATGTCGTCGAGATCGACCACGGTGCCATACAGCCCCGACGTGGTGGTGACCTGATCGCCGACCTTCAGACTGTCCTGCATCTCGCTGACCTTCGCCGTCTCACGCTTCTGGCGGCGAGACATCAGGAACATCGGAACGAACAGAGCTAGCAGCAGGAGCGGAAACAGAAGTTCCATCGTCGAAGTCAGTCCCTAGTCTTGGGTGGGGGTGGACAAGTATTTCAACAGTCTGCCAGTTCGTGTCACCAGTGCCACACCGGCACACCCTTGACGTCCCGATTCCAGCCCTAGCATCGACAAGCCCCGCGGCCGAAGTCCTCGGTCGCGGGGCTCACACAACGGGGTGTCTTCGCCGATTACGCCGAATTGCCGTAGCTGTAGTCCTCCAGCGGGAAGCTGACCGCCTCGCGGTGGGCGCTGAGGGTGCTGGTCGGGCGCAGCAGCGCGGCCTCGCCGTGCTGGTTGAAGTAATAGCTGCGTGCGGTCGAGCAGTCGCCGCCGTAGAACACCGAGGAGCCGAGCTTTTCGGTCACCCGGTCCAAGAAGTGGGAGTTTGCCTGCTCGGTCACCTCGAAGGTGGTCTCACCGCGACGGAAAGTTTCCTTCAGCAGCCTGCCCATGTGCTTCATCTGGGCCTCGATGGTGGTGAAGTACGACAGGCCGCTGTAGGAGTACGGGCTGTTGAGGCTGATGAGGTTCGGGAACTTGGGCACGGTGATGCCCTCGTAGGCCTGGAAACGGTTGTCGCGCCAGAACTTTCCGAGGTTGACGCCCTCGCGGCCGATGATCTCGATGGCGGGGAAGTTCACGTCCCACAGGTTGAAGCCGGTGGCAAGGATCAGGGTGTCGATCTCGGTCTTGTGGCCGTCGGCGGTCACGATGCCGTCGGCCTCGACGCGCTCGATCGAGTTGGTCTCCAGTCGCACGTTCGGACGGTTGAACGTCTTGAAGTACAGGTTGGAGAAGGTCGGGCGTTTACAGCCGAAGTCGTAGTGCGGGGTCAGCTTCTTGCGCGTTTCCTTATCCTTCACCTGCGCGCGCAGGTGCGCCTTCGCGACCAGGCTCGCGGCCTTGTTCAACGGCTTGGCCTGCTTGTAGTGCAGCACGCCGAGCACCATCAGCGCCTCGAGCATGCTGGTGTTCACCAGGCGGGCGGCCTTCTGGGTGGCGGGCACCCGCGCGAACAGCTTCTGCACCGGGCCGGGGATCTGGGTGTCGACCTTCGGCACCACCCAGATCGGCGTCCGCTGGAAGACAGTGAGATGCTCCACCTTCTCGGCCGCCTCCGGCACCAGCTGCACAGCGGTCGCGCCGGTGCCGATGATCGCGGCCCTGCGGCCGGTGAGGTCGAAATCGTCCTCCCACGCGGTGGTGTGGATGATCTTGCCCGCGAAGGACTCGATGCCGGGGAACGGCGGCGTGTAGGGCTGAGAGAGGAAGCCGGTCGCAGTGAGAAGGTAACGGCCGGTGAGGGTTTCACCGCCTGCGACGGAGACAACCCAGTGCTGGTGCTCCTCGTCCCAGCGGGCGCCGTCGACCACGGCGCCGAAACGCATCCTGCGGCGGAGGCCGTACTTGTCGGCGACGAACTCCGCGTACTTCTTGAGCTCCTTGCCCGGCGCGAACAGTCGCGTCCAGTACGGGTTGGGCTCGAAAGAGTACGAGTAGGTCACCGAGGCGATGTCGACCGCAAGACCCGGGTAGTGATTGACGTGCCAGGTGCCGCCGAGATCGCCTTCGCGCTCCAGGATGACGAAATTGCTCAGACCGAGCCGGTCGAGCTCGATGCCCGCACCCATTCCGCCGAAACCCGCACCGACAACGACCGCATCGAACTGAGGCGCCACGTCGAACCTCCTGCTGAGTGAACCATTTCGCATGAAATGTGAATCAATCCTCACGGAATGACACATCATTCCTCTTGTGAACACAGTATCATCGTGAGGGTGACGAAGCCATCCACGCGAGCCGAGCGACGCAAAGCCGAACTGCGCCAGGACATCATCGACACCGCCTTCGTCTGTTTCGCGGAGAAGGGCTATCACGCGACCGGCATCGCGGACATCGCGAGCATCCTCGGCATCGGGCACGGCACCTTCTACCGGTACTTCAGCAACAAGCGCGACATCATCGATCACGTCATCGACGACCTCGCAGGTCGCATCGTGGAGGCCCTCGGCACCGAGAACGCCCCGGACGCGGCGACCTCGCTCGATGACTACCGGGCCCAGCTCGACCGCATCGGCGTCGCGCTCGACCACATTCTTGTCGAGGACCGCAGGGTGGCCCAGCTGCTGCTGTTCCACGCCACCGGCATCGACGACGAACTCACCGCGCGCCTCTACGGCCTGCTGGACATGGCCGACGCGCTGACCGCCGGATATCTCTCGCACGGCGTGGAACTGGGCTATCTGCGCGCCGACCTCGACACCACCAATACCGCGAAAGCCGTCACCGGCATGCTCATCGCCGGAATCGTGCACGGCATGCGCAGCCCCGACACCACCGCCGTCAACGGCCTGAACGAGGCAATCCGGCGGCTGCTCATCGATGGCGTTCGCAAGGACTGATCTCGCTCCCGCCACCGCAGATCCGGTGTGGCACAGAGACCCTCCTGCGATCGATCGCCGGGGGTGGGCGGGTCGAATATCAGCGGGTGCGAGCGCGATTCCGGAGGCTACTCTGAACGCAGATCGACGGTGTCCACATAGGGGTCGCACGTGTTCGCAAGAGACCGCGCAGTACGAAGAAGCAGTACTCGGTCAGCGCAGGGCAACCGCCCTGAGAGAATGTCGCGCGTGACCCCCGAGGACGTGAGCCGGACCCATTTCCCCATGCCGCCGGTCGGACATCGTGGCTACCACGCCGAAGAGGTCGACGCCTTTCTGGAACTCGTGGCCGCCACCCTCGACGGCCGTGGCACGCTCACCGCCGACGACATTCGGCACGTCGCGTTCGACGCCCCCAGGTTCGGCGGGCGCGGCTACCAGGCCGACCAGGTCGATGAATTCCTCGATCAGATTCGGACCGAACTGGAGTACCGGCAGCTCGGCAGCCGGCCGGTGCCCGCGTCCGGCAATGGGTCCGGGCCGCTGCTCACACCCGACGACGTCCATCGGATGCAATTCTCGCAGGCCGGCATCGGTCGACGTGGCTACGACACCGACGAGGTCGACGCCTTTCTCGACCTGGTCGCCGCCACGCTCGCCCACGGCGGACCCGGCAGTCTCACCGTCACCGATGTGCGCGCGGTGCGGTTCACCGAGTCCAGGCTCGGCACTCGCGGGTACGAGCACGGCGAGGTGGACGCGTTCGTCGACCTGGTCGTCACCGCACTCGAGCACCCGGCGCACCCGCACCGCTGAAACAGGTTCCGCAACAAGGTAGCGCCGAAGGCTGCCGCACAAGATCAGTCGAGGGCATCCGAAGTCGGTAGCGGTTCGCGACCGCGAACTTCGATCGCGCCGAATATCAGGTCCGGTGGCGGGACCAAGCCCAGGTGCTCCCATGCCGAGGCGGTGGCGACGCGCCCTCGGGGAGTTCGCGCGATCATGCCCGCGCGAACGAGGAATGGTTCGCAGACCTCCTCGACGGTGGCCGCCTCCTCCCCTACCGCGACCGCCAGCGTCGAGACACCCACCGGGCCGCCGCCGAAGCCGCGGACAAGGGCGGTGAGCACCGCGCGGTCGAGACGGTCGAGACCGAGGACGTCGACGTCGTAGACCTCGAGTGCGGCCTTGGCGATGGGCAGGGTGATCAGACCGTCGGCGCGCACCTCTGCGTAATCGCGGACGCGGCGCAGCAGGCGGTTCGCGATGCGGGGCGTGCCACGGGAGCGCCCCGCGATTTCGGCCGCAGCGTCGGGCTCGACACTGAGGCCGAGGATGCGTGCCGAGCGCTGCAAGATGCGCAGCAGTTCGTCGGGGTCGTAGAAGTCCATGTGGCCGGTGAAGCCGAAGCGGTCACGCAGCGGGCCGGTGAGTGCGCCCGAGCGGGTGGTGGCACCGACCAGAGTGAATGGGGCGATATCGAGCGGTATCGAGGTCGCGCCAGGACCTTTGCCGACGACGACATCGACGCGGAAATCCTCCATGGCCAAATAGAGCATTTCCTCGGCAGGCCGTGCGATGCGGTGGATCTCATCGATGAACAACACGTCGCCGTCGACCAGATTGCTGAGCATCGCGGCAAGATCGCCCGCCCGTTCCAGCGCGGGGCCCGAGGTGATGCGCAGTGCGGTACCGAGTTCGCCCGCGATGATCATCGCCATGCTGGTCTTGCCGAGGCCGGGCGGCCCCGAAAGCAGCACGTGGTCGGGTGTGCCGCCACGCAATTTGGCACCGCGCAGCACGAGGGCGAGCTGTTCACGCACCCGGGGCTGGCCGATGAAGTCGTCGAGGGATTTCGGGCGAAGGCTGGCCTCGACCTCACCGTCGGACTCGAGAAGCCGTGCGGTGACCTGGGATTCGTCGTCCGCATCGGGTTCGGTGTCGTCGTAATCCATGCGCCGCTACCGGTTCTTGCCCAGCGAGGCGAGGGCCGCACGCAAAGTGGTCGCGGTGTCGGCGGCGGGCTTTTCGGCCAGTACCGCGTCGACCGACTGCTCCGCCTGCTTGAGCGGGAAGCCGAGCCCTGTCAACGCCTCGACAACCTGGTCGCGCACCGGCGTGACCACCGGCAGCGCCGTGGTTCCCGGCGGGCCGGACTGCACGGGAACGAGATTCACCTTGTCGCGCAATTCGACGACCATCCGTTCGGCGCCACGTTTGCCGATACCGGGGACACGGGTCAGCGCGGCGACATTGCTCTCCGCAAGCGCCTTGCGCAGCGCTTCCGGTTCGAGCACCGCGAGTACGGCCATGGCCAGTCGGGGTCCGACGCCGGACACCGTCTGCAAGAGGCCGAAAAGATCACGGGATTCGGTGTCGGCGAACCCGAACAGCGTCATCGAATCCTCGCGGACGATCATCGCCGTGTACAACCGGGATTCCTCGCCACGGGTCAGCGTGGACAGCGTTGCCGGGGTGACATTGAGCCGGTATCCGACGCCCGCCGCCTCGATCACCACGTGATCGAGCGCGATCTCGAGCACCTCACCGCGTACCGACGCGATCACCTGCGTACCGCCTTCCGTTGTTCGGCAAGCTTTTCCGCGTACCGTCGCTGCGCCGCGGCCGCCTGAGCCTCGGCCTTGGCCATCCGATCCATCAACGGCGCACGCCAGCAATGGCAGATCGCCAAGGCCAGCGCGTCGGCCGCGTCCGCGGGTTTGGGCGCGACTCGGAGCCCGAGAATACGCGTCACCATCGCGGTCACCTGAGCCTTGTCCGCCGAACCGTTGCCGGTGACGGCGGCCTTCACCTCACTGGGTGTGTGGAAAGCGACCGGTATCCCCCGCCGTACCGCCGCGAGCGCGATCACGCCGCCCGCCTGCGCGGTACCCATCGCGGTACTCACATTGTGCTGTGCGAACACCCGCTCGATCGCCACCGCTTCGGGTAGGTGGGTGTCCATCCAGAGTTCGGCCGCGTCCGCGACGCCGAGCAGTCGATGCGCCAAATCCAGATCCGGCGGAGTGCGCACCACATCGACAGCCAGCGCGGTCACCTTCCGGCCGAGCCCGCCCTCCACGATGCTGAGGCCGCACCGGGTGAGCCCGGGATCGACGCCCATCACCCGCACGAAAACACCCCTTCGGATACGCGAACAGTTGTTCGAAGTCTAGAGGACCTCGAACGCCGCCCCCGACAGCGACACGGCGCGAAGGACGATTTCGAGAGCAGTGGTCAGCGCGCCGAGGGCGCGAGGCCCAGCAGTGCCGGTTCGGTGGCGCGCGAGGCCCATTCGTGCGCGGGATCGGCCACCAGGCGCCGCGTCCGAAGATCGAGTAGGCCGCTGACAAAGGTGATAGTCGCCGACAATTCACCGTCGGATCGGGTGAACGAGTGCTCGACACGGTAGGTCTTGCCCTCGCCCCATATCCATGAGCACGACACATCCACCGAGTCACCGGCACGCAGCTCACGGTGATACTTGATCACCGTCTCGAGATTGACAGGCCCCAGGCCCGAGCTCAGTAGGTCCTCGACGGATATTCCGGCCGCCTGCACGCACGAGAACCGCGCGTGGTCGGCGAACTGCTGGTAAGCGGCGCCGGTGACATGCTGCTGGAGGTCGAGGTCGGACACGCGGACCTCGATCCGAACCCGAAACGGCTCTTGGGTATTCGTCACGCCACCACCATGACAGAACCCACCGACATGTTTTCACCGCACGCGCCCCGGTCCGGCCCCACCTTGCGCGATGGCACCACGCACCGGCGCGATCACGATCGGAATCTGTCTGCGAGGCGACGCGCCACAGGCCGATGGTTTCGGGGAATCGTCTGATTCGGTATGGCTATGCCCCTACGATCCGAAGATGAGCAACTCTGTTAAGGCAGTCCTCGAGGGCGGGCCGGAGGACTTGCAGGCCCGCATCGTTCCCATCACACCTCCGGGGATCGAACTCAAGGTCGCGTTCAAGGGCGGCTACGAGCATTTCAAGGTCACCTCCAGGCACCAGGACACCCCCGATGGCAGCCTCCCTGTCTATGAGTGGAGCTTTCGCACCGAGATCGCCGAGTGACCCAGGGGCAGTCACAGTGTCACCGGAGCGAATTCACAGCTCGTCTCGAGCAATGACCTCGACAATCCCATAGGTGCCCGTTCTTCGAGCGCCGCTCGCCGCGCCTGTCACCCCCGTGCCGCAACCGCCGCAGCTTCCTTCGGCGGATCTGAACCCCAACTACCAGAGCACCTTTCATCACGGACTATCGGTGTTGCACGGCTGGCTGCCACTGACCATCGAGTTGGTGGCGGTCGCCGTGCTCATCGTGGCCGTCGGGTGGCGCACGCGTCGCTGGCGTCTTGCGCTGGCGCCGGTGTGCGTCGTGGCGGGTATCGCGGGTGCGGTCGCCGCGTGGGTCTACGTCAACGATCAAGGGTTGGCGTCGGATCCGGCACCGCTGCTGCTGTGGGCGTGTATCGGCGTGAGCGTTGCGGCGATCGCGGTCGCGGTGCTCGGCTGGCGCAGCGCGCGGTGGTGGCGGCGCGGGGTGTCGATCCTCGCGGTTCCGCTGGCCATGCTGAGCACAGGCATCGTGCTCAACCAGTGGGTCGGCTACTACCCGACCGTGCAGTCCGCGTGGAGTGCGCTCACCGCCGGTCCGCTACCACAGCAGACCGACCTCGACGCGCTGCCCGCGCTGCGCGGCACCGACGTCACCACCGGCAAGATCGTGCCGGTCCGAATCCCCGACACGGGGAGCGGTTTTCCGCATCGCAGCGAATACGTGTACCTGCCGCCCGCATGGTTCGCCGGGCCGACTCCCCCTGAGCTGCCGGTGGTCATGATGATCGGCGGCGAATTCAATACTCCCGCCGACTGGGTTCGCAGCGGCCAGATCATGCCCGCCGTCGACAAGTTCACCGCGGCCAACGGCGGGCGCGCGCCGATCCTCGTGTTCGTCGATTCCAGCGGCAGTTTCAACAACGACACCGAGTGTGTGAACGGCCCACGCGGCGACGCCGCCGATCACCTCACCCGTGATGTGCCCAGCTATATCGAGTCCACGTTCGGCGCATCGGCGGATCCGGCGAAGTGGGCGGTGGTCGGCTGGTCGATGGGCGGCACCTGCGCGGTGGATCTTGCGGTCATGCACCCGGAGCTCGTGCGCACCTTCGTCGATATCGCCGGCGATATCGGGCCGGTCTCCGGCACCAAGGAGCAGACCATCGCCCGTCTATTCGGCGGCGATGCCGAACGCTGGGCGGCTTTCGACCCGCTCACGGTCATGAAGACACACGGTCGGTACACCGGCACCGCCGGACTCTTCGACGACCTGACCCCGCCGCCGCACACCAGGACCGGCGGCCACCCGCGACCGGCGGCCGACGACGACTCCGCGGGCATGGGCGGTCACGACGGCGTGCCCGACACCGGCGAGGTCGGTGCGGCCGAAAAGCTGTGCGACCAAGGCCGCGAGGTCGGCATCGACTGCACGATCCACACCACCCAGGGCGGGCACACCTGGCAATTCGCGGCCGCGGCATTCACCGCGTCGCTCCCCTGGATCACCGCTCGTGTCGGACTTCCGGTACCCGGCTCGACCTGACCGATCAGCGGGCGGTCGAGCAGCACGCCCTGCCGGATGGCGCAAGACTATTCGCGAAGCCAACTCGCGGGGGCGGCCTCAACGCCCCTCATGCGTAACGGGTGGCGCCAGGTCGGTGGCGAGGTCGGCGAACTCCTCGATCAGTGGGCTGTGCCGGTCGGCGCCCCAAGCCACGCTCACCTGGTTGGGCGCGATATCGGACACTGCGAGGTAGGCGATGTCGGGACGTGTGTAGAAAGTCATGACCGACAGTGGCAAGAAGATGATGCCGCGGCCCGCGGCAACGTGTTCCAGCTTCTCCTCGACGCTATGGAAGACAGGCACATCCCGCCCCCCGATCCGCAGCTCGCTGGCGACATCGCGCCATTCGGACACCAGGTCGGGGTTCTGCAACAGATGTTCGTCGGCGAGGTCGGCGACGTCGACGGTTTGTTTGCCGGCCAGCCGGTGGTCGGCGGAGACCACCACGACGCGCGGTTCGGTGCACAGCGGTCTAACGGACAGGCCCTGTGCGCCGATCGGAAGACGGACGAAGCTGACGTCGACACGGCCGTCATGGATCGCGGTGGTCTGGTCGTCCCAGGTCCGGCTCCGTACTCACCCTGGATGGCGGCGCGGTGCTCAGTTGAGCTGCTGAAGCTGCTCTGTTTCGCCGACCGCGCGGTTCGCCGACCACGGCGCTGGAGTGTCGGTGTGCCGACAGCGAGGTGGGAGCGTCAACCGCGCTCGGCGGGGTTCTCGAGCGGATCGGGGCGGAAGGTGCGGCGGTAGGTGCGGGGCGAGACGCCGATGGCTTCGTGCAGGTGTTGGCGCAGGGAGCCGCCGGTGGCGAAGCCGACCTCGCCTGCGATGCGGTCGATCGGGAGGTCGGTGGATTCCAGGAGGTCGCGAGCGCGGAAGATGCGCTGTTGGATGAGCCAGCGGCCGGGGCTCATGCCGACCTCGTCGCGAAAGCGGCGGGCGAAGGTGCGCTTGCTCATGCGGGCGCGGGTGGCGAGATCGTCCATGGTCACAGGTGATCCGAGGTTTTCCAGCGCCCAGAGCCGGGCCGTGGCGGTGCCTGCGGAGACCGATGCCGGGACCGGCTGCTCGATGTATTGGGCTTGACCGCCGTCTCGCCATGGCGGGATCACGCAGCGGCGAGCCACCATATTGGCCACTTCGCTGCCGTGGTCGCGGCGCACCAGATGCAGGCAGACGTCGATACCCGCCGCCGCGCCCGCCGAGGTGAGGAGGTCGCCGTCGTCGACGTAGAGCACGTCGGGGTCGAGATGGACCTTCGGGAAGGTGCGGTGGAACAGTTCGGCGTGATTCCAATGGGTCGTCGCGGGCCTGCCGTCCAGTAGTCCCGCAGCCGCGGCGACGAACGCGCCGGTGCAGATGGACACGATTCTGGTCCCCGAGCGGATACGCGCGAGCGCGTCCGATACCGCCGATGGCAGCTCGCCATCGAGTGTCATCGCGATATCGCAGGCCGGGATGATCACGGTGTCGGCAGTCTCGAGCGCACTGCTGTCGAGTTCGACGGTGATCGCGAAATCGGAGCTGGTCGCCACCGGAGCACCGTCGACCGAGCAGGTGCTGACCTCGTATTTGTCCGGGACGGTGCCGAAGATCCTGCTCGGGATACCGAGCTCGAAGGGATGCACCCCGTCCAGCGCCAATACGACAACGTGGTGCGGCACCGCACTCGACCGAGCATCCATCACCATGGCACGATCATATCGAAGAATGGCAATCGTGCCATTTTCTCGATCGGCGGTCACAGGCATTGTCGAGTGCATGAACGAAACCAACACGATGCGCGCGATCAGTCAGGATGTCCTCGGCGGACCCGAGGTACTGACCGAGGTGCGACTGCCACGTCCGGTGCCCGGCCCCGGCGAAATCCTGGTTCGGGTGCGTGCGGCGGGACTCAACCCCACCGACTGGCGGCACCGAGCCGAGGCGGGGTTGTTCCTGCCCGAGCCGCCGTTCGTGCTCGGCTGGGACGTCTCGGGCGAGGTGGTCGCCACTGGCATCGGCGTCACCCTCTTCGCGCCGGGCGACCAGGTCTTCGGCATGCTCCCCTACCCGTACGGTCACGGTTCGCTCGCCGAATACACCACCGGGCCCGCCCGCGCCTTCGCACGGAAACCGGCCGGGCTGGACCACATTCAGGCCGCCGCCATCCCCCTCGCCGCCCTCACCGCATGGCAAGCCCTCGTCGATACCGCCGCACTGGCCGCCGGGCATCGCATTCTGATCCACGCCGCCGCGGGCGGTGTCGGGCACTTCGCCGTCCAAATCGCCAAGGCCCGTGGCGCATACGTGATCGGCACCGCCAGTGCACCCAACCACGACTTCCTGCGCGCCCTCGGCGCCGACGAGGTGATCGATTACCGCACAACAGATTTCGCCGAAGCCGTGCATGACGTCGACGTGGTGCTCGACTCGATCGACGACGACAACAGCTTCCGCTCCCTGCCCACCCTGCGCCCCGGCGGCCTGCTGATCTCGTTGCGCGCCTTCGGCCCGGCCGACCTGGCAGCCGAGGCCGAAAAGCTGGGCGTGCGCGCGGTCCGCATGCTGGTGGAAGACGACCACGCGGGCATGACCGCCCTCGCGCAACTCGCCGAAACCGGCGCACTGCGCCCGACGATCGCGGGCACCTTCCCGCTGGCAGACGCCGCGAAGGCACACGCGCTCGGCGACAGCGGCCGCACCGTCGGAAAACTGGTTCTCACAGTGCCGTGACCACAGGCGAGCGACATGCTTCGGGGCGGCCCGCGCTGCGGACCGCCCCGATTACGGCGGCTACGACCTACCGTGAAGCATTGCTGCCGAGCCGGTGGAGCTACTCGTCCTCGAGCTCCGCCATGACCTCGTCGGACAGGTCGACGTTGGTGAACACGTTCTGCACGTCGTCGCTGTCCTCGAGCGCGTCGACCAGCTTGAACACCTTGCGGGCACCGTCCGCGTCGACCGCGACCGATACCGACGGCTGAAAGCCGGATTCGGCGGAGTCGTAATCGATTCCGGCGGACTGCAATGCGGAGCGCACGGCGATCAGGTCGGAGGGGTCGCTGATGATCTCGAAACTGTCACCGAGGTCGTTGACGTCCTCGGCACCGGCGTCGAGCACGGCCGTGAGGACGTCGTCCTCGGACAGACCGTTCTTCTCGAGCGTGACGACACCCTTGCGATGGAACAGGTACGACACCGAACCCGGGTCCGCCATGTTGCCGCCGTTGCGGGTCATCGCGACACGCACCTCGCCCGCCGCGCGGTTGCGATTATCGGTGAGGCACTCGATCAGCACGGCGACACCGTTGGGCCCATAGCCCTCGTAGGTGATCGTCTGCCAGTCGGCGCCGCCGGCTTCTTCGCCGCCGCCGCGCTTACGGGCGCGCTCGATATTGTCGTTGGGCACCGACGACTTCTTCGCCTTCTGAATGGCGTCGAAAAGTGTTGGATTACCGGTCGGGTCGCTACCACCTGTGCGGGCCGCCACCTCGATGTTCTTGATCAGCTTGGCGAAAAGCTTGCCACGCTTCGCATCGATCCCCGCCTTCTTGTGCTTGGTGGTGGCCCATTTGGAGTGGCCGCTCATTCCCTACTTCCTCCAGGTCGACTGCACGTCTGATTGTGCGCACGGTACCCGTTTCGGGCGGGTAGACAACTACTCCAGCCTAATGTACGCAGCCGGGCGAAGTCCGACCGCCGCCCGCACCGAGCCGAGCGCAGGCGCTTACTCCGCTACGCGGCGCGAACCAGATCCACGAACATCCGGTGCACCCGCAGGTCGCCGGTCACCTCGGGATGGAAGGACGTCGCGAGCACGTTCCCTTGCCGGACCGCGACGATGCGGCCCGCGAACGGGCCGCTGGGCACCGTGGCAAGGACCTGTACGTCGTCGCCCGCTCGCTCCACCCAAGGCGCCCTGATGAAGACCGCGCGAATCGCGCCGTCGTCGAGGCCGGCGAAGTCCAGATCGGTCTCGAACGAATCGACCTGACGTCCGAACGCGTTGCGGCGCACCGTCATATCGATACCGGACAGATGTTGAGCGTCGGGGCGGGTGTCGAGCACCTCGGAGGCGAGCAGGATCATCCCGGCGCAGGAACCGAAGGCGGGCATGCCGGCACGCAGCCGAGCGCGCAGCGGTTCCAACAGCTCGAACACCTCGAGCAGCTTGCTGATGGCTGTCGATTCGCCGCCGGGAATCACCAGCGCATCTATCGAGGCGAGCTCGGATGCGCGGCGCACCAGCACCGGCTGCGCACCACACGAGGTGAGCGCCGCGACGTGTTCGCGCACGTCACCCTGCAATGCCAGCACGCCGATGGTTGGCCGCGAAGAAGCCTGTTGCGCTTCCGTAGCGGGCGCGGCGACAGAGGATGCGTTCACGCCGCAAAGCTTACGAGCCGACGAGATGTGGCCCTGCTCACGGTGACCGTCGATGTTTCGTCAAGGCCGCGTCGACCGGCGCGCAACCGGCGACAGTCGCAGAGTGATTGCCGGGTAGCCGCGCGGCTCAGTGCGCGCGCAGAGTACGGATCAACCCTTCCTGGACGACAGCGGCGACCATTTGCCCCTCACGGTTGAAGATCTTGCCGCCGGTCAGCGCGCGACCGAAACCCGCCGAGGGCGAGGACTGGTCGTAGAGCAGCCAGTCGTCGGCGCGGAAAGGGCGCAGGAACCACATGGCGTGGTCGAGCGACGCGTTCTGGGTCTCTTCGTCGGGGTGGGTGACCTTGGAGGAGCCGAGCAGCGTCATGTCGCTCATATAGGCGAGTGTGCAGACGTGGAACAACGGGTCGTCGGGCAGCGGATGCCGGTAGCGGAACCACACCTGCTGCTGGGAGACCATGCCGTCGCGCGGTGCCACACTGTCCTGCGGCACCGTCCGGATATCCCAGTGCTCCCACTCCCGCATCGCCCACAGTCGCTCCGGGCTCATGGTGATGCTCGCGTCGGGCAGGTCGTCGGGCGCGTGCACGGCAGGCATCTTGTCCTGATGTTCCGGGCCCTCGTCGCCGGTGTGGAACGACGCCGACATAGTGAATATCGCGGCACCGTCCTGAACGCCGGTCACCCGGCGAGTACAGAAGGACCGGCCGTCGCGGATCCGCTCGACCAGGTACACCGTCGGCTGGTCGGGATTGCCCGGCCGCAGAAAATACCCGTGCAGCGAATGCACCTGATACCGCGCCTCCACCGTGCGTACCGCCGACACCAACGCTTGGCCGGCAACCTGTCCGCCGAACGTGCGCGGAAGCTGGGTCTTCGTGGAAGCACCACGAAAGATGTCCCGCTCGAGCCGCTCGATTTCCAGCGCCTCTTCGATTGTCGCCATGAGCTGACATTATCCCGCCGCCGCCCACAGCTCCCGCTCGGCCGGTCGCCTTCCATCCGGCGGGCGGCCACGCCGACCCGCTCCGGGTTTGCTGTGATTGGCGGGTGCCACAGTTCGCAGCGATCACCCGAGACGGCCTCATCGAGCTGATGACCCACCGCATCCTCGAACTGCCGGGCCGCCTGGTGATCGCGATCGATGGAGCCGACGCCGCGGCACCGACCCCTCTCGCGACCGTTA
The DNA here is from genome assembly GCF_046764875.1 of Nocardia arseniciresistens. Lineage (NCBI taxonomy): Bacteria > Bacillati > Actinomycetota > Actinomycetes > Mycobacteriales > Nocardiaceae > Nocardia > Nocardia arseniciresistens. The sequence goes on from NZ_JBKORD010000016.1 coordinate 58,232, forward strand.
TCGCCGCCGCCCTGCGCGACACCGGCCGCGCCGCCGACGTCGTCTCCCTGCACGACTACGTCCGCCCGGCGTCGCTGCGTATGGAGTTCGGCCGCGACGACGAGTTGTCCTATCGCACAGCCTGGTTCGACTACGGAGCCCTGCGCCGCGAAGTCGTCGACGCCCTCCACGACACCGCCCGCTGGCTCCCCGCCCTCTGGGACGAACACACCGACCGCTCGGCCCGCGCGACCATCCGCCGGGCAGGCCCCGCCACCGTCATCCTCGTCGCGGGCCCCATGCTCCTCGGCCGCACCCTCCCCTTCGACCTCACCCTCCGCCTGGACATGTCCGAACCGGCCCTGCGCCGCACCACCCCACCCGACCAGCACTGGACCATCCCCGCCCTACTGCGTCACAACAGCGAAAACCCAGAGCCCCCAACCTTCTTCGTTCGCTGGGACCACCCTCATCGCCCAGCCCTGCGCACCGAACCACCTCGATAGCCGCGCCCGAGTAACTGCTCCGAGGTGCCACCCGGGCGCGGGTATAGAGCTAGGTGAGGCGGTGGCCGCCGTCTACGTGGAGGACGGTGCCGGTGATGTAGGGGTTGTGCATGAGGGTGAGCATGGCTCGAGCTATGTCGTCGGGTCGGCCGATGCGGCCGACCGGGAGGCGGGCGGCCATTTGCTGGTGGCGTTCGGTTTTGGCGGGACCTGCGATGGTGTCCCATATCGGGGTGTCGATCCAGCCCGGTGAGACGACGTTGACGCGGAGGGGGCCCAGTTCGACGGCAAGGGCGTAGGCCAGGGAGGCCAGGGCTCCGTTGGCGGCGGCGACAACGGACGCGCCGGCGGCCGGGCGGTAGGCGGCGATGCCGGAGGTGAAGGTGAGGGAGCCGCCGGGAGCGAGCTGGGCGTGCTTGGCGACGAGCGCCGGGCCGATCACTTTGGCTTCGAAGAAGTTTCGGCCGATCTCGGCGTCGAAGGAGCCGATGGGCTGGTAGGCGCCGTTGGCGTCCGCCGCGGTGATCACCACGTGGTCCACCTGGCCGACCTCGGTGAACAATTGCTCGAGATCGGTTTCGCGGGTGATGTCGGCGACGACCGAACGCACCTTGCCGGGCCCTTCGGGCAGGGTGCGTTCGGCGTCGGCGAGACGCGCGGCCGATCGGCCCGCGATGGTGACCTCCGCGCCCGTGCCGACCAACGCGGCGGCCAGCGCCAGTCCCATGCCGGAGCTGCCGCCGATGATGACGACGCGTTCGGGAGTTGTCATGTTTTCTGTCATGACTCCACCCGACCACCGAACAGCCCGAGCGTCCATGTCGCACTAGCGAATTCGCGTTAGCCCCGACCTAACGGCGCAGGTCGGGGCGGAACTGTTCGGGTGCGTGCACGGCAACCCCGGTCGGTGGCAAGTCAGATCAGCTGCACGCGACCGACTGCTCACCGAAGTTCGTCAGCATGGTGCACGACCACGCCTTCTGCACCTTCCACTTGCCGTCTTCCGCGATAAACGGCACGTCGACGATGTTCTCCTGGCCGTTGATCACGAACTTCGCCTTGGCGTTCACGCTGTCGCCGAAGGCGGTCACATCGGTGACCATGATCTGCACGTTGGCGCCCTTGGCTGCCTCGGCCAAGCGGCCGGGCAGGTCCGGATCGGCCGCCGCGCCCTGGATCAGTTCGAGCTTGTCCGCGCTCGACACCGAGGTATCCAGTGCCCGGGTCAGCGCCGTGTTCAATTCGTCGACGGTGGGGATCGGAGGAAGGTTCGCGCTGGCTACCGCAGAGGTCGTGGTGCGGGACGGCTTCGGTGGATCCTGGGGATCATCGCTGCCACACGCGGACAGGCTCAGCATTGCCGCGATCGCCACAGCGCCGATAGTGATCTGTCCAGTTCTACGGAGCTTCAACTGCTCGTCCTTCGCGTTCGATTGGTCGCGTATCACCCGACACCGATGCGGCACGAACGCCCGCGTCGAGGGCAGCCGGGCATCGAATCCCTAAGCTATCCAACAACTCTGTGGCCGCGATAAGACCACGGTGTGGTCCGCCGCAGGGTCGTCAGCCTGGAGCGGTGAGCGGTCGACGGGCCAGTGCGTCGACCAATACCCGCACTGCGGGGTTCCTGCTGGCCGAACGCCATGCGGCGGCATACGTGACCACCAGCGGTGCGCCACGCAATGGACGCCACACGAGGCCGGGGAGTTCGGCGGGCCGCGCCGAACTCAAGCCGATCACCTCCGGTCGCAGCGGAAGAACGGCCAACATCTGGGCGTGACCCATGGCGCTGTCGCTGAGGCGGACCTCGCCGCCGACCTCTCGGAGTTCGCGCAGCAGCTCATCGTGCAGACCGGTGGCGGAATCCCGCGCGAAAAGAATCAGCTCCTGGCCCGTGAGATCCGTCGGCTCGATCTCGTCAACGGTGGCCAACGGATGTGCGGTGGACATCAGGACGCCGAGTTCCTCTCGCGCGACCGGCTGTTGGTCGAAGCGGTCCGGCAAGACCACCGGCGCACGCACCAGCGCGAGGTCCACCTCGTCGTCGTCGAGGAGTCGAACCTGATCGGCCGTGGTGCCTCCCGTGAGCACCATCCGTGTGCCCGGCATTCGAGCGCCGAGCATCTCCTCGATCCGTGCCGGAATCCACGGCGGCACCCCGTTCAACAGGCCGAAACGCAGAACGGACGCACCAGCATTCGCCGTGCGCCTCGTCTCACGAATCGCCTCGTCCACCGAACCCAGCACGTCCTTGCCAGTACGGAACAACACCGCGCCGGCAGGCGTCAGCTCGACCCGCGGCTCCCTGGTGAGCAACGGCCCACCCATCTCCCGCTCCAGCACCCTGATCTGCTGGCTCAGTGTCGGCGTCGAAATGAACAATCGCTCCGCGGCCCTGCGAAAGTGCAATTCCTCCGCCAACACCACGAAATACCGCAGCTGCCGCAACTCCACCGATCAAACGTTACCGGCTGTGCACCCGCCCACGCCTTGCGCAGGCCGCCGGATACGCGCACGAGCGGGGACTGTGCTGAGTCCCCGCTCGTAGCGATAGTTCAGCAAGGCCGAACGGAGGTCACCAACCGCGCTCGGCGAGCCGGTGATCGACCGGGAGCTCCTCGACGTTGATGCCGACCATGGCCTCGCCCAGACCGCGCGAGACCTTGGCCAGCACGTCCGGGTCGTCGTAGAAGGTGGTGGCCTTGACGATGGCGGCCGCGCGCTCGGCGGGGTTGCCGGACTTGAAAATGCCCGAGCCGACGAAAACGCCCTCGGCGCCGAGCTGCATCATCATGGCGGCGTCGGCGGGGGTGGCGATGCCGCCGGCGGTGAACAGCACAACCGGGAGCTTGCCGGTCGTGGCGATCTCCTTGACCAGCTCGTAGGGGGCCTGCAACTCCTTGGCGGCCACGAACAGCTCGTCCTCGGGCAGCGAGGACAGCTTGCGGATCTCGCCGCGGATCTTGCGCATGTGGGTGGTGGCGTTGGAGACGTCACCGGTGCCCGCCTCGCCCTTGGAACGGATCATGGCCGCGCCCTCGGTGATCCGGCGCAGCGCCTCGCCCAGGTTGGTGGCGCCACAGACGAAGGGGACCGTGAAGTTCCATTTGTCGATGTGGTTGGCGTAGTCGGCCGGGGTCAGCACCTCGGACTCGTCGATGTAGTCGACGCCGAGGCTCTGCAGGATCTGCGCCTCCACGAAGTGCCCGATGCGAGCCTTGGCCATCACCGGGATGGAGACGGCGGCGATGATGCCGTCGATCATGTCCGGGTCGCTCATCCGGGACACGCCACCCTGGGCGCGGATATCGGCCGGGACTCGCTCGAGCGCCATCACCGCGACGGCACCGGAGTCCTCTGCGATCTTGGCCTGCTCGGCGTTGACGACATCCATGATCACCCCGCCCTTGAGCATCTCGGCCATGCCGCGCTTCACGCGCGCGGTGCCGATGGTGTTGGTGGTCTCGGGGGTGGTCACGGCAAACTCCTGGGTCATGTGCGCCAATCGGATCGCATGGACGGAACAGCACCGATTCTAGGCGTGCCCATCAGGCCACTTGATAGCCAGTTGAACACCACTGGCCTTGCCGCGACCAGGAGGTCTCCCCCCGAACCCGCCGTACTGGACCCATGGCCGCCGGGTGCGGATACGGATTCGCCGGGCCGACGAGAACTTTCGTCGGCCCGGCGAATTCCGAGTTCATGATCAGATCGGGCTGACTACCAGCAACTGCGCCCAATACTCCGCTGCGGTGGGACCGATCAACGGCAAGAGGAAATCGAACAACAGGTAGGACATGTACTACTTACCTCCACGCACCAATGATTCACCCCACCTCGGTGGGATTACGACACCGGGTTTCCGGGTGCCTCCGGTTAGCACTACCCAGGCCTTCTCAATCCAGTCGCGACGCTATCACGATCGTGAAACACATCACAGGGCAGTGTGATCGGCAGCGCACCGCGGTCGGCGACTGACAATACGGGGTGACCAGGGCATTCGATCTACTAGCGGATCGAACGAACCTCGGGGTCGGAGCCGCTCGACACAACTGCCGCGGCCTCGGACATCAGCTGGTCCAGGTGATAGGGGTAGACGGTTTCACCGGACTGATCCAACGCGACGATGTCCGCGGCGGTGCACCACTTATTGCCGGTGATGCAGCGGCGTTCCACCGCGGTCGGGTCGCCCGGCTGCGGTTCGTAGGCCTCGACCCGCAGTGCGAAGAACAGCTCCTCGGCACGGATCAGGTCGCCGTCGAACGGGAACACCGCGACGCGACGCCAGATCGGGCCGCGCAGTCCGGCCGGGTCGGCACGGCGGCCGGTCTCTTCCCACAGCTCGCGTACGGCGGCGGTGCGCAGGGTCTCGTCCGGTTCGACGCCACCACCGACGGTGAACCAAAACGAGATGTCCGGTGTCTTGGGATCGTGGCCGCGCATCAGCAGCACGCGATTCTGCTCGTCGAGCAGCACCACTCGCGCCGAGGTGCGGATGGTGTCGACCGCGAGCCCGGTCGACGCGGCGGGGGTGGCGCGCTCGGTGATCTCGAAGTAGGTCGGCAGCGGCGCGAGGCCGCCGAGGTGCAGGATGCGCACCGGTCGCCGGGTGCGAAGGGACAGGGTGTCGCGGACCGCGTCGTTGTGGAAGCGGCGCGCGATCAGTACCCGCGCTTCGGCGTCGGCGAGTTCGGCGACCTGCTGCGGGCGCAGCTGGGCGATGTCGATCGCGGAAAGTGCTGCCGAGAGCTGGTTTTCGACGGTTTCGCGGTCGGCGCGACCCGCACGTTCGGCCCGATCGGCCAGTGTGGCAAGGAGTTTGGCCCGATCGCCCGACGCCGGATCGGACGTCGGTCCCGCCATTCCGATCGCGATCGACCTGGCGACCACCGCACGCCGCGCCAACGCCGAATCCAGGGCAAGCCAGGACTGATCGGAGCGCACGTGCAGCCGGTCGAGGCGGTTGGCCGTCGAGTAGGCCCAGATACCGATCGCGATGACGACCGCCGCGATCAGCGCGAGTACGAGAACCGTCGTAGCGGAGAAAGTGATCATCCCGCGGCCCGCACTCGGACGTCGCCGACGGTGACCGTCTCGTAGACCCGCAAGATCTGTTCGGCGACCACCGGCCAGTCGTACTCACCGACGATCTGGGTCGCGCTGTGCACCATCGCTTCCCTGCGGATGTCATCGGTGAGCAAGTCGTCGATCGCGCCCGCTAGCCGATCCGAATCACCCACCGGCACCAGCACACCGGCGGCACCGTCGCGCAGCACCCGGCGGAAGGCATCCAATTCACTTGCCACCACCGCCGTCGCGGCCGCCATCGCCTCGATCAGGATGATGCCGAAGCTCTCGCCGCCGAGATTGGGCGCGCAGTACACATCAGCGCTGCGCATCGCCGAGGCCTTTTCCTCGTCCGACACCTGCCCGAGGAAGCGCAGATGCCCGGCGAGCGGACCCGCCTCACGGCGCAACCGCTCCTCGTCACCGCGTCCGACGATGAGGACCTGGAGGTCGGGATGCTTACCAACCAGTGCGGGCAACCCGCCGAGCAGCACCTCCATTCCCTTGCGCGGCTCGTCGTAGCGGCCGAGGAACAGCACCGTTCCACCCGCCCGCGGATAGCCGGGCAGCATCGGCGCCCGCGCGAAGGCGGGCACGTCGACGCCGTTCGGGATTTCCACCGCATCGGAGCCGAGCGCCTCGACCTGCCAGCGGCGTGCCAGCTCCGACACCGCGATCCGGCCGCTGATCTTCTCGTGATAAGGCCGAAGCACGCCCTGAAAGGTGCTGAGCACCAACGATTTCGTGGTCGAGGTGTGGAAAGTCGCCACGATCGGGCCCTCGGCGATCTTCAATGCGAGCATCGACAGGCTCGGTGCGTTGGGCTCGTGGATGTGCAGCACGTCGAAGTCGTTGCCGTCGATCCAGCGCCGAATCCTGGTGTAGGCCATGGGGCCGAAGGACAGCCGCGCCACCGACCCGTTGTAGGGAATCGCGACCGCACGACCCGCGGACACCACGAAGTCGGGCAGCGGAGTGTCTTCCGAGGCGGGAGCGAGCACGCTTACCTTGTGGCCGCGTTCGATGAACACCCGTGCCAGTTCCACCACATGCGCCTGCACCCCACCGGGGACATCGAACGAATACGGGCAGACCATGCCGATTTTCATGGTGTGTGGTCTCCATTGCCGTCGAGGGCGGCCTGCGCCGCGGCAATCCTGGCGCGGCGCTCTGGTGACAGGTCGTTCTCCCATTGCGGCTGCAACATGTGCCAGTCGGCGGGATGCTCGGCGATGTTCGCTGCGAACCGATCGGCCAACAGCTGCGTCGCGGACGCCACACCGCCTGAAACATCCAGCGGAGCTTCGGTTTTCATGCCCCATCCCTCGTTACCGTCGGTGTCGACGGTGAACCACAGGTGCACCGGGATCAGCGCGGCACCGGTCTCGATGGCCAGTTTCGCCGCGCCGGCGGGCATCCAAGTGGTCTCGCCGAAGAAGGTCACCGGGACACCGCGACCGGTGAGGTCGCGCTCCCCCATCAGGCAGACCGCCTTGTTCTCCCGCAGCCGCGATGCCAGCTCGACGAACGGGGGCTGCTCGCCACCGGTCAGCGGGAACACCTCGAAACCGAGGCTTTCCCGGTAGGCGACGAAACGCTCGAACAGCGACTCCGGTTTCAGCCGTTCCGCGACGGTCGCCAGACCACCGTGGTTCTGCACCAGCCAAACCCCCGCCATGTCCCAGTTCCCGGAATGCGGCAACACCAAGACCGCGCCGCGCCCCCGCGCCAGCGCCGCTTCCAGGTTTTCCACCCCGTCCACGCTCAGCTTCGTGCCGAGCGCCACGTGGTCCATCGACGGCAGCCGGAAGGCCTCGCGCCAGTACCTGGCATAGGAACGCATGCTCGCCGCGAGCAGCTCGTCGGGCACCTGCTCGGGCGTGACACCCGTCACCCGAGCGAGGTTGCGCCGCAGCTGTTCCGGGCCCCCCTTGCGCGTCGCGCGATCGGCACCCCAATCGAACAACCTGCGCGCGGTCGAATCCGGCAGTGCGCGCACCAGCCGCCACCCCGACGCGTAGCCCGCGGCGCCGAGCCGTTCCCCGATACTCACAACCACCCTTGCATTGCTCTGACACCTGTGATGGTGCGACCGAAAGCCCTGGCGCGGTTGGTCATGCGGGCTCCTGGGATTCCGCCGCGGGATACGGCGGGATCACGTCACGCGCGCCGGGCGAACTGCGCACCGCGAGCACCCGCTGAAGCACGGTCACGATGCTGAGCACCGCGAGAATCCACATCGCCACATACACGGCATAGGTGAGCCATTCGACCTCCCAATAACCGCCTATGCCGGTCAATCCCGCGCCGACAAGCACAATGACCAGCCGGTCCGGCCGCTCGATGAGGCCGCCGTCCGCGGACAGCCCACTCGCCTCGGCGCGCGCCTTCGCGTACGAGATCACCTGCGAGGTCACCAATGTCACCAGCGTCGCGGCCAAGAGCGGCTTGCTGTTCTCGTGGTACACCGCCCACCAGGCCAGCCCGGCGAAGATCGCACCGTCGGCGACCCGATCGCAGGTGGCATCCAGTACCGCACCGTATTTCGTGCCGCCGCCGCGCGCGCGGGCCATGGCGCCGTCGAGCATGTCGAACATGACGAACAGCCAGATCACGATGGTTCCCCAGAACAGGTGTCCGGTGGGAAACAGGGTGACCGCGGCCGCGACGGAGGCGACCGTGCCGATCACGGTCACCGCATCAGGTGTGAGCCCGGTCTTGACAAGCGCCTTACCCAGCGGCGCAGTCGCTTTGGAAAACGCCTCGCGGCCGAAGAAGCTCAGCACCTACTCGACCCCTTTCCACGCTTCGGAGAGCAGGGCCCTGGTTTCGCGCAGCAGCTGGGGCATCACCTTCACCCCGCCGACAATGGTGATGAAGTTCGCGTCCCCGCCCCAGCGCGGCACGATGTGCTGGTGCAGGTGATCGGCGAGCGAACCGCCCGCCACGCCGCCGAGATTCAGGCCGACATTGAATCCGGCGGGCCTGGAGACCTGCTTCATCACCCGGATGGCCTGCTGGGTGAACGCCATCAGCTCGGCGCTCTCCGCGGGCGTGAGGTCTTCGAGATTGGCCACCTTGCGGTAGGGCACCACCATCATGTGCCCCGGGTTGTACGGATACAGGTTGAGTACCGCGTAGACCACTTCACCGCGTGCGATGACGAGCCCGTCCTCGTCCGACATCTTGGGGATATCGGTAAACGGGTGCCCGGTCGCGTCTTCGGGGGTGGAGGCGGCCGCCTCCGCGATGTAGGACATCCGATACGGCGTCCACAGCCGCTGCAACCGGTCCGGATCGCCGGCCCCGGTATCCACGATGCTCCCCTGCGCGGTCGGTTCCGCGGTATCCGCGAGCCCGTCCGGCACCGTGCGCTCGCTCATACCTGCGCCTCGCTGACGCTCAGCTCCGGCACGAGCGAGCAGCTCGGCTGTGCCCATCGTTCGCTCGCACGCTCGCTCATGCCAAGCCCTTCTCCGTCAGTACCTCGAAGCCCTCGGCGGTCGGTGAAGCGTTCTCCCGGTTGGCGATCCACGCCACGATGGTGGCGACGGCCGCGGCGACCGGCACCCCGTTGACTTGGGTGCCGTCGCGGAATCGGAAGCTCACCGCGTCCGCTGTCACATCGCGCTCGCCCGCGAGCAGCATGAACGGGATCTTCTGCGCGGTGTTGTTGAAGATCTTCTTCTGCATCCGGTCGTCGCTGCGGTCGACCTGCGCGCGGATGCCTTCGTCGTGCAGCAGTTCGATCACGCGATCCAGGTGCGGCGCAAAGGCTTCCGCGACCGGGATGCCGACAACCTGCACCGGCGACAGCCAGGCGGGGAAAGCGCCCGCGTAGTGCTCGGTGAGCACGCCGAAGAAGCGTTCGATCGAGCCGAACAGCGCACGGTGGATCATCACCGGACGCTGCTTGGTGCCGTCGGAGGAGGTGTATTCGAGGTTGAACCGGTCCGGCAGGTTGAAGTCCAGCTGGATGGTCGACATCTGCCAGGTGCGCCCGAGTGCGTCCTTGGCCTGCACGGAGATCTTTGGGCCGTAGAAGGCGGCGCCGCCGGGATCGGGCACCAGATCCAGCCCGGAGGCCGAGGCCACCTTGGACAGGGTCTCGGTCGCCTCTTCCCAGAGCGCATCGGAGCCGACGAACTTCTTCGGATCCTTGGTCGAGAGCTCGAGGTAGAAGTCGTCGAGGCCGTAATCCTTCAGCAGACCGAGGACGAACTCCAGGGTGCTGGTCAGCTCTGCGTGCATCTGCTCTTTGGTGCAGTAGATATGCGCGTCGTCCTGGGTCATGCCGCGCACCCGAGTCAGCCCGTGCACGACACCGGACTTCTCGTACCGGTACACCGAGCCGAATTCGAACATCCGCAGCGGCAGTTCGCGATAGGACCGCCCGCGGGCCCGGAAGATCAGGTTGTGCATCGGGCAGTTCATCGGCTTGACGTAGTAGTCCTGGCCCGGCTTGCGGACGGTGCCGTCTTCGTTGTATTCGGCATCCAGGTGCATGGGGGGGAACATGCCGTCGCGATACCAGTCCAGGTGGCCGGAGACCTCGAACAGATGCCCCTTGGTGACGTGCGGGGTGTTGACGAACTCGTAGCCCGCGGCCACGTGGCGGCGGCGCGAGTACTCCTCCATCTCCTTACGGATGATGCCGCCCTTGGGGTGGAACACCGGCAGGCCGGAGCCGAGTTCGTCGGGGAAGCTGAACAGGTCCAGCTCGAGGCCGAGCTTGCGGTGGTCGCGGCGTTCAGCCTCCGCGAGCAGGTGCATGTGCTCGTCGAGGGCTTCCTGCGACTCCCACGCGGTGCCGTAGACCCGCTGCAGGTCCTCGCGGCTCTGGTCACCGCGCCAATAGGCGGCCGAGCTACGGGTCAGCTTGAACGCGGGGATGAACTTGGTGGTCGGGATGTGCGGGCCGCGACACAGGTCACCCCACAGCTTCTCGCCGGTGCGCGGATCGAGGTTGTCGTAGATGGTCAGCTCTTTGCCGCCGACCTCCATCACCTCGGGGTCGTCGATGCCGGACTTATCGTTGATCAGCTCGAGCTTGAACGGCTCCTTCGCCAGCTCGATACGCGCCTCGTCGATCTCGACCACGCGCCGCGAAAAGCGTTGCGCGCCTTTGACGATCTTCTTCATCCTGGATTCCAGCTTGGCCAGATCCTCGGGGGTGAACGGCTTGTCGACCTGGAAGTCGTAGTAGAAGCCGTCCTTGATGAAGGGGCCGATACCGAGCCTGGCGCCGGGGAATTCCTGCTGTACCGCCTGGGCGAGGATGTGCGCGGCGGAATGGCGGATCACGTTGCGGCCGTCTTCGGTGTTGGCGGCGACCGGCTCCACCTCGACGTCGGCGTCGGGGATCCAGGACAGATCCTTGAGGCCATCGGCGTCGCGAACGACGACGATGGTGTCGGGCCCCTTGGTCGGCAAGCCCGCTTCGCGCACCGCGGCGCCCGCCGTCGTCCCGGCCTGCACCCGGACGAGGGCGACTGGGCTGATGGGGGCTGAGGTGGTCACGGCTGCGAACTCCTTGGCGTTCTGGTGAGCGGGCTTGTTCCCGCGTGTCATCGGCCGGAAACAATTTGCTCCAGCGCGACCATGCTATCGGCACGATGGCGGCTGCGCGCAGCCCGCCTCGCTCCCTGTCAGCTCTCCGCGGCCAGCTGCTCGAGCAGGGCTTTGCGCTCGGCGGCGGGGCGTTTGGGGCAGCTGGTGCACATTTCGCAGCCCGGCACCTCGAAAACAAGGCAGCAGGAGATACGACGCACGAAGGTGCGGCCGCCGATCTCCACGAAGCGGGGCGCGGGCAGTTTGTCGGCGACCTCGGCGGCGAGGCGGGTGCCCGCCGCGGGCGCGCCCGCGTCCAGCGCGCGGTTGCCGATCGCATCGGCCACGATCGCCCACAGCGACGGCGCGCCCGCACCCGATACCTCGGCGACCGGCGCGATCACGGCGGCAAGGGTTTCCCGCAGCGCGACGCCGCATTCGACAGCGTCGTCGCGGGGGGCGGTGACCTGGATGCGCTCGACTCCGCCGTCGGGGCGCACCGCGCATTCGAGCTGGTCGAGCACCGGCGGCTGCCCGTTCTCCTCGTGCGCGTAGGCGCGCGCGAGCGGCTCCACCAGCGCGGAGGCCGCCATGCACCACCACAGGGTGCCCGCGATACGTGGCGAGGTGGTCCCCCAGGATGTGCCCATCTCCACGATCCGCGCGGCGAGCCAGTCCGGTTGGGTGAGTGTCCGTCCTTGGACCGTGTTCACCATGAGAGGGGACTGTCCAACCTCTGCCATTCGACTCCGATCCAGCCGCCGACCAACCCGAATGTTCCCAATATCCATAGTGTCGCGACGACAAGGGCAAAGGTAGCCGCCGCCGCGAATACCCGCATCGCCGTACCCCGGCTGGAGTACCAGGCCATACCCTGCCGGTATTTGCCTCGTAGCCAGTCCAGGGACCGGCGGGCCCAGGCGAATTCGGTGGCGAGGATGCCAAGGCCGGCGAACACGATCGCCCAACCGGGTCCTGGATAGGGAATCGCGATAATTCCGAGCGTCAGCACCGCGATGCCGGCCACCGCTACCCCGATCCGATAGGTGAGGTTCAGGGTAGGTCGCCCGGCCAGATGGGCACGGAAGGCGCGCCAGCCGGTCGGTTCGGTCGTCGATCGCGGTTCGAGCTCGGTATTCACCCTGCCAGCCTACGAGCGATACCGCGGCACCGAATTCGCCTCCAGCACTGACGAACCCGCCCGGACCATGGCCAGGGCGGGTTCGTCGGGTCCGAACTCAAACGAGTTCGGGTGTGCTGCGTTGCTCGATGTCGTCGATCTGGACGAGCCCATCGATGGTGATCTCGATGACCCGCGCGCTCGCGATATCGAAGAACAGGCCCGACACCGTCAGGCCGCGCTCGGCGACGGCTGCCCGCACCGCGGGATGCCGGTGCAAAACCTCCAACTGGACCGCCACGTTCACCATGCTGAGCTGGTCCACCGCACCGAACCCGCAGGCCTCTGCCGCCACTGCCACCGGGTGCCCGAGGCGGAAGCGCTCGAGACTCGGGTCGGCGTGTGCCAGCCACGGACCGATTCCGGGGCCGGTGTCGGCCCCGGAGTGCAGCGCTTTCATCGCGCCGCACGACGAGTGGCCACAGACCACGACCGAGCGCACGTTCAGCTCCTGCAGCGCGAAGATCAACGCGGCTTCCACCGACGCGTCTCCCGACTCCGGAACCAGGTTGCCCACGTTGCGCACCGTGAACATGTCACCGGGCCCGCTGTTGGTGATGACGTTGGGCACGATCCGCGAGTCCGAGCAGGTCAGGAAGAACGAATCCGGGTCCTGCGAATCGTGCAGGTCATCCAGGTGCGGCCGCACCACATGCGCGTGACTGCGGTGGTAGGCCGCGATACCGGAGGTGACCGGATCGATGTTCTTGTCTCCGCGCCACGGACCGAGGATCTCGTCGAGCACCGACCTGCCGAGACCACGTGCGGGCGGAGCTATCGACGCATGCGCCATCCGCGCGCTGCCGATCTCCACGAAATCGACAGCGCCGCCGCTGTTTTCCTGCTGACGCACCCATTCTTCGATGGCCTCGAAGGCTGCGTGATCGAGGAAGTCCACCGTCATCTCGACGGTAACCTCCGCCCCCTCGGGCACCTTCGCCAACTCACCGGACAACTTCGGCAAGGCCAGGAAGGTGCAGGAACCGTCGATAGTGACCAGCCACCGCTTCGAACCCGGGATCTCCATGGCGGTCACCGCCACCCGCACCACACGCCACAGCAGCAACCCGAAGGCCAGTGCAAGGCCGATGATCACGCCTTCCAGCAGGTTGAGGAACACCACGGCGACCACCGTGACGGCATAGACCAGCAGATCCCCGGTGCGCTGTGCGAGCTTGATATGAGCCAGCTTCAGCAACTGGACACCGATCACGATCAACAGGCCCGCCAGGGCAGCCTTCGGAATCTGCTCCACGAGTCCGGCCAGCGCGACCGAGAACACCAGAATCCAGAAGCCGTGCAGGATGGTCGAGGCCCGGCTGCGCGCGCCCGCCTGCGCGTTGGTGGCGCTGCGGACGATCACACCGGTGATCGGCAGGCCGCCGAGCAGACCCGAGACGACGTTGGCCGAACCCTGCCCGATCAGTTCCCGATCGAAATTGGTCCGGCGGCCGCTATGCATCTTGTCGACGGCTACTGCCGAGAGCAGGCTTTCGACGCTGGCGATGAGCGCGACGGTCAGGACCATGATCGCCACGGCCGACCAGTCGCCGCTGGGCAGGCTCGGCAGCGCGATCGCGTCGAACAGCGAGCCGTCCAGCACAATGCGCTCGGCACCTGTCGACAACACCAGGGAAAGCACAGTCGCAATGAATACCGCGACCAGCGGCCCAGGGATGGCGCGGACGCGATCGGGAAGGTAGCGCCAACCGAGCATGATCGCGATGACGACCACGCCGATGAACGCATCGCCGCTATGCAAATTCATCAGCTGATCCGGCAACTCTTTGATGTTCTTCCAGGCGGAGCTGTGCGAGGAACCGCCGAGCAGCACATGGACCTGTTGCAGCGCGATGGTGATGCCGATACCTGCCAGCATCGCGTGCACGACGACGGGGGCGACAGCCAGGGCCGCCCTGGCGATGCGACTGAACCCGAACAGGATCTGTAACAGACCTGCCGCGACCACGATAAAACAGGTGACACGCCAACCGAATTCGCTGATGGATTCGGCGACGACCACGGTAAGCCCCGCGGCGGGGCCGCTCACCTGCAGCACCGAGCCACCGAGCGTACCGGCGACGAGACCGCCGACAACGGCGGCGATGAGTCCGGCGGCCACGGGGGCGCCGGAAGCGAGGGCGATGCCGAGGGACAGCGGCAACGCGACAAGAAACACAACGATCGAAGCGGGCACATCGTGGCGTAGGACAGACGCCAAACGGCCGGATCGAGATCCAGAACCTTCCCCTGGTTCAGTGGACGGTAACAGCGGTGTGGCTACATCGTTCTCGACAGCCATGACTCTCCTTCGCCGAACTCGGCAGGTGCCGAGGTCGGTTGACGATCAATATGTCCAGCAGGGCATTCGAACGCGAACCGGCATCTCGCGGTGAAGCAGTTCCCGACACAGCAGTGGGTCGAGATGTAAATCCCAACAAGGGTATTGGTAAAGACTTAGCAAAGCCTGAGAAGTCGCTGAAAGTTGCCCGGTCCGTTATTCGGACCGGGCCGTGACGTTCAACACATCCGGCGACCGCCACCGCTATACGGGTTCCGCGGCGACACGGCTGCCCGCATCGTCGAACTCGGCGATCCCGTCGACGGTGACCTCGATGACGCGGGCCGTGGCTATATCGAAGAACAGCCCTGACACCGCGACACCGCGTTCTTCGATCCCGTACCGCACCACCGGGTGCGCATACAGCCGCTCCAATTGCAGCGCGACATTCACCATGCCGAGCTGGTCCACCTCGGTGAAGCCTGCGAATGCGGCGGCGTCGGCCACCGGATGCCCGAGGCGGAACCGGTCCAGGCTCGGCCGCGCGTGCTCGAGCCAATCGCCGAGGCCGCATCCGGTCCGCACCTCGCGGTGCAACGCCTCCATCGCGCCACAGCCGGAATGCCCGCACACCACCACGGCGCGCACATCCAGCTTCTCCAGCGCGTAGATCAGGGCGGCTTCCACCGAGACATCGCTACCGCCCGCCGGGACCAGATTCCCGACATTTCGGACAGTGAACAGATCACCGGGGCCGCTGTTGGTAATGACGTTGGGCACGATGCGGGCATCGGCACAGGTCAGGAAGAAGGTGTCGGCGTCGGGCCGGTGCCGCAATCCGTCGAGGTGCGGCCGCATCAGATGGGCGTGGCCGCGGTGATAGGCCGCGATGCCCGCCGCGATCGGATCCTCCCTGATACCGGTGCGGCGCCACGGCCCGATCGCTTCGTCGATGACCTGCCGCGAATGGCCGCGCTCCGGCGGGCCCGCTTCGGCCCCTGCCATCCTCGCGCTACCGATCTCGACGAATTCGACTATCCCGCCATCGGATTCGTGCTGAGTAGTCCAGTCGGTGATCAACTGATAGGTGGCGTGGTCCAGGAAGTCGACGGTCATTTCGATGGTGACCTCGGCACCCGATGCCACCTTGGCCAGCTCGGCGGTCAGCTTCGGCATCGCGAGGAAGGTGCAGGTGCCGTCGATGGTCACCACCCAACGCCGTTCGCCGGCAACGGGTTCGGCGATGATCGTCACCCTGACCACCCGCCACAACAGCAGCGCGAACGACAACAGCAGACCGATCACCATGCCCTGCAACAGATTCAGGAACACCACGCCGAGCACCGTCGCCAGGTAGACATACAGTTCGCCGTTGCGCCGCGCGAGCCGGATGTGCGCCAACTTCACCAGTTGCACCCCGATCAGAATGAGCAATCCGGCCAGGGCCGCCTTCGGCACCTGCTGAACCAGCCCGGCCAGCGCGACCGCGAACACCAGGACCCAGATGCCGTGCAGCACCGTCGCGGCCCTTGTCTGCGCCCCAGCGTGCGCGTTGGTGATGCTGCGGACGATCACCGCGGCGACGGGCAAGCCGCCGAGCAGGCCGGACACCACGTTCGCCGAGCCCTGCCCGATGAGTTCACGATCGAAGTTCGTCGGCTTGTCGGGGCGCGACTTGTCCACCGCGACGGCCGAAAGCAAGCTCTCCACGCTGGCGATCAGCGCGATCGTCAGCATCGTCACCGCGACGGCCGAC
Source organism: Nocardia arseniciresistens (assembly GCF_046764875.1). Classification (NCBI taxonomy): domain Bacteria; kingdom Bacillati; phylum Actinomycetota; class Actinomycetes; order Mycobacteriales; family Nocardiaceae; genus Nocardia; species Nocardia arseniciresistens. The sequence goes on from NZ_JBKORD010000016.1 coordinate 74,551, forward strand.
CAGCTGCCGGACGGAATCGTGGGCAAGCCGATCGAATCGAGCAGCGATCCGTTCAACACGATGCGCTCGACATGCGTCGGAAGCACCAGCGACAGGACGGTGGCGAAAACGACCGCGACCAGCGGCCCTGGTACGACGCGCACCGGAAGCGGCACGAACTTCCACGCGATGAGGATGACGATGACGACCACACCGACTGCCAGGTCCCCGCGATGCACCGACATCAGCTGGTTCGGCAGGGCGACGATGCTGGCAAAGGAGGAGCTCAACGAGTTGCCGCCGAGCAACACGTGCACCTGCTGCAACGCGATGATGACGCCGATGCCCGCCAGCATCGCGTGCACCACGACCGGCGTGATGGCGAGCGCGGCGCGCGCAACCCGGCTCGAGCCGAACAGGATTTGCAGCACCCCCGCACCTGCGGTGATGAAACAGGTTGCTGTCCAACCAAATTGGTGCACACTCTCGGCAACGACGACGGTAAGGCTTGCGGTCGGCCCGCTCACCTGCACCGCGGAGCCGCCCAGCAGCCCCGCGACAACGCCGCCGACGACGGCGGCGATCAGACCCGCGGCGACGGGTGCGCCGGAGGCCACCGCGATTCCTAGCGAAAGTGGTAGTGCGACAAGGAAAACCACGACCGAGGCGGGCAAGTCGTGGCGGCCGATGACGGCGAACAGTTCGGGGATTCCTGCGCGGAACGGCGACGTCCGTGGTGCGGGATCGGTGTCTATGGACATAATTCTCCTTCGCCGAAACGGCGGGAGCCGGTCCGGTTCATCGGTCGAACATGTATTGGCATCGAAAGCGAGAGGCGGGCGAAGCTGAGCGCTTCGTGGAGCGAGGACCCGATGGCGCGAGGGTCAGGACAAATAGTAAAGACTTCGCAAAGCATTTGGAAAGCCTTTGGAGGGCAAAAGGCCCAACCGCTACCAAATTGAGACTCATGTCACAGTAAGACGACCTACGGTGTCGACCGAGATTGCTGCGGCGACGTCCCCTCCGACCCCCGGTTCATGGCGACACCTCTCAGCCGATGCACCGGTGTGCCGCCTACTGCCAGGAGACCTGCCAGTAGGCGGCGCACCGATTCATCAGGACTGCAGGACCGGCCTGCTCACCGGCTCACCTTCAGGGACGGTGCGTGAGGCCTCCCCGCGAGTGCTGAGCGTGAGGAGCAGCGAAGCCGCCGTCAGCGCCACAGCGAACCAGAAGACACTCCTGACACCTGAATGGTCGGCGAACAGTCCGCCGAAGAGCGCACCGAGCGCGATGGAGGTGTTGTATCCCATGGTGTTCAGTGACATGGCGGCTTCGAAGGTGTCGGGCGCGGCAGCGAGCGTCATGTTGACCTGACACAGGTTCATCGCACCGAACGAGACCCCCCAGAGCAACAACGCGATCATCAGACCGGCCCGCCCGTGACCGATCGTGAGCAGCAAGAGCAAGGACACCACAACCCCCGCACACGCCACAATGAAGCTGGCCCTCAAATTCTTGGTCACGGTATATCCGGCGATAAAGTTTCCGGCCGCACCTCCAGCACCAAAAATTACCAGCAACACAATAATATAGGCGGGTTTCGCGGATGAATTACTCTCCAAAAAGGGCCGAATAAAGGTGTACGCCCCGAAATGACCCAGCACGTATAGCACGACGGTAAACATCACCAAACGTAACCGCACGTTTCCGAGCGGGAGCCCGAAGACTTCCCGGACCGAAACCGCATTTTCCGATGGTAGCGATGGAATTACGATAGCCACTGCGGACAACACCAGCGCACTGAGGCCGCTCCAGATAAGAAAAGTGATCCGCCAGCTCGTGAGGCTCTCGAGAAACGTTCCCAGCGGCATACCTACTACTGCGGCGATCGAGATGCCGGACAACGCGACCGCTGCCGCCCTGCTCGCGTGACGGCCGGGAACAAGGCGCATCGCCATGCTCACACCGATGGCCCAGAACACCCCGTTGGCAAATCCCATAGCGAGCCGCGCCGTCAAGACCAGCGGATAGTTCGGCGAGACGGCGGTGATCAGGTTTCCGAGAGTCAATACCGCCAGCAGCACCGAGAGCAGCACGCGACGGTTGACGCGCCTGGTCCACGCCACGATAAAAGGTACGCCCAGCCCAGCCGAGATACCGTACAAAGTAACCATCAGCCCGGCGACTCCCACCGATATGCCCAGGCTCGAGCTCACCGGGGTAAGGAGGCCGACGGGCATCAGCTCGGTGGTGACGAAGACGAATAAACTCGCTGTGATGACAGCAACACCCAGCCATGATCTAGAGGTCGAGTGCGGGTGCTCATAGTGTGTATCCATTACTTCTCTCTGATTGTTTCATGTTATCGGGACGCAGCGCCGGCGTATCGACCGGACGAGGTTGCGCGAGCAGCACGGCGCCGATAATCACGAGAATTCCGACCAGCTGCGGAATCGATAACTTCTGATGCAGGAACAGATATCCGAGGAGCGTTGCGACGATCGGACTGCCCAAAGCGAGAAAGGAGACCGCCAGTACAGGCAATCTCGCTATCCCGCGGAACCAGATCGCGTAACTGATGACAGCGCCCATGGAAATGAGATAGCCGAAACCGATGATGTTGGTTCCACTGATGACGGTCGGCAGCCCTTCGATGGACAGCGTGAAGGGCAACAACACGAGTCCGCCCGCGCCGAGCTGCCAGCCGGTGAAGGAAAGTAGCCCCACCCCGTCCGGGCGTCCCCACAGTTTGGTCAGTGTGATGCCGAGTGCCAGGCTGGCCGCTCCCGCCAACGCCGCCGCCACTCCGACAAAATCCGGTGCCGCTGTCCCGTTGAACACGAGCAGTACAACACCGACCGCGCCGAGTACGCAGGCCACCACGTGCGCGAACCGAATTCTGTCCCCGATGAGCAGCGCCGCCAAGATCAGGACAAGCATCGGCTGCGCCGACATGATCATGGCCGCTATCCCACCCGGTAGACGGTAGGCGGCGACGAACAACAGGAAGTTGAACGCGCCGATGTTGAGCGTTCCGAGCACCAGAGCGCGCCACCGCCATATCCCGATCGGCAGCGTGCGCGTGAAAGTCAACAGAATCAGGCCGGCGGGAAGCGCACGCACGGTGGCGGCCAGCAGCGGGCGCTCCGGCGGCAGCCACTCGGTCGTCACCAGGTAGGTACTTCCCCATATAGCCGGTGCCAGCGCGGTCACCCCTGAGGTGCGGAATCGCCCGCCGCCCGCGTTCACGGTCCCCGATAGCGGTAGTGACGAGATTTATCTTCCATGGAAGATAAATTACTTTCCAGGGAAGCTATAGTCAAGGCATGGCAACGCCCACCGGCCCTGACGGGGTGGATCGGATCGTCGCGCAGTGGCACCTCGAGCGGCCCGATCTCGACCCGAGCCCGATGCACGTGATCGGGCGGATCACCCGGCTGCACTGGGCTCTCAACGAGCGGTTGCTGGAGGTCTTCGACAGCCACGGCTTGGGCAGGGGCGAGTTCGACGTGCTGGCAACACTGCGCCGTTCCGGGGAGCCCTACGAACTGACTGCCGGCGAGTTGGGCGGGTCGACCATGGTCACCTCCGGGGCGGTCACCAAGCGGGTGGACCGGCTGGAACAGGCCGGACTGGTCGCCCGCCGCACCGCCGATGACGACGCGCGCGGTCGGATCATCAAGCTGACCGACCGAGGCCGACAGGTCATCGACGATGCCATCGTGACGCACTTGCGCAACGAGGCCCGGCTGCTGTCCGGCTTGACCGCTTCGGAGCGAGGCACCCTCACCGACCTGCTGCGCAAACTGGGCCAGACGCTGCCCGAGGACTAGCTCGTGGGCACACGGCGTGCGGCGCTGCGCCCATCACATGTTCGCGCGCCCAGGCCGCCGCGGTCTTATGTTCAGGCCGAGGCGGCCTCCCACGCGAACCCGTCCGGATCGGCGAAGGGACCGATATCGCCGCCGATGACAACCCGGTGCGACCCGGTGCCCTCGGCGGAGACACCGGCATCCTTGGCGGCGGCACGGCGCCCGTAGAGCGCCAGCTTGACCGAAGACGGCGGGGTGGCGAACTCGACGTACTTACTGCCGAAGCTCTTCGCCACCGCCAGGCCGCGGTCGACATAGAACTGCTTGGTCGCCTTGACGTCGTCGACCCCGAGGAGCACAACGAAATCGTCGACCGCCCTGGTCGCCGGGCCGGTCTCCTTCTTCGACGAGGTCGCGACCTTCCAGATCGCACCGTCCGGAGCCTGAACAACGCCGCCGTAGCCCCAGAAGCTCTTCTTGGCCTCTTTCAGCGTCGTGGCACCTGCGGCGAGTGCGGTGCCGATGAGGCTGTCGACGGTACTCGGCTGAGACACCACGAGCGACAGTATGAAGCCACGAAAGCCGGTCGTCGGCGCCTCCGAGGCGCGGACGCGGAGCTTGTCGCCGAGACCGAACGCGGCGGCGTAGAAGGCCTCGGCGGCGGCGGGATCGGACACCTCGAGGGTGACGGACTCGATGGAGCTCTGGTGCGTGGTGATGTTCATGGCGGTAACGCTATGCGCTGCTCAGTGGCCTGCGCTTCTCGATTCCTGATCGGTTCGATCACCGGTATGCCCGCCCGGTAACTGCGATTACGTGTTCAGCGGAACGTCGATTCGAGGTAGTCGGTGACGTCGGATTCGCGCGCCGCACGCCGCGCGAATCCGAGATAGCCGTCGGGCCGGATGACAAATACAGAGCGGTGCAGCGCCCGATAGTCGCGGGCAAAATTGCCCGCGGTATCGCGAATGAGCGGCAAAATCGTCTCGGCCACATCGGCTTTCGGATCGGCGACGAGGTACACCTCTAGATGACGGTGTGCCGCGCCGGTCGCGGCCTCGGCCAGTTGCTCCAACTCGCGCAGATCGTCCGAGGTGGCGGTTTCATCCGCGTAGAGCAAGACCGTGTGGTCGATCCGCCCGAGCAACGAGAACAACCGCATGTCGAAGGCGACGGCGTCACGGGTGAGACCACGGGCATCGGGGGCACGGCTGCCCGCCCTCGGATGCGGCTGGTCGGACCCGGTCTCGGCGACAATCGGGCTGTCGCTGTAGTCGATCAGCAACTGGGCTTCGCGCCGGATCACATAGTCCGGATCCGTCGAATCCGCGCCGATGCCTTCGCGGGAACTACGCACGGTGCGGCCGACCACCTCTTCGCCGACGGGTCTGCGTTCGGCGTCGTAGCTGCCCAGCAGGCCGGTGGCCGCAACGCCTTCGACCGCGAGCGCGAGCTTCCACGCGAGGTTGTGGGCATCCTGGATCCCGGTGTTCATGCCCTGCGCGCCGGTCGGCGGATGAATATGCGCGGCATCGCCTGCGACGAAAACCCTTCCGCGACTGTAGGAATCGACGATGCGGTGACTGATCCGGAACACCGACGACCACCGCAGACGCGACGCACGGGCCGGCTCGGGTGCAAGCCGGTCGAGCACGGCCTGCAGATGCGACAGTTCCGGTCTCTGCCCGGATTCGAAGCCGTGCTCGACGTTGTCGCCACTCGCCGCCGGAGCGGTCGCAAGTTCCGCGGGCACGAGCATCGAGACTCGGTACCGGTGCCTGCCCGGCAGCGGGACGCACACCAGCAGATCGTCGGTGACGTCATCGGTCCGATGCGTCGAACGGACGACGTATCCGTGCGGTAGCGACCAGTCCAGTTCGACATCGCCGAGCATGTACTGCTCGGCGAACGCCGCGCCCTCGAAGCTCAGGCCGAGTCCTTTGCGGACAATGCTGTGCGCGCCGTCGCAGCCGACGAGATAGCGGGCCAGGACCGGCTCGTCGCCGTCAGCGCGCGACAACACCGCGCGGACACCGTCGTCGTCCTGCTCGAACCGGGCCAATCGGGTGCCCCGTTCGATCGTCGTCCCCAGCGCGGTCAGCCGGTCCCGCAGGATTCGCTCGGTCTCGTACTGGGGCAGCCCGACGAATTCGAACGGCACATCCGGCGGCAATGACAGATCGAACCGTCCGACCTCCACTCCGTTGACATAGCGGATTTCACCGCGTAGTCGGATCGCCGCGTCCAGCACCTGACGCAGCAAGCCCATCCCCTCGAACACCTCGAGCGTGCGCGGTTGAATACCAACGGCTTTCGCGTACCGGGGCGGTTCGAGCAACGGGTCCACAATCCGGCACGACACTCCCCTGCGTCGCAACTCAATCGCGGTGGTGAGGCCGATCGGCCCGGCGCCCGCGACGATTACCGCGGTGTCCGTCATCGGCCCGTGGTGGTCGCTCCGGCCGAACTGCTGGGCGGGGTCGTCGCGCCGGTGGCCGCCGCGGCCGGGTCGCCGGGCAGGGCATCGGCACCGTAGAAGACCGGCAGCATGCCTTTGACCAGCACCAGCGCCGACCCCTCGCCCGACGGCACCGTCGCGAGGTTCGTGGCGACGACAATCGTGAGGTCCGACGCAGGGTCGTGGCCCATGAAGGTCATGAACCCCGGGATCTGACCGTCGTGTCCGAAGAGATGCGCACCGAATCGGACGATGCCGAGACCGTATCCGGCGACATCGGGGTTGGCCGGATCGATCGGCTGGATGCTGTCCATGCGAATCCGCTGCGTCTTCTCGTCCAGCAACCCGCCGTCGACAAGTGCCTTCGCGTACGTGGCCATATCATCGACCGTCGATATCGCGGCCCCCGCTGTCCACGTCCACGACGGGCTGGCGTCGGTCGCGTTGTCGGGTTTCAGTTGGCCCGCGATAGCGGCGGCTTGTTCCGCGGGCGGCAGGGCGAAGGTGTCGATGGTGGAGACATTGGTGCCGAACGCGTAGCCCTGCGGATGCGGATCGGGGATCGAGGAGTCCGTCGCCTCGGGCAGCGAGGTGTGCCTCGAGCCGAGCGGTTCGAAGATCCGCTTCTCGAAGTTCTCCGCGGCCGACATCTTCGTGATCTTCTCGATGACCAGGCCGAGCAGGATGGTGTTGGTATTGCAGTAATCGAACTTCTCCCCCGGTGGAAAGTTGACCGGGTGCGCGAACGCGATCGCCAGCAACTCCTCCGGCGTCCACACCTTGTTCGGGTCATCGTCGAGCGTGGCATTGAATTGCCGGTCGAACGTGTAGCTGTATAGCCCGCTTCGCATTTCGGAGAGCTGCGCGATGGTGATGCGATCCCCGTTGGGCACACCCGGCCAATACTTGGCAATCGGATCCTCCAGCGCGAGCTTGCCCTCCTGAACCAACTGCAGGATGACCGTCGAGGTCATGGTTTTGGTGTTGCTGCCGATGCGGAAGTGGTCGTCCACCGACATGGGTTCGGTCGTACCGATGGCTCGGGTGCCGAATGTCTCGGTCCAATTGCCCTGCTTCGGCGATTTGACGACCACGACAGCGCCTGGAATGACGTTGTCCTTCATCAGCCGGGTAATCATCGGCCTGAGGGTGGCGGCGTACGCGGGCTCGGCCTGCGCGCCGCCCGACGCGCTCGATTGCGGGCTGGTGGTGGCGCTGCCGGAATCCGACGACGTGCCACAGCCCGCGACGATGAACAAACCCGCGGTCGCGACGAACACCGCGATACTCGGCCGGTATCCCATAACTCTCCGCTCGGCGTTTGCTGGGAACGTGGTCATGCAGTGCGGTCCGACTTCAGGCTTCCAGTCTGGCTCGGATGCCGGTAAGTCGTTCCTGGAGTTCCGTCTCGTCGATGATGCCGCGGACCACTAGGGAGTGAGCCAATGCGACGAGCTGGTTTTCGGGGTAGGGCAGGCCGGAATACACGGTTGCCGACAGCGAATCTTCCTCATCACGTCGTTCCTTGAAGTTGGGCAGACCCGTGGCGCACCCCGCCCGATCGAGGGCGTCACACATACCATCCAAGCTCGTCTTCCACGGCGGGACAGGGTTTTCGACGCCGTACTCTGCCGCCATGCGCGGCCAAACCTGATTACGTACGACGATGCTTTTCAGTGGCGCGATATCGATATGCTCGGTCGAGACCGAATCGTCTGCCCTGCTCACTATCGCGTACCCCTTCAGTCGACTGGGTGGATGGCTGGACGGGTGTCGGTGATGACATTGCTGACTACGCCCGCCTTAGGCAGTGCGACACCGATCAAACAATCGCGTGTGACGATTTCGGCCAGCTGGTCCTCGTCCCAACCGTCAGTGCCTTCCGGGCGCATGGGCATCACCATGAAACGGTGCTTCTGGTTGGAATCCTGAACCCGGATGGCGACATCGGCGTTCAGATATAGCCCGAACTCCGCGAGCACCTGGCGCGGCCAACGGACCATACGCCGCCGATAGTTCGGGGTGCGATACCACTCGGGAGAATTACCCAGTATCGGTCTCGGATAGCACGAGCACAGTGCGCAGACAATCACGTTGTGCACGGCGGGCGTGTCTTCGAGGATCTCGAACGCGGTGAAGTCACTCGGTGTTCCGAAACCTGTAGGTTCCAGCCAGTCCACTCCGACTTCTTTACTCGCGGTCATCGGTTCAGTGCGGGCGAGTGTTTTGAAGTCGGGATCAAGCCATGCCCTGGCGACCAGGTGCGCGGCGGGCGTCGGACCGATCTGCTCGGCGAACTCGGTGAAACGGCGGTGCTCCTCGGCGGTAAAGATGCCCTTTTCGATGCACAGTTCGCGCAGGGCGATCTCCAGAACCTCGAAGTCGGTTATTTCGTCCACCATGGGCGCAACCGTGCGCGCATGATCGTGGTCGTGGCCGGTCATAAGATCCCTTTCTGGCACGATGCCGATCAGTGAAACCCGGCTGGGTACGTGGCCTAGGATGCCGCTTTCAGCCAGCGTTCCGGTAGCTCGGTTTGCAGGCTGTCGTTCGTGGTTCCGGTGTAGCCGTGCCACAATTCGGAGAGGTTGAACCGAACAACGTAGAACCACTCGGGCTCAGCGTCGGGGCGGTCCCACGTCTCGTCTTCAGCCGCCGGACTTTCGTAAGCGATCGCAGCTATCTCGCCGGTAGCGCCGCGCACATATTCGGGGGTGCGGGTATACAACAGAGCGGGCATTTCGCGCACCATCACAGGATCTCCGACGTGAAACCTGGGCTCTCCCGCCTGGCCGGCAAATACCTGTGGATCACCCTTACCAACCGCACGGATGTGATGATGGTTGCGTTCTACCTGCGACCCGTCACCTTCGAACTTGGGGTGCGCCGCCAACGACTCTCCGGCGAGGCCGCCTTCGTATCGTGCCTGGACTTCCACCATCCGTTCGCTCAACTCACCGAGACCGATGTGGTGTTTCTCGACAAGGACGCGGGCCACAGCCAACAGCCAGCGACCGTAGTACGGCAGCCCCAAATAGGCAGCGCGTCCCAGGTCGACGTTGCCCATCCGGCGCCGCTCTTCCGAGACCCAGATTCCGCGCCAGGCGAGCACCTCGCAGATCACATAGGTGTTGTGTTCCCACACCTCGTACTGCTTGTTCTCGTACTTCATCGGCGCGTCGGGCTCACCGCCGACGTCGTGGACAGTCTTCGTGTATGCGCTGAAGCGCTCGTGATCGATGAGATCAGGAGTCGGCGCATCCGGAAGCTCGGGATATGAGGACAGTTGTCTGGCAACCAAATCCAGCTGAGCTGCACGCTCCGCCGCCGTACTCATGACGGCTCCCTTCGTCGGCGAAAAGGTAGCGCATGATCGAACGTTGCGGACCGCACGATCTGCGAGCAGCAACGCCGCGCAAGGTCAATCTATGCCTCATCACCGCCGACGTGTGGGATTCTCAGCAAATTTCCGGCATCGTCTCGGCACCGTCTCGACTTCGCTACCGCAGCCGGTCCGTCAGCCGGTCCGTGCCGTTGGCCGTCCATAGGTCAGCCAGGCGAGGCCGGTCAAGGTTCGGCAGAGCGCGCAACCTCGATGCCCTACGCAACGCCGGCCGCGTCAGCGATGGCCTGGTCGAGGATGGATAGGCCAAGGGAGAGTTCGGCTTCGGTGGCGGTCAGTGGTGGCGCGATACGGAAGACGCCGCCCATGCCGGGCAGTTGGACGATATTCATATGCAGGCCGAGTTCCAGGCAGCGGCGGGTGACGAGGGCGCCGAGTTCGTCGGAGCCCGCCTTGGTTTCGCGGTCGACTACGAGCTCGAGCCCGGCGAGCAGACCGCGGCCACGGATGTCGCCCACGATGGTGTGGCGCTCACCGATCTGCTCCAGTCCTTGCCGCAGGAATGCGCCGAGTTCCGCGGCGCGCTCGTCGAGTCGGTCGCGGATGAGCACGTCGAGCACCGTATTGCCGACCGCGGCGACCAACGGATCGGACACATGCGTGGTGAAGAAGAGGAACCCACGATCGTGCGCCTCTTGTTCGATCTCGGCACTTGTCATGACGGCCGCGAGCGGCAGTCCGGCGCCGAGCGTCTTGGAGAGGGTGAGGATGTCGGGCACGATGCCGTCGCGTTCGAACGCATACCAGGATCCGGTGCGGCACAGGCCGGTCTGGGCCTCGTCGAGGATCAGCAGCATGCCGCGTTCCCGGCATTTCTCGTGCAGCGCGGCGAAGTAGCCGAGCGGCGGTTCGATGACCCCGCCGGAACTGAGGATCGGTTCGACGAGGCAGGCGGCGAGACTGCCGACCGACTGGGCGTCGACCAGGTCGAAGGCGAAGTCCAATTGACGACGCCAGTCGAGTTCGCCTTCGGCCGTGGTGAAGTCGGGTCGGTAGGCGTGCGGTGCGGGGATGGCGAAATTGCCGGGCGCGGCCGGGCCGTACCCTTTGCGGCCCGCGCTGTAGGTGGCGCTCGCGGCGGCCTGGGTCATGCCGTGCCAGGAGCGGGCGAACGAGACGATCTCATGCTTTCCCGTGACCAGCTTGGCCATGCGGATCGCGGCCTCATTCGCCTCGGCCCCGGTGGTCAGCAGCAGCGCCTTCGTCAGCGGCGCGGGCAGGGTATCGGCCAGTCTGCGCGCGAGATCCACGACCGGGCGACTGAGCATGCCGCTGAACAGGTGGTCGAGTTCACCGACCTGCCGCCGAACGGTGGCGACGATATCCGGATGCGCGTGCCCGAGAATCGCACTCATTTGACCGGAGGTGAAATCCAGTATCTCCCTTCCGCTTTCGGTGTACACGAAACTTCCGGCGGCCCGGGTGATGATCTCGGGAGTGAATGCGCCCGCACCGGCGTAGCGCACGAGGTGCCGATCGGCATCGGCCCAGAATTCATCGGTGGACAGTGCCGTGGTGGTGATGGGGAAAGCCATATTTCGACGGTAGGGCCGATTCGAGCGCCATGTCTAGTTCACAATTCCGGCTGTGCTGTTCGGTAAAACCGGACAACAATGCAGTCATGCTCAACCCATGGCGACTGCGCCTGCTCAGCCAGCTCGACACCCTCGGCACCGTCCGGGCCGTCGCGAAGGCGGCGAATATGAGCGCGTCCAGCGTGTCCCAGCAACTCGCGGTGCTCGAGGCGGAAACGCGCACCCAACTGCTGGAACGCACGGGACGTCGAGTCCGACTGACCCCCGCGGGCCTGATCCTGGCTCGTCGCGCCCGCGCGATCCTCGACCAGATGGCGACCGTCGAAACGGAGCTGCGCAGCCTCGGTGACGAACCATTCGGACTGATCCGGCTCGGCGCCTTCCAGAGCGCGATCCACTCCCTGTGCGTGCCCGCGGTAACCAGGCTCGCTCACACCAATCCCCACCTCGAGGTCGAACTACTCGAGCTGGAACCGCACGAGAGCATGCCCGCCCTGCGGGTCGGCGACGCCGACATCATCATCACGACAACCGATTTCGTCGAACAGCCGTTAGGTCCCGATATCGATATCGTCCCGCTGGCAACCGATCCCATCGTCCTGGTCCTGCCGCCCGCGCACACCGCGCGTGGCCCCGTCGACCTGGCCGCCCACGCCGACGCGGCCTGGGCCTTCGATATACCGAAGTCCTATATGGCGAATCTGGCGACCCGGCTATGCCGCGAATCGGGTTTCGAACCCCGAATCGTCTGCCGCTTCAGCAACTACCTGATGACGCTGCAACATGTGGAAGCGGGGCTTTCGATTGCCCTGCTCCCCGGCCTCGCGGTCGACCCGCGCTATCGAGTCACGACCCGCGAACTCACCACGCCGGTCACCCGGACCATCACAGCGGTAATCCGACGCGGCGCACCCCCGCGCGCCGCCGTAACCACCGTCCTCGACGCCCTGCGCCGCCAGAGCGATCAGCTACCGCCGGGCACCACGACACCGGTTTCCTAGGCGATGTCCTCGGACAGCCGTCCGTCAGCTGAGCTAGGAGTCGACTTGCACAGTGCTTCCTGGAAGGACTACGCACCAGCTTCATGAGAGGCGCAATAGATTAGGGCACGGTAGGGTCAGGGCCGCCGACGCGAAGTCGTCCGAAAGCGAGGCCACTGTGACCGCACCTGCTAGTGCTTCTCCCGTACTCGACGCAGTGCGCGCCGACTCCGAACTTCTGGAATCCGACCTGGCCCAGTTTTTGGCCGAATTACCCACCGCGACAAGACGAGTAGCGGGTGCCACAGACGGCCCCACGGCAATATGGGAAGCGCTGCGGCTAGCCTTTCACACCCCGCTCGCCGACGCGCTCGGCTCCAAGGTCGGCCAAGAGGCGCTGCGCCCGGCGGGTGGGCAGGCACTGCGGCCGTCAATTACCTATTGGGTGTACCGCAACTATCGTGGCTTCACCGACCTGGCCGAATCCGCGGCGGATCTTGCTGCCATCCGACGGGTGGCAGTCGCAGTGCGGATCCTGCTGAAAGCCTCCGTGGTGCTCGATGACATCCAGGACGGCAGCGCAATCCGCTACGGAGAACCCGCACTACACGCTGACCATGGCATTCCGTTGGCTTTGAACACCGGGTTTTCCATGGTGCTTGCGGCACTGCGACATGCCGCGCACCCGGGCGCGGTGCAATACCTGGAGCAGGCCCTCGAAGGCGGGTTCATCGGCCAAGCGCTGGACATATCGACCCGATTGCCGCAGATGCGCAGCGAAGTCATGGCAGGCAGCTCTACCGACCGGACCCGATTTTGGGAAACAGTGGCGACGATGAAAACCGCCACATTGTTCTGGATGCCGTTGAACGCCGCGGCAATCACGCTCGACGTACCGGAGGACGAACGCGCCGAGCTGCACGACGCGATGCGCACCATCGGCTTGGCCAGCCAACTGTTCAATGACCTCACCGACTTCGTGCCGGAATTCAGCCCAGGTAACACCTATGAGGACTTCGATGGGATCACCAATCGCGTGTACTTGACGTTGCTGGACACTGCTCCGGAGTTGCTCGACGTCGCACCAGAGCTCACCGGGACCCGACTGCGTGAGTTCGTACTCGGCCACGAGCAGCTCGGCGCAACCATCGTGCAACTGGCCGAACAGTCCGTTGAGCTGAAGCAATCGGCCAAGGAGCGTGTCCATCGGTTATGTCGCACATCGGACAGCGCGGCATATTACGATCTGACCATTGACCGAAAGGGTCATGTCATCGAACGTTTGCGCGACGCCGTCCGCGCCCGGTATGCGTGAGCGAGGCCCGGTATGACCGACACCATCATGCAGCGATTGCGGACTGAAACCCGCACCTGGCATGAAGCGCTGGAGGCGACAGCATTCAGCTCGGCGCTGTTGAACCGCACCTTGCCGCTCGAACGCTATGTCGCTCAGCTCGCCGCGTATCGAATCGTATTGGAAACCTTGGAAACTCAACTCGCGGAGTCCGCCGATCCCACAATTGTCGCGGTATGGCGCGGTGAGCTCGCGAAAACGCACCTGGTGGAACTCGATTTGGAGTTCTTCGATACCGTCCCCAATACCGCTATTCCAGTTGAAACCTTGGATGTAGCACAGGGTTTCGCAAGCTCCATCCGTCATCACGGCTCGGTAGACCCCGCATCGCTGCTGGGATTTCTCTACGTGATGGAGGGTTCGACGCTGGGCGGCCTGGAACTCGCCCCGCATGTACGCGCCACCTTCGAGTTGGAAGGCAGCCGAGGTATGGCCTACTACAGCAGCGGTGATCGCGCCCGATGGGCACAGTTCGGGGCCAGGATGAACGCGGCACCGACTGGTCGAGCCACCCAGGACAGCATGCTCACAACCGCCGATATCGGCTACCGGTGGATCGCGGACACTATCGCCACGTTATCTCGCGACGACCAACCGGATTCGGCGCTGCGCTGAGCACTCGCTACCCGACTGTCGTTTCCCAACTACGCTCCGCCGGCTGCGTTTTCGCCGAAGTCGAAGCTCGATCACCGCTCGACGAAGTCGGCGACGCCGGCAGCTGACGCAACTGGACAGCGCGCCGAATCGGCTGTGAACCACTAGAACAGATACTGGGCGCCTCCACGACACGACAGCAAGGCTCGATACCGATAACCTCACGTCATGCTCGAGAAGACAGTCACGAATTCGGCCCCGGCAAACTCGGTATTCGATGACGCATACCAACACCAGGTCGCCGACTGGTGGAACAACCGCCGCAATGACGCGGTTAACCTCGCCCTCGGTGATATCGACAAGTTCTACCACCACCACTGCGGTATCGGTGCGATCGACGAGGCCGTGCTCGCCGAGCCCCCGGAGACCCGGGAGCAGGCCATCATCGCCGAACTTCATCGGCTGGAAACCGCCCAGGCCAACTACCTGCTCGACCACCTCGGCCCGCTCACCCGAGCCGACCGTGTGCTGGACGCGGGCTCGGGCCGGGGCGGACTGTCGTTCATGGCCAACCTTCGGTTCGGCTGCGGGGTGGACGGCGTCTCGATTTCGCAGTACCAGGTCGACTTCGCCACCGAACAGGCCGAAGAACGCGAAGTAGCCGACCAGGTCCATTTCTGGTTTCGCAACATGCTGCACACCGAGTTCGAAGACCAGAGCATGCAGGCAATCTGGAACAACGAGTCCACGATGTACGTAGATCTCGACGATCTGTTCCGCGAATTCTCGCGGCTGCTCCGACCCGGTGGCCGCTATGTATGTATTACCGGTTGCTACAACGACATACTCGGTCCCAAGTCCCCCGCGATGGCCTATATCGACGGCCACTACCATTGCGACTTCCACTCACGCAGCGACTACTTCCGGGCGATGGCCGCCAACAACCTGACACCGATCAAGGTCATCGACCTCAGCCTCGAAATGATCCCGTACTGGGAGTTGCGTGCGCAGTCATCCGTGGCCACCGGGATCGAGAGTTACTTCCTGTCCGCCCTCCGTGACCGCGCAGCCCAATACCTGCTTATTGTCGCCGACCGCGTCTGACCGGCGCGATACTCCGGGCACAGCATCGCGCACTGAATTCCACTCAGTCCTGGGCGATGGCCAGTAGTCGCGCACCGATCACGACGACCGCCGATTCAACCGCCGGGTCCGTGCGGAACTGCGGTGTCAGGGAGATCTCGTTGACGATGGTCTGCGCGGCTTGGACGCGGATGCGGGCGCTGCTCAGGTCCCAGGTCGGGTGCACCTGACCGGCCAGGTGCACCCATTCGGCGATGTAGGAGCGCTGGGCGGCCCGTCCGCGATCGCGGACGGCGTCGGGCAGGTGCACCGACTCGGAAATAAGTAGCTGAATCAGGTGGGGGTTCTCGAACACGAACTCTGCGTAGCTGCGAAGCAGTCTGCGTAGGGCGTCGCACGGGTCGTTTGCCTGCGCGAACGCGCGGTTCATGCCCATCCGCAGCCATTCATCGCCGCGGAACATGGCGGCTGTCAGGATGTCGGTCTTGGCCGGGAAATGGTTGTAGACGCTGGGCCCGGTGATGCCGGCGGTCGCCCCGATATCGTCCATGCTCACGCCCGCGAAACCGTTGCGGGCGAACAGTTTCGCGGCCTCGACCAGAATGGTCTCGCGCCTGGACCCGGTAAGCACGGCCGCAACGGTGTCGAGGTGGCTCGTCATCGGATCGGCCAAGGCGATCGGAGCATCGATGGTCGCTGTGATGAGTTCGCCGAGCAGGTTGTTGAACCCGGGTTCGGGCAATGACAAACTGTGGAACGAGGCGCTGATGCCGACGGCCAGCGCGGACCGCGCCAGCAAATCGGCTTCGGCGACGCCGAGGGCGGGTCGGCGTTCGCGGATCAGGTCGATGAGCCGCGTGACGATGCGATCGGTGACCAATCGCAATTGGGCGCGGTTATCGGCGGACAGATGGCGCGCCTCGCGCCGCCACAGCACCCCGATGCCGCGGTGTTCGAGAGCGAACGCGGCGAGCCGTACCCCCACGTCGCTCGAGGAGGCGGCCGCCAGCGTCACATCGACCGCTTCGAGCGCATTCCCGACCACCGTGGCCAGCAGATCCTGCTTACCGCGAAAATGTCGATACAGCGCGGAGGGACCGATTGCCACCGCCCTGGCGACCTCACCCATCCCGACCGTGGCGTAGCCCTTGCGGTAAAACAGATCCGCCGCCGCCCGCACGATCAGCTCACGCCGATTCGCCGGTCGAGTGCCACGGGCCGGACTGATCAGCGCCTGTCCGTCCGGCTCGTGCGCCATATCGTTCGTCTCCAGTCATGGTGGTTCGCCGCCACAGTCGGCGGTCGATCACCGCACTCGTCTACCTCATGGTTGTTCAGGAGCGGCCGAACAGCCGGACACCCGTTCTAGATGTTGAAGCCGCCGCCGCAAATGAGAGTCTGCGCGCTGATGTAGTCGGATTCGGGAGTGCAGAACAGGTAGACCGCGCCGGCGGCCTCCGTCGGGGTGCCCGCGCGACCCAGCGGGATCATCTGCTCCATGGCTGCCAGCAGATTCGGGTTGACGCCGACCTTCAGCTTCTTGCCCTCGATATCGATAGTGCTGTCACCGCCGGCCGCGGCCTCGGTGAGGCGGGTCTTGATGAAGCCGAACGCCACGGTGTTGACGGTGACGTTGTAGCGTCCCCATTCCTTGGCGATGGTCTTGGTCAGGCCGGTGATGCCTGCCTTGGCCGCGGAGTAGTTCGCCTGTCCCGCATTGCCTCCGGTGCCCGCTATCGAGGAGATGTTGACGACTTTGCGGCAGGGGATCGGCTCCCCCGCCTCTTTCGCCTTCTTCACCCGCGCGGCGATGACGGGCTGGGCGGCGCGCAGAATTCGGAAGGGGGCCTTGAGATGGACGTCGATGATCGCGTCCCACTGCTCGTCGGTCATCTTCTGGATCACCGAATCCCAGGTG
Organism: Nocardia arseniciresistens; assembly: GCF_046764875.1. Lineage (NCBI taxonomy): Bacteria > Bacillati > Actinomycetota > Actinomycetes > Mycobacteriales > Nocardiaceae > Nocardia > Nocardia arseniciresistens. The sequence continues at coordinate 91,670 of NZ_JBKORD010000016.1, forward strand.
TAGCCGGCGTTGTTGACGATGATGTCGAGTCCATCGAACGAGTCGACGGCGGTCTGCACGAAGCGTTCCGCGAAGCCCTCCTCGGTAACGCTGCCCACGCACGAGACCGCGGTGCCGCCCGCGGCTTCGATCGCGGCGACGGTTTCCCCGGCGGGTTCGGCATCGAGATCGTTCACCACGACCTTCGCACCTTCGGCGGCGAACTTCAGTGCGATTTCACGACCGATACCACGACCGGAGCCGGAGACAATTGCTACCTTGCTATCGAGAGTTCCCATGAGAGACGACCTTTCAGTCCTGGAGTGCGACGACGGCGTCGCCGGTGAGGGTCACGGTGCCGTCGGCGAGCGTGACGGTGAGTTCGAGGGTGGCACGGCGTTCGCCGTCGACCTCCTCGATCGAGATGACTTTGCCGGTGGCTGTGGGCTTTGCGAGCACGGGGGTAATAGCGGCGAACCGCACGCGGTAGGACCGAATCGCCTGCGGGTCGACCCAATCGGTGAGCAATCGGCCGAGGTAGGCCATCGAGAGCATGCCGTGGGCGAACACGTCGTCGAGTCCGGCGGACTTGGCGACATCGATATCGATGTGCATCGGATTGTGATCACCCGACGCTCCCGCGAACAGAGCGAGCGTGGTGCGGGAGATGGTCCGAATCTTCAAGGGCGGCAGCTCGGTTCCGACCTCGACCGCTTGCCGGGTGATCAATTGCCTACCTCCGGATTACGCACGACGAGAACGGATTTCAGCTCGGCAACCAGTTCACCGTCGGCGCGGGTAATCCTGGAGGTCTTCTCGAGGAAATCGAGCGCCCCACCCTTCTTGCTGTACACCTTCCCGATGGTCGGGGTCGAGGTGAGCACGTCACCGGCCACCGCCGTCGAGTGATAGGTGAAGGACTGCTCGCCGTGCAGCACCCGGCGCAGATCGACACCGAGTTCCGCCAACCAGCCGAAGGAGCCCGGAGTCTCGAGTTCGATGCCGAACAGGAACGTCGGGGGCACAGGAAGATTGGCGTACCCCGCCGCCCGCGCCGCCGCGAGATCGGTGAAGATCGGGTTCGTCTCGCCGATGGCCGTGGCGAAGAACCGCAGCCGTCCGGCGTCGACGGCGAGGGTGCTCGGCGGCAATTGCTTGCCGATCACGCTGGGATCCAAGGGCATTGGTTCAGCTCACCTTCTCGTACAGGGTCACCACGGCCGCGCCGCCGAGTCCGATATTGTGCTGGAGAGCCACTTTGAGCTCACCCGCGACCTGCCGCGCCTGCGCCTGCCCGCGCAGCTGCCACACCAGTTCCGCGCACTGCGCCAGACCGGTCGCACCGAGCGGATGCCCCTTGGACAACAGGCCGCCGGACGGATTGGTGACCACCCGGCCGCCATAGGTGTTGTCGCCGTCATTGATGAACTTCTCCGCGGTGCCCTCCGGGGTCAGGCCGATGGCCTCATAGGTGAGCAGTTCGTTGGCGGTGAAGCAGTCATGCAGTTCGACCACGCGGATATCGGTCGGCGCGACACCCGAGGCCTCGTAGATCTGTTGCGCCGCAGCCTTGCTCATGTCGTAGCCGACGATCTTGGCCATATCCTTCTCGGTGAAGGTGGACGGGAAGTCGGTCGCCATGGCCTGGGCCTTGATGACCACCGACGCGTCGATGCCATTGGCCTTGGCGAACTCCTCGCTGACCAGCACGGCCGCGGCCGCGCCACAGGTGGGCGGACAGCATTGCAGCCGGGTGAGCGGACCGTAGATGTGCGGCGAGGCAAGAACTTCCTCGACCGTCACCGGATCCTTGAACACCGCGTACGGGTTATTGGCGGCGTGCTTGCGCGATTTCACCGAGATCTTCGCGAAGGTCTCCGGCACGGTGCCGTACTTTTGCATGTACTGCCGACCCGCGCCGCCGAACATCTGCGCCGCGAACGGCGCTTCGGTCCGCTCCTGGATCTGATCCATCACCTCATTGAAGCGATCGAACGGCGTGGGCCGGTCGGTGTAGCCCATGGCCAGCGCACCGCGCTGCATCTGTTCGAAGCCCACGGCAAGGGCCACATCCACCGCGCCGGACTCGACGGCCTGCCGAGCCAGGAACAGGGCCGAGGAGCCGGTCGAACAGTTGTTGTTGACGTTGATCACCGGAATACCGGTTTGGCCGAGGCCGTAGACAACGGCTTGGCCGCATGTCGAGTCGCCGTAGACGTACCCGGCATAGGCCTGCTGGACCTTCGAGTACTCGACCCCGGCATCGGTCAGCGCCGCTCTGGCGGCCTTGGTGCCCATCAGGTCGTATGTCTCGGTTCGGCTGGGCGTGGTGAAGGGAATCATTCCCACACCTGCCACCACCACCCGTCCACTCATACCAATCTCCCAGATTGAGTAACTATCAGTGATTCACTTAGTGAACACGTCATGGTGGTATTGCACAAGCACAGGTTCCAGTTTCCGTACATATACGGGCAAACGCAAAGGATACCGCCCCTTGAGGCCACTTCTATGATCGCTGTTACGCTATTATGTATTCACATACCGCATTTCGCGTGACGTTGGGTAACCAACTAACGGCGGCACCGGGGAGTGTCGGTCGCGTTACAGGTCCAGGACGACCCCTTCGGTGGGTTTGGAGCAGCAGATGAGGATGTTGCCGTCGGCGGGCGGTTCGATGGGGTCGGGCGCGTAGGCGACAGCACCGGAAATGAGGGCGAGTTCGCAGGTGTGGCAGACGCCGGTGCGGCACGACCACTGGACAGGGACGTCGCAGGCTTCGGCGAGTTCGAGCAGGGACTCCTGGGCGTCGTTCCAAGGGACGTTGAGGCCGCTGCGGGCGAAGGAGACCTCAGGTCCCGTGCCGGGTGAGCCCGCGGGCTGGTGGGGTGCGACCGCCGTCGACAAGCCCTTGATCCCGGGGGTGAGCGAGCCGCCGGCGCCGAAGATCTCGGTGTGGACGCGGGAGGCCTCCAGCCCAGTATCGACGAGCGCGGCGGTGACGCTGTCCATGAAGGCCGCGGGCCCGCACACGTAGGCGTCGGCGTCGGTCGGCAAGCCGAGCCCGTGGATTCGCTCGGCCGACAGACGGCTCGCCCTCGCATAGTCCACGCCCAGGCGGTCGGTGGCGGTCGGCCTGCTGTAGTAGATGGTGGACCGCGTGTTGCGGAGGGTAGCGATCAGCTCGCGGCTCTCCTGGGCGAAGGGGTGCTCGGTGCCGTCCCGTGCGCCGTGCAGCCACCACACCTCGCGGCTGGAGTGCTCGCGGGCGAGGGTGTGCAGCATGGCCAACACGGGAGTGACGCCGATCCCGGCCGACAGCAGTAGCACCGGATCGTCGCCCTGTGCCAGACAAAAGGTGCCGCGGGGCGCGGCGGCCTGCACCCGGTCGCCGACGCGGGAGTGGGCGCGCAGCTCGTTGCTGGCGGCACCGTGCGGTTCGACCTTCACGCTGATCCGGTATGTGCCGGTGCCCGGCTCACCGGACAGCGAGTAGCTGCGGATCAGCGGTGGCACGTCGCCCTCGGGCTGGACCTTCACGGTGAGGAACTGGCCCGGCAGCGCGGCCGGCAGCGCGGAGCCGTCCGCGGCTGCCAAGTGCAAAGAGAACACACTGCGGCTTTCGGACCGGATGCCTGTGACGGTCAGCGGCCGGAAGCCCGCCCATCCGGGCGGCGCGGCGGTGGCCGCGGTGCTCAGTCCCGCGCTGCCCGAGGAATCACCGCCCTCGCCGCCGGACTGCTCCAGGAGGGTCCGCATGGAGCCCTGCCAGCCGGGACTGAGCGCGGGGATCCGCAAGGCCCGCTCGACCTGCTCGCGAGTGTGGCCGGGCAGGTAGAGCACCCGGTCGATCTCCTCGACGGTCATCGCCTCTGGCCCAGTGGAAACCTTGACGATCTCCTGCCCGGCCTCGACCTCGCCCTCCTCGATCACCCGAAGGTAGAAGCCGGGGCGGTGGTGGGCCACAAGCAGTGCCGCCATCCGCGGCTCGCCCATCCGCAGCCCCACCCGGTAGCAGGTCACCCTGGGCTGGGTGACCTCGAAGAGCGCGTCGCCGATGCGATAGCGGTCCCCGATACACACTTCCTCGTCGGACAGACCGTCGACGGTGAAGTTCTCACCGAACTGGCCGGGGGCCAGGTCGTCGCGCCTCAGCTCCTTCGCCCAGAAACGGTACGAGTCGAGCTGATAGACCAGTACGGCCCGCTGCTCACCGCCGTGCCCGCCCAGGTCCCCCTGGCCGTCTCCGTCGATGTTCAGCTGCCGCACCATCCGCGGCCCGGTCACGGTCTGTTTGTAGACGCCGGTGTGCACGGTCTTGCCATGCCAGGGAACGTCTTTCGGCATCCCGACATTCACTGCGGTCAACGTGGCCACCACGCCACCTCTCCTTCGGCGCCTCCCATGCCCGCTCCGACGGGGAAGCACGTTGCATCAGCTTCTCGGCTGCCTGGACCGTGCCGTGACCCGTTCCCGCTTCGCCGTCATGCGCACACGGTCAGGTGCGCGAGTGTCGCAACCTTCATGTGAGGACGCGTCCGAGGAACCCGTGGATGTACCCGCTGATGGCGTCCAGGTGCGTCTCCAGGGCGAAGTGCCCGGCAGGCAGCAGATGGACTTCCGCCTCCGTCAGGTCACGGGAGAATGCCCGTGCGCCGTCCGGCCCGAAGATCTCGTCCCGTTCGCCCCAAACCGCGAGCAGGGGCACCTGGCTGGTGCGGAAGTACTCCTGCAGCTTCGGGTAGCCGTCGATGTTCGTTGGGTAGTCGCGGAACAGCGCCAGCTGGATCTCGTCGTTGCCGGGCCGTTCCAGCAGGAGCTGATCGAGGGTCCAGGTGTCGGGGCTGACCAGGCTGGCATCGGTGGCACCGTTCTCGTACTGCCAACGGGTCGTACTGGGGCTGAACTTGGCCCGCGCGCCCGGTTCCGTGTCGCGGCCGGGATTGGCGGCATACGCAAACAGGTCATCCCAGAAGGGCTTGACGAAGCCTTCCATGTAGGCGTTGCCGCTTTGCGAGATGATCGCGCTGACGTCGAAGGAAGGGTCGAGGGCCAGGCGCCAGCCGATCGGTGCTCCGTAGTCGTGCACATAGATGGCGAAGCGATCGACGCCCAGATGATCGAGCAGTCCGGCGGTGACGCCGGCGAGGTTGTCGAAGGTGTAGTCGAAAGCGTCGACCTTTGGCATGGCGGAGTGGCCATATCCGATGTGGTCGGTTGCGATCACGTGATAGTCGTCGGCGAGCGCGGGGATGAGATGGCGGAACATGTGCGAACTGCTCGGGAATCCGTGCAGCAGCAGCACGACCGGTGCGTCGTTGGGGCCGGCCTCGCGGTAGAAGACCTCTTGACCCTTGATGGTTGCCGTGTTGTGTCGGGTCGGGAGCACATCGACCTCCGGGTGCCGGTTCGGCGGAGAAGTGCGTCAAATCCGCCCGCGTACAACCCGGTTGGATGCGGTGAAGCTCAGGGCGGTCGCCGCGGAGGCTCGGGAACATTTTTCCCTGGGCGGCATCAGGCCTCGCGACAGATGGCGCCGGGTGCCACTTACCACGCTAGACCCGACCCGTAGCGAGGGCAACGCAGAAGAAAACCGATAACGCCTCGTGGAGACCTTATTACGGCGACGTTACGCGGGCGGGATGCTCTGCTCGTACTGGAAGACGTTGTGGGGGTCGTACTTCGCCTTGATCCTGCGCAACCGCTCGAACCGCCGGCTCCCCCAGTAGGCGGTCTGCCACTCTTGCATTCCGACGTTCGGCACGTTGACATAGGCGCCGTCCGCGTAGGGCCGCAGCGCCTGGCTGAACTCAGCGGTCCATGCCTGGGCCTGCGAGGTCAGTGGGTCGCCGACGCCTGGTTGTGTCGAACGAGTCCCCCAGGCTGCGCCGATCTCACCATAGAAAAGCGCGTCGCGATGCGCGAACGCCGTGCCGCCGGTGGGCTCCCGCTTGATCGCCCCACCGAAGGCATCGACGAAGTAGTTGCTCTCCTCTGTGGGAGCGTTTCGCATGAAGTCGCCGATGATGTCGATCGCCTTCTTCGGGAACCGCTCTTTGACGAACTCCGAGAAGAACTTCCAGTTCGCGGGCTCCTGCGCGAGCGGGACCTGGGCTCCCGCAAAGATATCGCCCCAGTTACCGACCTGCACCGTGACATCGGGCCTGCCGACCGACAGGATCGGAGCCAGCATCTCTGTGGCCTGCGCCGCTGCCCCGTCCACAAGCCACGCGGACAGCAGGATCTGGGACTTGTGGATCTCGAGCTCGGATCCCAGACGGCTGTCAGCGGACGGTACCGTACGCTGCCACGCCTGGAAGACCCCGTACAGGTCCCCGAGTCCACCCCATGTCGCCTGCACATAGGCGAGGTGCTCGAGCGGATACACCTTATAGGTGAGTTGTGTGACGATCCCGAAGTTGCCGTTTCCCGCCCCACGGAGCGCCCAGAGCAGGTCCGAGTGGTGCTGCAAGTCCGCGTTGATCACCTCGGCGCAGTCGTGACCCGACGGGACGACGACCTCGGCCGCCATCAGGCTGTCGCAGGCCATGCCGAGCCAGCGGTTGAGGGGCCCGAGGCCACCGCCGAGCGTCGCACCACATAAGCTCACGCTGCCCTCGCTCCCGGTTGTGACCGCAAAGTTCTGCTTCGCGAGCGTCGTCACCGCTTCCAGTTGGTTCAGCCCCGCACCGACCGTCGCGATGCGAGCGCCAGGGTCGATCTGTACCGACTTCAGCTGGCTGACGTCGATTACGATGCCGTTGTCGACGTTCGACCAGCCCTCGAGGGCGTGGCGGCCGCTCCGCACCCGCAGCGCGATACCGTGCTGGCGCGCCCACGTCAGGGCGTTGACCACATCCTTGGTTTCCTGCGCGAAGGCGATGACCAGCGGATAGTGAGAAAAGAGCTGGTCCCAGCCGAGTCGCGCATCCGCGTACGACGCGTCACCAGGGCGGACGATGTGGCCGGTCAGCGCCGCGGGCGGGCATCCCGGGCTTTCACTCGGGTGGCCCGCGGCCGGCGTGTCCGCGGCCATAAGGCCCGAGACAACGACTGCTCCGACGCCAGCGGCCGCCGACGTCCTGAGCAGGTCACGGCGAGAAAGATCGCTCAAGGTCCAGATCCTCTCAATCGGGCTACGCCCGCCAGTACCCGGCTGCCAAGGGAACTCTTACCCGCCGGCCGCCGGGCAGTCCTTTGTGGTCGCCCCCCGCACGGTAACGGGGTGGCGTGGCGGTGTGTCCCGACACGCCAATCGAGGACGATGACGACACCCAAAAGGAAGTCGCGCCGGTGCGGGGTTCCCGTCATGCCCGATCGCGTTGCGATGAGTTCGGCGGCCGTGCGTCGTCTACTTCGGTATGAACGTGAAGGCGCGCAGATTTGTCTTGATCCCGGGTGCTGGCGGGGTCGGTTGGTATTGGAGCCGCGTGGCGGCCGGTCTTACCGACGCGGGCCACCGCGCAATTCCGGTCGATCTGCCTGGTGACGACGAGGGCTCGGGGCTCGCGGAATACCGCGATATCGTGCTCGAGCACGCGGTAGACGGCGACGTGATCGTGGCCCAGTCGCTCGGTGCGTTCACTGCGGGCCCGGTGTGCGAACAGATCACCCCGTCGGCACTGGTGTTCGTCAACGCGATGATTCCCATGTCCGGTGAAACGGCGGGACAGTGGTGGGACCACGTCGGATCGATCGACGCACGCAACTCGGCCGCCGACGCCAATGGCTACAGCCGCGAATTCGACCTGGAGACATACTTTCTCCACGACATCCGACCGGAGATTGCGCTCGAGGGAGAGCCGTATCAACGCCCCGAGTCCGATCGGGTCTTCGCCGAACCGTGTCCCTTCGGCGCTTGGCCGCAGGCGCCGATCCATGTCCTGGCCGGTGCTGATGACCGCTTCTTCCCAGTCGCTCTGCAGCAACGGGTCGCCCGCGAGCGGCTCGGACTCGAAGCCGACATCGTCCCCGGCGGTCACCTCGTTGCCTTGTCGAACCCGGGCGGCGTCGTCGACTACCTACTCAACCGTTGAACCGTCGGGTCACCAACCAGTAATTACGTTCCCGAGCCAGGACACCGCGCTCCTGCGGGACATCTCGCTCGAACGCGAGGCAACACTTGCGCAGGACTGATCACCACAGCACCATCCGGGTCAACACCATCACGCCCGGTCCCACCGATACCCCTGGCTTGTCGGGGCTCGCTCCCGACCCGGAGCAGGCCGCCGGTCTCGAGCAGCGACTGGCTACACAGGTGCCGCTGGGTCGGCTCGGGCGCCCGGAGGAGATCGCCGCCGCGGTGGTTTCCTCGCCTGCGAGCAGAGCAGCTTCGTCACCGGTTCCAGCCTGTACGTCGACGGCGGCTGATGGTGCTCACGAGCCGAGAACACCACCGAGACAGCCGAAGTCCCCGGCGGCGGCGTGTTCCGGTCGCGTCAAGAGGACGACGGAAGATGGTCCCCGTTCGCCGCGATTGCCCCGGATGAATCAGTGGCACATACTGGTCCTCGGGCGGCCCACGCCACTCGCGGATAAGGGGCGGTCGTGTTCGGCAAGAAGAACTGGGAATCGGCTGAGGCGACGATCGTCCTCGTGCACATCAAGCGCGTCTCCGGCGACGGCCTCACGCCCACCCGTGAGTGGGCTGCCGACGTGCGCAAGGCCGACGGAACCGTCGTGCGCGCGAAGATCGACGAGCCCCGCTGGGTCACCGATTTCTGGCCGCCTGACGCCGGTGCGGTCGTCAAGGTACAGGTCGACCCCAAGAGCGGCATCGTGCGCTTCGACACCAAGAACGACCCGCAGCTCACCATGACGGGTCAGGACAAGCTCGAGGCAGACCGGTTCGCCGCGGCCCTGGACGAGAAGCCGCCGACGACCTAGATCGGCAGCATGGCCATGTCGCGGAGACCTCCGGTCTTCCGGCGCATGCACACTCCACCCCGCTGCGATAGCTCCGGGGTGAGATGGCGCCCTCTGCCCACCATTGCCGCGTCTCGATGCGGCCATGCTTGTTGGCAACTGGTGGAGTGTACGTATTCGTATGCTGCACTATTCGTTTGGTCCGGTGGGCGCGGACTTTCGCCGCGCAAGTCGATGTCCGGCGGCTTGCTCAGCGGGGGCAGGTCAGATCGGACGGATGCCGCGCAATTGACCGTTCCAATTGGCAGCGATCAGTCCGTGGCCCTCTACTCGGGTGTGCGAACCGACCGTGATGGGATCCACGGAAAGCCGGTGGGCGATGTCATAGGCCCAGCATCGGTCGGGAACACTGCGGTCACCGACCAACTGTGTCGCCCGCTCCTCGGTCGCGCCGGGCATCGTGGAGAGATTCACGAATGCGTTGTCAGCCGAAAGGTCGTCGTGCGGTAGGCGGAAGCCTTGCTCTGCGGGATGCGGGGGGCCGAGCCGACGGTCGGCGTCTTCGCTGTCGTAGTAGCGGATGATCCGGCCGTGCTCGGCAATCGCCCAGCCGTTGACTCCTTCGAACACGTAATACCATTGTGCAGCGCCGAAGCGATGACTCAGCGCGGTGACGGCTGTCACCGGTGGTGTGGGCAGGTCTCCGAATACGAGCGTCCAACCGTCCAGGCACGGTGTGATGTACACACATTCGGTCTCCAAGGTCACGAAGGCTTCGTTGATTCGCCAGGTGGCCACCGGCATAGCATTGGCGATGCCGAGCGTCGCCAAAATGGCGGTTTGATCACCACTCCGCACAGCAAACCATGCATCGGCCCAGCACACGGGCTCCGGTGGTCGCCTCGGAGTCGTGAGTCGGATCAGCCGCTCGATCAGCACCTGATCGGCGGGCTCTACCGCTTCCCAGCCAGCGACCGCGGCCAGCGCGACGACCGCTTGTCGGCGTAACGGCGATCGGGACCGCCGAACTTCCTGAAGCACCGCAATCGCATCGGAGTTCAAATCGGTCAACGCGCGCAGCGCGTTGTACTGAACCGACTCGACAGGGTTCGCGAGCAGGGACAGTTGCGTGAGGCACGGAATCGTCACCGGGTCGAGTCCGTCGGTCGCAGGGAGGCTCCGCTTGCGGATGGTGCCGCGCAGATCACGTCTCGCAGGTGGCGACCTCGGTGGTTCGACGACGTTGTCAGCAATGTCATGTAGTACCGAGCGGATCGCTCCAGGCAACCTGTGCCGGTACTCGGCGCGCAGTGGGTTCGTAGTGAAATCAAGCACAGCAATCAAGCGCTCCACTACATCGCCTCCGGCTGCGACCAGCCTCCCCCGTGCATTCTCGCGACATTGAGGATCGTCGTCTATCAGTTGTTGAATCAGCATCGAGACCGTGGCGTTCTGGAGCACGCGTATCCACGGTAGAGATCAACCGCTGTCGACGGCCGAATAACAGTGTCACCACTGGGAAGATCCAATCAGGCCCCGAACCACCGCCGGGTGCAGCTAGATCGCGGCGACCTCCGAACGGCAGGTGCCGCCATCACTCACACAACGAGAAAGCAAGCGTCGCAATGAGAATGGGAGGAGGCCCTCTACTGATGGCGCTAAGTGAAAGTGGCCGGTCGTAACGTTGCGCCAGGCCGCCGAATGTTGCGGCAATGCAATTCAGCCTGTTTAGTCGGGACCGCGAAGGCGACGAGGCCGAGCCAAATTCCATCGTGAGTTCGCGCCAGGCGTAGAGCAGTCGGGGCACTGCTTCCGAGGTGCGACGGTCACCGATTCGGCCTGCGAGGATTCGCACCGCGGCGATCAGTTCGCGCTGACGGTTGCGGTGACGGGTCAGCAGTACGAAGCCGGTGATTCTGTAGGCGGCCGGATCCACCAAAACCACCGCCATATAGGGAAAACCACGCTCGCAAACCGAAAGGGGAGCCACACTCCAGAGAGAACGCTGGCACTCCTGTCAACACAGGAACACGTCAACACACGTCCACGTCAACATCCCAGTCAACAAATCTTGTTGACGAAAGAAGCCGCAGACCGGAAAAATACCCTCTGGCCTGCGGATTTCATGTACTACATCTGTGGGCGAAGGGGGACTTGAAACTTCCGTTCCCCGTGCTCGCACTACATTTCGGTGCAATACCCTGCGTTTAGGTGGGCAGCGGACAACGCACACAACGAGGTTGATTACCCCGAGCGCGCCGCCGAGGAATGGCAGCGCCGTGGCCGCGCTCCGCAATCGCTCAACGCTCCGTCGACAAGGCTGAGCACCGATGCCATCGACACGCTCGGGCGGCAGGCTGGGCGCGGTTGGGGTAAGGCGCTGGCGTGGCTCGACGATATCGCCGCCGCAGACCGCCGATTGACGGTCGTCCAGCATTCCGCTAGCTGTGACGACAGGCCGTAGTTGTCACCGGTGAGATCGGCGGGCCTCGGGATTCGGTGGATGCTATAGGCAATGGTTGTCACCAAATACAGGTTGTATCTGTCAAGAGCAACCTGCCAACCCGCAGTTGGCGGGCCGCGCTGATAAGCCCATACGGCTTGCCGCTACATGCGATCGCTATAGGTCGCCGCTAATCTACGGCAGGGCGGACGGTTGGAACAACGACTCTGATATTCGGCGTTTTCGTTCACGGCCGATTGTGCCAACGACATCTTTTCATTCGTGCGGTCATTGGGAAAAGCGGCGACGGTGTTGCGGTCGGCCTTGGCCCCGGACTGTGCCGGGGCATCGTCCTGGCTGGTGCCCGGTCCGGGCACGGGGGGCTGGGCAGAGACCAGGCCGGCGGCGCCGGTGAGTGAGATCGTGAGAGCGGCGAGAGCCGCGCAAAAGGTTGTGGTGTTGCGGATAATGTTGTACCTCCAGTGGTTTCGGCAACCTTTTCAACCGCTACGACAAGCTTGCGTCACCACAAGGCCCAACAATAGGTACCCGAGGGTAAACAGTCGCCCACCCTCGGGCTCGTGTTGTACAGCCCTACTCGTTCGCACCCGACAGCCGCTTACACACAAGGGGTCGCATTCACGTTAAAAATTCCGGGCTTACGCACAGCAGTCAGCGACTATGCACGAACACAGGCACCCAACCAATCGGTCGAAGAACCTGGATGGAATCGGCCGGTGACAGACACCGCCTGAATGTGACAACTAAAACCTGTCGTCACACTAGCCGCCACACATGAAGCGAAGGAGGCTGCCATAATCTTCGAATGTGAGTTCGAACAGCAACGGCTGGCGGCCACGCTACGTCCTCGGCGACGGGCGCGCGGTCGGCGACGGGGACCGTACCTACCCTCTACCCGACGGCCGCTGCGAAATACCTTCGCCCGTGTTCTGCCCCAACGGCCACCACCTCGGCCCGAACCGCGTTCTCGTCGGCTGGCAGGCATGCATGGCCGTGCCAGGCACACAAGGCCATCGGACGCACTCGTGCCGCCAGTGTCCAGCGGTCATCTACACCCCGCCGATAGGGCCGGACTGCGCGCACACCGCCTTCGATGAACGGCGCGTCGAGCCGGAGTCACCGCCGCGGTCTCCGGATGCCTAACTCGATCGCGTGCTGAGGCAGCAGCAGTCGCACCCAGGCGAGTAGTTACGCCGGAGATGCGCCGCCAACAAGGTCGGGACGTTCTGATGAGGGCCACGCCTACCGCGATTGAATTCCTACGCAAAGACGTCTCGGGTGTCTCCCAGCGATGGGACGAAATCCAGATTCGCAGCCGGGCAAAACGACTCGGCTACGACCTCTCCGAGATCGTCATGTTCGGCCGGGAAGCTGATCATCCCCTTGACCGCTTGCTGGAGGCGGTCCAGCGTATCGACGCCGCCCCAGGCGGTCGCCGACGGCGAGGGGGCGCAGCGTTTCGGGGTCGTCGTTGAATCGCGCTACCGCCGCGTCGATCACCGGAAGCGCCTGCGCCGCGGGCGTCATATCCCAACCGAGATCGGCAAGTGATTCGATAGCGCAGACTGGCGCCCTGCCAGGCTGGCACCGATCCAGCCGAGCCACCAAGTCGTGCAGCATGACGCCGATGGTCCGAACCCCTGACCAGGGCGTGTGACCTGGTCAGGGGCTTATCTAATGGTGGTCCCAGCTGGTTTCGAACCAGCGACCTTCCGCGTGTGAGGCGGACGCTCTCCCGCTGAGCTATGGGACCGAAATTTGTAGCTCGGGTGGCGCCGATGCGTCATCCGAACGAGGAGGAACATTAGCACGCACCACCGGCGGTCCACCAAATCGCCACCCCGATATCACGGGATCCCCTGCCGCACTTGCGATCGAGAGCCGTGGCGCGCGGGATCCGATGCGGCGATCGCATCACTGCGCGCAACACAACCGGGTCACGCCAGCGACCCGAAAGTCCTGGGGCGACTCCGCCCTGCCAGGCGCCCAGGCACGCCTCCTCGACAGGCTCGCCTCCGCGCAGCGTTACCCAACGCCCGCACGCCCCGCCGAACAACACCCTTGTGATTCGAATCCGCGCCCTCCTACCAGCGGATTTGTACCTTTGCGTGAACGTCGTCTAATGTTTCATCTCGCAGCACGGAGGACAGCGAGAACGCCTCCGAGGTGTAAATGCGGATGTAGCGCAGTGGTAGCGCATCACCTTGCCAAGGTGAGGGTCGCGGGTTCAAATCCCGTCATCCGCTCGAGAGGTAGGCCAGGCTTAAATTCTGTTTATGCCGTCCTCCTTTGCGCGGTGGAGTGGCCGAGTGGTGAGGCAACGGCCTGCAAAGCCGTGCACACGGGTTCGATTCCCGTCTCCACCTCGCGCGATTAGCTCAGCGGGAGAGCGCTTCCCTGACACGGAAGAGGTCACTGGTTCAATCCCAGTATCGCGCACCACCGTTTTACCAAATCAGCCCCGGTTTTCACCGGGGCTGATTTTGTTTGTGCACAACGCGTGCCCAACCACCTGTTCGCGGTCTCACAACATCCGGCTTACATCAGCGGTCGGGGGTTCGAACCCCGCCGCGCCCACCGAAGAAGTACCGGCTAGTGCCCGATTTTCGTGGGGCAACCAAGCAGTATTGGCGGGTGACGTGGGGCAGATGTCTCAACCTAGTTTTCGTCGGGCGCGTGCTCAAAACCGGCGTCGAGGGGGTTCGCGGCCATCCTGGTGGCGAGGCCGGACTGCATTGCGCGTGCGGCGGAGCTGCCGGTCTTCCGGTCGGCCTGAGCCTGGAAGCAGGCAAGGAACTCGTCGGCGAGCCCGAGCCGGGGGAACTGCTGGAGTACTTCGGCACGGAAGGCGGGGCTGAAGTCGTCGATGTTCTTCCCCACGATGTCCAATCCCGCCGCCCGCCACAGCAAGTGAGCTTCCGGATCATCGGCCACGTCCACGTCAGGCCACATATGCTTGACGATGACTTCGCCGAGGCGTTCGCGGCGCTCACTCGGCCAACCGGCGCCGGCGGCGAACACCCGGGCGACATGGCCGCCGGCCTCTTCGAAGGAGACGGTGTGGCTGTCGAACTCGGGCACCAGGCTGATGTCGTGGAACATGGCAGCCGCGAACAGCAGTTCAGCGTCGTACCGGACGCCCTGCTGCCTGCCATTGGCAGCCGCCCAGACGTAGACGCGGCGCGAGTGGTTCAGCAAGGCGGCGGAATGGTATGCGGAGGCGATCTGCAAGGCAGCCGATGAGGCGGCCGTGTCAGGAATCACGAGGTCGTCCAAAGCGACCATGATTCGACAGTACGCCGTGGAAGGCCTGTGCCGCTGGTCCATTCCGACGCCACGATCGTGGGCCATCCACTGTTGAAGGCGGCCTATCGACTACACCTCCAAGTGGCCCACCGACGACGGACCCGAGCGCATACCGTCGAAGCCCAACCAGTACAACGACTACCGGAAGGACCTTCATGCGAGCCATTACAGTCCGGGACCGCGAAGCTGGCCTCGGCGGATTGACCCTGACCGATCTGCCCCACCCTCATGCCGCGGAGAACGACGTCATCGTGCAAGTCCACGCCGCCGGCTTCACCCGCGGCGAGCTGGACTGGCCAGGGACCTGGACCGACCGCGCCGGCCGCGACCGCACCCCAAGCGTCCCCGGCCACGAACTATCGGGTGTAGTCGTCGAGCTCGGCTACGGCACCACTGGTCTCACGGTGGGGCAGCACGTCTTGGGACCGACCGACTGGGCCCGCGACGGTTCGCTCGCCGAGTACACCGCCGTAGAAGCCCGCAACCTGGCCCCGCTCCCCGCCGACGTCGACCACGTCACCGCAGCCGCTCTACCGATCTCCGGTCTGACGGCTTGGCAGGCCCTGTTCGACCACGCTCACCTGAAAACCGGCCAAACCGTCCTCATCCACGGAGTCGGTGGTGCCGTCGGCTCTGTCGCCGCACAACTGGCCCAGGAGGTAGGAGCCCACATCATCGGCACCGGCCGAGCCTCCGACCAGGACGCGGCCCGCGATCTCGGCGTCCACGAGTTCGTCGACCTGGACGGCGAACTCCTGGAGGACGTCGGCGAGGTCGACGTAGTACTCGATGTGATCGGCGGCGACATCCGCGACCGCTCCACCACGCTATTACGCCCCGGCGGCACCCTCGTCACCATCGCCGGCCCACCCACCATCCATCCCCAGGACGGCCGAGCCATCTTCTTCGTCGTTGAACCCAACGGCGAGCAACTGGCCGAATTGGCCACCCGCCTCCACGAAGGCCGGCTCATCCCCCTCGTCAATATCGTCCGCCCCTTGGCCGACGCCCCCGCTGCCTTCAGCCCCGACGGACACACCCGCGGCAGAACGATCATCAAGGTGGCGACGGACGACGCTCGCCGGTCCCGCTCGAGAGGGCGGGACACGGGTACGGCTACGAGCACACCGAACCCGGCAGGCTGATCCACGTCGACATCGAGAAACTCGGCCGGGTCCCAATCGGCGGCGGCCGGTGGGCACACGGCCGCGGCACCACGAAAGCCCCTGGCCTCCAAGCGAACCGGCCCCGGCACCGGCCGCGTCGGCCACACCTACCGACACCCCGCGCTCGATGACCGTTCATGACTGGCCTACACCGAGGCCGCCGGGCTCACCGGAACACGATGCGATCCGACTACTCGCCAGCTGGAACGCCCACACCTCGACTCGCGAAACGGCCGAGCGGTCTCCCGAGAGCTGAACTGCACCACAAGATATCGTGACTCGGGTGCAGTCATTTGGGGGCGCCCGGGCAGCGGGCCCGGCCCATGACCAGGACACGAACACTCGTCACGGATACGATCCGCCGCCAAGCACAGCGCATGGACACGACCATTGGCGTGACGGTGGGTTACCGAGTCCGAGATGATCTCCACACCGGCAGCATCGCACGAACGGTTGTTCACCACCGACCCTCGAGCCTCGCCTGGAAGGGCCTTTCTCGTGTCGTGAACTGGTGGTGCCGCCGATCAGCTCGCGGGTGGGGACCGCGAAAGGTCAAGTTTCCTAAGGGAACCCCGATTGCTAGGCTTCGGGCATGCAACGTACGGACTTCGGTGCGATGGCCTGCTCGATCGCGCGCACCCTTGATGTGATCGGCGAGCCGTGGTCACCGTTGATCCTGCGTGATGTGTGGGCCGGGTTCACCCGGTTCGAGCAGATCCAGGCCGACCTCGATATCTCGCGCAAGGTGCTGACCGAGCGGTTGAACCACCTCGTCGGGCACGGCGTACTCGAGCGAAAGGCCTATGACCGACGGCCGCGCTACGAATACATCCTGACGGAAAAGGGCGCTGAGCTGGTCGACCTGCTCATGGTCATGAAAGGCTGGGGCGACAAGTGGCGCGCGGGCGAGACAGGCCCACCCGTGCTCTACCGCCATCATGCCTGCGGCGAGATCAGCGATGTGGACCTGCGCTGTGACCACTGCGGCAAACCTATGCACGCGACCGACGTCGATCTACTACCGGGCCCCGGCGCAGCCGTGTAGCCCCAGCGACGCGGTCCGCGGCGGCAGGGTTAAAGCGCGGCCGCGACACTCCACAACTCGCGCAATGCGGCCGGATCGTCGTGCCGCGCAGGAGACAGCACCACGTCGGTGGCACCTGCGTCGCGGTATTTCGAGAGCTGCCGGGCCACTGCGTCGGCGGCACCGACAACGCCGAGGTCGGCTGCTCTCGACACGCCCTCGCGCGCGATCACCTGCTGATATGAGGGGATCGTGTCGTAGAAGCCCAACTGCTCCGACAGGGCGGCGCGGCCTGCGGCCTCATCTTCGGTCACCCGTACCGGCACGATCGCGATGATGCGTGGCTTCGGTCGGCCCGCCGCCTCGGCCGCCTTGATGATGGTGGGGGCGATGAATTCCTCGATGGTGCGAGGTCCGGCCAGGAAGGGCAGTGTGCCGTCGGCCAGTTCGCCGGTGACTTGCAGTGCGCGTGGACCCATGGCCGCGACGTACACCGGAATCGCGGTGCTGCCTGCGAGCGTGACCGGCGACTGCGGGCTCGCGGTGATCACCTGGCCGTGGAAGTCCACGGCTCCGTCGTCGAAGATGGACCGCAGGACAGTGAGGTGCTCGCGCAGCCGCTGCACGGTGTTCGCCGACGAGATACCGAAGGCGCGCCGCTCCAATACGTGCGCGCCGAGGCCGATACCCAGGCTGAAGTTCCCGTGCGAGGCCGCCTGCGCGGTCTGTGCCTGGGAGGCGACGATCAACGGATGGCGAGGATTGATCGGGACGATCGACGTCCCGACGCCCAGGCCGGGAACCGCGGCCCCGACCAGACCGGCGAGCGCGATGGCGTCGAAGTCGAACTGCTGGGCCAGCCAGATCTGCCGAACACCGGCCGCGTAAGCCTGTTGTGCTCGGCCGATGACATCGTCGACGACGTTGACGGCTGCTGGGTTCGGTGCGAGCACCACTCCGGTCGGCATGCTGGCTACAACCCCGACCTTCGACGGCGCTATTCCAGCCGATCGGCATTTACTCATGCTGATCCGAATTAGCGGTACGTGACGTGCTACCTGGCGAGCCGCCGCGCGAAACCAGCAGGGCCGCAAGCGGTCCCCATTCTTGGATCCGGCTATTGGCTGGTTCACCGGGTCCGCCGCTGCGGGCTGGAACGTCGGCGCTCATCAGACGGCTACCGCCGACGGTGGCGGGGTGAACACATCCGGTTACCGGCCGAGCTGAAGACAGTCGCGCGATCGGTGCAGCGGGGATGTCGGTGTGCGGCGTTAGGCTTTGCCACATCGAGTTGTGGAGTCGAGGTAGGGGGTTGCCGCGTTGACGATGGGTCGGGACGGTGCGGCCGATGGCGGCCAGGATGACGCGGAGTTCGAGCTGGTCGACGACATCGAGGGGGATGTGTCGTTCGGGCTGGAAGAGATCAACGAGTTGCTGGGCGAGTTGGTCGAGGAGCATGGGGATCGGCGGCGGCGGGATGCGGAGATCGTCGGGTTCCGGTTGGGAGTGAGCGGGGCGGCGCCCGAGACGTTGGCGCGCATCGGGGCGCGGTATGACTTGTCGCGGGATCGGATTCGGCAGTTGCATACCCGAGCGGTCGGGCAGATCATTCGGGAAGCGCAGCTGAGTGGGCATCGGGCCGCACGGGTGTTCGGGGCGCGGTATCCGGTGGGGACGCGCGATCCGCAGTTGGTGCGGGCATTGCTGGTGGAGACGTATGCGACGGATACCGATCTGGCCGCCAATGAGTTGTCGTATCTGAAGTTACGACTCGCGGGGCATCCGGGGGAAGACGCGCGGCGTATCGCGGGGTTCGTGATGCAGCGGATCATGGCGTGGCAGAAGAAGACCAATCGGCGGCTCACGAAGTTGCGCAATGCGGAGCCCTCGGCGACCAGCGAAGTGAACTCGTGGCTTGGGCAGGTCGATTGGCCCGGTTCGGGAGCCGCCGCTGCCCTGCCGCGCGAGTCGGCCCGGGTCGTGGACGGTGACGATGATGGGCGGGGCAGGTTCTATCTCGGCAAGGTCGGGCGCGATGTTCGGTTCGACTCCGGCCTGGAGGCGCGGCTGCTGCGGATGCTCAACGCGAGCGATCTGGTCGACACGTTCCAGGAGCAACCGAGCGCCGTCGACTACCAGGTGGACGGCGCGGATCGGGTCTACTACCCGAGCATCGTCGCCGAGTTGGCCGACAAGCGGGTCGTGTTGATCGACGTCGAACCGCTGGGACAGGTCGGCTTTCAGATCAATCGGGCGAAGTCGGCGGCGGGGCGCGCGTATGCGCACGCCAACGGATGGGGCTGGCTCGTCTGGACAGGCAGCCGCCTGGGGGTGCCGGAACTGCTCGGACGGCAGGTCGATACGGAGTCCGAGAGTCGGCTGCGCGAGTTGGTCGAGAGCGGGCCGGTGCACTGGCCCGCCATACAGCAACTGCGGACAGAGACAGGGCTCGAGCTACTCGACCTCGTCACACTGGTCCTGCGCAACGAATGGCGTTGGGACCGAGCACCGTTCCGGTTGACCGCCGGGCATTGAGGCTGCATTCGTTGATCTCGGCGCCTCAGCGCACCACCATCGCGCCCGCCAAGAAGGTGACGATCAGCATCATCGCGCAGCAGGTGACCAGCTGCCAGTGACTGATGGTCTGCTGGAGGTTCACGATCGTGGCGCGCAGGCTGGTGTCGACTCGATTGTGGTCGGCGAGTCTGCGATGCGCTTGGGCCAACGAGTCGGCGTGGTCCTGGGTGGATTCCTCGGAGCGCTCCAGGCGGGCGGTGAGTTTCATGATCTGCTTCTGCTTGTCCCGCACCAATTTCCGGGACAGAGCCAGCGTGGTGCGCTGATTGACCAGTTCCTGGTGTTGGCGGGCGATCACGGTTGCCTGTGTTCTGGTGTGGTGTTCCCAGTCGCTCACGGTTGCCCACCCTCCTGTCGTGACGTCGCGGTAGCCCCAGACGATGTCACCGGTAACCCAGCCTCGAAGAAAGTCGCGCAGTTCGTACGGATCGCGCTGTGGAACGACCACCGCGCTGTGCCGGGCGTCCAGCATGCCGAGGTCGATCAGATAGTCGCAGGCGGGCGGCGCGAAGTCCGAGACACCGATCGCGGGCAGGTACGCCACCCAATAGCCCGGCGTGCACAGCCACAACACGCCCGCACACCCGGCCGCGCGCAGTCGAGCCGTATGTTGTTGTGCCGAATCCCGATCCAGTGCCCCGCTGCGCACCTCGATGGCGAACTCGCGATCGCCGATCCGCCAGTAGACATCCACGGGTACGTCACCGACGCGCCGATCGACCTCGGCCTCGTCGGCGCCGTAGGCGAGCAATCTGGCGGCGAGCCAGTACTTCAATCGCCGGATATTCCATTGCGCGTCGGCACATTCCTGGCACCGACAGGCGTATCCGGACTCGTCACGCACCGGACCGCGAACACGGCCCTCGGACGCGCCACCTTCGGACGCGCGACCGTCCGATATACCCAACTCCGCGAGCATCGCCCGACGCCCGCAAGCAGTGTCGACTCGCTGCTTCGTCCTCACGCGACCACTCCCCTGCCCAAACCACCGCAGTTCTGGCGACCTCGATCACCAGTCATAGCTCAAGAGTGCGCCAGACTTCCAGCGCCCGCCAGTCCCCTTTACCCCGCGCTCGGGTGTGCCACAACGAGAGAACCAGCGCTTACCAGGCAATGTGTGGTGCGTCACAAGGGATTTCGCAGCGACATACGAGACGATCGCCACAGAAATTCCGATGGATTGACACTTACCGCCATTCCGCGACGCGGCCGGAGGCAACCTCCGACACGAGCCGACTTCGCACCGGGCCGCAGTCTTCTGGCGGACCGCGGGCCGTCAACTCCATGCGCCGCAACGCATCCGCATGCCAGACTTTTCGCCTCGTTCCCCTGGATCGGGCGAAGCCTGCACCAGTTCGCCGACTTCCTCCGCACGACTACGGGTTTGGCACACGTCACCACGGGTGCTCGATCCTCCGCACGGTGGCAGCTTCTCCTCGGCGCTGACCGCCGCCGCAGAGGCCGCCACCGACCTGCTGCTGTTCTACGCCGATTCCGACCATGCCGGGAACCGAGTCCACCACGTACTTCGCCCAGGTCCGTGACATCGCGCCGCAGGATTGGTTGTTCCAGCGCGGCGAAGAGTTGGCTCAGCTCGCCGCGTTCTGTGACGGGGACGAGCCGTACATGTGGTGGCGCGCAGGACCGTGGGCGGGCAAGACCGCACTCATGTCCTGGTTCGCGCTGCGTCCACCAGAACACGTGCGAGTGGTGTCGTTTTTCATCACCTCTCGGCTGGCTGCCCAAGCCGATCACGCGGCCTTCACTTCCGCTCAGGCACTCATCCATGTCGCGGACGCGCTCGCGGAGGAATACCTGGGCGATAATCCAGAAGCTGGACAAGCATTGCGCCGCAGGATCAACCGCTTGCTCGCCGAGATCTGGAGCCTCGGCAACCAGTGGTACAGCCCCCTCGACATCGTTGCCCGCCTCGACCCCGATCTACTATCGGCTATCACCGCTGAGGCGATTGCAGGCGACGGCGAGTAGTTTCCCAACCGAACGAAAAGTGTGGCGGCCCAGCGAGGGGTGATGCCTCGAACCGCGTATCTACCGACCGACGGATAGAATCGGCCGGCCACGGGCGGAGTTCGGGCACATACGGGGAAGAAGGTATTCGAATGGACCACGGCGAGCCGGGTGGCGAGTCGATCGGCGCGCTCTTATCGAGTCTCGCGACGACCCTGCGCGATGTGAGTAGCAAGCTGGATGCCGTGGCTGCCCGCGTGGACGAGGATCGCGATGACAGCGACGTGGTCGAGCGCCTTGCGAAGTTGGAGGCGTGGGCTTTCCGTGCCAGCGACGATATGACGAAGCTGGACTCACGGTTGGAACGTGTCGAATCCGGCGCCGAGCCGAGTCTAAACAAGGTCGAGCCGCCTGCCGAAGGAGCCGACGGGGGCCACGTGGAGTCGCCGAAGCTACCTTCGCGCGCGCAACGCCGCCAAGCTACCGCGATACCGCCGGTCAGCGACCAGTCCCAACGGACACCGACAGCGCCGTTCGAAGCCCAGATAGCAGCCGCACGCCGGGACCCCGCCCTGGCCGTTACGCCCGATACCCGGATCGAACCCGCGCCCGCCTTCCGTAACGAACGGCTCGAACCCCCGGCTCCCACAACGCAGAACCAGCAGCTCGAGTCCGCCACGATCACGCCGCGAACGCCGCGGTCCGAATCCACCACGGCCCCGTCACCCAACGAACCCTTCGGTCCCGCGACGCACAGCGAGCCACTCGGCACCCGCAATTCCCGTGTCGAACAGACGGCACCGACCTTCGGCAACGAACGCCTCGAGCCCCTGACCCCGAGCGCTCGCGGCGAATGGATGGAGGCCGCGCCGAGCACGCACGCCGAACGGCCGGCGCCCGCCGCGTCCAGGAGCATCGAACGCCTCGCGCCGCCCGCGCAGACCGCACCCAACGACTGGCCCGAATATGCCCCCGCCACGGGCAACGGCCGCCTCGAGCCCCCCGCACAGGCGCCCCGTAATGACCGGGTCGATTACAGCAACGGCGCATCGAGCAACGGCAGGTCCGAAACGACCCAGCCCCGCCCCGATACCGGAATGACCACACCCCGCAGCAACCGCACGGAACCCGTCGCCATACCGCAGGGCGCCCACCGCGCGGCCGCGCCGCCCACCGAAGACACCTCGCATGTGGACAAGCTGCAAGCGATGCTCGACGAACTCAAGCGCAACGGCCCCTTCGGCGCTCGCCCCGAGACCTCCGCACCGAATGAAATGCCTGGTATCGACCCGCATTTCGCGGTACGAACCGAGGGCTAGCGGATCAGCTGCGACACCGCATCGCTCGGGACTCGGCGTCAGTGGCCGGGGTCGGGGTCGGGGTCGGGGTCGGCCCCGTCGACCGCACTGTTCAGGACCGTGCGGATCAGCTCACGCAACCATCGGTGCCCGCTGTCGGCGGTGTTGCGTGGATGCCACGCCATGCCGATGATCACCTCCGGTAGCGGCAACGGAATCTTGAAGGCGCACAAGCCGAGCGCCGCAAGGGTGCTTGCGCTGAGGGCGGCGGGGGCCGGGCAGATCAGGTCACCCGCGCGGACGGCGAGCAGCGCAGTGGTGAGATTCGGGACGGTGGCCACCACACGGCGGGTGCGGCCGTGCAATGCCAGTCGGTCATCGATGGGCCCTCGGGCGCGACCGAGGCGGGAAATGGACAGATGGGCGGCCGAGGCGAAGGCCGCCACCGTGACGCGGTCGGTGACCAGTGGGTGGTCGGGGGCGGCGACACCGACCACGCGGTCGCCGAGCACGCGCTGCACCGTCGTTTCCGGATCGGTGTGGTCGATGACACCGACCTCGATGTCGACCCTGCCGTCACGTAACGCTGCGGTACCTTCCAAGGTGTCGGGCAGGAAATGCACTGTGACGCCAGGGGCTCGGGTGCGGATCGCGGTCAGCAGCGGGGCGGCCAGTTCGGTTAGTACCGTGTCGCCCGCCTGCACGGCGAAGCCGCGTTTGAGCCCGGCAGGGTCGAGACCACCGCGCGGAGTGAGCAGCGCGCGCCCCTGCTCGACCAACACGCTCACCTCGTAGCGCAACTCCAGCGCGCGAGGTGTCGGCACCAGATGGCGACCGGCGCGCACCAGCAGTGGATCGCCGAGAACGCGACGCAGCTTGGCCAGCGTTCGGCTCATCGCCGGAGCCGAGGTATGCAGCCGCTCGGCCGCCCGGGTGACGCTGTGGGTGTCCAGTAGCGCATCCAGAGCAACCAGGAGGTTCATGTCCAAGGCGTCCACCCATGGATTATCGCCAACAGAAAGATAAGTTACCAACATTGCACCGGCGGCAATCCGTGTCGCGTCCTACATCAGCGTCGAGGGGCCCCGCCGGACCTGGTGGGCTCGTGCCGATCGACCTGGAAACCAGGCGCGGGATGCGGCGAATCTCGGCGGCACCGCGATCCCGCAGTGGGTCACAAGCACTCTCGACCTACCTCAGCAACAAACGAGCACCATTCATTTCTGTGCTCGATCTCGCCGCCCACATCCCGGCCTGCGGCTAGTTTCCCTGCGCGGCCTGGGTTCCGGCCGGGACCTGAATTCCCGGCGACGGTTCATTGGTCTGCGCGCGGCGCTGGCCGAGGCCACGGTAGGACGACGGCCTGACGGTTCGGAACCATTGGGCGGCGCGCGTCCGCAGCGACAGCCGGTATTTCAGGTCGGCGAGCATCTCGTCGATGTTGTGGATGGAGAACGGCGTGATGGCGGTGCCGTGGGCATGGTGACCGTTGGTGCGCTCGGCCATCCAGCGCAGCCGCTCGTCGACCTGAGTCGTCATTTCCTCGGCAGCGGGCAGTGCGATCCGACCGCGCAGCAGCGCGGCGGTCCAGTGCGCGGCGACCTCGGCGTTGAGCGCGCTGATCACCGACGAGTTGTAGCCGGCGAAGGTCAGGTTCGGGACGCCTACGGGCAGGATCTGGCGGTGCAGACGGAAATTGCCGTCATCGTCGGTGAGCTGACGCTGGATGTAGGGGGTGAGGAACGGGACGCGCTGGCGGTATCCGGTGGCGCAGATGACGATGTCGGCCTGGATCCGCCCGCCGGAGGACAGCTGCACACCCGGCCCCTGCTCGCCGCCGAGCATTTCGCTGATGGTGGTGTCGCGATGGACCGCGATGCGGCCCGCCGCCACCTGCTCGTAGAAGTTTTCGGTGGTGATGCCGACGGTGCTTTCCGCGATCTCCTCGAAGCGGCCGTCCGGCACCAGACCCAGCTCACGCAGGTTCATGTGCTTGGTGACGAGTTCCTGGATCACGTCGAAATTGGTGTCGCGGAAGGAGTGGCCGCTGCCGTGCAGAAAGCGTTCGAACCTGCCGAGTTCCTGATAGCGGAAATGCGCCTCCCCCAAGCGGGTCAGCATCAGTCGCTCGTAATCGAGGACGCGAGCCAGCTTGCGCGGCATCTTCCACAGCAGCCGTCGCGCGACCACGTCGGTCGATGCCGCGACGTGGCTGACCGCCTCGGCGATGTCGCAGGCGGACTTGCCGTATCCGACGACAACGACCGACTTACCGCGCACGGACTCGACATCGTGGAATTTCGAGGCCGGCCCCATCTGCCCACCCGCACGCCGGAAGGTGTCGGCACCGTGGAAGTCGGGCACAACGGGATCGCTGAATACGCCGTTGGCGATCACCAGGTGGTCGCAGGAGGCGCGATGGATACCGTCCTTGTCACGAATCTCCAGCAACCAACCGCTGTCGACGGGGTCGGCGGCCACCACCTCGGTGTTGAGCCGCAGATGCTCGCCTAGGCCGTTGTGGCGGACGTATCCGTCGAGGTAGGCCTGCATTTGCTGCCCGTCGGGCACGCGCGGATAGTCCGAGGGCATCGGATAGTCCGAGAAGTGATAGGTGTGTTTGCTGTTCTGCGCGCGTAGCCCCGGGTACCGGCGCGTCGCGCTCCACACACCCCCGACGTCCGGGGTCCGGTCGAACACCTCGACCGGAAAACCCTCCTGTCGCAGTACCTTCGCGCAGGCGAGGCCTGCTATGCCCGCACCTACGATCGCGATGCGGTTCCCGCTCGTCATGGGACGGAGATTACGTCGCCAACGCCCCTGCGGCAAAGCCCGCACTAGTTTCGCCCGGCCGGACGCGGGGTAACAACCATCTTGGCCTTGCCGCGTGGCACTGTAGTGATGTTGCGTACACGGCCGCGTTCCGGGAGCGCCGTGCCCGGTGGATACGACACGGTCATCGCAGCACGGGCGCGCCCGCCAGCTCGACAGGTAGGTCGTGGAGTCCGCGAATCAGAATGCTTTCCCGCCAGCGCAGCTCCGCGTCGTCGACGGCGAGCCGCAGATCCGGATAGCGCTCGACCAACGTGGTGATCGCGATCCGCGCCTCCAACCTGGCCAGGCCCGCACCCAGGCAGAAGTGGATGCCGTGGCCGAACGCGATATGACCGTTGGGCGCCCGCTGCGGGTCGAACCGCGCGGCGTCCTGGAAGTGCCGGTCGTCGTGGTTGGCGGAGCCGAGTGCGACGAGCACCAGCTCGCCCGCGGGGATCTCGCGGCCGCCGAGGGTGATCGGCGTCGTGGTGTAGCGCAGGGTCGCCACATTGACTGGGCCGTTGAAGCGCAGCATCTCCTCGACCAGCGGTGGCACGCCGTCCGGATTGCCGCGCAACGCGCGGTAGCGCGCCGGATCACCGAGCAGGGTGAACACGGTATTGCCGATCAGGTTCACCGTGGTCTCGTGACCCGCGACCAGAATCAGGAAGATCATCGAGATCAGCTCGTCGCCGCTGAGGCGATCACCGTCGGTGTTGGCGGCGATCAGGTCGGAGACCAGGTCGGCGCCGAGCCCCTCTGCGCGACGCCTGGCAACGAGCCCGTCGAAGTATTCGGTGATTGCGTCGGTCGCCTGTCGCATTTGCTCGGAGCTTGCCCTCGTCGTATCGACTACCGCGGCCGACCATGCGCGAAATCGGTCGCGGTCCTCGATCGGCACGCCGAGCAGCTCGCAGATCACCGTGATCGGCAGCGGAAACGCGTACTCCGACATCAGATCCAGCGGTCCGGTCGAGTCCGAGCAGCGGTCGATCGCGTCCAGGAGTCCGTCGGCGATGGCCTGCACCCGCGGTGCGAGCGCGTCGATTCGGGCCGGGGCGAAGGCGGGAGTGACCAGACGGCGCAGCCGCGAGTGCTGTGGCGGGTCGGCGTTCAACAGGTGGTAGCTCAGGCGCTCATTGGAGGTGTTGATGCCGCTGTCCCCCGACGAAGCGCGGCGGGCGTCCGCGGCGGTGGTCGAATGTGGGTCCTTGCGAATGGCGGGATTGCGCAGCACCTCACGGGCGAGGCCGTAGTCCACCACCAGCCAGGCCCGAACGCCCGTTCTGAGTTGGATCTCGTGCACCGGACCTTCGGCGCGCAATCGCGCATAGAAGGCATACGGCGCACGAAAGAAATCCGGCGGCAGCTGTCTCATTTCGATGGGCCTCCCCGCTCGCGAGTTAACTTGCGCCCCTTCGATACTGGCATGCTCTGCCGAATTCGTCCCGGCAATCGGGACTTACGCACCCCACGCCTCGACCGTTCGGCGAGCATGACACCGTGGGTGTCGTTACCCTCCGGGAGTGAGTTCGATTGCGCCTGTGCTGCGCGGCGCCCGCATCGCGAACTCGTTCGCGTTCGGCCTGCAGGGTTTCTTCTTCGCCGTGGTGCTGACCCAATTGCCCCAGCAGAAGGAGCGGTTCGACCTGTCCGACGGGCTGATCGTCGGCTCGGTGGTGTTGGTGTCGCTGCTCGCGGGCGGCGGCAGCGTTGCGGCCGAGCAGCTCGCGCTCCGCTGGTCCAGCCGCAGCACCCTACGTATCGGTCTGCTCGGGATCTCGATCACCGGCTGCGCGATCGCGATGGCGCCGAACAAGGTGATGCTGCTTGTGACGCTCGGCCTCTACGGCATCGCGGTCGGCATCGTCGATGCGAGCACCAATATGCAGGCGGTCTTCATCCAGCACGGGTACGGCACCTTCATCCTTTCGTCGTTCTACGCGGCGTGGAGCGCGGGATCGATCACCGGTGCGCTATTCGTCTCCGGCTGCGAGGCACTCGATGTCACGCTGCGTGAATCGGTGCTGACGGCGGCAGGTGTCGTGCTCGTCGTCGGGTCGGTGCTCGGGCCACGGTTGCTCGGTGCGGTCGAGGCCGAAACCGGTCCCGCGGAAGTGGGTGCCGGCGAGAGCGAATCCGGAGCAACGGGACCGTCGGGCACCGTCGCGCTGTCGGCGTACCTCGCGTTCGGCATCGCGATGGCGCTGGTGTTCGCGATCGACCTCGCGGTCGGCAACTGGTCCGCGCTCTATCTGACCGATGACCTGTTGGCCAGCTCGGCGACCGCGGCGTTGGCGCTCGCCGCCTATCAGGGCACCTCGCTCATCGCCCGGCTCACCGGTGACATCTGGGTCCGGCGCTTCGGGCCACGCCGTGTCGTTCGGGTCGCCGCCGCGATCGGGTTGGTCGGCCTCGCGGTGGTGGTGGCCGCACCGGGGCCGGTGGTCGCCATCGTCGGCTTCCTCGTCGCGGGAATCGGAATGCCGGTGATCGCGCCGTTGTGTTTCAGCGAGGCGGGACAATTGACCCGCGGACCCGCATTGGACGCACTGATGGCACGGCTGAATCTGTTCAATTACGCGGGCACACTGGTGGGTGGCGGTGTGGTCGGCGCGGTCGCCGCAGGGTTCGGGCACCGGATCGGATTCGCGATTCCACTCGTTTTCGCGGCGGTCCTGATCGGGCTCGCACGGGTATTCCATTCACGTTCCGAAGCGGACAAGTTTCTCGCGTCGGGCGATGATCATGTTGTACTGGACCGATGAGCAACATCCCAGTCACCGTCGACCGGGCCGGACTGTGGGACGCCGAGGCCCTCAGTGACGTTGCGGCCGCGACCTTTCCACTCGCCTGCCCGCCCGACGCCACCGCCGACGATATCGAGAGCTTCATCGGCGACGTGCTCTCCGGAGAACGCTTCGGCGAATACCTGACCGATCCAACCAAGACCGTGCTCAAGGCGGTCGCGGACGGTGCCATCGTCGGCTACGCGATGCTGCATACCGGGGAGCCGGCCGATCCCGAGGTGGCCGAGGCGGTGGACCTGCGTCCTGTCGTCGAGATCAGCAAGATGTATGTGCTGCCGGGCCATCACGGCAGCGGGGTGTCGAAGGCTCTGATGCGCGCCGCACTGCAACGCGCACACGAGGAGTCCGCCGCGGGCATCTGGCTCGGCGTCAACCAGGAAAACACCCGCGCCCAGCGGTTCTACACCAAGCACGGGTTCACCAGGGTCGGCACCAAGACCTTCCACGTCGGCAACCAGCTGCATCAGGACTTCGTGATGCGCATGGTCTTCTAACTCTTCGCGAAATCCACCAGCGCCGCATGGAATGCGGGAGCGACCACGGCCATCAGGTGGTCACCGGGGACCACGATCAGGGTGCCATCGGGCAGCGCGGCGGCGAGACGTTCGGGCTCGGCGGCGAAGGGGTCGTTCGTGCCTGCCAGGACCAGGGTCGGCACTGTGACCTCCGCCAGTGTCTTGATCGGCTCGTAATCGAGCCCGGCCGCGACCGCCTCGATGGCCGCGCGGTCGGCGCCAACCACGTCGGCGAGGATCCGGAACATCATGGCGGTCGGTGACGCGCCCGCACCGTCGCCACGCATGGCGGTGCGCAGGTCGTCGATATCGATGACGCGGCGGTCGACGCCGCCGCAGTCGAGGACGCCCGAGCCGATGCCGCCGACCGCCAGCTTTGTCACCCGCTCGTCGGCGGCCGCGACCAGCAGCGAGATGACGCCGCCCATCGAATAGCCGACCTGCACAACGCGATCGAATCCGAGTTCGTCGTACAGTGCGCTGACATCCTTCGCCATCGCCGACCACGAGTACCGCGCGGAGTCGTGCGGTTTGTCCGATCGGCCGTGCCCGCGCGCGTCCAGCGAGACGACGGTGTGCCCGGCAGCGTGCAGGGCACCGACCACGCCGGTGCCCATCCAGTTGGCGTTGGTGTCGGCAACGACCCCGTGCTGCAGCACGACGGGGACACCGTCGCCCTCCCACACTCGATAGTTGAGCTCCAGTCCGTCCCAGGTCTTGAACTTCGTCATGGCCGCATCGTAATTGGGCGCCACCGAGAGGTTGACAAGTTCTGACTGTTCAGTCTCTACTGAACGCACCAGTTCTTATAGAACTTCTCGAAGGAGCATCATGACCGCTGCGATCCGCACCGAGGGCCTCAGCAAGCATTACGGCAAGCATGTCGCACTCACCGATCTGAACCTCGAGGTCGGCCAGGGCGAGGTATTCGGTTTCCTCGGCCCCAACGGCGCGGGCAAGTCCACCACCATTCGCATCCTGCTGGATCTGATCCGGCCGACCTCAGGTCACGTCGAGGTGCTCGGCGTCGATCCCCGCAGCGGCGGTGCCGAACTGCGCAAGCGCATCGGATACCTGCCCGGCGAGCTGGAGATCGAGGGTCGCAACACCGCCCGCGACCTGCTCGACTTCCTGGCCGACCAGCGCGGCACAGTGCCTGCGGGTCGCATCGGCGAACTGGCCGAGCTGCTCGATCTCGATCTGTCGAGAAAGGTCGGGGCAATGTCCAAGGGGAACAAGCAGAAGGTCGGCATCATCGCCGCGTTCATGCACCGCCCGGATCTGCTGATCCTGGACGAGCCGACCTCGGGGCTGGATCCGCTTCTACAGCAACGCTTTCTGGATCTGGTGGCCGAGGCGAAGGACAACGGGCAGACGGTGTTCATGTCCTCGCACATTCTCAGCGAGGTGCAGCAGACCGCCGATCGGGCCGTCATCATGCGCGCGGGCAGGCTGCTCGGCACCGAGAACGTCGAGGATCTGCGGCGCCGATCGCCGCGTTCGGTCGAGTTGGTGTTCGACGCGGAGATCTTCGCCGACGACTTCGCGAGGTTGCCCGCCGTGCGCGAGCTGAGCATCGAAGGAAAGACGTTGCGCTGCACCACTGAAGGCGATGTCGACGCCTTGTTCAAGGTAGCGGCCGAGTACCCGCTGGTGAGCGTTTTGTCGACCGAACCGGACCTGGAGCAGATCTTCTTCAGCCTCTACGGCCGGTGACTGTCACTCCCCCGAACCTTTTATCGCACAGGAGACTACGTCATGACTCGCTCGGTTTTCACCCAGACACTGAAGGAACAGCGGCGCGGCCTCATCGGCTGGTCGATCGGCTTCGTGATCGTACCGATGATGTACTTGCCCTCCTACCGGTCACTCGAAGAGCAAGGCTCGTTGGATATCAAGCAGAACAAGATGTACGAAGCCATGGGGCTGAACGACTTCGCAAGCGCGACAGGCTATTTGAATGCGACCGTCTTCTCACTGATGGGCCTGCTGCTGATGCTCATCTTCGTGGTGAGCTTCGCGACGCGCTCGGTGACGCAGGAGGAGAACGGCACGCTCGACCTGCTGCTCGCCCAGCCGACCAGCCGAACGAGCCTGCTGTGTCAGCGCTTTGCCGCCTTGGCCGCGCAGACCACGATCGCCACCGCCGCGCTGACCCTGAGCGTCGTAGCCGGAGCGAACAAAGGCGGGTTGGCCGTACCGGCCGGGCATATCTCGGCCGCCGGTGTCGGCCTCGGGCTGCTCGCACTCGGCATCGGCGCCATCACCTTGCTCGTCGGTGCGATCACCGGAAAGCGCTCGCTGACCCTGGGTCTCGCCTCGCTGGTCGCGGTCGGCGGCTACTTCGCCAACAATCTCGGCGGCGATCTGGTGCGCAAACTGTCACCTTTCTACTACGCCAATGGTGGTGCACCACTTGTCAACGGCTGGAACGGAATCCACTTGGCGATATTGACCGCGCTGATCGCCGTCGCCGTCGCGGGATCGCTGGCAGCCTTCAACCGCCGCGATCTCGCGGTCTGACGCTGCCCACGGGGCGGGCCGACACGGCCCGCCCCGTTTTCCGCTATCGGCACAATCGAAGGGATACTCGACCGATGAGCAGCACCGAACACGAAGCGGCCGAAACCACAGCGGAGCAGTTGGCCTTCGTCGAAGATTTCGCGCTCGTACTCGAGCGCATGGGGCTGGTCCGGATGACCGGGCGCGCCGCGGGCTGGCTGCTGGTCTGTGATCCACCACAACAGACCTTCGGCCAGATCGCCGATGCGTTGCAGGCCTCCAAGGGTTCCATCTCCACGGCACTGAAGACACTGGTGACGATGCGCTGGGTCGACAAAATCTCCAAGCCGGGCGACCGCAAGGACTACTACTCGATCCGCCCCGGCATCCTGCCGGAACTGACCCGGCAGCAGAGCGGCATGTACACCGACCTCACCAACATGACCTCGCGCGGGCTCAACCTATTCGACGATCCGAACGGCGAAGACGCTGCCCGAGTCCGCGACATGCACGAGTTCTTCGTCTGGATGGGCAAGGAACTGCCCGCGCTGATCGACCGTTGGGACGCCGAGCAACGGAAGTCCTGAACCCGCGCACGGACGGCCGGGTCGCCGGGTCGCAAGGAACCCGACGCGCGGCCGCTCAACGCATTTCAGGCCAGCATCTTGGCCTTCAATGCCACAACATCGGCGGCGGAGAGCTCGAGCCCATCGCGGACGTAGTTGTCGAAGCTGCCATAGGTCTGGTCGGCCTGGTCGAAGGCCGCGTCCAGCCATGGCTGCTGGACGCCGTTGAGGTTGTCGTTCGGGCCGGTGTTCCGGTACTGGTTGGACAGCAGGTAGTCCTTGTTCACGGTGCCGCGGTCGACACCGAGGATGCTCAGCAGCACCGCGGAGGTCCAGCCGGTGCGGTCCTTGCCCGCGGTGCAGTGGAACAGCACGGCGCCGTCTTCGGTGTCGATGATGTCGCGCAGCACCGAGGCGAAGGCCCGGTTGGCACCCGGCGCGGTGATGAAGGCGCGGTAGAGGTCGTCGCCGCCGGTCAGGGTGGTGATCAGGGTCTGCGGCGGCGCCTGGCCGATGACGTCGTCCCAGTGCGCGGTGGCGCCTGCGGGGACCTTGTCGGGGCCGATGGTGCGCTCGAAGACGGTGCGCAGGTCATCGACGTAGCGGACCCGGCGCTGGGTCAGGTCGGCAAGATCGGTAGGGGTCGCGTTGTTGAGCTGGCCGGCGCGGTAGACCAGGCCGGTGCGCACCAGACGGCCGTCGGCGGTGCGGTAGCCGCCCGCGTCACGCGCGTTCTGCACGCCTTGCAGGTTCAGCGAGCGGTCGAACGCGGTGACCGACGTACTCGGCTGGTCGGCGAGGGCGACGCCGGCCAACGGCCCGAAGGCGACGGTGAGTCCGGCGGCGAGTGCCACGGGGACACGGATCGAACGACTGACCATGACAGGTGCTCCAATCGGTTGAACGAACAGTCCCCGTTTCGACACCCACCCAACCAACTGAAACAT
The DNA here is from genome assembly GCF_046764875.1 of Nocardia arseniciresistens. Taxonomy (NCBI): domain Bacteria; kingdom Bacillati; phylum Actinomycetota; class Actinomycetes; order Mycobacteriales; family Nocardiaceae; genus Nocardia; species Nocardia arseniciresistens. The sequence goes on from NZ_JBKORD010000016.1 coordinate 124,471, forward strand.
CAGTAGGTCAACTTGCGGTCTCAGCCGCCTCGAATCGCGAAAGCGCGAGCAATCGCGAGATCGCGCGCAGGTACTTCTTGCGGTAGCCGCCCTCGAGCATTTCCGGCGAGAAAACCTCGTCGAGCTTCACGCCCGAGACGGTGACCGGAGTACTCGCGTCGTAGAGCCGATCGGCCAGCACCACGATCCGCAGTGCGACGGCCTGATCGTCGACCTGGTGCACGTTCGAGATGAACACCGAGGACACCCCGGAGATCAAGGCGCCGTACTTCGACGGATGCAGGGTGCTCAGATGCTTCAGCAGCGCATCGAACTCGTCGAGCGTGGATCCCGTTGTGGCGGTGGCCCGTTCGGTCAGCAACTCGGGGGAGGTCGGCTCGGGGGCGGGCGGCAGATCGCGGTGTCGATAGTCGGGGCCGTCGACACGGACGGGCTCGAAGATCGAGCCGAGTTTCTTGATCTCACGCAGAAAGTCCTGCGCGGCGAAGCGGCCCTCGCCCAGCTGGCCCGGCAGCGTGTTGGAGGTCGCGACAATGGACACCCCACGCGCGGACAGCTCGGTCAGCAACCGCGACACCAGCATGGTGTCGCCGGGATCGTCGAGTTCGAACTCGTCGATGCACAGCACGCTGTTGGCCGACAGTCGCTCGACGGCATTGTTGAACCCGAGCGCGCCAACAAGATTGGTGACCTCACCGAAGGTGCCGAAGGACTTCGGCGCGGGCGCGCTGTGGAAGATCGAGGCGAGCAGGTGGGTCTTGCCGACGCCGAAGCCGCCGTCCAGATACAGCCCGGCGCCGCTGATCGCCTTCCTCTTGCCGAACAAGCTCTTCTTGTTGACGGCACGGTTGATCTCGGCAACCCGACCGCCGAAGTCCTCGGCCTTGCGAACCGCGGCAGCTTGGCTCGGCTCCTTGGGATCGGGGATGTAGGAGGCGAAACTGACCTCGTCGAACATGGGCGGTGGGACCATCTGCGCGACCAACTGGTCGGCCGGAACCTCCGGATGGCGATCGACAAGGCGTACTTGCATAGACGGAGCCTAATGACGTGGTGTGATGTTGCTTCATGCAGCGTATCCACAATGCGATCCAGCTCACAGGGTTGAGTGACAACGACCTCGCCGAGCTGTACGCCTACCCCACCCAGCTCGACGCGCCCTGGGTCCGAGCCAATTTCGTATCGAGCATCGACGGCGCGGCCAGCAGTGGCGGCCTGACCGAAGGACTCGGCACCCCTGCCGACAAAACCGTGTTCATGTTGCTGCGCGACCTCGCCGATGTGATCCTCGTCGGCGCGGGCACCGCGCGCGCGGAGAACTACGGCGGGGCGCGCACCGATCCGCGCCTGCGCCGCGGCCTCTACGACCGCGGCATCGGCGGCCATCGCGACGGCGCGCCGCCGCCGATCGCCGTGCTCACCGCGAGCGCCGCGATGGAGCCCGGCTCGCGGCTCTACACCGACACGGTGGTTCCACCGCTGATCATCACCACCGCCGCGGCGCCACAGCAACGCAAGCAACAGCTGACCGACGCGGGTGCGCGGGTGGTCGAGGCGGGCGAGGTAGCGGTGACACCGAAGGGGCTGCTGCGCGCGCTCGACGAGCTCGGGTTGCGCCGGGTGCTGTGCGAGGGCGGACCACATCTGTTCGGCGAGCTGATGGAAGCCGATGCGATCGACGAACTGTGCCTGACCACCGCACCGGTGCTGGTCGGCGGCACGGCGCGGCGAATATCGCTGTCGGCGCGCGAGTTACGCACCCCCATGACACGCAAGCACATCCTGCTCGACGACGACGGCACCATCCTCACCCGTTGGTCCAGGCACTGACCGGTGAGACGCCCGCGCCCACAGCTCATCTACGCCCGCTTTGTGAAACAACCGAGGGAACCTGGCAGGGTGTAGCACATGCGCTGGACTCGGGCCGCCGTGCTGGCCTCGACACTCTCGATCATGATCGCCGGATGCGGTGCGGGCCCCTCCGATCGCCCCGGCGTCGCCGTCGAGCGCGCGCCCGCCGCAGGGGGGCCCGCTGCCAACTCGGCCGCGCCACCCCCGCCGAAGGCCGAGCTGCCCAAGACCGACCTGAGTTGGCGGGAGTGCACGGCACCGACGCTGGACCTGCTCGGCCTCGGTCCGGCACCCGCGGGCTTGGTCCTCGACTGCGCCGAGTTCTCGACACCGATCGACGGGACGGGCGCGGTGCTCGGCAGCTTCCGTGCCGGTGCCATGCGAGCCCGCCTGCCGCAGACCCCGACCGACGTCGCCCCGCTGGTACTGACCTCCGGCTCGGATCGCTCGTCCTCGGCCACCCTCGCCGGGCTCGCCATCGGGTCGGCGAGCGGGCTGCTGACCACCCGCCCGATCGTCGCGGTGGACCGCCGCGGCCTCGGCACCTCGCAGCCGATCGACTGCATGGACGCAGCCATGCGCCGCGGCCTCGCCGATAATGCCCAATTCGCGCAGGGCGCAACCGATCCCGCTGAGGCGGTGACCGGCTTCAGCCAGGAAGCCACCATCGCCTGCCGCGACTTCCTGCACCCTTACGAGGGCACCTTCGACGCGCCGCACGCCGCCGACGACATCGAACAGCTGCGCAAGCAATGGCAGGTCGACCATATCGATCTGCTCGGCAGCGGCAACGGCGCCAAGGTCGCGCTGAGTTTCGCCCGCAGGTACGGCGACCACCTCTCGCGGCTGATCCTCGACTCTCCCGAGGCGGTCGGCGCCGACGCGACCACAAGGGCCGAACAACAGGTCCAGGGCGCGGAAGCGGCGCTGACCGCATTCGCGCAGCGCTGCACCGGAATCAACTGCTCGCTCGGCGCCGACCCGCGCGCGACGGTCACCGACCTGGTGAACAAGGCAAGCACCGGCGGACTCGGCGACATCTCCGCGAACGCGCTGTTGACCGCGGTGACAGGGTTTCTCGGCGGTGCGCGCGCCGACCAGGCCAACCGGATCGCCGAACTCGCCGACGCGCTCTCGGCGGCAGGCCGCGGCGACCGCGGCGCGCTCGGCAAACTCATCCTGCGTGAATCCGCCGCCACCGCGAGCGACGGGCAATTCGTGAACCGCTGCACCGACAATCAGACGCCGCCGAGCCCGAGCCGGGCCAGGGAACTCAGTACCGAATGGGCTCAGAAGTATCCGGTCTTCGGCAAGGCCGCCGCGATCGCCATGATGGATTGCGCCGCGTGGCCGGTCGCGGATGCCGCGCCGCTGCCGACCAAGCTGGACCTACCGGTTCTCGTCCTCGGTGGCATCGCCGATCCGGTGGTCGGCGCCGGCGGCCAGGCTTCGGTGACCGGTGCGCTCGGTGCCGCGGGCGCCAGGCATGCGTCGGTGACATGGCAGGGCTGGGGCCATCCGGTGTTCACCCATTCCGGCTGTGCCCAACAGGCTCTGCTCGATTATCTGAAGGACGCGAAGCTTCCGAAGGATGGCACCGCCTGCCCGGCATAACCCCTGGTATCGACGCGCCGGATAGGTCCCCGCAACCGTCACGGGCTGATCCGGTGTACCGTGCCCCAGTGTTACTTCGACAGCTCGAGCCGCGCACCGCTCGTACCACCGCCGAAGCGATCAAATTCGCACTCTGGCCATTAGCGGTCATGACTGTGCTCAACCGGGTCTTCATCAAGGCTGTCAACGGGTTCATCACCGACGACTTCAGGCCGGTCTACAACGCCTCGCTTGCCTTCCTCAACGGCAACCCGGTGTACACCGCCAACTTCGACTCGGTTGATCCGCATTACCTGTACCCGCCCAGTGGAACTCTGCTGATCGCACCGTTGGCACTTGTCGATCCCGAGAAGTCGCGCTGGTTCTTCATCCTGCTCAACGCCGCCGCGATCATCCTGGCCTGGTACCTGCTGCTGAAGCTGTTCAAGTTCACGCTGTCCTCGGTGGCGGCACCGGTGCTGCTGTTCGCGATGTTCATCTCCGAAACAGTCACCAACACACTGGTTTTCACCAATGTCAACGGCTGCGTGCTGCTGGCCGAGGTCGCCTTCATCATGCTGCTGCTCGGGCGCAGGGACCTATGGGCGGGCGCGATACTCGGCTTGAGCATCGCGATCAAACCGACGCTGGCGCCGCTGATCCTGATCGCGGCCGCCCGCGGACAGTGGAAGGTCTTCTACACCGCGATCGGTGTGCCCGTCGCGCTGACCGCGATCGCCTGGCCACTGTCGAAGGATGCGGACAAGTTCTTCACCCGCACCGCGCGCTACATCGTCGACTCCAGGGACTACTTCAACAGCGCCATCGCGGGCAACGCGGCCTACTACGGTCTGCCGCTGTGGCTGACCTGGGGCATGCGCATCGTGATGGGCGTTCTCGTCGCCATTACGCTGTGGCTGCTCTACCGCTACTACCGCGAGGACGAGCTCTTCTTCGTGACGACCTCCTCCGGCGTGCTGATGACCGCGTCGTTCCTGCTCCCCTCGCTCGGGCAGATGTATTACTCGATGATGCTGTTCCCGCTGCTGATGTCGGTGGTGCTGCGCAATTCGGTGCTGCGCAACTGGCCTGCCTGGCTGGCGATATTCGGTTTCATGTCCTACGACAAGTGGCTCTCGGACCGCTGGCAGGGTTTGGGCCGCAACCTGGAGTACCTGCGCATCACCTTCGGCTGGGGTCTGCTGCTCATCGTGATCTTCTGCGTCCTCGGTGACCGGTATCTCGCGGCCCGGCGCGACGGTCGACTACGGTTCGGCATCGACCCGACCTGGATGTCGTCGCCGCCGGATTCCGATGACGCGGTGGCCGATACCGCCCCACCGCGTTCGAACACGGCCGCCCCGGCGGACACCGACTCCGGCGAACGGTCTGGATTCCGGGCCGAACCATACGCGAGCGCACTCGAGTAGCGACCCCGGTTGCGGCGCCGCGGCCGAAAACCTATTAGCGTGGAGCAATGAGTTCCGACGCTGACACGTCCCTGCCCGCGCCTCGCATCCAGCTGACGCCACAGGAGTGGAAGGCCAAGCTGAATCCCGAGGAGTACGCGGTGCTGCGGCAGGCCGCGACCGAGCGCCCCCACACCGGCGAATACACCGACACCAAGACCGAAGGTGTCTATGTGTGCCGTGCGTGCGGTTCCGAACTGTTCCGCAGCACCGAAAAGTTCGACTCGCACTGCGGTTGGCCGTCGTTCTTCGATCCGGCGAAGTCGGAGGCGGTGATCCTGCGCTCCGACGACACTCTCGGCACACACCGTGTCGAAGTGCTGTGTGCGAATTGCCACAGCCACCTCGGCCACGTGTTCGAGGGCGAGGGGTACGGCACGCCCACCGACAAGCGCTACTGCATCAACTCCATCGCACTGCAGCTGCACCCCTCGGGCAACGCAGCGCAATAGATCTTCCGCGCTCAGCGGAAGGCTACGGACCGCGGTTGCGGTGCGCATGCCCCGAAATATCGGGGCATGCGGTTGGGCTTGCCCCGATTGCTCGGTAATTGCACCGTTGAGTGCCGATCCACGAAACGCCGCGAAGACGCCGGGCTCAGGGCAGCGCGGCGATGAGCTTGTCGACCTCGACGCGGGGCCCGGTGTAGAACGGGATCTCCTCGCGCACGTGCAGGCGTGCCTCGGTGGCGCGCAGATCACGCATCAGGTCGACGATGCGGTGCAGTTCCGGCGCCTCGAAAGCGAGAATCCACTCGTAGTCGCCGAGGGCGAACGAGCTGACGGTGTTGGCGCGCACATCCGGGTAGCCGCGTGCGGCCTTGCCATGATCGGCGAGCATCTTGCGCCGCTCCTCATCGGGCAGCAGATACCACTCGTAGGACCGCACGAACGGATAGACGCAGATGTAGTCGCCCGGGTCCTCACCGGCCAGGAAGGCCGGCACGTGGCTCTTGTTGAACTCGGCGGGCCGATGCACCGCGACATTGCTCCATACCGGAATGCTCGCCCGGCCCAGCTCGGTGGTGCGACGGAAGTCCGCGTACGCGGCTTGCAGGTCCTCGACGCGCTCGGCGTGCGTCCAGATCATGAAGTCGGCGTCCGCACGCAGGCCCGCGACATCGTAAATGCCGCGCACAACCACGTCACGATCGGCGAGCCCATCGAAGAACGCCTGAGCATCGGCGACGGCCTTGGCCCGATCTTCACCGAGCACACCCGGTTTCACCTGGAAGACCGAGAACATCAGGTACCGAACGCTGGAATTGAGAGCCTGGTAGTCGAGTCGCGCCATGCCACCCATCGTGCCACTCGCCGCAACGAGGTCTACCGCGGGCCGATCGAAGCCCGCGCCGACCCATCGGGATAGGCGTCGCCGTCCGACCGCCACATACCGTCCGTCCCCATGGGGAGCCTGCTGCGGCCCAGCATCGGCCGCACCGCAGAATTCGGAGCCGGTAGCGGTTCAGCCTTGTCCGGCGGCGATCCGGTGGGCGGCGGCCGTGCCGGAGGCTACGCAGGCGGGAACGCCGACGCCGTGGAGGTATGCACCCGCTACCGCGAGGCCGTCGAGATTCGCTATGGCGGACTCGATTTCGGCGACGCGGTCGGTGTGGCCCGGTGCGTATTGGGCGAGCCCACCCGGCCACCGTTGAACGAGAGCGCCGATCGGCTCGATGGTGGCGCCGGTGACGGTGGCGAGGTCTTCGGCGGCGGCGGCGATGAGGTCGTCGTCGGACCAGGACAGTGTGGAATCGTCGCCGAACTTGCCGAATGAAACGCGGGCGGCGGCGTTTTCGCGCTGTGCGAGGTGCGTCCATTTGCGGCTGGACAAGGTGAAGGCCTTGGCCCGCAAGGGTTCTCCGGTGGCGACAAGGATGCCGGAGTTCTGCGGCAGCGCGGTGTCGCGCGGAAGTGCCAGTGCGACAAGGACCGACGAGGACAGTTCGATGCCTGCCGCCGCCCCTGCCGCGGCGGGCGAGAGGGTGCGCAGCAGACGAGCGGTCACCGGGGCCGGGGTGGCGAGCACGACCGCGTTCACCGCGCCGACCGGATCGACGACCCAGCCGCGCAGGCCGCGAGCGAGCCGAGTGGCCGCTGTGGCGGTGACGAATTTCGCGGCGGAGCGTGCCGAGAGTGCTTCCAGGAGCACCCGATAGCCATCGCGGATACCGCCGAAGACGGGCGCGCTGGACGGCGGCGGCATCGCGGCGGCCACCGCGTGGGTCAGGCTGGGCGCGCCGTCGTCGAGTGCCGCGGCCAATGTCGGCAGTGCCGCGCGCACGCCGATCGAACGGGAGCTGCCCGCGTACACCCCACCCAGTAGCGGGTCGACGCTGCGCTCGGCGACCTGCGCTCCGAAGCGGTCCGCGATCAGGCTGTAGACGTCGATATCGGCATCGGGATACCACGCCAGTGGCCTGCTGGACTCCGTGTCGATCCGCGCGAGCGTCTCGGCATCGACCAGCCCCCGCATGGACTCCGCGGCGAGAGGAATCCCCATCAGGGTGCCCTCCGGCAGCGGATGTGCCCTACCGTCGGACCAGAGCAGCGGACGCAACCCCGCCGGAACAACCAGTTGCGATTCCAGCCCCAGTTCACGCAGCAGTTCCGGCACCTCGGGCCGTCGACCGACGAACGCCTCGGCCCCGAGATCCACGGGCTCCCCTGCCAATTCACCGGTATGGAGAATGCCGCCAACGCGATCGGCCCGATCGACGACCACGATCTCGGCGCCCGACCCGAGCAGCGTGCGCAACCGATACGCGGCAACCAACCCGGTGATTCCGCCGCCGACAACCGCGATTCTCATACCTGCGACCGTAACCTGCCCGCTATCGGCCGACGGCGTCGCCACGGACCACCGCGTCGACATGCTCCTCGGTGCGATCGGCCGCGAAGTGAGCATCCTCGGCCGCCATCCACTGCTCCCACAACGGCAGCGTGTGCGCGCCGTCGCGGGTGAGACCACGCGCCAACCGCAGCGCACGCGGCGCCTCGACCCACACCGCAAACGACAGCCGATCACGCACGGCCGCGCGCGCGGAGGACACGCCCTCCAGCACGATCACTCCGCCCGGGACAACCTCATGCCACTCCGCCAAGGCCCGATCGACCCAGTCATAACGCTGATACCGACCGGGCCTGCCGCAAGCGATCGGTTCGAGCACCTGCTGCTCCAGCCGAGGCCACCAGGCGAGCTGGTTGTTCTCGGCCGCGAAGTCGTCGGTGTGCACCACCTGCGCCCCACACACGACGGCCAAAGACGCGGCGAGCGTGGACTTCCCAGCGCCGCCCGGCCCATCCACCGCCACCAGTCTTGTGGCGCCGAGCCGCGGTTCGCTCGCGAAAACCCGCGCGGCGATCTGCGCCACCGACGTCACGGCAGGAACACCTTCCACGATCGAGCGAGGCTCAGAGTTCGTGGACGAGCTCGACCAACGCGGTCAGTACGCCGGGGTCGGTATCGGGGAGAACACCATGGCCGAGGTTGAAAATATGCCCCGCCGCGCCCATAGCGACCGCTTCGTCGGCTTCGCGCGCGATTCGGCGCGCCTGCGCCTCCACCGCCGCCGCACCGGCGAACAGCACCGCGGGATCCAGGTTGCCCTGCAACGCTTTACCCGGTCCGACCCGACGCACCGCTTCGGTCAGCGGCACCCGCCAATCGACGCCGACGACATCCGCGCCCACCTCCCCCATCACACCGAGCAGCTCGCCGGTGCCGACACCGAAATGGATGCGCGGCACGCCGGCGCCTGCGACCTCGGCGAACACTCGCTCGGAATGCGGAAGTACGAACGTGCGGTAGTCGGCGAGGGAGAGCGCGCCCGCCCACGAGTCGAACAGCTGCACGGCGTCGACACCCGCGGCCAGCTGCGCCTGCAGGAACGCGATGGTGATGTCGGTCAGTACGCCGAGCAGTTCGTGCCAGGTCTGCGGGTCGGCGTGCATCATCGCCTTGGTCCGCTCGTGGTTCTTGCTGGGGCCACCCTCCACCAGGTACGAGGCCAGCGTGAACGGCGCACCCGCGAACCCGATCAGCGGTGTCTCGCCGAGCGCGTCGGTCAGCAGCTTCACACCGTCGGTAACCGCGCCGACTTCTTCAGGGCGCAGTCGCGGCAGTGCACGAACATCGGCGGTCGTGCGTACCGGCGACGCGACCACCGGTCCGACACCGGGCACGATGTCGAGGTCGATGCCCGCGGCCTTCAACGGAACGACGATGTCGGAGAACAAGATCGCCGCATCGACACCGTGCCTGCGGATCGGTTGCATGGTGATCTCGCACACCAGCTCCGGCTCGAAACATGACTCGAGCATTCCGATGCCCTTGCGCAGTTCGCGGTATTCGGGCAGCGATCGTCCGGCCTGGCGCATGAACCACACCGGCCGATGGCTCGGTGCGGCGCCGGTAGCGGCGGCCAGGAACGGGGCATCGGTCAACCGGCGGCGGGTGTGAGTGTTCATCACCGTCATCGTAAGCGGGCAGCTCTCGGTCCTTCTCTCGGCCGGGTAACCGACGACGGACGGGCCGCGTCCAACTTGCCGCAAGCGCCTCGGCGGCGCGCCTCCGAGCGCACCGGGCGGACTAGGGCTACCGTCGCTTCCGTGACACCGCTCGACTTCCGCGACGGGGCCGCACCGACCGAGGGACCCGATGAGCCAGCTCAATTTCGCGCCGCGGTCGAGGCGATGGCCACCGCTGCCGTGCACCCTCGGATCGAGCTGGCACCGATCCGCCCTCCGCAACGCCTCGCACCGTATTCGTACGCACTCGGCGCCGAAGTCAAACACCCCGAAACTACCTCCGTGCCAGTCGATTCCGAGGGCGATGCCTTCGGCAGGCTGATCCTGCTACATGATCCAGACGGCGATGACGCGTGGCACGGCATCTTCCGATTGGTCGCCTATATCCAGGCCGACATCGACGCCGCCCTTGCCACCGACCCGCTATTACCCGAGGTCGCCTGGAGCTGGCTGGTGGACGCGCTCGAAACCCGCAGCGAGCCGTTCACCGCGTTGGGCGGCACCGTCACCTCGACGAGTTCGGTGCGCTACGGCGACATCGCGGGGCCACCGCGCGCGCACCAATTGGAGCTGCGTGCGTCGTGGACGGCGGGCAGCACCGAAATGCGGCCACACGTGGAAGCGTTCTGCGAAGTACTCGCTTATGCGGCCGGATTGCCACCCGCCGGTATCACCCATCTGCGACCAGAGTCCTATACCAGCAACGACCACATCTAACCGCCACGTAAAGTTCAGGTTTATGCCGGTAGCAGACGAGCCAGATCAGGGCAGCACAGCGGAAGACAACACAGCGGAGCCGCTGCTGGTCCCCGCGGAGGGTGTGCCCCCCGTGCTCGCTACCGCGCGCGAAATCATCGACGCCGCCGCCCGCCTTGCCGCGGGCACCGGCCCGCTGGCAGTCGACGCCGAACGTGCGTCAGGTTTCCGGTACTCGGCGCGCGCCTACCTGATCCAGCTGCGCCGTGCCGGAGCGGGCAGCTTCCTGATCGACCCGATTCCGGTGTCCGATGATCTCGCCCCGCTGGCCGAGGCGATCAACGACCTCGAGTGGGTGCTGCATTCCGCGGACCAGGATCTGCCGGGGCTCGCCGAAGTCGGTCTGCGTCCCGCGCGGTTGTTCGACACCGAATTGGGCGGCAGGCTGGCCGGTTTCGAGCGCGTCGGGCTCGCGGCAATGGTCGAGAAACTGCTGGGCATGGCGTTGCGTAAGGGCCATGGTGCGGCCGACTGGTCGACGAGGCCGCTGCCCGATGAGTGGCTGAACTATGCCGCACTCGATGTCGAGTTGCTGCTGGAGCTGCGTGACGAGGTCGCGAAGGCGCTCGACGAGCAAGGCAAGACAGATTGGGCCGCACAGGAATTCGAGCACGTTCGGATCACCGAGCCGAGCCCGCCGAAGGCCGATCGGTGGCGGCGCACCTCCGGTATCCACGCGCTGCGCCGCACCAGGCAATTAGCCATTGTGCGCGAGTTGTGGAACGCCAGAGACGGATTGGCCCGCTCCCGCGACGTCGCGCCCGCTCGCATCCTGCCGGATGCGGCGATCGTTTCCGCCGCGACCGCGGAGCCGCGCACCATCGCTCAACTGCGTACGTTGCCGGTCTACGGCGGCCCTCGGCAACGGCGCTACTCCCGGGAATGGCTCGCCGCGGTCGACCGCGGCGCGACACTGCCCGACGACGAGCTGCCGCCACTGACTCAGCCCTTCGACGGACCACCTCCGGTGAACCGGTGGGAACGCCGCGACGCCGCTGCCGCCGCCCGGCTGACCAGGGCGCGTGCCGCGATGGGCGAGCTGTCCGAAGAACACGCGATCCCGGTGGAGAACCTGCTCTCCCCTGATCTCGTGCGCCGCCTGTGCTGGGACGGCCTGCCGGATTACGACCGGATCACCGAGTCGCCCGCCGACCTTTCGGCCGCGATCGATGGGTTCTTGAAATCGGGTGGCGCCCGACCGTGGCAGCGAGAATTGGCAGTGCCACGACTGTCGGCGGCGCTGACTCCACCGACTTCCGATGCCTAGCGTTCCGATCAGGACGTAGCCCGACTATCCGCTCGGCTTGTCGAGCCAAAGGCACCCCGGCGACACGGCGCTGCCCTTGCCCGGCTCACGAATCGGCCGTGATCGCGCCCTCGACCGTCCGCTTGAAGACCTCGAGTCCCTGGTCCATGCTCGCGCCGAACGCGACGGCGAGTTCATCAGGAAGCACGTCGTGGATCCAGACGAACCGGCTGCCGCTGTCGTGGGGGAACACCTGCATCGACGCATTGTTGTGTTTCGGGGTGACGCTGTCGCCGACGATGGAGTAGACGAAGCGGCGCTGTACCTCGTCGAGCGCGATCAGTCGCTCACGCAGCACGGTGCCATTCACGAACGTGGCTACCCGGACTCCTGGCCCGTCGAGCCGACATTCGGTGACGAAACCCGGTGCCATCCGAATCGGCCCCTGATCGAAGTCGCCGATGATCGCCCACACGTCCTCGACAGTGGCCTCGACGACGATCTCCTTCTTGACCGATCCCATGCGAACTCTCCTTCGGCGAGGATCGCAGACCCTCTGCGGTAACTGGTGTTACCGGTACGGTAGTTAGGTAACTTGCTATCGTCAATAGGTAGTTATCATGGGTTCATGTCCGTCAGAGTCGAAACCGCGGCCGCCGAGGACCGCACGCCCGCGCCGATGCGACGCCTGGTGGAGTTCGTCAACACCCGACGTGCGGACGGCGATGTCATCGAAACACCGGACCAGCTGGCGACCTGGCTGCGCGAGCACGCTCTACTGCCCCCCGAAACCGCCGTCACCACGCCCGAACGCGACCGCGCGGCCCGAGCCCGAGAAGGACTCCGCGCACTGCTCGCGCAAAACAACGCCGAGCCCGTCACCAGCCCACGACCCGACGGACTCGATCCCGCGGCCCACAGCGACCTCGCGGCACTGACCGTCGATCTCCCACTGACCCTCGACGTCACCCGCACGCCCCCCGCCCTGGTCCCAGCCACCCGAGGCCCCGTCGACACCGCCCTGGCCACCCTCCTGGCCGACATCGCCACCGCCGTCGCCGCAGGCACCTGGTCCCGCCTCAAAACCTGCCGCGAACCAAGCTGCCGCTGGGCCTTCTACGACCACTCCCGCAACCGCGGCCGCACCTGGTGCTCGATGAACGTCTGCGGTAATCGCGTGAAAGTCCGTGCGTCACACCAACGCAACTCCACCCGATAGCCCGATCCCCTGAGTACTGCCGTTCGATGCCGAAGTCGAGGGCTGATCGCGCCCAGTTCCTCGATCCACGCGGCGAGCTCGCGAAAAATCGCACTACCTCGGGCCGGTCGCTCCACGGTGTCGTCGTCGGCCCTCGGATCGTGGTCGAAGCAAGTGCTGCGACACCGCCCCTCGAAAGTGTGGGCAGCTCGTGAAATCCTCGTGATCGCAGGCCAGAGCGTGATCGATCATCTCCAGCGACGCTTGCGCCTTGGCTACTCGCGCTTGCAGCTCGCTGCGCCGGTTTCGCAGTACCGCCGAACGCGCGGCCGAATCGGTGGTGCTGAGCATGGCCTGGATGTCGTCGAGAGCGAACCCGGCTTCCTTGGCCCGCAAGATCACCGCGATCCGGAAGGCATCGTCCTCGCCGTAGCGCCGTCGCCCCGCCGAATCCCGCGCGGGACGCAACAGCCCGATGGATTCCCAATGCCGCAGCACATGAGTGGCCAGTCCGAACCGCTCGGCGACCACACCGATACTCGTCACCGAATCGCTTGACTTCATGTCGACATTAAGTCGGACCATGGCACCCGTGTCCACCCCCGACAGCACCACAGCGACCTTGATCCAACGACTCGACGCCGCCGACCTCCTCCCCGGAGCCGCGGACCTCCGCACCCTCTCCTACGACCTGTTGCACCTACATCCGGGCGATCCGGTCGTCGACGTCGGATGCGGATCCGGTCGCGCGGTCGCCGAACTCGCCGCCCGCGAAACCTGTCCCATCGGTATCGATCCGAGCGAAACAATGCTCGACGCAGCGCGAACCCGTTGGACCGCACTGGATTTCCGTCACGCCACCGCCGAATCCCTCCCCCTCCCAGACGGCTCGATGACCGGCTACCGCGCCGACAAGGTATTCCACGAACTCGCCTGCCCCACAGCGGCATTGGCCGAGGCCCGCCGCGTACTGGTCCCCGGCGGCCGCATCGTCCTGCTCGGCCAGGACTGGGACGCCATCATCATCGACTCCGACAGCCCCGAAACCACCCGCGCCATCGTGCATGCTCGCGCCGCAACCATCCCGAACCCACGCGCCGCCCGGCAGTACCGGACACTTCTACTGGACAACGACTTTCACGATGTCTCGATCGAGGCAAGAACCGCTGTCTTCACCGACCTCCCGATGCTGTCGCTCCTCACCGGTTTCGCAGACGCGGCCGTTACCACCGGAGCAATAAGCACCGCAGCGGCCGCCGCTTGGATAACCGAACAGTCCGAGCGGGCCGAATCGGAACGCCTATTCCTGGCCTTCCCGATCTTCATCGCCGCCGCGACCAGGCCATAGCGGGAGGTCAGCCGGCGTCGAGCCAACCGGTAATGCGGCGGGCGATGTCGACCGGTGTGAGACCCAGCTCCTCGAGGATCTGAGGGCGCGACCCGTGGTCCAGGAAATGTTGGGGCACACCGAGATCCCTGGTCGGCACATCCAGCCCGGCGCTGCGCAGGCGGGCGGAGATGGTGGAGCCGATGCCGCCGTGCAGGCCGCCGTCCTCGAGGGTTACCAGGAGGCGGTAGTTTTCGGCGAGTTTGACGATGGTGTCGGAGACGGGCAGGACCCAGCGTGGGTCGATGACGGTGATCGAAATGCCTTCTGGTTCCAGCAGATCGGCTACCTGTAGGGCCAGGTCGGCGAAGGAGCCGACGGCGGCCACCAAGACATCGCCGCGTTGGGTTCGGGCGGAGCCGCCGTCGCGGTCCGGCAAACGAAGGACATCTACTCCGTCGAGGCGTTCTACAGCCGAAATATCTTCGACGACACTGCCTTTGGGGAAGCGGATAGCGGTGGGGCCGTCGTTGACGGCGAGCGCTTCGGCAAGTTCTTCGCGCAGGGTGACCGCGTCGCGTGGGGCCGCGACACGAATGCCGGGGATGATGCCGAGCAGCGAGAAGTCCCACATGCCGTTGTGGCTGGCGCCGTCGCTGCCGGTAATGCCTGCGCGGTCGAGCACCACCGTGACCGGTTGCTTCAGCAGCGCGACGTCCATCAGGAGCTGATCGAAGGCGCGGTTGAGGAAGGTGGAGTAGATCGCGACCACCGGGTGCATGCCGCCGAGAGCGAGCCCGGCCGCCGAGGCCATGGCGTGCTGTTCGGCGATGCCGACGTCGAACATTCGGTCAGGGAAGCGCTCACCGAAGGCCGAAAGGCCGGTCGGGCCCGGCATGGCGGCGGTGATGGCGACGATGTCGTCGCGACGTTCCGCTTGCGCGATGAGTTCCTGGGAGAAGACCGAGGTCCAGCCGAGTGCCTTCGCACCAGCCAGTGGCCGCCCGGTCAGCGGGTCGATCGGGTCGCACGCGTGCATCTGGTCGGCGACGTGGTTTTCGGCGTGCGAGTAGCCGCGGCCTTTCTGCGTCACCACGTGCACGACCACGGGTCCACCGAAGTCCTTGGCGCGGCGCAGCGCTGCCTCGAGCGCGACACTGTCGTGCCCGTCCACCGGGCCGACGTACTTCATTCCGAGATCGCTGAACAGCTCCTGCGGGCTGACGGCGTCCTTGATCCCGGCCTTCACCGCATGCATCATCGAGTACGCGGATTCGCCGACGCGCGGAATGCTCTTGAGGATGCGTTTGCCCGCGTCGAGCGCGTGCTCGTAGGCCGGTTGGGTGCGCAGCGCGGTCAGCCGGTCGGCGAGGCCGCCGATGGTCGGCGCGTAGGAGCGTCCGTTGTCGTTCACCACGACGACCACGGGGCGATCGGGAGCGGCGGCGATATTGTTCAGCGCCTCCCAGCACATACCGCCGGTGAGTGCCCCATCACCGACGACCGCGACCACATGCCGATCCTGACCGGTCAGCGCGAACGCCTTGGCCAGACCGTCGGCATAGGACAACGACGCCGACGCGTGTGAGGACTCCACCCAGTCGTGGGCGCTCTCGCCGCGGCTCGGATATCCGGACAACCCACCCTGCTTGCGCAGCGTGTCGAACTGGTCTTTGCGACCGGTCAGGATCTTGTGCACGTAGGCCTGATGCCCGGTGTCGAAGATCAACGGGTCAGCCGGCGAGTCGAAGATCCGGTGCAACGCGATGGTCAGTTCCACCACACCGAGATTGGGCCCGAGGTGACCACCGGTCGCGGCGACCTTCTCCACCAGGAACTGGCGAATCTCCGCCGCCAACCCCGGCAACTCGGCCATGCTCAGCCGGCGCAGGTCTTCGGGCGTATCGACCCGGGAAAGCACTCCCACCTGAACTCGCTCCCTCCGGATAGCGCATCTGATCCGATCAGTCTACGGAGCCGCACCAGATCCTCCGCACGACCGGAGTGCTCCACCTGCCGAGATAACGCCGAAATGTGAGCCTCCACACGAATCGACGCCTCGGACAGTATCCGACCGAAGATACGCGCCCGGGCGAACATCCGGTCACCGACCAGAATTTTCTCCGACGACACGCGCTCACCTCAGGACAGATTCGACCGCAGCCCACACGGTACCGCGCCTACAGTGATCAGTGTGGCCGAGCCCGAGCAGCAGGTTCCACAGGCCGTCGACTCCGGCGTTGTCGCGCGCATCGTCACCGATGTCTACCGGCTGTGCCTGGCCGACGACTCCGGCGCACTGGCCGACTACATCCCGGAACTCGCAGCGGTGCAACCCGATTCGTTCGCACTGTGCCTGGCCACCGCGGACGGCAGGGTGTACGGCTGCGGCGATGTCGCCGCCTCGTTCACCATCCAGTCCATCTCGAAGCCGTTCACTTATGCCCTCGCCCTGGCCGATCGGGGTCCCGCCGCGGTCGCCGAACGTATCGACGTGGAACCGTCGGGCGAGCCGTTCAACGAGATCAGCCTGGACCCGGTGACCGAGCGCCCGCGCAATCCGATGATCAACGCGGGTGCCATCACCGCCGCGTCCCTGATCACCGGCCACGATCGGACCGAGAAGTTCGAGCGCATCCGGCGCTGCTACTCGGGCTTCGCAGGGCGCGAGCTGACGATGAACGCGGCGGTGTACGCCTCCGAGGCACGCACCGGTTTCCGCAATCGCGCCATCGGCTACATGCTGCGTTCCTTCGGCATCATCGACTCCGATCCGGACGAGGCGGTCGACACCTACTTCCGGCAGTGCTCCCTCGATATCACCTGCCGTGACCTCGCGTTGATGGCGGCGACGCTGGCCAACAATGGGCTCAACCCGGTGACGCGTGAGCGCGCGCTGTCGGTCGCGCTGACCGAACAGGTGCTCAGCGTGATGACCACCTGCGGCATGTACAACGCCGCGGGCGACTGGGTGACCACCGTCGGACTACCCGCGAAGAGCGGTGTCGGCGGCGGAATTCTCGCGGTGCTGCCCGGTCAGATCGGGATCGCCGTCTACTCTCCCCGGCTGGACAAACACGGCAACAGCGTGCGCGGTGTCGCGGCATGCCGTGAGCTGTCGAAACGACTCGAACTGCACTTCCTGCATGTGACCCGCTCCGGGCGTACCGCGATCCGGGCCGCGTATTCGGTGGCCGAGGTGCCCTCGCGGCTACAGCGCACGACCGACGAGTTGGCGGTGCTCGCCGAGCACGGTGACCGGGCTCGGGTATACGAACTGCACGGCGACCTGCTGTTCGCGGGCGCGGAGCGGGCGGTGCGTGCCATCGAGGAGCAGGCGGGTGCGTTGGAGGCGCTCGTGATCGACCTGCGCCGCGTTGGTGAGGTGAGCGAGATCGCCGTGCACATGCTCGACGAACTCCAGAACGAACTCGCCGCGGCGGGCTGCCGAGTCGCGATCGTCGATCCCGATAGCAAGATGGGGCACCTCGTCTCCAGTCTGGATCCGAACGATCCGCGCGGACGCGTCTTCATCGACCGAGATACCGCCACCGAATGGTGCGAGGACATCGTGCTCGACCACCATCGGCCAGCAGGGGAACCGGCGTGCACATCGATGCCGATCGAGGATCATCCCGCGCTCGCGGCACTGAGCCCCGACAACAGGGCGCGGCTGACCAAGGATTTCGAGGTGCGCACCATCGCGAGGGGCGAGGTGATCGCGCGCCGGGGCAGCACCCGCTCCGGGTTGTACCTGATCCTGGAGGGCAGGGTGCGAATCACCTTCGAAGGCGCCGACGAGCGCACGCACCGGCTGGTCTCGCTCTCGGCGGGCATGTCCTTCGGTGAAATACCGATGCTCGTCGGCACGCCGTTCGTCAACGAGGCCCGTGCCGAAACCAGCGTGCGTGTCGCGGTGCTCAGTCCGCAACGGTTCGACGTGCTCACCGAGAAAGCACCCGAGCTGAAACTCGCGCTGCTCGAGCGGCTGGCCGCAGGCGCATACGCGCAGATGGACGCGGCGGTGCGCGCGATCGCGGTACGCGGCGGGGACTATTGAGCCGCGGCGGCTCCAGCGTGTGGGGACGTTTGCGACGCACCGGCCGTTGAGCCTGTGAGAGCCCGATCCGACAGAATCAGGAGAGCGCCGTGAGCAAGAAGAAGTCCGAGACCGCAGCGACCACCGGCACGGTAACCACCTTCGGAAGTGGCAGCGCTCGCGCCACCCCGGACCTCATGCGGGTCACCATCTCCATCGAAATCAGGGCAAGCAAGGTCGCACTCGCGTACGGCCAAGCAGGTGAACGGGTGGCCGCCGTCACCGATTCGCTACGCTCGGACGGGGTTTCCGGCTCCGACATCGCGACCAGCGGGCTGTCGGTCCGCACCGAGACCGTGTGGGTCGAGGGCGGCGGTTCGAAGATCACCGGCTATCTCGCGACGACCGATCTGACCGTGATGCTGCGCGATATCGGCGAGAACGCCGAACCTGGACCGGCCTCCGTCATCGCGAACGCCGTCGACGCGGGCGGCGACGACGTCAGGCTCGGCGGTCTCAACCTGAGCTTCGCCGATCAGGAGAGCCTGCTCACCAAGGCGCGCGACGCGGCATGGGACAACGCCCTGGCCAAGGCGCAGCAGTACGCCGCGCGCGCGGGCCGCACACTCGGGTCAGTGCTCGAAATCACCGAGAACACCACCTCGGCACCCTCCGCATCCCCCCGCCTCATGGCGATGTCCGCACCGATGGATGCCGGCTACGGCGCGGCTCCTGTTCCTGTCGAACTCGGTGAGTCCGAAATCAACGCCGCGATCCGCGCCACCTGGCGCCTCGACTAAACGCCACGAGCGCCCTGGCGGCAGGGCTTTCCGGCAACCCGATCGAAGACTGACCGCTCCGGGGAGATCAACGCTCCAGTAGCGCAACACATTCGACGTGGTGGGTGGCAGGGAAGGCATCGAAGGCGCGCAATCGGGTGAGCCGATAGCCTGCCGACTGGTAGAGCCCGAGGTCGCGAGCGAAAGCGGCGGGGTCGCAGCCGATGTGAATGACGCGGGCGGGATCGTGCTCGGTCATCGCCGAGACGACTTCCTTGCCCGCGCCGGTGCGTGGCGGATCGAGCACCACCACCGCCGGTGCGGCGCTGCCCTGTTCGGTCAGCCAGCGTTCGACCCGGTCCGCGCGCAGATCCACCCAGGGCAGATCCAGCAGGGCCGCGTTGCCGTCGGCGACGGCGGTCCGCGCGGATTCCGCGGCGAGCACCGCACCGTCGGGACCGACCTGCTCGGCCAAGCGGGCCGCGAATACACCTGCGCCGCTGTACAGATCCCAGGCGAGCTCGCCGGAACCCAGGCCCGCCCAGTCGGCGACGATATCCGAATAGCATTGCGCGGCACCATGATGCGCCTGCCAGAAGCCGGTCGCCGAGATTTCGAAGCGCCGACCTGCGACGTATTCGACCGCCCGTCCGGTGCCTTCCAGCACCGACTCGTCGCGCGGCGCATGGGTCGCGGCACGGCGCGCCGACGCACTGCGCCGTTCGACCGCCGGCGCCTCGCCATTGCGTTGCGCCCGCCGATCCGGCCGCCCGCTGTCGCGCCGACCTCGGCGGTCACCGCCACGCTCGTTGCTGCGTGGCCGTTCACTCCCCCGGCGATCGTCACCGCGGCCTGCCGAAACCGGCACCGGCACATCGAGTTCGACAATGTGCCTGACCCCGTCGCCGTCGATGGCGATCACCAGATCCGCCCCCGGCGTCCAGGTTCGCTCGGCGACACCGTCCAACGCGCCCGAAACCGGTTGCGGGCAGCGCAGATCGGCGATCACATCGGTGCTGCGTAGCCGGTGGACACCCGCTCTGCCCTGCGCGTCCACCGCCAACCGAACCCGAGTGCGCCAACCACCGGTCTCTTGGGCGGATCCGGTGATCGGCTCCACCGTGATATCCCGTTCCACGCCGGCGATCCGTCGCAGTTGCTCGGCGACCACCGTCGCCTTCAGTGCCCGCTGTGCGACCGGTGTGGCAAAGGAGAAGTCGCAGCAGCCCGCACCGCCCGGACCCGACACCGGACAGCTCGCGGGAACCCGATCCGGCGACGCTTCCAGGATCTCGATCGCGTCGGCCCGGCAGAACGAGCCGCCGCGGTCCTCGGTGACGGTGACCCGCACCAGCTCGCCCGGCAGTCCGTGCCGGACGAAAACCACGCGGCCGTCGTGGCGGGCCACGCAGAAGCCGCCGTGTCCCGGCGGGCCGAGACGCACCTCGAAGGTGGTATTCCGCCAGTCGGTCATCCGTTGCGGTCCTCGTAGCCGCGACGCACCGCACCCGGCGCGCTGATCACGTCCGCCTGCCGCGCGCGGGTGGAGGAACTGAGCTGCCACGGCACGCTGGTCACCATCACACCCGGCTCGTAGAGCAGTCTGCCCTTGAGCCGCAACGCACTCTGGTTGTGCAGAATCTGCTCCCACCAGTTTCCGACCACGTATTCAGGAATGAATACCGTCACCACATCGCGCGGCGAATCCTTGCGCACCCGCTTCACGTAATCGAGTACCGGCTTGGTGATTTCGCGATACGGGGATTCGATCACCTTGAGTGGCACGTTGATATCGCTGCTCTCCCATTCCCGCACCAGCGCTCTGGTGTCGGCGTCGTCGACGTTCACCGTGATCGCCTCCAGCGTGTCCGGCCGGGTCGCGCGGGCGTAGGCCAGTGCCCTTCTGGTCGGCAGGTGCAGCTTGGAAACCAGCACGATCGAGTGCGAGCGGCTGGGCAGTACGCCGTCCCACTTCTGCTCGCCCAACTCGCGCGAGACCGAATCATAGTGGCGGCGAATCATTTTCATCACCACGAAGATCGCGACCATAGTGCCGATCGCGATGTAAGCGCCCGCGAAGAACTTCGTGATGAGCACGATGACGAGCACAGCGCCGGTCGCGGTGAGCCCGATCGCGTTGATGATCCGCGAGCGCTTCATCCGCGCTCGCTGCGCCGGATCGGTTTCGGTGCGCAGCAATCGGGTCCAGTGCCGCAGCATGCCCGTCTGGCTGAGCACGAACGACACGAAAACACCGACGATGTAGAGCTGGATCAGCTTGGTCACCTCGGCGCCGAACAGCACAACGAACGCGATGGCCGCACCGGAGAGGAACAGGATGCCGTTGCTGAAAGCAAGCCGGTCGCCGCGAGTGTGCAGCTGCCTCGGCAGGTAGCGGTCCTGCGCCAGAATCGAACCGAGCACAGGGAATCCATTGAACGCCGTGTTGGCCGCGAGTACGAGGATCAGCGCGGTGACGGTGGTGATGAAGAAGAAGCCGATCGGGAACCCGCTGAATACCGTCTCGGCGATCTGCGCGATCAGTGTCTTCTGATGGTAGTCGGTCGGTGCACCCGAAAGCTCGGACACATTGTGCGCGTACACGATCCCGATCTTCTGGGCCAGAATGATGATGCCCATCAGCAGTACGATCGCGATAGTGCCGAGAAGCAGCAGGGTGGTGGCGGCGTTGCGCGACTTGGGTTTACGGAAGGCAGGCACACCGTTGCTGATCGCCTCGACCCCGGTGAGCGCGGCGCAACCGGAGGAGAACGAGCGCGCGATCAGGAAGGCGAACGCCAGACCGTAGAGATGCTCTTCTTCGGCGTTCAGCGTGAAACCCGCCGATTCGGCCTGCAGGTTGTCCCCGAGGACGAAGATACGGAACATCCCCCAGCCGAGCATGACGAACATGCCCACGATGAAGGCATAGGTAGGAATCGCGAACGCGGTACCCGACTCGCGCACGCCACGCAGGTTGATCGCGGTCAGCACCGCGATGGCGACCACCGCGAACAACACCTTGTGGGTATCCACGAACGGAATCGCCGAACCGATATTGGAAGCCGCCGAGGATATCGACACCGCGACGGTGAGCACATAATCGACAAGCAACGCGCTGCCGACAGTAAGCCCGGCATTGGGGCCGAGATTCGTGGTGGCAACCTCGTAGTCGCCGCCACCGGAGGGATAGGCGTGCACGTTCTGCCGGTAGCTCGCCACCACCACCGCCATGACGAAGGCGACCGCGAGCCCGACCCACGGGGCGTAGACATAGGCCGAAATACCGGCCACCGACAGGGTCAGAAAGATTTCCTCTGGCGCGTACGCGACCGACGACATGGCATCGGAGGCGAACACAGGGAGCGCGATTCGCTTCGGCAGCAGGGTGTGGCCCAGCGAATCGCTGCGGAAGGGCCTACCCAGCAGCACGCGTTTAGCTGCCGTCGTCAACTTGGACACTGGAGCGAGCATAGATCCCCGAACGGCTGACCGCGCCCGGGGGCGGCCCGCGTCGAAGGTTTGACTTGGGACGAGAGGGGGAAAATGGGCCATGGACACACTCGGCGGGTACGGTTTTGCCGAAGACAAATCAGACCGAACGGCATGAACGGCCGCGGCGCCTTCCCTCGGCCCCGTGCCATGGGCGTCGACGGACGTTGTCCGGCTCTCGAGATTGTTTCCAGGAACGAGGTTGCACGGTGTACGTAGTGGTCATGGGGTGCGGACGGGTCGGCTCCTCGCTGGCACGCGCCCTGGTCCGGGTAGGTCACGAGGTCACTGTGATCGATCGGGACCCCAGCGCCTTCCTGCGCCTCGGTGAAGACTTTCCCGGTGAACAGATCGTCGGCGTCGGTTTCGACAGGGACGTGCTGATTCGCTCGGGAATAGAGCGTGCCGACGCGTTCGCCGCAGTGTCCTCCGGCGACAACTCCAACATCATCTCGGCGCGGGTGTCTCGCGAGACGTTCGGAGTCGAGCGCGTCGTCGCCCGCATCTACGACGCGAAACGCGCCGCGGTCTACGAGCGCCTCGGCATACCGACGATCGCGACGGTGCCGTGGACGACAGACCGGTTCCTCACCGCCCTCATCGGCGACAGCGGTACCACCACGTGGCGCGACCCCACCGGCACGGTCGCCGTGGCCCAGCTGACACTGCACGATGAGTGGTACGGCCGTACCGTGCGCGACCTGGAACGCGCCGTCGGCGCGCGGGTGGCGTTCATCATCCGATTCGGTCAAGGGCTATTGCCCGAAAGCAAGACCATGGTTCAGGCCGACGACATCGTCTATGTCGCCGCGACCTCCGGCAGTGTCGGCGAGGCCGTCGCACTGGCCGGTAAGCCCCCAGCAAGCGAGGACTGAACAATGAAAGTGGCGATCGCCGGAGCCGGCGCCGTCGGCCGATCGATAGCCAGGGAGCTCCTGCGTGGCGGCCACTCGGTGATGCTGCTCGAGCGTCAGCTCGACCACATCGACCCGACCGCCATTCCGGATGCCGTCTGGGTGCATGCCGATGCCTGCGAGCTCGCGCTGCTCGAGGACGCGGGGTTGCAGACCTACGAGGTAGTGATCGCCGCCACCGGCGACGACAAAGCGAACCTGGTGCATGCCCTGCTCGCCAAGACCGAGTTCGGGGTGCGCCGTGTCGTCGCGCGGGTCAACGACCCCCGCAACGAGTGGCTGTTCGACTCCTCATGGGGTGTCGATGTCGCCGTGTCGACACCAAGGCTGCTCGCCTCACTGGTGGAGGAGGCGGTGTCGGTCGGCGACCTGGTCCGGCTGATGACGCTGCGGCAGGGGCAGGCCAATCTCGTCGAGATCACCCTGCCCGCCGACACCCCGCTCGCAGGTAAGCCGGTGCACACGCTCACCCTGCCACGCGACGCCGCCCTCGTGACGATTCTGCGTGGCGGCCGGGTGATCGTGCCACAGCCCGACGACCCGTTCGAGGGTGACGACGAGCTGTTGTTCGTGACCTCGGTGGAGGCCGAAGAGGACCTGCGGGTGGCGCTGTCCCCGCACGGCATCAAGCCTTGACTCCCCGACAGGGCTGATGCGAGCGCGGATCAGGCGGCCGCGAGCTCGGCGCGCAGCTTATTGAGCGCGCGGTGCTGCATCACACGAACGACACCGGGGCTGGTGCCGATCGCCTCCGCGGTCTGCGCGGCGGACCAGCCGAGCACGATCCGCATCACCAGCACCTCGCGGTGCGCGGGCGCCAGGATCTTCATCAATTCCCTTGCCGCGTCGCGACGTTCGGAGGCCAGCGCCCACTCCTCGGGCCCTGCGGCGGAGGAGGCCGTGTCCGGCACGTCGGCCATGGGGTAGCTCGGGTGCAGCTGCGAGCGCCGGAACGCGTCGGAGACCTTGTTCGCCGCGATCCCATATACGAAGGCCAGGAACGACTTTCCCTGATCCCGGTAGCGCGGGATGGCGCTGACGGTCGCCATCAGGACTTCCTGCACCACATCGTCGATCGTGACACTGAGATGCGAGGTATTGCCAAGGCGCGCACCGCAATACCGGCGAACCAGCGGATGGACGAGCCGCACGATCTCGGCGATGGCCGTGCGGTCACCCGCGGCGGCGGGCCCGATCAAAGCCCCGAGTTCCGCCGATACGCGGCGGCTCTCCGAGAGGGCCGGATTGTTGTGGCCACGAGTATTCGACAGTGCCGCAATGTTGTGCTCGGTAGCCATCTGCCGAGTCCTTTCGCCGATGTTGCGCTTTTTTGTCTCGCAACGATCGTCTGACGAACTCGGCTCCCCAACCAGTAACCCAAGGGTGGGTACTACCCCACCTCCCCGGTGCGTATTACCCACCCCCGGCGTGAATCCCCAGGAGGCGGGCCGGCCGAACCCGTGCTGAACCCGGTGGCCGCGACGGCGGCGGCAGCAGCCTCTCTAGGCCGCTTCGGCGGCGGCGGACCCGCGACGCACCGGCATATGTCCTGCCCTGCGTACAGCCCACACCGTGACAGCCAGCGCGACCGCCGTCAGCGGCCACCCCATCGCGATGCGCGCCGCGGCCAGCCAGCCGGTGTGGTCGGAGTCGTAGAGCTGCGACTGCACCAGGTAGCGGGCGCCGAACACCAGCACCCAGGTCGTGGTCGCGACGTTGTAGAGGCGCACAATGCGCCGATCGGCCCGCCAATCGGAGCCGTGGCCGTTCAAGACCCCCCAGATGACGCCGACGAGCGGCCAGCGCACCAGCATCGACACCAGGAACACCCCGGCGTACAGCAGGCTTGTGTAGATGCCGAACAGGAAGAAGCCCTTGGCCTCACCCATTCGGTAGGCGATGAACGCGCAAATGCCGACGCCGAAGAAACCGGAGACGGCGGGCTGAATCGGGCTGCGGCGCACCAGTCGCCAGAGCAGAATCGCCGAGGCGACACCGAGGGCCGCCCAGATCGCCGCGGTGAGACCGGCGAAGGAATTCACGGGGACGAACACGAGTACCGGCAGTGTCGAATAGATCAGGCCGCCGAAACCACCCAGCTGTTCGAGCAGCGTCCGCTCGACCGCTTCCTCCCCCTCGTCGAGTGGTTGCGCGGAATCTACCCGCCGGTGCCGACCGGAATCGACCGCAGCGCGCGGCACGTGCTCGACCGCCGCACCGGCTCCGGAGTCGACGGACTCACGAAGCCCGGTGTCGATCGCCTTGTCGGCGGCGTTCTCGTTGCTCAATGGCATACGTCAGCTGTTCTCGCGCAATTCGTAGTAGGGGTTGTAGATCACCTTGCGGCCGTCGCGGTCACCAACGCGGCCACGGACCAGGATGCGCCGACCCGGCTCGATCCCGGGAATTCGCCTGCGTCCGATCCACACCAGGGTGATGGCGTCGGTGCCGTCGAAGAATTCTGCCTGAACACTCGCCCCGACCGACTTCGGACACGCCTCGACACTCCGTAGTCGGCCGAGCATGGTGGCTTCCTCACCCCGGCGACATTCCGATGCTCGACATGCTCCCGAGGCATCAGCTGTCTCGGCGAGTTCCTCGGCATCCAACCGATCGAGATCCTCGGTCAGTCTGCGGCCCAAACGGCGAAAATAACCTGAGGCAGCGGATGGCATTGCACGCTCTCCTGCATGGAGCAAGACGACGTGGGTTGCACGCCATCGTGGTTTTCCGGTAACGACCGGCTGTTGGCCGTATACCCGCCACTGTAGATGGGCAACCCTGCCGCCGCTACGCTCGGTCCGATGTTCGAGACCCCAGCTCCCGCGGTTGTCGTCGCGCTGCCTGGCACCGGATCCGACGCCGACTTCGCTCGCCGCGCGTTCGAATCCGCCTGTATCGCCCGCAAAATCGCGTTCGTCGCCGTGCAGCCCGACCCGCGCGCGGTCGTCGCATCCTGCCGGGCCGCATTGGATGCCGCGGCCCGCTCCGGACCGGTGCTGGTGACGGGAATCTCCCTCGGTGCCGCGATCGCGCTGGAGTGGGCGGCCGAGCACCAGAGCGCCGCGGTCGGCGTGGTCGCCGCGCTGCCCGCCTGGACCGGATCGGACACCGCGGCCTGCCCCGCAGCGCTCAGCGCCGCCGCGACGGCCGCGCAACTGCGCGCCGACGGTCTCGACGCGGTGATCGACCGGATGCGGGCGAGCAGCCCGCGCTGGCTCGCCGACGCACTCACCCAGTCCTGGCGGGCCCAGTGGCCGCATCTGCCCGACGCGCTCGATGAGGCCGCCGACTACAAATGGCCAGGCGCCGAGCGCCTCGCGACACTCGACGTCCCGGTCGCCCTGGTCACCGCGATCGACGACCCGGTGCACCCACTCGCGGTCGCCGAGGAATGGGCCGCCCTGATCCCGCGCTCCGAGCTGTTCAGGATCACTCTCACCGAACTCGGCGCAAACCCGGCGATCCTCGGCAATGCCGGTCTCGCCGCGTTCAGCTGATCGCCGACCTCACGTTCAGTTCAAGCCGAGCTGCTGCATTGCGGAACCGTCGGCGCCACGACGTGGTTCCTGCGGCATCCGCGGCGGCATCACCGCGACGGGTGCCGCCTGGGCCGCCGCGGCTTGGGCCGCCGCCTGCTGCTGCTGCGCCTGTACCTGCTGCTGATGTGCCGCGGTGAGTTGCTCTGCCAGTTCCTGCGGCAGCACCACCGCGAGCGGTTCACGGACCGGCATCGGGTCGTCACCGCGACGAATCACGGTCTCGCTGAGGATGGCTCGTGCGGCCGCGACCAGCGGACTGCCCTCATCGGCGGCGCCCTGCGGGCCCGCGGCGACAAGGCGCACCATCCAGCGATGCCCGTCGACCCCGATGAACCGCAGGTCGGCGCCCTCGGTGATGGCGAGCAGCTCCCGGCCCCATGGTCCGGTCTCGACCGCGACTCTGGCACCGTCCTTGCGTAGCGACTCGGCGAGATCGGCTGCCACCATTCGCCATTGGCCTGCCGACTTCGGCGCCGCGTAGGCCGCGACGGTGAGCCGTCCGTGTTCGGTCGCCAGGTGCACCGCCTGCGGGGTGCCGTCGGGGGTCATCTCGACCTGCAACTGACCACCAGGCGGCATCGGCAGGATGACCGATCCGAGGTCGAGGCGTTGATCGGCCACGTTCTCCAGCAACTCGGCGACGTCGCCGTAGTCGTAGGGGCCTGACTTCTCCCCGTCTTCGTCATCGTCATCGTCATCGTCGACTGCGGCGTAGTCGGCTGCCTCGTACTCGGTCCGGACATACTCGGTCCGAACGTGATCGACGCGGACACGATCGGTCCGAACGCGATCGGTCCTGATGTACTCGGCTGGGACGATGGGATTCTCGTCGGTGATCGGGTCGACGATGGGGTTCTCGTCGGTGATGGCATCGTCGTCATAGCCGGGCGCGTCGAAGCCCTGCTCGTACGCGGCGTCGACGTACTCGGATTCCTCGTCGTACAGATCGTCGGCATACCGGTCGTCGGCATACCGGTCGTCGGCATACCGGTCGTCGGACTTCTTCTTCTTTCCGAACATTGCTGTCATACCTCCTTGCCGGCCTGGCCCGCCCCATCGGCCTGCGCGGTCAGCGTCGCGTGACCGCCGCTCGACCCATAACCGCCCGCGCCGCGCGCGGTCTCGTCGAGCGTGTCGACCTCGACGAAGTCGACCAGCTCGACCCGCTGCACCAGCAACTGCGCGATTCGATCGCCACGGCGCAGCTCGATCGGGGTGCGCAGATCGTGATTGATCAGGCACACCTTGATTTCACCGCGATACCCCGCATCGACCGTGCCGGGGGTGTTCACCACCGACAGACCGGTTTTGGCGGCAAGCCCGGAACGCGGATGGATGAGGCCGACAGTGCCGACCGGGAGCGCGATGGCGACGCCGGTACCGACCAGCACCCGCTCGCCCGGCTCCACAATGACGTCTTCCGTGGTGCACAGGTCCACGCCCGCGTCACCGTGGTGAGCACGTGCGGGCATGGGGATGCCGGGATCGAGCCGCAGCAAGGGTATGGGTGAAAGTGCGTTCACGGTGATCGAGCCTACGCGTAAGCCGCTGACCACCGTGACTTAGTGTTGAGTCGTGTCGGACCAGCCCAATCCCGTGACGACGGACCACGAAAACAACGGCAAGCACACCTATCGCGAACGTCTGTGGGTGCCGCTGTGGTGGTGGCCGGTGGCCTTCGCCATCACCGGGCTGCTCGCCGCGGAAATCCATATGGGCGCACCAGGAGTCCGGGCGTGGCTGCCGTATGTGGCGCTGTTCCCGGTGCCGATATGGGTTCTGGTGTGGCTGAGCCGCCATCGAGTGGAGGTCGCGCCGGATTCGACCGGCACGCCGGAACTACGCGTCGGCCGCGCGCATCTGCCCGCGAGCTTCGTGGCACGCGCGGCAGCGGTCGCTCCGACGGCGAAAAGCGCGGCGCTGGGCCGCCAGCTCGACCCCGCCGCCTATCTGCAGCATCGACCGTGGATCGGGCCGATGGTTTTACTCGTGCTCGACGACCCGGACGATCCGACGCCGTACTGGCTGGTCAGTACGCGACGGCCCGACCGGGTCCTTGCCGCGCTCGGCATACCCGGCACAGAGCCTGGTGTGCCCAGCGCGGGCTGATCCCGATCTCGCTCGGAGATCAGGCGGCACAGTCCATGCAAATCAACTGACCGCCACTTTCATTGGCCAGCCTGCTCCGGTGATGAACCAGGAAACAGCTGGAACAGGTGAACTCGTCTGCCTGCTTCGGGATCACTCGAACCGTCAGCACTTCGTCGGACAGGTCCGCGCCAGGAAGCTCGAACGACTCCGCGGTATCGGATTCGTCGATATCCACGACGGCGGACTGTGCCTCGTTGCGACGAGCCTTCAGCTCCTCCAGCGAATCTTCCGACACTTCGTCGGTTTCGGTACGCCTCGGTGCGTCATAGTCGGTTGCCATGTCGTCTTCCCCTCGTCCTTACTCCGTATATCCCGGACCGGCCACATCACTCCCGATTCCTCTCGGAATCGCGATGACCCGTACCGCCCCGCCGGTGGCGCACATCACACGTGCACCGGTCACCTATCAGGCCGGATCCATTCGATCCACCACTGATAGCGTTTGGTGAACGCAGGACACGCCCTGCTTGTTCCCGCGACCGACCACCAATTCCACACCAGCGATTCGATCTGGGCCGCCAGACAATAGCGGACCACGCGGCAAAAGTCGCAATCAAAACACAGAAGAGTCGAAACCGACGGTGAATCGACACCGTTCGTCGAACTCGCCGAGACCTTGCGCAACGTAGCCGAGACAATTTCGTACAGTGTGCTGGTGGTTTCACTGATCACCGAAGGCAGCGCAATGGATCGACGGGGTCAACCCTTCCTCCGGCGGCGTAATCAGCCATGGCTCATCCTGGTCGGCGCGTTGGTGCTGATCTGCACAGTTGTGTGGATCAGGGCTCTGACGACCGAGGACGACAGCGGCACGGCAATGTCTTGTAATTCTCCGAGCCAGGCAACCGACCCGAAAGCGCCGCCACCTGCACCCTTAGGGCAGCGGGTCGGACAGTCGCGGCTACAGGACGTCGATCCCGCGCCACTGGCCTCGTCCAACGTCAGAGTGCTCAATGCGAACAGCAAGAGCGGTCAGGCCTCACACATCGCTACCGCCCTCGGCGATCTTGGTTTCGCCAGCCCACCCGGGCAACAGTTCGGTAACGATTCGGTCTACGTCAATGGCGATCTCGAATGCACCGGCCAGATTCGCTTCGGCGTGAACGGCCGACCGGCCGCCGCTTCGGTGCAGCTGATCGCGCCGTGCGCCGAACTGGTCGAGGATCAGCGCGGCGACGACACCGTGGATCTGGTGCTCGGCTCGGTATTCGGTGAGTCGTTGCGGCCGAGCGCCGACGCCGAGGAGGTGTTGCGCTCGCTGAAGAACCCGGCACCGGGTGGGTCGTCATCGATCGACGGCAAGCTGCTGGCGGCCGCGCGCCAGAGCCGCTGCTGACCATGGTGTCCGACGCTCGGCGCTGAACCGTTCGGCGCCGAGCCCCCGACCGCCTCAGGCGTCGGGGATCGGTTCGGTCGCGCCGGCCCGATCGAGCAGAGCGATCAATTCATCGGCGATTCCTGGTGCCGCGGCGACCACGAGATCGCCCGCCGCGCCGGGGCTGGTAGCGGGTGGCAGGACGACCCGCGCGCCCGCCTCCGCGGCGATCAGGGCCCCAGCGGCCCAGTCCCACGCGTTGAGCCCGTGCTCGTAGTAGGCGTCGACGCGACCGGAAGCGACAAAACACAGATCGAGTGCCGCCGCGCCGAGGCGACGGATATCGCGGATGTTCGGCAGCACCTCGGCGAGTATTGCGGCCTGCTCGGTGCGCCGGTGCGGGCCGTAGGCGAACCCGGTGGCCACCAACGCCAGCGACGCCTTTTCGACAGGCGTACAGCGCAACTGCTCGATACTGCCGTCGGCGTCCTCGCGCTGCGCGCCGAGACCGAGCCCCGCGCTGTAGGTCGAGGCCCTCGCGACATCGACAACAGCTCCCGCGACCGGATGCCCGTCGCGTACGGCGGCGACGGACACGGCGTAGCCAGGGATGCCGTACAGGAAGTTGACGGTGCCGTCGATCGGGTCGACTACCCAATACACCGTGTCCCGGGCACCACCCGCGAGGCTGCCGCCGCCCTCCTCGCCCAGGATCGGGTCACCGGGACGCAGGTCAGCGAGCAGCCGCCGAATCAGTTCCTCGGTCTCGGTATCCACGATGGTCACCGGATCGGTGGGGTGCCCCTTGGTCTGGACGTCACCCGCGACGCGCGCACCGTCGGGACCGAATACCTCTGGGCGGCGCGCCCGGACGTGCGCGGCCGCCGTCCTCGCGAGGTGAACGGCGATCGCGCGCAGCTCGGCCTCGTCTCCCGAGGGCGTTGAGGTGACTTCAGAAGTGACTGACGACGTGGATTTCGGCACGGCCTCCATCGCATCACAGATCCTCGCCGAACGCCCAGCAGCCCACGCCATTACTCTTGTCGTGCACGACACAGCGCCGTCGTCGGGCACAAGCTCATTCGCGTGCCTTCCGGTGCGTGGCAGGGACTGTGCGGCGGCATCATCATCACACCGACCAGCACAGGGAACGAGGGAATCGTCATGTCCGCTCGGGGGCACGCATTCGGTATCGATATCGGTGGCAGCGGCGTCAAGGGCGCTGCGGTGGATCTGGCCACCGGTGAGCTCGTCCATGAGCGGATCAAGATCGCGACACCGCATCCGTCGACACCGAAGGCGGTCGCCGAAGCGGCGGCCGAGGTTGTCGCGAAGGCGGCATGGGACGGCCCGGTCGGCCTCACATTGCCGAGCGTCGTGCTCGATGGCGTCGTGCGCACCGCGGCCAATATCGACAAGGGTTGGATCGGCACCGACGCGCGGGCGCTGTTCGCCGCCACCCTCGGCGGCCGCGAGGTCACCGTGCTCAACGACGCGGACGCGGCGGGCCTAGCCGAAGATCACTACGGAGCGGCAAAGGATTTCGCCGGCCTGGTGCTGCTGCTGACCTTCGGCACCGGCATCGGCTCCGCGCTGATCTTCCACGGCACGCTGGTGCCCAACAGCGAACTCGGCCATCTGGAGATCGGCGGCATGGAGGCCGAGCATCGCGCCGCCGCCTCGATCAAGGACCGCGACGACCTGACCTACAAACAGTGGGCAGCGGAGGTCAGCGCGGTGCTGAGCGGGCTGGAGAACCTGTTCTGGCCGAAGGTGATCGTCGCAGGTGGTGGCATCAGCCGGGATGCGGATCAGTGGATTCCCTTGCTGACGAACCGAACTCCGGTGATCCCCGCGCACCTGCGCAACACCGCGGGCATCGTGGGGGCGGCCATGGCTATCGAAGCGGGCATCGCGCCTTGATCTCGCACGGCGAGCCGAGGTTGCGGGGAACCGCCAATGCGACAGGTGGCCATAGGTACCCTGGTTCGATCGTTACAATGGAACATACTCCGGCCGCGAGCCGGAAACCCCCAGCCCGGCACTCCGCCGGTGAAACCCGACAGACCGCTCCGCCGGAACACCACTCTGGCGTGACGCCGCACGAGACCGTCACGAAAGGGCGTACGTGGTAGCCACGACCCGTCAGACCGCCGATTCGGCCGAGGCCGACTCCGCAGAAGTAACCGAAGCACGGCCGGTCCGCAAGGCTGCCGCGAAGAAGGTCCCGGCGAAGAAGGCCGCGGCCAAGAAGGCTCCGGCTAAGAAAGCCGCGGCCAAGGCGCCCGCGAAGAAGGCCGGTGGCAAGAAGGCCGACGGCGAGCCCGGCGACGAGAGTGTCGACGAGGAGTCGATCGACGTCGAGGACCTCGGCGATCTGGAGGTTTCCGAGGACGACCTCGTCGAGGAGGTAGTCGTCGAGGAGACCGCCGACGAGGAAACCGAGGCCGAACCGACGGCCGCCGACAAGGCCTCCGGCGACTTCGTCTGGGACGAGGAGGAATCCGAGGCACTGCGCCAGGCCCGCAAGGACGCCGAGCTCACCGCCTCGGCCGACTCCGTGCGTGCCTACCTCAAGCAGATCGGCAAGGTCGCGCTGCTCAACGCCGAGGAGGAGGTCGAACTCGCCAAACGGATCGAGGCGGGCCTCTACGCGGCGGAGAAGGTGCGCGAGTTCACCGAGCAGGGTGAGAAGCTGCCCGTCGCGATGCGTCGCGACTACACCTGGATCGTCCGCGACGGCAACCGCGCCAAGAACCACCTGCTGGAAGCCAACCTGCGTCTGGTGGTCTCGCTGGCCAAGCGCTACACCGGCCGCGGCATGGCGTTCCTCGATCTGATCCAGGAGGGCAACCTCGGCCTGATCCGCGCGGTGGAGAAGTTCGACTACACCAAGGGCTACAAGTTCTCCACGTACGCCACCTGGTGGATCCGGCAGGCCATCACCCGCGCCATGGCCGACCAGGCCCGCACCATCCGTATCCCGGTGCACATGGTCGAGGTCATCAACAAGCTCGGCCGCATCCAGCGTGAGCTGCTCCAGGATCTGGGCCGTGAGCCCACCCCGGAGGAACTCGCCAAGGAAATGGACATCACGCCGGAAAAGGTGCTGGAGATCCAGCAGTACGCGCGCGAGCCCATCTCGCTGGACCAGACCATCGGCGACGAGGGCGACAGCCAGCTCGGTGACTTCATCGAGGACTCCGAAGCCGTTGTCGCGGTCGACGCGGTGAGCTTCACGCTGTTGCAGGATCAGCTGCAGTCGGTGCTGGAGACACTGTCCGAGCGCGAGGCGGGCGTGGTTCGACTGCGCTTCGGCCTCACCGACGGGCAGCCGCGCACTCTCGACGAGATCGGTCAGGTGTACGGGGTTACCCGCGAGCGCATCCGCCAGATCGAGTCGAAGACGATGAGCAAGCTGCGCCACCCCAGCCGCTCCCAGGTGCTGCGCGACTACCTCGACTAGGTCGAGGAGGTTCCGACAGGCCCGTATCCGCTCGGCGGATGCGGGCCTGTTTCGTTATCCGGCCGCTAACCAATCGGATTTTCGGCTAAACCAAAAAGTGACCGAAACCACTTCTGCGGATGCAGCTTTCGGGGTCCCTCTGCCCTGTTTTGTCGTATCGTCTGACCGGCTGATGTTTCAACCGCCGGGCAGACTTCGCCCGGACAGGGGGCGTTACGTGCTAGATATTCACCATTTCAGTTACGGGCTACTGACCCCGCTCTTGGCCTACACCATGTCGGTGACCGGCTGCCTACTCGGATTGCAGTGCGCCGCAAGGGCACGCGCCGGAGAGGGCCGCGCTGTCTGGATCACCGGCGCCTCGATCTCCATCGGCGGCACTGGCATCTGGGTCATGCATTTCATTGCGATGCTGGGCTTTTCGATCCGCGGCACCGAGATTCGCTACGACGTCCCACTCACCCTGCTCAGCGCGATTACCGCCATGGTGGTGGTCGGCATCGGCCTCGCCATCGTGATCAGACCGCAGCCCACCCTGGTCGGCCTGCTGACAGGCGGGGCGATCACCGGCATCGGTGTCGGCGCGATGCATTACACCGGGATGTACGCGATGAAGTCGGACGCGACCATCACCTATGACGCGAAACTGGTCACCATGTCGATGGTGATCGCGGTGATCGCCGCAATTGTCGCACTCTGGTTCACCTTGCGCGTCAAGGGTTTTCCCGCCACCGTCGCCGCGGCACTGATCATGGGCATCGCGGTGTGCGGCATGCACTACACCGGGATGGCGTCGATGCACGCGCACCGCAACGACCATGCGATGCCGCCGTCGGGCACGGGCGCGATGGACCTGATCGCTCCGGTCATCGTGGCGATCAGTGTGGTCAGCATGCTGCTGCTCATCAGTGTCAGCCTCACGGATATCGATCGCAGTATCGACCTTCCGCCGCTGCGGCTGAGCAATGTACGTACGGAAAACACTGCCGCACACAAGGATTCGATCGCGCAGCCCGAACCGCTCGAGCCTGCGACCGTGTACTGGCCGACCATCGAGGTCAGCGAGGACCGGGCCCGATCGAAATGATCTCCCCCTCGCCCACCGCGTCGGTGCGCGAGGTGTCCTTCAGATCGACACCCGACCTGCCGAGTACGCGCGCGCCGGAAACCAAGCCCGCCAACACCTTTGCCGCCTGCGCATAACCGAGCCCCTCCGGCGGGTGGATGTTGGACAGACAGTTGCGGTCCGCGTCGGTACGGCCGGGCCGTGGCAGGTGGGTGAGATAGATGCCGAGGCTGTCGGCCACCGACAGTCCGGGCCGCTCGCCGATCAATACGACAACCGTTGCCACGCCCATGGCTTCGGCGATGTGGTCCCCGAGGGCGACGCGTGCCTGCGTGGCGATCACCGGGGCGGCGATCGAATACCGCGGAGCGAGCTCCTCGATCAGCGCGGCAACCATGGCGGGGCCGTGCTCGGTCAGCGCGCGCGGCGAAAGTCCGTCCGCCAGCACGATTCCGATCTCGGCACCGCTGTGTGGCACGTGTGACAGCGCGTGCTCGCCGACCGGCGATTCGGCTGGTAGCCGACCCAAATCGGGCCTGCGCAGATACTCGGCGCGATCACGAGCTCGGCTACTCACCTGTGCGGCGGCCCCCAACCCGAGACCCGTGACCTGCTCGATCAATTCGTCGACACGAAGCGGCGTGTGCACCGCATCGCGGGCCGCGGCATGCGCGGCTCGGAACTCCAGGACGCGCTGCGTCGGCAGTGCGTCACCGGTGCGTCCGAGCCCGATCCTGGCCTGGGTGGTGTGCCGTAGCTCTTGCCAGAATCGTTGCTCCGCAGCATGATCCGATCCGATCGACGGTTCCGACGTCATCGCGCCCGCTCCCTGTCGAGCGGCGAACTCCGACAGTACGACAACGTCCGCGTCGGAGTCACCGGCGCTCATCGTGTCCCCGCCAAAGCGTGTAGCGGCGAGGCGAGCGGCGCCACCGGCAACACCCGACCGGCGGCGTCGATCATGCCGAGCCCGTCCAACCACGCCTCGAACTCCGGCGCGGGGCGCAACCCGAGCACGCGGCGGACATACAGCGCGTCGTGGAAGCTCAGGCTCTGGTAGCCCAGCATCACGTCGTCGGCGCCCGGAACCGCGATGACAAAGGCGCAGCCCGCCGCCCCGAGCAGGGTGAGCAGGGTGTCCATATCGTCCTGGTCTGCTTCGGCGTGGTTGGTGTAGCAGACGTCGACGCCCATCGGCAGGCCGAGCAGCTTGCCGCAGAAATGGTCCTCCAGACCCGCCCTGATGATCTGCTTGCCGTCGTAGAGGTATTCCGGGCCGATGAATCCGACCACCGTGTTGACCAGCAGTGGGTCCAGATCCCGTGCCACCGCGTATGCCCTGGTCTCCAGGGTCTGCTGGTCGACGGGCCGGCCGCCGGTGCCGAGGTGCGCGCCCGCCGAAAGTGCCGAGCCCTGACCGGTTTCCAGGTACATCACATTGTCGCCGACCGTGCCGCGGCCGAGTGAACGTCCCGCCTCGTTCGCCGCACGCAGCAGCGAGATGTTCACGCCGAACCCCGCATTCGCGCCCTCGGTGCCCGCGACCGACTGGAATACCAGATCCACCGGTGCGCCCGCCTCGATCAGCCCGAGCGTGGTCGTCACATGCGAAAGCACACAGGATTGGGTCGGAATCTCGAAGCGGGTGCGTACCTCGTCGAGCAGGTGCAGCAGGTCGGCGGTCGCCTGCGGGGAATCGGTGGCGGGGTTGATGCCGATCACCGCGTCGCCGCAGCCGAGCAGCAGCCCGTCCAGCACCGCGGCCGCGATGCCGCGGGGATCATCGGTGGGGTGGTTCGGCTGTAGCCGGGTGCCCAACCGGCCCGGCAGCCCGATGGTGGTGCGGAAGCCCGCGGTCACCTCGATGGCGCGGGCCACCGCGATCAGATCCTGGTTGCGCATGATCTTGCTGACCGCCGCGACCATCTCCGGTGTCAGACCATCGGCCACCGCTGCGAATGTCACCGCCGCGCGATCACCCGCGGATACCTCGAGCAGCCAGTCCCGCAGTCCACCGACGGTGAGATGCGAAACCGGTTGGAACGCGGCGCGATCGTGGGTGTCGATGATGAGGCGGGTGACCTCGTCGGACTCGTAAGGCACGACGGGGTCGTTCAGGAACTCCCGAAGCGGCACCTCGGCGAGCGCCCACTGGGCGGCCGCCCGTTCGGCGTCGGATCCGGCCGCGCAGCCCGCGAGTTCGTCGCCGCTACGCAGCGGCGTCGCTTTCGCGAGCAGATCGACGAGCCCGTCGAAAACATAGGTGGTGACGCCCGAACGCTGGGTGTAGCGCGTCATTCGAGCTCCTCTTCCGCGCGGGCCAGCATGGCGAATTCCTCATCAGGCGAGTTCGCAACCAGCCGGTGGCGGCTGTAGAGGGCGAAGTAGAGCATGAACGCGACGAACGCCGCGAGCGTCCATGATGCGGCCGCCGGGTCGACGAGGAAGGTGGCGATCACTGCGGCACAGGCGATCACCAGCGCGAACGCGGTGGTGACGATGCCACCGGGCGTGCGATAGGGCCGCGGCATGTTCGGCTCGCGGACCCGCAGCACGATGTGGCTGACCATCATCAGCACATAGCTCACCGCCGCGCCGAAGACTGCCATGTTCAGCAGCATCGCACCCTCGCCGGTCAGCGACAGCGCGAAACCGATGGCGCCCGGCACGATCAGCGCGAGCACCGGCGCCTTGCGGTTGTTGGTCACCGACAGACTTGTCGGCAGGTAACCCGCCCGCGACAGTGCGAAGGTCTGCCGCGAGTAGGCGTAGACGATAGAGAAGAAGCTGGCCACCAAGCCCGCGAGACCGATGTAGTTCACCAGCTTCGCGGCCGATCCGTCACCGAGCGCCTCGACGAGTGGGTTGCCCGAGGCCGAAAGAGCCTGGGCGCCAAGCGCTCCGGTAGCAAGAAACAGCACCGCCGCACCGGTGACAATCAGCACCAGCATGCTGATGATGATGCCCCTCGGCACATTCTTCTCCGGCTCGCGCGCCTCCTCGGCAGCCAGCGGCACGCCCTCCACCGCCAGGAAGAACCAGATCGCGAACGGGATGGCGGCCCAGATGCCGAACACACCGAAGGGCAGGAACGATGAGCTGCCCGCGGCGTTCGGATCGGCCGGAATATCGGTCAGGTTGCCCGCGTCGAACAGCCCCCATGCCGATACCGCGAAAACCACCAGACCGACCAACGCGATGGCGGTGATGACGAACATCGCCTTGAGCGCCTCCCCCGCGCCCGTCAGATGCACACCGATGAACAGCGCGTAGACAGCCAGATACACCCACCACCCGTCGGTGATGCCGAACAGATTCAAGCTTTCGACGTAGGCGCCGATGAAGGTGGCGATGGCGGCGGGCGCGATCGCGTATTCCAGCAGAACCGCGGTGCCGGTGGCGAACCCGCCCCACGGGCCGAGCGCGCGTCTGGCGAAGGTGTATCCGCCACCCGCCGTCGGCAGTGCCGCCGAGAGCTCGGCCATACCGAGCACCACCGCGAGGTACATGCCCGCGATGATCACGGTGGCGATGAGCAGGCCACCGAAACCGCCCTGCGCGAGCCCGAAATTCCAGCCGGAGTAGTCGCCGGAAATCACGTAGCTCACACCGAGCCCCGCGAGCAGCACCCACCCCGCTGTCCCGGAGCGCAGCGTCCGTTTGGCCAGATAGTCATCGCCGGTCCGGCTGCCGACCTTCGCCTCGTCGATCGTCATAGTCGCTGCGCGCTCCTCATCCACCGGCCCACCTGGTCGGGTCGGCCAATTCTGGAATGGGCATGTTGCGCAGACGTGACACCGCGTTACGGGCGAACTGCCAGGTCAGGTGACCCCCGGCACACCACGGGCGGGTCGGGCGACACGGCCGGGCGGCACACGGCACACTTCATACCGTGGTTGCTCCCGCTTCGGGCCGTCCTCGGGCACCCTGGATTCACACCGTCGATCTGGGCACGGAGATTCGCGCCGCCTGGGCGTGGCTACGCCGCCCCGAACTGCTGCGCCGGATACCGCCCGCGGTGCGTCATCATCTCGGCGCCGCACCCGCGAGCACGGCGTACGCGTTCACCTTGTTCGTGACCTGGTGGACCCTGCGCGGTGTCGGCGGTTCGGTCGAGCGCCGGCTGATCCTCTCGGCCTCGACCAACCTGCACAACATGCAGCACAACCCGATTCAGGTGTTGGTCGCCTCCGCGTTCTGGACCGAGGGCCAATTCCCGTGGCTGACGATCGCGGAATTCCTGGTACTGATGGCCGCGGCGGAACGCTGGCTCGGCACCGGACGCTGGATCCTGCTGTTCGCGACGGGGCACATCGGAGCGACGCTGCTGACCGTCACCGCGATCAGCCGTCTCATCGACCGCGGAGTCATCCCGACGAGGGTGGCGGTCGCCGCGGATGTCGGTACCAGCTACGGATTTACCGCGGTGCTGACCGCGATGGCGTTCCTTTTCCGCGGCAAAGTCCGAGTGCTGTGGTTGGGGCTGATCCTCGTCACGCTCGCCACGGCGTTGGCCGTCGGCCCGACGTTCACCGACTACGGCCACCTTTGTGCCGCCCTCAT
Organism: Nocardia arseniciresistens; assembly: GCF_046764875.1. Taxonomy (NCBI): domain Bacteria; kingdom Bacillati; phylum Actinomycetota; class Actinomycetes; order Mycobacteriales; family Nocardiaceae; genus Nocardia; species Nocardia arseniciresistens. The sequence continues at coordinate 163,767 of NZ_JBKORD010000016.1, forward strand.
CGGCCTGCTGGTCGGCACGGTCGCGACGACCTTCTGGCGCCGCGTCGAACGGGCACGCAATCGGGCGGCCGAGGTCGATCAAGAAGCGTGATCAGGCGGTCGCCGGTGGCGCGACACGGCGCTGCAACAGCCCGACGACGGGTTCGACGACGCGGGCCGCGACCGGTCCGAGCACCGCCATCAGCAGTACGTACGCCGAGGCGAGCGCGGCGAGATCGCCGTCGACCGCGCCCATGGTGACCGCCAATCCCGCGATGACGATGGAGAATTCGCCGCGCGCCACCAGCGCGGCGCCGGTCCTGGCGCAACCCATCTTTCGGATACCCTGCCTGCTCGCCGCCCACCAACCGGTCGCCATCTTGGTCAGCACCGTGATCACCGCGAGCGCGATCGCCCAGCCGAGCACCGGCGGGATGGCCTGCGGATCGGTGCTGAGCCCGAAGGCCACGAAGAAGATGGCCGCGAAGAGGTCTCGAATCGGTTCGAGCAGTTTCGCCGCCTCGTGTGCGGTCGAACCGGAGATCGCGATGCCGAGCAGAAACGCGCCGACCGCCGCGGACACATTCAGCGCCGAGGCCGCCCCCGCGACCAGCAGTGCCACGCCGAGCAGCTTCAGCAGGAACACCTCACGGTCGGAGCTGTCCACGATCGCCGAAACGATGCGGCCGTAGCGCAGCGCGACCATGAGCACCACGGTCACCGTCACCATGGCGATGGCCATGGTCTTCAATCCGCTGAAGAAGCTCAGACCGGCCAGAATCGTGGTGAGCAACGGCAGATAAATCGCCATCGCGAGATCTTCGAACACCAGAATCGAGAGGACTACCGGGGTTTCGCGGTTGCCGAGCCGTCCGAGATCGTTCAGGACCTTCGCGACGATCCCCGAGGACGAGATGTAGGTGACCCCCGCCATGGTGATCGCACCGTTCACACCCCAGCCGAGCATAAGTGCCACCACCGCGCCCGGCGTCGCATTCAAGACGGTGTCGAGCAGACCCGCGGCCCAGGAGCGCCGCAAGCCGGTCATCAACTCGGGCGCGGTGTACTCCAGGCCGAGCAGTAGCAACAGCAGTACAACGCCGATTTCGCTGGCGAGATGGCCGAATTCGTTGGCGGCGCTCAGTTCGACGAAGCCGCCTTGGCCGAATGCCAGCCCCCCTAGTAGGTAGAGCGGGATCGGCGACATACCGAAGCGACCCGCTAATCGACCCAGCACGCCAAGAGCGAAGAACACCGCTCCGAGCTCGAGCAGAGCGAGCGCGGTCTCCGTCACGGGCTCACCCGTGCGTAAGAATTTTGGCGGCCGCGGTCAGACCGTCGGGCGTCCCGACGACTACGAGGAGGTCGTCGGCGGCGAAGGTGAAATCGGGGCCGGGTGAGGGGTGCAGCTGACCCGAGCGCATCACCGCGACGATGGATGTCTTGGTACGCGTGCGCATTCCGGTCTCACCGAGGGTGCGGCCCTCGTACGGCGACTCCTCGCCGATGGGCAGCTGTCTGGTGGTGATACCCGGCAGATCCCGGTGATCCTCGCGCAGTTGCGCGACCAACTGAGGCGCGCCGAGCAGGTTCGCGAGGACGGCTGCCTCATCCGCGGTGAGCGGGATCTGCGCGGCGCAGGCATCCGGATCGTCCAGCTTGGACACGATGAGATCGATACCGCCATCGCGGTGATCGACCACGCCGATCCGGCGACCCGAGCGCGCGGAGAAATCCTTGCGGACCCCGATCCCGGGAAGAGCGGTGACATCGACATTCACACCGTTCACCCTAGCGCTCGGCGCCGACCCGTACGCAGGTGAGGCCAACGTCCGCCGTGGCCACCGGCACCGGTCGAAACTTCGGCCCATCGGTGCCCGGCCCTCGGCCGTCGGGCCGACAGTTCCTCATCACTTCGGTGGACCTGCGCGCGGGGCGCGGTGTGCTCTGATTGGGGCGTGAGGAGGCACTGGTCGACATTGTCGGCGATGGCGCAGGACGCGCTGATCGCCGTCTTCGTGTTCGCTTTCGGCGCGGCGCTGTATCTCGCCGGGCTGTATTCGATGACCTCGGGCAGCACCGAACCGTCGTTGAAGGTGCGCTTCGGCGTGCTCGGACTGATGTGTGCGGTGTCGCTGCTGCGCCGCAGAACCCCGATGTCGGCGCTTGCTATCGGAGTCGTGCCACTCGGCATCGATCTGTGGCTCGGCGCGTCGGTGCCGATCTGGCTCATGTACTCCGATCTCATCTACGCCGCCGTCCTGTACGCGTCGCCGAAGCGCTCCCGGCTCGTGGTGGTGGCCAGCGCGGCACTGTCCGCGCTGGTCGCGGTGCTCGCGTTGGTGCTGACCGGCGACTGGCGGGTGATGGCGCTAGCGATCACCGCGGCGGTCGCCTTCGTCGGCACCTCGGTCTGGTGGGCGCTGTCGGTGCGCGGCCACAAGGAAATCGCGGGCGCCGAACGCGCACGCGCGCAAGCGCTTTCCCTGGTCGCCGAGCTGGACCGCAGGGCGGCGATCGCCGACGAGCGCAAGACGATGGCGCGCGACCTGCACGATGTGATCGCGGGCCATCTCTCGGCGATCGCGATTCAATCGGAGGCGGCACTCGGGGTGTTGTCCAGGCAGGAGTCGACCGACCCCGCGGTGACCGGCATCGTCGGCTCGATCCGTTCCAATAGCGTCAGCGCATTACAGGAGATGCGCACCATGATCGGGCTACTGCGCCGCGACGACGGCGCCGAGGAGGATCCGGCAGCACCGAGGCGGCTCGCGCACCTGCCCATTCTGGTCGACGCGGCCCACGCGGCCGGGATCACCGTGCGGATGGCCGGTGACGTCGACGGCACCGAACTGCCGAGCGCCGTCGACCAGGCCGCCTACCGGATCGTCCAGGAGGCGCTCACCAACGCGATGAAACACGCGCCGGGGCAGGAGGTCGACATCGACGTGTCCCTCGACGCGACGACGTTGGCTGTGGTGGTGCGCAATCCGGTCCGATCGACGGCGCGACAGCAGCCGCGTGACCCCGATACCGGCCGCGGTCTGGTGAATATGCGTGAGCGCGCCGCGGCGCTCGGCGGCAGCTTCACCGCGGGACCCGCCGCCACCGGTTGGGAAGTACTTGCCCGGCTACCGATTTCGGCGACCAAGGAGATGTCATGATTCGGGTGTTGATCGCCGACGACCACGGAGCGATCCGGGCCGGTCTGCGGATGATCCTCGACGCCGCCGGGGACATCGAGGTGGTCGGCGAGGCCGCAGACGGCGATATCGCGGTGGCACAGGCGAAAGCGCTGCGCCCGGATGTAGTGCTGATGGATGTGCGGATGCCGGGCGTCGACGGCATCACCGCCACCGGGCGGATCACCACCGACGGACTTGCCAAGGTGCTCATCCTGACCACCTTCGATCTGGACGAGTACGTATTCCGGACGCTGCGAGCGGGCGCGTCGGGATTCGTGCTCAAGTCCGCGTCCGGACAATCATTGGTCGACTCGGTGCGCGCGGTGGCCGCCGGGGACGGCGTGCTCGCGCCGGAGGTGACCGCGGCGGTGATCAACGCCTTCGCCGCCACCACCCTCGAGAACACCGAGCCCGCACCCGACGGTTTCGCCGATCTCACCGAACGTGAACGCGAGGTACTCGACTGTCTCGGCGAGGGTCTGTCCAACGCACAGATCGCCACCCGGCTGTTCATCGGTGAGACGACCGTGAAAACACATGTCTCGCGGGTGCTCACCAAACTCGGTGTGCGGTCCCGCGTTCAGGCCGCGATTCTGGCGCGCGAAGCCGAGCAACGCTAGTCCGGCGCTCCCGGCTCAGCGATCGAGCGCGGCGAAGGTACCGTCGGGGCCGGGCAGGTACTCGACGACGGCGGTGACAGCGCCCGCGGGCAGCGGACCGTAGAGGTGCGGGAACAGCATCGACTCGGGGTCGCTCGGCACACCGGGCTCCCACTTCACCGGCGCGCCGACCCTGGCCGGGTCGATGCGCAGCAGCACCAGGTCACGGCGGCCCGCGAACAGGCGATTGGCGGGCAGGTGCGCCTGCTGCGGCACGGAAAGATGGATGAATCCGGCCTCATCGAGCGAGGCGGGCCGGTGCTCGCCGGTCTGCCGCGTGGTCAGCCACTCCGACAGAGTGCAAATGTGAACGAACGTGTGAGTGTCATGGATCACGGGTAATCTCCCGGTAGACAACTGGATAGGCCTGTTCGTGATCGTGGTCGAGTGGAGTTCGGTTCGTGACCAGGGATGTTCGCCGTTAGCGAAATCCCTGGTCGTGTTACAGAAAACACACGGAATCACTTCCGGGAACAAAGCCCCCGTCCCGAACGTCTGACAGAGTAGTCATACCACTGCTGGGAAGTAGCGGTAGCGAGCCCGCGGAGTGACCACGGGCCCCACACCAGGTGAACGGACTGTAGTGCCGGGAGCCAGGACGGAGGAGTCATGCCAGGAACCCTGACAAGCACCCCACTGACCGCGGTCGATCGTTGCGACCGCTGCGGGGCGGCTGCACGAGTACGTGCCGTACTGCCCGCAGGTGGCGAGTTGCTCTTCTGCCAGCACCACGCGAATGAACACATGGATCGATTGCGTGAGCTCGAAGCCGTGATCAATACGGAATCGGCTCCCGCCGTCTAGCGCTCCTCTTCGCGTCCCGACACAACAGCATCTACACAACAGAACATCGTGACTACCAGCAGCGGGCGACCTACGGGTCGCCCGCTGTCGGCGTTCCCAGATCCCCCATGAGGATGCCGTCCAGCAGTGCGGCCAGGCCGAACGCGAAGGCGCCGTCCGGGTCCGCGGGGGCCTGATAGTGCTCGCCCGCCGCGGCGCCGACGCGCGAGGACAGCGGGAATTGCGCCACCGGCATCAGCTGTGTCAGCAGCGGGCCGTGCTGCTCCCACCACTGTGCGTCCGACAGCTCGGCCGCGCTGCGGGTCGCGGCGATGGCCATGCGCGCATTTCCGGTTGCGAATTCCGACAGGACGGCGATCACTCGATCCATCGCGACGTCCGAGAGGCCGATCCCGTCGATCGCGGCCAACTGGCGCTCGTAGCGCCGCATTCGGCCCGGGCCGAGCACCAGCCGCCATGGTGGCACCTCCAGCAGCCACGGGTGCTCGAGCAGCTCGGTGCGCACCTGGGTGGCGATGGCGGCCATGCGCTCACGAACGGGCGCGTCGGCCGGGATGGGCGCGTCCTCGTCGGCCACCACATCGACCATCAGCACGACGAGCGCGTCCTTGCTCGGGACGTAGGTGTATAGGCTCATCGGTTTCAGGCCCAGCTCGCCCGCGACGGTGCGGATGGACACCTTCTCGTAGCCCTCGCGGTCGGCGAGGGCGACCGCGGTGGTGACCACGGCGTCGACACTGACCGTCTGTTTGGGGCCGCGAACACCAGGACGCTGCGGCAGCGTGTGCCGCCAGAGCAGACTCATCAGCTGTTTCGCCTGGTCAGGATCAGTGCCGTAGGTCACGTGCCTCCTCGAAATAAATCTAGTACGGTGTACGTTGTTACGTTACTCCGTACACCATACGATAATTTAGGGGTGCGCTCTGCCAAGCACACAGGCCACGTATCTGCCCGACCGGCACATGTTCGCGCTCTGGACATGGAACGGGCATGCCATCGGGCGCGCACCCGACGGTGACCACGAGACCATTCGGCTCGCGGTGCCCACCGGTGAGCGCGGGGCCATCGAGATCGCGGAGGTGGACTGCGCGCTCGTCGATCCCGAGGATCTGCTCGGCCTCGCCGTCGAGGACGCGGGTCCCTCCCTCGCCGCCTGGCGCGTCGCGCTGCGGGAAACCGGCGACCTGCCCGATCCATCGGACGCTGCCGATACTGCGCCCGCGCACGGTGGCTCCGGCGCGCCGAATACGGCTGCCGCCGAACAAGCACCGCGCACGCAACGGGTCGACCACCCGCTTCCCATTGCGGCGCATGCCGTTCCCGACGCAGTCGGTACGTCCGTCTACTCGGCCGAGCGCGCACAGCGAGTACTGCGCGAAACACGTGCCGTCGCCGCGGAATTGCGTTCCACACTGAAAGCCGATCTGCGCACGTATCAGGCACGCGGCGTCGGCTGGCTACACGAGACCGTCGCCGCGCACGGCGGCGCGGTGCTCGCCGACGAGATGGGCCTCGGCAAGACCGTGCAGACCATCGGCTTTCTGCTCGGACGCGCCGAGGCGGGACCGCAACTCGTCGTCTGCCCCACCTCTCTGGTCGGCAACTGGGCGCACGAGATCACCCGGTTCGCACCGGGGCTGCGTCCGCGCGTGTGGCGCGGTGGCGACCTCGCTGCCGAGGCGGGTGAGGTCGTCGTCACCGGATACCCGACGCTGCGGCTGCATGGCGGGGCACTGAACAACCGCTCCTGGGCGACAGCGGTTTTCGACGAGGCTCAGGCATTGAAGAATCCGCGCACGCAGATCGCCAAGGCCGCACGCGCGCTCACCGTCGACGCGCGGGTCGCGCTCACCGGTACCCCGGTGGAGAACCATCTGGAGGAATTGTTCGCGCTGCTGAACTTGGTCGCGCCGCGCCTGTTCGGGCACCGCACCCAGTTCCGACGCCGGTTCGTTCGGCCGATCCACGAGGGTTCGGCCGCCGCGGCGGCGCGGCTGCGCGATGCGATCGAGCCGGTGGTGTTGGCTCGCAAAAAGGCTCAGGTCGCGGCGTCACTGCCCGCGAAGATCCACAGTGACCTGCTGTGTGATCTCACCTCCGAACAGGAGACGCTCTACGACCAACTCCTCGATCGGGCGATAGACGACGGATTCGGCCGCGGCGTCCAGCGACAGAGCCGGGTGCTCGCCGCGCTGACCGCGCTCAAACAGCTCTGCAACCATCCAGGGCTGATCACCGGCGAGCTCGGCGAGCTGGCCGGCCGCTCCGGCAAGCTCGACCTGTGCACCGACATCGTGGCCAACAACCTCGAAACCGGTGATCCGACACTGATATTCACCCAGTACCGGCAGACCGGCGAGCTGCTCGTGCGCCATCTATCCGAGCAATTCGGGGTGAGCGCACCGTTCTTCCACGGCGGACTGAACCAGTCGGAGCGGGCCGCGATCGTGTCCGGGTTCCAGGCCGAGGACGGGCCACCCGTATTGGTGTTGAGCCTGCGTGCCGCGGGCACCGGTCTCACGCTGACCCGCGCCGCCGACGTCATCCACTTCGACCGCTGGTGGAACCCCGCGGTGGAGGCCCAGGCCTCAGACCGGGTGCACCGGATCGGCCAGACCAGGACCGTCACCATCACCACCCTGACCTCCGGCACCACCGTCGAGGAGCACATCGCGGGGATGCACGACCGCAAATCCGCGCTGTCGGACCTCGGCGATTCGGCGGGCATCGCGGCATTGGCCAAGCTCGACGACGACCAGTTGGTCGAGATCCTGCGCCGGAAGAGGGAGAACTGATGGCGGACAACGAGTTCGGCTATACCACTTGGGGCATGGACTGGGTCCGACTTGCCGAGCCGCTGCGCCGGACCCGCCCAGAGCCGCTGCTGCCCCGCGCCCGCAGCATCGCACGCAACAACGGCGTGCAAGCCACGATCGAGGGCCGCATCGTCCGCGGCGCCATCCACCGCGGCGGCCAGGCTTCGGTCACGCATGTCGAGGTGGCACCGCTGCCCCGCGCCGCAGTCACCGCGATCGCCGAGGTCATCGCCGACCCGACCGTCCTCACCGACGACATGCACCGTGCGCTCGCGATAGCGGGCATCAGCCCGGCACCCGCGCTCGCGAGCGTCGACTGCTCATGCTCGGCCCGTTCGGCACACTGCGTGCACGTTTATGCGGTGTTCTACGAAATCGCCCGCCGAGTCGACGAGGACCCTCGCCTGGCCCTCGAACTCCAGGGCTATTTCCAAGCGGCGCAGGATGATCCGGAGACCACAGTGGAGGCGCCGCGGTGGGTGCCGATCAACACCCTCGAGCCTGCCGACTATTTCGCGATCGCACCGGTGCCGATCCCCTGAATCGGGCGACCCGGCCACCACGCTCTCACCACACCGATCGCAAACTCCGCGCGCGGTATTGCCCTCGCGGCGTGTTCCGCCCATCCGGTGGTCGATGCGCCCTGCGTCAGCACCGGAAGCACTCCGGCGAACGGTCGGCCGAGAGCGCTGCCGGTCGTCGCAACCCACTCATCGGTGGGTGCCGGGCCGTTTCGCGCGGAATCGGAAACTCGCCGCGCCGGTATCGATCTCGATATCGGCGAAGCCGACGCGCGCGAGGCGCTCCGCGGCTTCTTCCGGAGGGATGGGCAGGCAGGTGTCGCCCAGGTGCATCAGTCGAAAGACACGGGTGTCCAGGCCGTCGCTGCCCGCGAACACGCCGCCCGGCCGCACTACCCGGAAGGCCTCGGCGAACAGTGCGTCCTGCTGTCGGACCGTCGGCACGTGATGCAGCATGGTGAAGCAGACGACGGTGTCGAATTCGAGGTCCGGCAGCGGCATTTCGGCGCCGTCGCCCTCGACCACGGTCATGAGGTCTCCGTGCCGATCACGCAGGCGTTCGACCAGGGCGGTATCGATCTCGACTCCCGTGAGGGCGCTGGTTCGGCCGAGCAGAGCACGCACGTTCGCGCCGTATCCGGGGCCGATCTCCAGTACGGAGGAACCGAGTTCGAGGCCGGACAGGGCCCACGAGACGATCTTCGTCGCGCTGGTTCGCTCCCACATCGCCGACCGACACAGGATCCGGTGGAAGTAATTCATCGCCATGACCTCACGTTAGGAGCGCGCAGGCGCGGCCACGACAGGCTACGGTGACAAACTGTGTCGCAGAACGGCCAACCTTCGGTCCCCGGCCGATCCGCTGTGCTCCCGGTCGTCACCGGAGACACCGCGATGGTCTTCGGTGCGGGCATACTGCCCGCGGGCCACTGGTTCGGCACCCACGAGCATCCGCAACATCAAATCGCCCGGGCCGCACGCGGAGTCATCGTGGTCGAGATCGGCGACGGCCACTGGGTGCTGCCACCGACGCGGGCGCTGTGGATTCCCGGCAACACCAGGCATCGGACCGGCAGCTCCGAGGGCGCGACGATGAGCGGCATCTTCGTGGCGCCGGACCGCTGCCCGGTCTCCTTCACCGCGCCGACCATGCTGCGGGTCACCCGGCTCCTGCACGAATTGTTCGACCACCTCACCGCGCCGGGCACTGCCCCCGCGCCGCGCCGACGCGCGGAGGCAGTGGTGTTCGATCTACTCGATCCGGTCGAGGTGATCCCGATCGGTGCGCGCCTGCCGACCGATGCTCGCGCCAGGCAGGTTGCCGAGGCGCTCGAGCGTGACCCCGCCGACGAGCGCACCCTCGGCCAGTTCGCCACCGATGTCGCGGCGGGACCGCGCACCCTGGCCAGGCTGTTCGTCGCGGAGACGGGAATGAGCTTCGGCCAGTGGCGAACTCAGATCCGGCTTGCCGCATCGCTGCCGCCGCTTGCCGCGGGGGTGCCGATCGCGCGGATTGCCGGGCGGGTCGGATACTCCACGCCCAGTGCGTATATCGCGGCGTTCCGGCGCTCGGTCGGCGTATCGCCTGGGCGATATTTCGCGCGCTGATCAGGAGTTCGTACCGCCGTCGACGGTGAAGAACGCGCCGGTGATGCTGCGGCCGGTCTCGCCGGCAAGGAAGGCCACCGTCTCGGCGATATCGTCGGCCGTGCCGAAGCGACCGAGCGCGGACAGTTCCCGCTGCTGCGCGGCATGGCCGCCGTCGGCCGGATTCATGTCGGTGTCGGTGGAGCCGGGCTGCACCAGGTTGACGGTGATATTGCGCGGACCGAGCTCGCGCGCAAGCGCTTTGGTGAAACCGTTCAGCGCGGACTTGCTGAGGTTGTACAGCGAAAGCCCGCCGAAGGGCGCGTGCTCGGACAGGTTGGTGCCGATGCTGATGATGCGGCCGCCGTCGGTCATGTGCGCCACCGCGGCCTGCGCGCCGAGGAAGGCGGCTCGGGCGTGGACAGCGAGCGCGTTGTCGACCTCGGCAACCGTGAACTCCTCGAACGGCTTGGCGGGGAAGATGCCCGCATTGTTCACCAGCACATCCAGCCCGCCGAGTTCGGCCGCGGTCCTGGCCACGGCGCCCTTCACGTCGTCGGCATCGGCACTGTCCGCTCGAATCGCGATGGCGCGACGACCGCGCGCCTCGATCTCCGCGACAACGGCCTTCGCCTTGACATCGGCGCTCTGGTAAGTCACCGCCACATCCGCGCCCGCGGCGGCCAGCCGCCGCGCGATCGCGGCACCGATCCCCCTGCTACCACCGGTCACCAGCGCCACTTTGCCCGTCAGATCCGACATCGTCGCTCCTCCATATTCTGTGTCGATCAGTACATAAATACCTAAGCGCATTCTCACCGCTGACGTCAAGGGGTATATTTAACGATCGACACAGAAAGGAGTCTCCATGGCAGAACGCGGACGTCCCCGCGCCTTCGACCGCACCGAAGCGTTGCGACGTGCCATGGAGGTGTTCTGGGAGCATGGCTACGAGGGCTCCTCGATGAGCGACCTCACCTCCGCCATGGGCATCAACTCACCGAGCCTGTACGCCGCCTTCGGCGGTAAGGAGGCGCTGTTTCGCGAGGCCATCTCGCTCTACGGGCAAACCGACGGCGGATACACCGCCCGCGCCCTACGTGAGCAACCCACGGCCAACGCCAGCATCGATGCGATGTTGCGCGACAACGCGATCGGATACACCGTCGAGGACAAGCCGCACGGCTGCATGGTCGTACTCGCGGGCTCCACCTACACCACCCGTAGCGAAAGTGTGCGTGACTTCCTTATCGAAAAACGGCGCGAGACAACCGGGGACATCCGCCGACGGCTGGATCGCGGTGTCGCAGAAGGCGATCTGTCCGCGGACACCGATACCGCCGCGCTGGCACACTTCTACACCACGGTGCTCTACGGCCTGTCCATCCAGGCCCGCGACGGCGCCACCCTCGCCGAGCTGTCACAGTCGATCGACTGCGCCATGGCGGCCTGGCCTACCGCGGTCGCGACGCCGTAGCAGGCGGGCGGGCCCGAACTAGAAGCGCGGATCGTGCATGAGCCGGAAGCTGTGCAACGCGGTCGAATCACCGACCGCGGTGAACTCCCGGCCGACCACCTCGCTCGAACCGATATCGCAGTCGTCGGCGATATCGTCGACCGACAGCCGCATCGGCCGATCGGCGCGATGCCACGGCGTCACCGCGTACGCTGCGTCCTCGACAGCAAGCATTACCCACAGCGGAATGCGGCCGTCGGGCAGAACTCGGTAGTTACGTGACACCGGTCGTTACTTTCTTCGTAGCGCCGCAATGCGCTCGACCAGCTGGTCGGCCGTCGCCAAAGCCGTTGGCGGGCCACCACATTCGCGGCGTAGCTCGCCATGAATAACGCCGTGCGGCTTGTTTGTGCGGTGATTGTGCATAGCCACGAGGCTGTTGAGCTCGCGGCGCAGCTCGCCGAGGCGGTCGGCCGTCGCGACCCGCTCGGCCGCGCTGGCGACCTGGGTGCCGGGGTCGGGATTGCTCGGCTCGCCGCGCTCGGCGATCTGGCGGGTCTGGCGATCGCGCAGCAGCGCGCGCATCTGGTCGGCGTCGAGCAGACCGGGGATGCCGAGGTAGTCGGCCTCCTCGGCGCTGCCCGCGATGGTGGACGTGCCGAACGAGGACCCCTCGTAGATCAGCTGATCGAGTTGGGCGTCGGCGGCGAGTGCGACGAAGGGGTTCTCGTCCTCGCCCGGCTCGTCCTTCTGCTTGTTCGCGTCGATCAGCAGCTCATCGTCGAGGCCGTCCTTCTCCCGATGCGCCTTGCCGATGACGTGATCGCGCTGCAACTCCAGCTGCGCGGCGAGGTCGAGCAGGACCGGCACCGAGGGCAGGAACACGCTCGCGGTCTCGCCCGGCTTACGCGCACGCACGAAACGACCGACGGCCTGGGCGAAGTACAGCGGGGTCGAGGCGCTCGTCGCGTACACCCCGACCGCGAGGCGCGGCACGTCGACGCCCTCGGACACCATCCGCACCGCGACCATCCACGGTTGGGTGTTGTTGCTGAACTCCGCGATCCGCTTGGAGGAGTCGGGATCGTCCGACAACACCACCGCGGGCTTCTCACCCGAGATGTGTTCCAGCAGTTCGGCGTAATCGCGCGCACGCTCCTGATCGGTCGCGATCACCAGCCCACCGGCGTCGGGCATGCCCTTGGCACGCTTCTGCTGCAAGCGGGTGTCGGCGGCGCGCAGTACCGCGGAGATCCAGTCGCCCGCCGGGTCGAGCGCGGTGCGCCAGGCGCGTGCGGTGTGCTCGGCGCTCAACGGCTCGCCGAGACGGGCGGAGTACTCCTCGCCCGCACTGTCGCGCCAGTGCGCCTCGCCGGAATACGCGAGGAACACCACCGGCCGCACCACGCCGTCGGCGAGCCCTTCGGCGTAACCGTAGGAATAGTCGGAGCGCGAACGCGGAAAACCACCCTCGTCGGGTTCGTAAGTGATGAAAGGGATCTGGCTGTCGTCGCTGCGGAACGGCGTTCCTGTCAACGCGAGCCTGCGGGTGGCGTCACCGTAGGCCTCCGCCGCGGCGTCACCCCAGGTCTTCGCATCGCCCGCATGGTGGATCTCATCGAGAATCACCAGGGTCTTACGGTTTTCGGTGCGCACCCGGTGCCGGGAGGGATGCGAGGCGACCTGGGCATAGGTGACGACGACGCCGTGATAGTCACCGGAAGTGCCGCCGGTCGCGTTGGAGAATCGCGAATCGAGCGCGATACCGACCCGGTTCGCGGCCTGGGACCACTGATGCTTGAGGTGCTCGGTCGGCGCGACCACGGTGATCTGGTCGACGGTGCGGTCGGCAAGCAACTCGGCGGCAACACGCAGCGCGAAGGTGGTCTTACCCGCGCCCGGTGTCGCGACGGCGAGGAAATCCCGCGGCTTCGTTGTCAGATATTTCGTCAATGCGCGACGCTGCCACGCACGTAGCGAACCCACCGGAACCGCGGCGCTCGATGCTTCCGAATCGCCCGGCGTTTGCGCTTCTCCCGCCACAGCGGCGCCCGACCCAGTCACGCAGAAGACCCTACTGGCCCGCCATGGCGTGTCGCCAAACCGACGCGGCCGAGGCGACCGGCATCACATGTCGGCCGGGAGTTTCCGCCTGGTGTTCACCCGCCGCACGCCGACGCGTCGTATGGGTGCGGCGGTGCTGAACCGAATTGTGCGCGATGCTGTAGTGACCATGACCGACGACAGTGCCCCATCGGGCGCCACCAGCGCGATCCACAGCGGCGGCGGCCCGGAGCGATCCAGGACGGCCCGCTGCGCCAGCAGCACGGCCGCCTGGGTGGCGCGCGCGGGCCATCAGAGCGGCAGGCTGGTCGCCCGCGTCGCGGTGAAGGCGTGGAACGACTCGATCTTCGCGAAGTCCGCGGCCGCGGCGTTCTGGCAGACGATGTCGCTCGCACCGCTGCTGCTCGGGGTGCTCGGCAGCCTCGGCTATGTCGGCGAGTGGTTCGGGCCGGACACCGTGGAGATCGTCCAGCAAAAGATCATCTCGTTCAGCAAGGATCTGTTCAGCACGACCGTGGTGTCGGATCTGATCGAGCCGACGGTCACCGATGTGCTCGGGCGTGGACGCGCGGCTTTCGTGTCGGTGGGATTCGTGCTGTCGCTGTGGGCGGGGTCCTCCGCGATGGCGACCTTCGTCGACTCCATCGTCGAGGCACACGGACAGCAGGATGCCCGGCATCCGGTGTGGCAGCGCATCTTCGCGTTGCTGCTGTATGTGCTGTTCCTGATCGCGGCGGTGTTCATTCTGCCGCTGATCGCGCTCGGGCCGGTCCTGATCGGACGGGCGCTACCGGACGCGTGGCGCGAACCAGGACTTCGCTTGATCGACTCGTTCTACTACCCGGGCGTCGGTCTGCTGCTGATCATCGGGCTCACCACGCTCTACAAGCTGGCACTACACCGGTCGCTGCCGTGGCACCGTCTGTTCGGCGGTGCGGTGGTCGCCGCGGTGTTCTTCATGACAGCCAGCGAGGTGTTGCGCCGATATCTGTCGTGGGTGACCCAGACCGGCGTCAGCTACGGCGCGCTCGCGACCCCGATCGCGTTCCTGCTGTTCACCTTTTTCCTCGGCTTCGCGGTGATCCTCGGCGCGGAATTCAATGCCGCGGTCCAGGAGTTCTGGCCGGCGAGCAGCACCCGCATCGATCAGGTGAAGGAGTGGCTGTCCAACCAGATCCTCGGCGATGACGAGTCCGAAGAGCACGCTCCCGATAGCGACCCGGCGTCGAGTCGATCGGCAACTACGCAACCGGTCGACCTGTCGAAGACAGCACAAAGCCCCGAGCCGGACTCGGGGCCGAAGGCACCATCGGACACCCGGACGACCGCAGCGCCGCCGGGTGGGTCGAGCTCGGCTCAATCGCCCTTGCGCAGCCCCTCGTAGACCTTCTTGCACTCCGGGCAGACCGGCGAGCCGGGCTTCGCGGAGCGGGTAACCGGGAAGACCTCGCCACATAGCGCCACTACATGGGTGCCCATGACGGCGCTCTCGGCGATCTTGTTCTTCTTCACGTAATGGAAGAACTTCGGAGTGTCGTCTTCCGTCGTCTCGTCGGTAGTCGCATCCGGGCGATCCAGAGTCTTGGTACTCACGGATTCCATGATGCCGCATCCGCGCGCGAGTGGCTGCACACGGTGCTGGCAAGAGTCGCTGACCAGGTCATGTGCGGTGGGCCGCCGACAGTGGAAGACTCAGGGGTATGCAGCAGTACGGCGATTCCTCTGACGCCGACGACATCGGCCGCGGTGATCGCCAAGACGTGACAGTGCCAACTCCCGAACGTCCTTCCGGCTACTTTCCCGGTAGCGATGACAAGCATCCGGTGTTGATCACCGAGGCCGCGCCTTCGCTGGAAGATCAGCACCGCGCCCGGGTCCGCAGGTACACGATCATCATGGCCTTCCGCATCCCATGCCTCGTGCTCGCCGCGTTCGCCTACAGCGCCTTCAGCAGCGCACTGATCTCGATCCTCATCATCGTCGCCTCGATACCGCTGCCCTGGATCGCGGTGCTGATCGCCAACGATCGCCCGCCACGCCGCAAGGACGAGCCGAGCCGCTGGGACGAACGCCGGCTGGCCATCGAAGCGAGCAAGCACAACGCCATCGACAGTTGAGACCGACCTGACGAAGGCGATTACGCGGGAACACGGCTGGTGCTTCGGCGAATTCCGGCCGAAAGCAAAGCCGCGATACCGCACAACCCACCCGCGATATACCAGGCCAGGTTGTAGCTGCCCTGCATATCGCGGATGACGCCCGCGCCGGTGGCGGCGATCGCGGACCCGATCTGGTGCGAGGCGAAGACCCAGCCGAAGGCGACGGGGCCGTCGGCGCCGAACAACTCGCGGCACAACATCACCGTCGGCGGCACGGTGGCGATCCAGTCGAGGCCGTAGAAGATGATGAACACCCACATGCTCGGCTGGGTGTGCGGCGAAAACAGCGACGGCAGGATGAGCAGCGACAAGCCGCGCAGGATGTAGTAGCCGACCAGCAGGTAGCGGGGGTCGATCCGGTCGGTGAGCCAGCCCGACGCGATGGTGCCCGCGACGTCGAAGAGGCCGACAAGCGCGAGCAGACTCGCCGCGGTGGTCGGCGGCATGCCGTGATCGTGTGCCGCACTGACGAAGTGTGTACCGACCAGACCGTTCGTCGACGCGCCGCAGATCGCGAATCCGCCTGCCAGCAGCCAGAATCCGGGCCTGCGCGCGATCGCAGCGAGCACGGTCAACGCGCGCATCGCGCCGCCGGTGGGGGGCGTACGAAGGCCGACCGTGCTGCCCTCTTCGGCGCCATAGGCGCGTACGCCCACGTCACTGGGGAAGTCGCGAATGAACAGCCACACCAGCGGCACCACGGCAAGCGCCGCGCCCGCGACGATCAGCGAAGGCACTCGCCAGCCGTGGGCATGCGCCACCGCCGACACCACCGGCAGGAAGACCAACTGCCCGGTCGCACCCGCGGCGGTGAGCACCCCGGTGACGAGTCCGCGCTGACGCACGAACCAGCGGCCGGTGATGGTCGCCACGAACGGCATCGACATGGAGCCGACCCCGATGCCGACCAGCAGACCCCAGGTCAGCACCAGATGCCATGGCTGCGTCATGAACACCGTCAGCCCACTGCCCGCCGCGACGAGCAGCAGCGCGCATGCCACCACCCTGCGAATACCGAAGCGGTCCATCAGCGCGGCGGCGAACGGCGAAATCAGGCCGTACAGAAGCATATTCAGTGAAACGGCGGCACCGATGGTGCCGTGCGACCACCCGAATTCCTCATGCAACGGATCCATCAGCACGCTCGGCACCGATCGGAAGCCCGCGGCACCGAGCAGCGCGACGAAACCCACACCCGCCACGATCCAGGCGGGATGCAGCCGCGGCCGCTTCACGGAATCGACAAGTTCCTGCGCCGGGGGCGTCTGCAGTTCGGTCACCCGCTGAGCGTGCCGGAATGTACCGAAGGGAACGAGTGGCCGGGATGCCATTAACCGTCAAGATCGTGCCAGTGCGACACGCGCCCGGCCGCCTCGACAGCGCACCGGCCCGACCCATAGTGTGTGGCGGGGGAATTCGACCGAACCCGCTTGTGGCGTGGCACACAGTCGCACGACATACCGCAGAAGGCACGCAGGAGGCACGGTGCCACACCGGTGTTCGCGCCGCCCGTCGGGGCGCACACCCCGCAGGACAGAGGAGACAACATGATTCGGTGGGCATGGGCTTTTCTCGATCGGCCCGCGCAGCGTTTCGACGACTGCGCGACGTTCTGGTCCGCCGTCACCGGCACCCAGCTCTCGCCACGCCGCGGCTCTGACGACGAATTCCTCACGCTGCTACCGGATCCCGCGCTGTTCGCGGCCGCGGGGGTCAAAATGCAGTCGGTCACCGGCCTCGGCGGTGTGCACCTGGACTTCGACGTCGACGACATCCCCGCGGCGGTCCGCATCGCACTCGATCTCGGCGCCGACCTGGTCGCCAACCACCCGGACTATGCCGTTCTGCGCTCACCGGCGGGCCAGTCTTTCTGCTTCACCCCCAGCGGCCGCGCCAAGGGCAAGCCCGCCCCCGCCTTCAGCGCACCGGACGGCACCCTGACGCGCTTGGATCAGGTATGCCTCGACATCGGCGCCGCCGATCACGAGGCCGAGTCACACTTCTGGGCCATCCTGACCGGATGGGAGCACCAGGAGGGCAGGCTGCCCGAATTCTCCCGGCTGCGAGCGAAGGAGCAGCTCCCTATTCAGCTGCTGTTGCAGCGCCTCGGCGAGGACCGCCCGACCAGCGCCCACATCGACCTGTCGGCCTCGGACATCGAAGCCACCGCCGCCTGGCACGAATCTCTCGGGGCGACCAGAACCGAAAGTCACCAACACTGGATGGTCATGGCCGATCCCGCCGACGCGGTCTACTGCATCACCTCTCGCGACCCCAACGGAGTCTGAGGGCTCGTCCGACGAACTCGGCCTCCGACGGCGAGCCGCATCTGTGACACGGCGGACACCTGGCGAGTGCTGCGCGGTTGCGGTGGCACAGTACTGCTGTGCCCAGTACCGATGTGCCTACGAACCAGACGACGACCGGATCGCTGCTCACCGCGTTGTGCCCCGATCTACGGACGGCGCTGACTCGTGTCCGCTATGACGCGGACACATTGGTCGAGGTGCTCGGGGCCGATGTACACGCGGCGCTCGGCCGGTCCGAGCCGGTGCCGGTGCGCCGCGCCGCGCGGGACGCGGGCGAACTCGGCACCCTGATCCGACTGCTGCTGCTCGGCGACGCGCTGCCGGAGCATGACGTGGCCGCGGCACTCGCGCCGGTGGGTATCGAACACGCCGTCGCGGCGGGTCTGCTGGCGCGCGACGGTGATCTGGTGCGAGCTGCGCTGGACCTGCGGCCGCTCGACGTCGGTGTCGGCACCCGCTGGATACTGTCCGACCTCGACGATTCGATGCACCGGCGCACGCTGACCGAAGAGCATGTACTCGGTGTCGGCCACGCCTCGTTGTCGCTGCTGCGCGCGACGCCGACCCGACGGGTCGGTTCGGTGCTCGATCTCGGCACCGGCTGCGGCGTGCAGGCGGTGCACGCCGCCTCCTACGCCGACCGAGTGACCGCCACCGATGTGAACCCGCGCGCACTGTGGCTCGCCGAGGCGACCGCCGCACTCAACGGCCTCGATATCGAATTGCTGGAAGGCTCCTGGTTCGAGCCGGTGGCCGGACGCCGCTTCGACCAGGTGGTGGCCAACCCACCCTTCGTGGTCGGCCCCGCCCGCATCGAGCACACCTACCGCGATTCCGGTCTCGCTCTCGATGGCGCGAGCGAATTGGTGATCTCCCGGGCACCGGGGCTGCTCGCCCCCGGTGGCACCGCGGCAATGCTCTCGGCGTGGGTGCATGTCGACGGCGAGGACTGGCGCCAGCGGGTGTCGTCCTGGCTACCAGCGCACGGCGTGGAGGCCTGGGTAGTGCAGCGCGATGTCGCCGACCCCGCCCTGTACGTGGGGACCTGGCTGCGCGACGCGGGGCTCGATCCGCGCGACCCGGCAGCGCAGGCGCGCGCCGAGCAATGGCTCGACGCCCTCACCTCGGCCGATGTCGAGGGCATCGGCTTCGGATTCGTCTATCTTCGCGCGATCGACGGCCCGACCGAGCTGCTGGCCGAGGACCTCACACACGGCTTCGATGATCCGCTCGGCGACGAGGCGACCGCGTATTTCGAGCGCTCGGCCTGGCTGCGCGCCGCGGCGCGTGATGAAAACCTGGCCTGGTCTTCACGTTTCGCGGTGGATCCCGCGACGGCGCTGGAGCGGGTCTACCTGCCCGGCGAGGACGGCTGGGCGCAGCAGGTCGCGCGACTGCACCGCGGTGATGGTCCGCGCTGGCAGCACGAGGTCGACGAATCCACCATCGCCCTGGTGGCGGGAATGCGCGCGGATGGTATGCCGTTGTACGAACTGATCGAACTGCTGGCGGTTGCCCACGGATCCGACGAGGTGACCAAGGAGTTCATGGCCGACGCGCTGTCGGTGGTAGCCGGATTGGTTCGCCACGGATTGGTGCGACCCGTCTAACCGGCGGCCGCATAAGTGGGTCGGCGGAGGCGCTCGGCAACGAGTGTTCCTATTCCGGGTGCTTCTCAGGAACTTCTCAGACGGAAGTGACGGAAACCGCAGCTCAGAACGGTTTATTCGGGCGGTGGCGGGGAACTTTCTCACTGTCGGGTCCGTTGTTCCGGATGAGACACCACCGACAGGAGGCAAGTCATGACAAGCCCCGCCACCACTCGCGTGCGCAGCGATATGGACCTCGACGCCCAGAGCCCCGCCGCCGACCTGGTACGCGTGTACCTCAACGGGATCGGTCGCACTGCATTGCTCACGGCCGCCGACGAGGTCGAGCTGGCCAAGCGCATCGAGGCGGGCCTCTTCGCCCAGCATTTGCTCGAGACCGGCAAACGGCTGTCGGCCACTCGCAAGCGCGATCTGGCCATCATCGTCCGCGAGGGCCAGACCGCCAGGTCGCATCTGCTCGAGGCCAACCTCCGCCTCGTTGTTTCGCTCGCCAAGCGCTACACCGGCCGCGGTATGCCGCTGCTGGACCTGATCCAAGAGGGCAACCTCGGCCTGATCAGGGCGATGGAGAAGTTCGACTACGCCAAGGGATTCAAGTTCTCCACTTACGCCACCTGGTGGATCCGGCAGGCCATTACCCGCGGTATGGCCGATCAGAGCCGCACCATCCGGCTGCCGGTGCATTTGGTCGAGCAGGTCAATAAGCTGGCCAGGATCAAGCGTGAGCTGCATCAGCAGCTCGGTCGCGAGGCCACCGACACCGAGCTGGCCAACGAGTCCGGCATTCCGGTCGAGAAGATCTCCGATCTGCTCGATCACAGCCGCGACCCGGTAAGCCTGGACATGCCGGTCGGCAACGACGAAGAGGCCCCGCTCGGCGATTTCATCGAGGACTCCGAGGCCACCTCGGCCGAGGCCGCCGTCATCGCCGGTCTGTTGCACACCGACGTCCGCAGTGTGCTCGCCACCCTGGACGAGCGCGAGCAGCAGGTCATCCGGCTGCGCTTCGGCCTCGACGACGGCCAGCCGCGCACCCTCGACCAGATCGGCAAGCTGTTCGGGCTCTCCCGCGAGCGGGTGCGTCAGATCGAGCGCGAGGTCATGTCGAAGCTGCGCAAGGGCGACAGGGCCGAGCGGCTGCGCGCCTACGCCAGCTGATCGCAAGATCATCCGTGCCGGTGACCCGGCACACGCCCTGGACGTCGAGCCTCGTTCGACGCTCGACTTGGTGACCGTTAGCGGTCACTTGAAACGCCGACCGGTGTCCGCGCGTCCCGCCCCCGCCGGGGTCACGCGAGCCGGTCGGCGATGCTCGTTCCCGGCCGACCTCACTCAGCCCGACCTCACTCAGCCCGAGCGGCCTCAGCCCAAGCGGCGCGGCCCCCCTTCGAAACGGCTGGGTTCCGGGCCGATTCGGGCTCGGGCGTAGAGAATCGAGGCCGAAGCCGCCGAGGCGAGGACCGGATCGAAGGACAGTTCACGCAGTTCCGGGATGTCGTCGAAAAGGGCCGAAATACGTTGGGCCAGTTCGGCCAATGCGGCCTTGTCGACACGTGGGCTGGCCGGAGTGCCCGAGAGCAATGGTGCCGCACGCGGAGCATCGATCAGTGCGACAGCCTCGTCCTCGGTCAGCGGGAGTGCGCGATAGGCGCGGTCGCCGAGGAGTTCGATGATCAGCCCGGAGAGGCCGAATTCGATCACCGAGCCGAACGAAGGGTCGTCCTGTACGCGAAGGACACAGCCGACGCCGGGGGGCGCCATCTTCTGGATATGCAGCACGGGGTCGCCACTGAGCTCAGCCAGGTGGGCGTAGGCCTGGCGGACCGCCTCGGAGCGCCACAGGTCGAGGCGAACGCCGCTGAGGTCGGGTCTGCGCCGCCAGAGTTCCCCGGTGGCCTTCGCCGCCACCGGGTAGCCGAGTTCTTCGGCCGCGGCGACCGCCTCGTCGGCATTGCGCACCTCGCGGTATTCGACGACGTGGATGCCGTAACAGTCCAGCAGCGCAACGGTTTCCTGGTCGGTGAGCCTGCGCCCGCCGGAGTCCGCCATCCACTGCGCTACCAGTCCCCTTGCCTGTTCGGTGTCGATGCCGTCCGGGCGTCGAACTACCGAGACCGGCTTGTCGCGCCACTGCGCGTAGCTGCGCACCCTGGCCAGCGCCCGTGCGGCGCGCTCGGGGTCCGGATACGAGGGGATCGAGCCGCGGACCGCCGTCCCACCCGGCCCGCGCATCGCGAGTAGGTTCGGAATCCCTTGTTCTGCGACGAAAGTGGTCAAGATCGGTTTGCCGGAGTCGGGCACGGCCATGGCTGCCTCCCGGATGGCGTCGGCGAAACCGGCCATCGGCAGCGGTACCGGTGGCGCGAAAACCACGATCACCGCGTCGATGTCAGCCGAGCGCAATGCCGCCACGATGGCGTCCAGGTAGGCCCCGGGCGTCGCCTCCGGCCCCAGATCCACCGGCTCGCCAACCGAATGCTCGTCGAGGCCGCGCTCGGTCGGACGTGAACGGCGAGTGCCCTCGAAGGTCTCGCCCGCCGGCGAGCGCACCTCCAGTCCTTCCCCGCGAGCCGCGTCGACGGCGAGCCAGTTCAACGCGGCGCTGTTGCCGACCACCGCCACCCGAGGACCGGCGGGCAGCGGCTGATAGCCGAGCAGCGCCGCGCAGTCGAACAGCTCGGAAATGGAGTCGACCTGGACGATGCCTGCCTGCGCGAACAGATCACGCACGATCGACCGGTCCATATCGCCGGTCGGCTGTGCCCGCGCGGCGAGCCTGCCGCTGCTCACCGCGACGATCGGCTTGGTCCGCGCCACCCGGCGCGCGATGCGGGAGAACTTCCGCGGATTACCGAAACTCTCCAGATACAGCAGGATGACGTCGGTGGCGGCGTCGGTGTCCCAGTATTGGAGCAGGTCGTTGCCGGACACGTCCGCGCGATTGCCCGCCGACACGAACGTCGACAATCCCAGATTGCGCGCGGCGGCCTCACCGAGAATCGCGGCGCCCAGCGGTCCGGACTGACAGAAGAACCCGATGCGCCCGCGCCCCGGCAGCAGCGGAGCGAGGGTGGCGTTGAGCCCCACCTCCGGATCGGTATTGGCGATGCCGAGCGCGCTCGGGCCGACCACGCGCATCCCGTGCCCACGCGCGGCGGCGACCAACTCACGTGCCGCGGAGACACCGCCCGGACCGGTCTCCCCGAAGCCCGCGGTCAGCACAACCAAACCCTTGACGCCCTTGGCCATACAGTCGTCGAGCACCGAGCCGATCGCGTCGGCGGGCACCG
The DNA here is from genome assembly GCF_046764875.1 of Nocardia arseniciresistens. NCBI lineage: Bacteria > Bacillati > Actinomycetota > Actinomycetes > Mycobacteriales > Nocardiaceae > Nocardia > Nocardia arseniciresistens. Next base: position 186,206 of record NZ_JBKORD010000016.1, read on the forward strand.
CGACCACCGCAAGATCGACCTCGTCGGGGATATCGCGCACCGTCGGATAGGCACGCACCCCGCGGACCGACTTCCGATTCGGGTTGACCGGGAACACCGGCCCCTGGAATACCCCGGAGAGCAGGTTCGCCAACACCACGCCACCGACCCGCCCGGCGGCCGGCGTCGCACCGATGACGGCGACCGAGCGCGGTGCGAGCAGATTGCCGACGCTGCGGGCCTCGGACGCCCGCTCGCGGGAATCACGGACCGAGAGCAGAGCTTCGCTGGGATCGATGGCGAACTCCAGGTGCAGCACCGAGCCGTCCCTGCTGCGCTCGACCTGATAGCCCGCGTCCCGGAACACCGTCACCATCACGGTGTTCTCGGCGAGTACCTCGGCGACGAATGTCTCGATCTTGTTCTCGGCGGCGGCGCCCGCAAGATGTTCGAGCAGGATCGAGCCGAGGCCACGGCCCTGATGCCCATCGGCGACCACGAACGCGACCTCTGCGGCGCGCGGTCCGGAGCGCGGCAGCAGCTCGTAGCGGCCGACCGCGATGATCGCCTCGCCGAGCTCGAGCACCAACCCGACCCGGTCGCGATGGTCGACGTGCGTGGAGCGGTACAGGTCCTTGGGCGAAATACGCGGGTACGGACCGAAATAGCGCAGATATCTGGTCCGATCGGACAGCGCGGCATGGAACCGCTGTAGTCGGTCGGCATCGTCGGGGGTGATGGGCCGCAGCCGCACCACACCACCGTCGGCGGCCAGCACATCGGCCAACCAGTGCTGGGGCGGCGGAGGCGGCACCGCCGGGGTATCCGGGGTATCCCCGACGGGTGTCGGCTCAGTCACGGGGGTCCTCCGGATCGAGACCGAGCAACCCGAAGGTGGCTCGGCGAGTAGCCAATACAGCGGTATCGATGGCGCGTTGCGCGCGGTCGATACGCACGTCCCCAGTCTCCCCGGTACCGCCGGGCCCATCCCACGGGCGGTAGGCGATATCGCCGCCGTCCCCCATGGTCTTCGGCGGGTCGACAGCGGGCGCTTCGACGCGGACGCGATCGATCCAGCCCTGCGGCACTGCGGTTTCCGGCGCGACCGTGCGGTCCAATGCGGTCGCCAGCAGGTGCGTCCAGGCTCGAGGCACCACCCGGACCAGGCCGTATCCGCCGCCACCGACCGCAAGCCAGCGACCTTCGGCATGCCGGTCGGCCAGCTCGCGCATGGCGAGGAAAGCCGCGCGCTGACCGTCGACGGTGAGCTCGAGATCGGCGAGCGGATCCTCGCGATGGGTGTCGACGCCGCACTGGCTGATGATGATCTGCGGCCGGAACGCTTCGATCGCGCCCGGCACCACCGCGTGGAAACCGCGCAGCCACTGGGCGTCCCGAGTGCCGGGCAGCACCGCGAGATTGATCGCGGTGCCCGCCGCCGCGCCGCTACCGGTTTCCTCCGGCCATCCGGTGTTCGGCCACAGGGTGGCCGGGTGCTGATGGATCGAAACGGTCAGCACACGCGGGTCGGAGTAGAAGGCTTGCTGCACCCCGTCGCCGTGGTGCACGTCCACATCGATGTAGGCAATACGATCGAAGCCGTTGTCGAGCAGCCAGGAGATGGCCACGGCCGCGTCGTTGTAGATGCAGAACCCGGAGGCCGAATCGGCCATCGCGTGATGCATGCCACCACCGATGCTCACCGCCCGCCGGGTGCGTCCCTCCGCGATCTCACGGGCCGCTGCCATAGTGCCGCCGACGATCACCGACGCGGCCTGATGCATCCGCGGGAATATCGGGTTGTCCTGCGAACCGAGCCCGTAATCCGGCGCCAACGGCGAGCCGACGGGCGCGATCGCATGCTCGACCGCCTCGATGTACTCGGGGGTGTGGATGCGCAGGAGATCCGCCATCCCGGCCGCTGCGGGCTCCAACCGCTCGACACCGTCGAGTAATCCGAGACTTTCCGCCAGCGCCATGGTGAACTTCAGCCGTGCCGGCTTCATCGGATGCTGCGGCGTCCAGGCGTAATCGAGGAACCGGTCGGTCCAGACAACGGTTCCGGTAGCGGTGGCCATGGTTGCCACGCTAGAGCGTTTCGAGCAACTTGTCGGTGCCTGCCGGTATACAGGGCCAGGTGTCGAACGAGTGGTCGACACGCTCCCAGGGGAAGCTAACGTCCCCGCGAGATGTTCGTATGCAGTAGAACTACAGGCAAGTGCGAACACGGCGATGACGTCGTGCGCCGACAGGATTCCCGCAGCGCAGTGCATTCGACCGTGACACCGGGGCGCGAGATGGTCCGGCACACGGTCGTGCCGCTGTGCGTGGGTAGAATTCGTGCCGACGAAGGGGTTATACAGGTGAAGGATCTGGTCGACACCACGGAGATGTACCTCCGTACCATTTACGACCTCGAGGAGGAGGGCGTTGTGCCCCTGCGCGCCCGGATTGCCGAGCGCCTCGAACAGAGTGGTCCGACGGTGAGCCAGACTGTCGCTCGCATGGAGCGCGACGGTTTGCTGCTGGTCGCCGGTGACCGCCATCTCGAACTGACCGACAAGGGCCGCGGCATGGCCGTCGCGGTGATGCGCAAGCATCGCCTCGCCGAACGCCTTCTTGTCGACATCATCGGCCTCGACTGGCAGAACGTGCACGCCGAGGCGTGCCGGTGGGAACACGTCATGAGCGAGGACGTCGAGCGGCGGCTGGTCGAGGTGCTCAACCACCCGACTACCTCGCCGTACGGCAACCCCATCCCCGGCCTCGACGAACTGGGCATCATTCCGTCCACCGGCTCCGAGGAGAGCCTGGTGCGGCTCTCGGATCTGCCACACGGGCAGGTACACGCGGTCGTCGTGCGCAGGCTCGCCGAGCACATCCAGACCGATCCCGAGGTCATCGGCCAACTGCGTGCGGGCGGCGTTGTGCCCGACGCGCGCGTGACGGTCGAGACCAAGCCGGGGTCGGTGGTCATCACTGTGCCAGGCCACGAGGGTTTCGAGCTCTCGGACGAAATGGCCCACGCCGTCCAGGTGAAGCTGGTCTGACGCGTGAAACTTCTGGTCACCGGTGGCGCCGGATATGTCGGCGGGGTGTGCGCTCAGGTATTGCTCGAAGCAGGTCACGAGGTCGTTGTCGTCGATGATATGTCGACCGGCAACGCAGATGGCGTTCCCGCCGATGCGCGTTTCGTCGAGGGTGACGTCGCCGTCGCGGCGACCGCGCTGCTCGCGGCCGAAACCTTTGACGGTGTCCTGCATTTCGCCGCGCAGTCGCTGGTCGGTGAGTCCGTGCAGCGGCCGGAGAAGTACTGGCACGGCAACGTGGTGAAAACCTTGGAACTGCTGGAGGCGATGCGCGACACGGGCACACCACGGCTGGTGTTCTCCTCGACTGCGGCCGTCTACGGCGAGCCCGAGCAGGTGCCGATCACCGAGGACGCGACGGCCCGCCCGACCAATCCGTACGGCGCTTCGAAGCTCGCTATCGACCACGCCATCACCTCCTACTCGAATGCGTACGGTCTGGCCGCGACCAGCCTGCGCTACTTCAATGTCGCGGGCGCCTATGGCGGCCTCGGTGAAAACCGGGTGGTGGAAACCCATCTCATCCCGCTGGTCTTGCAGGTCGCCCTCGGGCACCGCCCGGCGATCTCGGTCTTCGGTACCGACTGGCCGACACCGGACGGCACCGCGGTCCGCGACTACATCCATATCCGCGACCTCGCCCAGGCCCACCTGCTCGCACTGGACACCTCCGCATCGGGCACGCACCGTATCTTCAACCTCGGCAGCGGCACCGGGTTCTCGGTCCGCGAGGTGATCTCGGCCTGCGAACGTGTCACCGGCCTTCCGATCGCCGCGCAGGACGCCCCCCGCCGGGCGGGTGACCCAGCGACTTTGATCGCCTCCAGCGACCGCGCGGTCGCCGAACTCGGCTGGGTCCCCAAGCACAACGATCTCGACGAGATCGTCGCGGATGCCTGGGAATTCCTGCGCGGCTTGGGTTCCCGCGCCCACTCGGCACCGTAGCCGCGTTCGTCCGGGGTCGCCACCGCCCAGCCGTAGCTCGACAAGCGGCCCCGGCTTCAGCACAGCTCGATGCCGAGGTCGGCCGCGGTCTCCACACCGGAACGGGCCAGCCTGCGCAACTGATCCGGTCGCATACCCGCACGCAGCGCGGTGTCCAGCAGGATCGCCATCGGGTGTGACGGATCGGCCTCCAGCGCCGCGTCGAAGGCGATGCCCGCCAATGGGCCGTCGCCGCGGACATATGCGCTGTAGCCGAGCAGGGCCGCGGCGTCGGCGCGATCGGAATCCGACAGCACGCGGACAAGCTCGGCCCAGAGGCGCTCGGCCGCTACGGCGTGGTCGCTGACCGCCAATGCGAACAAGGCATCGCGTACGACTCGATCACGCAGTGCGACAGCCAGTTCCGCGAGCTCGCCCCCCGCGAGCCGGGTACCGAATTCGATATTGGCGATGTGCCACAGCACCCGCTCGAGCATTTGCCGGTGGTAACCGTCCGGGTCGCCGCGCCGGATGGCGTCGGCATACCGGAGGTGGGCGGCGGTGAGCGCGTCAACGAGCTCGGCCGCGACCTGTTCGCGCAATGCGTAGTTCGTGGCAACCATGGCCGTCAGCTCCGAGCGGGCGCGATAGATGGGTCTGCCGTCGAGTACGTGCGCCACCGTCACCATCGAGGTGGCCGGATCCGGCAGCGCCCCACGCCGTTCCGCATCGGGCAGGCTCCACCAGCGCTCGTCTTTGTCGATAGCGCGGACCGCCCACGCGCCGCCGAGCACGACATCGTGATCGTCGACAAGCAGCCGTGCGAAGGTGGCGATCAGTGTCCCGAAGGGGCCGGTGCGGGTGGCGCGGCGGACCTCGGAGCGGCGCGCTGCCGGTTCACGGATGCGGTCGTCGACGATCACCGCAAGCACCTCGCCCGCGTTCTCGCTGACACAGATTCGTCCGACATGCTCCGCGAACGCGGTGGCCAACCCGCGCCGGCTGACACCGTCCTGCTCCAGATCGACGCGTACCACCGCGTCGATGATCGGGATGCCTGCGTGATCGGGCGCACCGCGCAGCACCGCGACCACCAGCGAGCGTTCCGGTACGAATCCGACCATCGCGGGCAGCGCCGCGATCAATTCACCTGGGTCGTCGACGTGCAACTGTGCGGGTGCCGCCGACCCGAACCGCGGGCCTCGCTCGCAGCAGGTGACAGTGCGGCGGGGGTGGCGGCTGAGATCCTCGACTGCGGCGGGGTTCACGGGAGTGGTCATGCGTCGAGATTGCGCCAACGTGCCCTCGTCTCCCGCAGACCGACCAGGGCTTTCACCTGCCCTGTGGATATCGCCTTTCCTGTGGATGAACAGGGTTCCGGCTACGCCGTCTTGACCTTCTGCACCGTCGTCGTGAACAGCTCGTCCAGCGCCGCCGTATCCGCCTTCGCATCGCTGAAGGTCATGTACGTCACCGTAATTCGCACATCGTCGACCTGACCGGTCAGCGTCTGCATGGACTGGGTCAGCCCGGCTCCCCCGACCTCCGGCACGACGGTGCGGCGCAGCGCAAGGGTGTCATCGGCGTCGATCGGCGGTGGCGCTTGCAGCTGCGTGGTCACAGTCGTCGTCGCCCCTGCCCGCGTGACCTGCAGCTTGTCGCACCGCTTCAGCTGATCGCGCAACGCGGACAGCGGCTGTTGCGTCCTGGTCAGCTCTACGGTGAGGGTGGCACGGCTGTCATTGTCGGTACCGACCGCGATGACCGTCTGATCGGGCCCGAACCGCTGCTCGGGCGGCAGGCAGCCGTCCGGGCTCACGATCGAACCCCGCCCGACTCCGGTGAGATCACCCGCGGCCTGCGCCGCCGCCTCCTGCGGCAGTACCACCGCCGGATACCTGGCAGGAAACTGCGCGGAATTCGGTAGCAACGTCGAAAGTTGGGCGCCGACATGCCTCTGCACGATGGTCGGTATCGACGCGACCGGGTGCCCGGCCACCGTCGAAGCGCAACCGGCAATCAGCAACGCACTCGCGACGGCAGGCAGCCGACCCGAAATAGCGAAACCGAGTTGCCCCTTACGCATCGAATCGGGCACAGTCATCCGACCCAGTGTGCCGAACTCCCCGTGCCCGACCGCGATGCCACGCCGTGCGTGACCGATGCGGGAATGCAGCGGACGGCACGGTGGTTGGCTGTGGGTATGGGTCGGTGTCCGGCCGTGAGCGCGATCGTCTGCGCCATAGGGGACAATGGACAGTGGTTCGCCCGCTGCGACACAGCAAAGGCTTGCGGCTCGCATCGGTGGACCGCGCAGGAAGGAGTACGCGATGGACCACGAGTCGCGAATGTACGAGTTGGAGTTCCCCGCTCCACAGCTGTCATCCGACGATGGCGCGGGTCCGGTGCTGGTGCACGGACTGGAAGGCTTCACCGATGCAGGGCATGCGGTGCGGTTGGCCACCACGCACCTGCGCGAGAGTCTCGAAACCGAACTGGTTGCCTCGTTCGATATGGACGAGCTGTTGGACTACCGCTCGCGACGCCCGCTCATGACCTTCAAAACCGATCACTTCTCGGAATACGCCGAACCCGAACTCAACCTGTGGGCGCTGCGTGACACCGCTGGCACTCCGTTCCTGCTGCTCTCGGGCCTGGAGCCGGACCTGCGCTGGGAGAAGTTCACCACCGCGGTGCGCCTGCTGGCCGAACAACTCGGCGTGCGGCGGACCATCGGGCTGAGCGCGATTCCGATGGCGATTCCGCACACCCGCCCGCTCGGCGTCACCGCGCATTCCTCCGACAGCGACCTCATCGCCGAGCATCAGCGCTGGCCGGGCGAGTTGCAGGTGCCGGGAAGCGCGTCCTCGCTGCTGGAGTACCGGATGGCTCAGCACGGGCACGAATCGGTCGGTTTCTCGGTGCATGTGCCGCACTACCTCGCCCAGACCGCCTACCCAGAGGCCGCACAGACGCTGCTCGAGAACGTCGCGGGCAATGCTGGTCTCGAGATTCCACTCGCCGCACTCGGCGAGGCCGCCGCGAGAGTACGCGAACAGGTCAACGAGCACATCGCGGGCAACTCCGAGGTGGAGACCGTCGTCAACGCGCTGGAACGCCAGTACGACAGCTTCGTGACCGCCCAGGAGCGCCAATCGAGCCTGCTCGTCGGCGACGGTGAACTGCCGAGCGGTGACGAGCTCGGCGCGGAGTTCGAGCGATTCCTCGCCGAACAGGGCGGCTACGACGGCGACACCAGCGCCGAGGGCGACCAGACGGAGTAACCGATAAGCGCCGATCACCGGGCGGGCAGCCACCTGATGGCAGCCCGTAGGGTGGTCGGAGTGGATCTGACCGAACTGCTCGAGATACCCGGTACCGACGCCGACGCACTGTACGAGTCGTTCGGAGCGTGGGCGGCCGAGCAGGGCACACCGTTATATCCCGCGCAAGACGAGGCGCTGTTGGAGCTGGCGTCCGGCTCGAACGTCATTTTGGCTACCCCGACCGGCTCCGGCAAATCCCTGGTCGCCGTCGGCGCGCACATGTTCGCGCTGGCGCGCGGTCAGCGCACCTACTACACCGCTCCGATCAAGGCGCTGGTCAGCGAGAAATTCTTCGCACTGTGCGAGGTATTCGGCGCCGACAAGGTCGGCATGGTGACCGGCGACGCCGCGGTGAACCCGCAGGCGCCGATCATCTGTGCCACCGCCGAGATCCTGGCGAATATGGCGTTGCGCGAGGGCGCGGCCGCCGATGTCGGCCAGGTGGTGATGGACGAGTTCCATTTCTACGCCGACCCCGATCGCGGCTGGGCCTGGCAGGTACCGCTGCTGGAGCTGCCGCGCGTCCAATTCCTGCTCATGTCGGCCACTCTCGGTGATGTGGGCTTCTTCGCCGAAGATATAGAGCGCCGCACCGGCAACCCCACCGCCGTGGTTGCGGGCACCGAACGCCCGGTGCCACTGACCTATTCGTATGCGCGCACACCCATTACCGAGACGCTCGAAGACCTCGTTACCACCAACCAGTCGCCCGTCTATGTCGTGCACTTCACCCAAGCCTCAGCGCTGGAGCGTGCCCAGGCGTTGACGAGCGTGAACTTCGCCACGCGCGCCGAAAAAGATGCCATCGCCACCGCATTGGGTGATTTCCGCTTCTCCTCCGGCTTCGGCAAGACTCTATCGCGGCTGATTCGCCATGGCATCGGCGTGCACCATGCGGGCATGCTGCCGAAATATCGCCGCCTGGTGGAACGGCTCGCCCAAGATGGTCTGCTCAAAGTCGTCTGCGGCACAGATACTCTCGGCGTCGGCATCAATGTGCCGATCCGCACCGTGCTGCTCACCGGCCTGACCAAGTACGACGGCGTGCGCACCCGCAGGCTCAAAGCCCGTGAGTTCCATCAGATCGCGGGCCGCGCCGGCCGCGCCGGATACGACACCATGGGCACGGTGGTCGTACAGGCACCCGATCACGAGGTGGAGAACACCCGGCTGGTGGCCAAGGCCGGCGACGATCCGAAGAAGCTGCGCAGGGTGGTTCGACGCAAACCGCCCGAGGGTTTCGTGTCGTGGAGTGAGGAAACCTTCGACCGTCTTGTCGTTGCCGCGCCGGAGCCGATGGTGTCACGCTTCGCGGTGACCAACTCCATGCTGCTCAACGTGATCGCGCGACCTGGCAATTGTTTCTACGCCATGCGCCACCTGCTCGAGGACAATCACGAGCCGCGCCAAGCGCAGCGCCGCCACATCCTGCGCGCAATCGCGCTGTACCGGGCTTTGCGCGATGCCGGTGTGGTGCAGCAGCTTCCGGAGCCCGACGCGCAGGGTCGACACGCCAGGCTCACCGTCGACCTGCAGAGCAACTTCGCGCTCGACCAGCCGCTGTCACCCTTCGCACTCGCCGCCTTCGACCTGCTGGACAAGGAGTCCCCCACCTACACCCTCGATGTCGTCTCCCTCATCGAGTCGACCCTGGAGGATCCGCGCCAGCTGCTGATGGCTCAGCAGCACAAAGCTCGAGGTGTGGCGATCAACGAGATGAAGGCCGACGGCATCGAATACGACGAGCGCATGGAGCTGCTCGAAGAGGTCACCTGGCCCAAACCGCTTGCCGAGCTGATCGATCCGGCGTTCGAGACCTACCGCGGTGGGCACCCGTGGATGTCGGAATTCGCGCCGTCGCCGAAGTCGGTGGTGCGCGACATGATCGACCGTTCGATGACCTTCGCCGAGCTGATCTCGCATTACGAGCTGGCCCGCTCCGAGGGCGTCGTGCTGCGCTATCTTGCCGATGCCTACCGCGCGCTGCGGCGCACCGTGCCGGATTCGGCCCGCACCGAGGACCTCGACGACATCACCGAATGGCTCGGCGAGCTTGTACGCCAGGTGGATTCGAGCCTGCTCGACGAATGGGAGCAGCTCACCAACCCCGGCGCGGAGACCGACGCCGACCAGCTCGCCTTCGGCTCCGAGACAATCCGCCCGATCTCCGCCAACGAACGCGCCTTCCGGGTGATGATCCGCAACGCCATGTTCCGACGCGTCGAACTGGCCGCCCTTCGCCGCTGGGACCTGCTCGCCGATATGGGAACCGGGCCGGACTGGGAAGCCGACCTCGCCCCCTACTTCGCCGAATACGAGCGCATCGGCACCGGCCCCGATGCCCGAGGCCCGCAACTGTTCCAGGTGGAACTGCGTCCCGGTTTCTGGCATGTGCGCCAAGTACTCGACGACCCCGCGGGCGACCACGGCTGGGCGGTGCAGGCGGTCGTCGATCTCGACGAGTCCGATGCCGCGGGCGAGGTCGTATTCGACGAGGTCACGGTGTCCGCGGGGTGAGAGCCCCCTTGGATTGATGGGTTCGAACATGCCCGAATCACCTTTCCTGGTCATCGACCAGGAGCGCGTGCGCGACAACTACCGCGCACTCCACAACGCGCTGCCCACAACACGAATCCGGTTCGCGGTCAAGGCAAGTCCGGTACCCGAGCTCATCCGGCTGCTGGATCAGCACGGCGCGGAGTTCGACGTGGCCAGTGTCGGCGAGATCGAACTCTGCCTGGATGCCGGCATCGCCCCGGCGCGGATGTGCTACGGGAACCCGATCAAGAAGGCCGCCCACATCGCGGCCGCTTACGCCGCCGGCGTACGCCGCTATGCCTTCGACACCGAGGATGACCTGCTGCGCATCGCCGAACACGCGGCGGGTTCCGAAGTCGAGTGCCGTTTCCTATCCTCGGCACCCGAATCGAAGACGCCGTTCGGAACCAAGTTCGGCTGCACACCCACCGAGGCCTTCCGACTATTGGTGCGCGCTGTCGATCTCGGCCTGATAGTGGCGGGACCGTACTTCCACGTCGGCTCCCAGCAGCTGGACCCGCAGGCCTGGCGCATCGGCATCGAACAGGCCGGAGAGATCGTCGCGGCGCTGGCAGACAAAGACATTCGGGTCTCGTCGGTGAATATCGGCGGCGGCCTTCCCATTTCCTACGTCGACGCGGTGCCCGCGCTCGACGACATCGCGGCCGTTGTCATGGCCGCGACCACCGAATTCCTGCCCGAGACAGCCGGACTCGTCATCGAGCCGGGTCGCGCGCTCGTCGGGTCGGCGGGCACCATTCACGCCGAGGTTGTCGGCGTTCGCATCGCGCCGGACGGTCGGCGCTGGGTGTATCTCGACATCGGCCGCTACAACGGTATGGCCGAGACAGAGAACGAGTACATCGCCTACCGTTTCGTCACCGAACGTGACGGTGACCCCGTGGACGAGGCGGTGGTAGCCGGTCCGACCTGCGACGGCGACGATGTACTGTATCAACGCACGCGAGTCCTCCTTCCGACCACGTTGCGAGCCGGTGATCGCATTCGGATCCTCGACACCGGCGCCTATACCGCGAGCTATTCATCGGTGTCCTTCAATGGTTTTCCGCCCTTGACCGTTCATGTCTCGGGCGCTGAGCGAAAGTGAGTTGCCCCATGACGGCGGAATTCACCGGCTGGCACGTGCTAGCCGAGTTCGGTGGTGTCGACGCGACCCTCTGCGACGATCCGGAGCGACTCGACGCGGCATTGCGAAAATCATTGACCGCCGCGGGTGTCACCATCTGCGATGTCGTGCACAAGAAATTCGAGCCGCAGGGTGTCACCGTGCTTGCGCTGCTTGCGGAGTCGCACGCCTCCATTCACACCTACCCGGAGTCGGGCGATATCTTCGTCGACGTCTTCACCTGTGGGAGCGTCGGCGAAAGCGCCTCGAAGGCCGTAGAACTGTTGCGGGATGAGTTGTCGCCCAAGGATGTTCGCATGTCGACCATCCGGCGCGGGCGGGCGGGGCATCAGGTCGAGGAGCCGGTCGGCAAAGGCCTCACCCGTATCTGGGATGTCTGCGAGGTCATCATCGACACCCATACTCCCTTCCAGCACATGCTGATCGCGAAGACCGAACAGGGGGTCAGCCTGTTCTCCGACAACGATCGGCAGTCCACCGAGTTCTCGCAGCTCACCTACCACGAGGCGATGATGGTTCCGGCCTTCACGCTGGCACCGAAGCTGGACAATGTGCTCATCATCGGGTCCGGCGAGGGCGTAGCCAGCCAGATGTCGGTGGCGGCGGGGGCAACCCATGTCGACCATGTCGATATCGATCAGCTCGAGGTGGAGCTGTGCGCCGAGCATCTGCCCTATGGCTACTCCACCGCGGAGCTGACCGCGGCGGTCAAGGGCGAAGGCCCGATCGAGGTGCACTACGCCGACGGCTGGGACTTTTTGGCCGGTGCGGTCGAGGCGGGCACCCGCTACGACGTCATCGTGATCGATCTGCCCGACGAGCGCGTCGAGGACGCACAGCACAACCGCCTCTACGAAGCGGAATTCCTGCAGCGATGTCGGGCACTACTCGCACAGGGCGGTGTGCTGAGCGCGCAGGCCGGTTGCGCGACCATGTGGCGCAACGAAACCCTCGAGCGGTCCTGGCAGCGCTTCCACGAGCAGTTCGGCACGGTCGTGCACTACGGCAGCGACGAGCACGAGTGGTCGTTCCTGTTCGGACTCGTCGAGCCGGTCGCCGACCCGGTACAGGCCATGACCGACCGTCTGGTCACGCTGCCCTACCGTCCGCAGACGATCGACGATCGCGCCCTGGTGCGCGGCGCAATCGAGCCGCACGCACTGCGCGCGCGGAAGTAACTCCTCGACACAGACCGGTCGCCGAACCATCGGGTCACGCCTGTTGCTTGCGGTACTCCTCGACGTTCATCCCGCCGACGCCCCAGTCGGTCAGCTCTACCTCATCGATGACGACAAACGTTGTCGCAGGGTCCTTTCCGAGTACTTCTTGTAGCAGGTCGGTGACACCTTTGATCAGTTGCGACTTCTGCTCGCGCGTAACGCCCTCGTTGGTGACCTTGATGTTGACGTAGGGCATTACGCGGCCCTTCCCGAGATGAACCCGCCGTCGACGGGGACGATATGGCCGGTGGTGAACGTGGCATCCACGAGATAGAGCACGGCGGCGGTGGTCTCGTTCACCTCGCCGATGCGGTTGAGCAAAGCCAGCCTCCCCGACGAACTTTCATCGCCGTCGGCAAACATCGGCGTGCGAATTATGCCGGGCGCAACGGCATTCACGCGAATGCCGTCTGCCGCGAGTTCCGCGGCCAGGCTGGTGGTCAGCGCATGTATACCGCCCTTGCTGACCAGCGCCGCGGAAGCTGGCAGGTCCGCGAGTGCGTGATCGACCAGGACGGTGCCGATATTCACGATGCTGCCACCGCCGCGCTGCCCACGGAGCTGTCGCACCACCGCCTGCGTGGTGAAGTAGGTACCCTTCAGGTTCCCGTTGAGGTAGCTGTCCAGCTCCGCCTCGGTGACGTCGACGAACGGCTTGGCTCCGAAGATCCCCGCGTTATTCACCAGCACATCGACCCGGCCGAATCGCTCGACCGCCACCCGGACCAGCTCGGTTCCTGTTGTAGGAGAACCGATATCGCCGACGAACACCGCCACCCGCTCCGGTGTTGCCAGTTCGTCTGCCACCACGGCCAGCTTGGCGGCGTCACGTCCGTTGAGCACGACATTGTCGCCACGCTCCACGAAGGCCCTGGCGACATCGCGCCCGATCCCGCTGGAGGACCCTGTCACGATGACCGTCTTCGATGTGGACATATCTTCCTTCTTTCGTAAACCGTATTGATACGACCGGTCGTCTTGGAATGGGTAGCAGACAACACGACAGGACAACTGACATTTCATGGACGGAAATAGTCGTCCAGCAGTCGGCGCAGACACTTGTGCAGCGGTTCGAGCGAACGCTCGATCTTCATCCGGATCACCGCGCCCTCCCACGACTCCAACAGCAGATCGGCAAGGTCGGTGGCGTCGATATCGTCGCGAATCGTCCCGAGCCGCTGGGCCCGCCCCAACGCCACCGCCACCCCGTCACGCCAGGAATGCCAAGCACCCGCCAGTGATTCGCGCAGCACCTCGCTCCCCTCCAACTCTGCGCCGAGGTTCGCGATCAGACACCCACCCGTGAATTCCGACTGCACGAAGTCATCCATGAGCCGCCCGAAGAACGTACGCAACCCAGCAACCGGATCCTTCGAGGACCCGAGCGCCGCGGCCAGATTCCGCTGCACACACTGCGAATGATGGTCGATGATCGCCTGCCCGAAAAATTCCTTGCTGTCGAAGTAGTTGTAGAACGACCCCTTCGGCACACCGACCGCGTCGAGCACCTGCTTGATTCCGGTGCCGTGATAGCCGTTGGTCAAGAACCCGGCAGCACCTTCCTCAACCAGAAGCTGCCGAGTGTCGTCACTCCGTCGCGGTCGCGCCATGCGGTAAATATACGACCGGTCGTCTTGGAATTGCAAATATCGCCGCACGCCAGGGCGAGCACGCACCCGAGGCGGCACAAACGTCGCTCACTCCGGTCGCAAGTCGCGAATGATCTCGGCGAGCTGCTCGTAGTCCTCGGTGCGCGCCGTCGAAACCCGGAAGGCCAGCCCGAGGGTGCGCTGCGGCGCGGGGGCGGCGAAATGCGCGGTTTCCAGCGTGCCGCGGGCGGTTTCGGCGTCGACCGCCATGGCCGGAATAAGCGTGACGCCCAAACCTCCTGCCACGCACTGCACTACGGTTGCCAGGGAGGCCGCGCGCGTGTCGCCGACGCCACCCGGATGTACATCGAAGGTCCGGCACAGCTCCAAAGTCTGATCGCGCAGGCAATGCCCCTCATCCAGCAGTAGCAGCGGCTGGGCGTCCAGCGCCGACGGCGCGATGTCCGTGCGCCCTGCGAGGTGATGACCGCGCGGGGTGACCAGCACGAATTCCTCGGAGTACAGCGCTATCTCTACCAGCCCGGACATCTCCGTCGGCAGCGCGAGCAGCGCGACGTCCAGCACACCTGTCCGCAGGCCGTCGAGCAGTCGCGCCGTCTGGTCTTCGATCACCTGGGGCACCAACGCGGGTACGCGCGTGCGCAATTCGGGAAGCAGCGCGGGTAGCACATACGGAGCAACCGTCGGAATGATGCCGAGACGCAGTGCGCCACCGAGTCCGTCACCCACCGCGGAGGCGACGAATCGGTCGGCGGCTTCGAGGGTGGCAATCGCCTGCGGCAGCAACCGCATACCGGCGGCGGTGACGAGCACCCGCCGTGTACTTCGCTCGATCAGTTGCAGCCCGAGCCCGTGTTCCAGGGCCGCGAGCGCTTGCGATAGCGTGGGCTGGCTCACACTGAGCCTGGCTGCCGCAGTACCGAAGTGGCGATATTCCGCGACCGCTACGAACGCACGCAGCTGCGACAGGGTCGGCTGATAAGTCTGATCAGTCACGCCTATTAGTCTAGTGCGACTGATCACGTTTACCTTTCACCGGTCGTTGGGCAAGATCACATATGAGCTTTTCGCACAGCGCTAGCAAACCAACATGACGAGGAGAAAAGCATGCCCCTGCTGACCATCGGCGACCAATTCCCGGCATACAACCTCACCGCGGTAATCGGCGGTGACCTGTCGAAGGTCGACGCTCAGCAGCCTGACGATTACTTCACCCAGATCACCTCCGACGACCACGCGGGCAAGTGGCGGATCGTCTTCTTCTGGCCGAAGGACTTCACCTTCGTGTGCCCCACCGAGATTGCCGCATTCGGCAAACTCAACGAGGAGTTCGAAGACCGCGACGCACAGGTGCTCGGCGCCTCGGTCGACAACGAGTTCGTGCACTTCCAGTGGCGTGCCCAGCACGAGGAGCTCTTGACCCTCCCTTTCCCGATGCTGTCGGACCTCAAGCGTGAACTGGCTTCCGCCACCGGCGTTCTCAACGCCGACGGCGTCGCCGACCGCGCGACCTTCATCGTCGACCCGAACAACGAGATCCAGTTCGTCTCGGTGACAGCGGGTTCGGTCGGCCGCAACGTCGACGAGGTACTGCGCGTGCTCGACGCCCTGCAGTCCGACGAGCTGTGCGCCTGCAACTGGAAGAAGGGCGACCCGACCATCAACGTGGGCGAGCTGCTCTCCGCCAGCGTCTGATACCAACGCCCTGCTACACCGAGAAACGAAGTACACCGAAACCGAGCATGAGTAGAGGAATCGCCGAATGAGCATCGAGACCCTGAAGAACTCCCTCCCCGAGTACGCCAAGGACCTCAAGCTCAACCTGTCGTCCATCGCACGCAGCACCGTGCTGAACGAGCAGCAACTGTGGGGCACCCTGCTCGCGTCGGCGGCCGCAACCCGGTCGGCGACGACGCTGCGCGAGATCGCCGAGGACGCCGCTGACACCCTGTCCGCGGAGGCCTACAACGCCGCACTCGGCGCGGCCTCGATCATGGGTATGAACAATGTGTTCTACCGGGGCAAGGCGTTCCTCGGTGGCCGTTACGACGACCTGCGGGCCGGTTTGCGCATGCAGATCATCGGCACGCCGGGCGTGGACAAGGCCGATTTCGAACTGTGGTCGTTCGCGGTGTCCTCGATAAACGGCTGCGCACACTGCCTGGAGGCGCACGAGAACGTCCTGCGCGAGGCGGGCCTCTCCCGCGAGGTGATCTTCGAGTCGCTGCGCGTGGCCGCCATCGTCGCCGGTGTCGGCCAGGCGGTCCAGTCTACCGAGGCACTGGCGGCCGCCACCGTCTGACTTCTCACATCTCCGACGGCCCCGTCCACCAGGACGGGGCCGTCGCTGTCCCCACTGCGGGCAATGGTGTGACCGATACCGCATCGGGTAGCGCAATTCGGACGTATGCGACGAACGATCGCCCATGTACACGGTCTCGCCTGCGCGAGTACAAATTGGGTAGCTGACTGATTGCCCGCATCGCGTCGACCTACCGGCCGCGACCGCGTCCGCCCCTGGGAGCGAGCCCGAGGTGCCGGTAGGCTCGCGGTCATGGGCACACAGGATGAGCTGGAGGTCACGAGCACGCGGGTCGAGGTCGTGCGGGTGTTCACCGACGCGGCGGGAGGGTTCGGCAACGAGTTGGGCATCGCTCGCGCGGACGAGGTTGCCGACACGGATCGACAGGCGCTCGCGGCGCGCGCCGGGTACAGCGAAACCGTCATAGTCGAGGACCCCGTCGACGGAACGGCGCGGGTGCGGATCTTCACCCCGGCGGTGGAACTGCCGTTCGCGGGTCATCCGACGGTCGGCACCGCATGGTGGTTTGCCGAGCAGGGCGTGAAGGTGCGGGTACTCGACGTGCCCGCGGGTCCGGTGGCCGTCGAACTGACCGACGGGCTCACCTGGATCAGGGCGCGCGGTGAATGGGCGCCCGCATTCACCTTCCATCAGCTCGCCGACCTCGATGAGCTGGCGGCGTTGAACCCCGACGACTTCCCCAGCGGACACCACTACCTGTGGGTGTGGACCGATGAGCACCGCGGCGCACTGCGATCCAGGATGTTCGCACCATCGATGGGTATCGCGGAGGACGAAGCCACCGGTGCCGCCGCAGTGGCGCTGACCGCGCTGCTGCGCCGCGGCCTCGTGATCACCCAGGGCAAGGGTTCACAATTGTTCAGCGAGTGGGACTCCGACGGTTGGGTGCGCCTCGGCGGACGCGTCGTCGCGGATTCGGTCATCGATATCTGAACGACCCGTTGATATCTGAGCGACCGACTCACCCGTAGACGACCCCGATCAGCATGTAGGCCGTCCCCACGTCCATCACGACGTGGGGCACGATCGCCGAGGACAGCGCCCGACCGGTCGAGGAATCTGCCACCGCACCGACCGGATGGCCGAGCCAGTGATAGCGCCACCCCGCGCTCACGGCAACAATCGCCACGACCGCATCCGCGGCGAACAACGCGGCCAAAACCAGGGCGGGACCGGGTGCGGCCCCGCCGCTGTGCCCGCCTGCCCCATGCCCCGACATCGCGTACAGCATCGCCCCTGCCGCGAGGAGGTGATACCCCAGCGCAACCATCCGATCGATAGGCAGCGCTCGACTTTCGCTGTGCCACTCCACAATCCGGCCGAGCAGCAGTACCGCGAACACCACCGTCATGGCGATCAGCACCCCGTGCAGCGCATGCGGATTCGCCCCCGCCGGAAAAACCAGCATGGTCAACATGACCAGGCACATGATCAGATGTGCGGCGTCGGATTCGTGATAGACACCAGACAACTCCCCCGTCCTCGACGAATCATCATGCGGCCGACCATATTCCGCCTGCACTTTGCCGTCCGGCCCCAGCGCCACACCCGCTACGGCGGGCGCCGCCAGTCGCACCACCACGATGACCGACGCACAGAGAAACGCCACAACCACCGACCACCGCAACGCGGCGTACTCCTGAACGAACTCCGTCACACCCCACCACCTCTCGTCGCCGGCAGCCCATCCATGCTCGCATCCCACGCAGCTAAGGGCACCCTTTTTCGACAGAGCAGTCAGTACGATCAGCGGCGCACCGACGGTCGGTTGCGATCGGTGGCGGCACGGGCGAATCGCCCCGGCGTAATACCCCGCCACTGCTTGAAAGCGGTCGAAAAGCTCGGTGCGCCGGAGTAACCCATCCGATATGCGACGTCCTCCACGGTGAGCCCGGTGGCCAGCAGCTCCTCGGCGAGGTTGCCATAGGTCTCGACGCACAGCTGCCGATAGGAGGTGCCCTCGTCGGCGAGGCGGCGGCGCATGGTGCGCAGGCTCATGTGCAGGCCGGCCGCCACATTCTCCTGGGTGAGGCGTCCGTTCAACCGGTGCATCAGCACCTCGCGCACCGAGCCGGAAAGGCCGTGGCGCAGACCGCGTCGTTGCAGCAGGTCGGCGCATTGTTCCTCGAACAACAGGGCCGTGAGCGGGCTCGCCTGCGGCATCGGCTGGTCCATGCCGGTGGCGTCGAAAATCGCGATGTGCGGACCCGTGGTGTCGGCGCTCGGTATCTCGAACTGCTCCAGCAGCGGGAGCAACCGCTCGCGGTAGCCGCCCCCGATTTCGCCACGCCGCACCGGCGGTGCGGTGCCGAACACCATCACCCAATTCGTCAGCAGCGCCGCGACGTCACGCTCCCCGAGGAAGCCGCGCAGATCGGCGGGTATGTCCTGATCGTCTACGTAGAGCCATAATTCGTCGTCACGGTAGACATGCCAGGCCCGCGAGAACGAGGTCATCAGGCTGAAGTACCGCATCGCGAGCTCCATCGCCGAACGCATCGTCGGACTGCTCATCACGGCAAGCCCGAACACACCGTGCGTGGTGAGATGTGTGCGGGTACCCGCCTCGAAGCCGAGACCCCACGGATCGTCGAGCGCGGTGACGATATTGCGGACGAGTTCCATTTCCTGCGCCGCGGTGACCTCGGCGCCCGGCGTAATCAGGAGCTCCGGCGCGATACCCGTGCCACGCAGGCACTCAGCGAGACCGATACCACGACCTTCGGCGACTTCGACGAGGATCGCCGAATTCGTAATCGAGCGCCGCCACTCCCACGATGCCACGAACCCATCGTGGTCCGCACTGGCCGGATTGCGCAAGTCTTGACCCGATTTCGCAAGACTTTCCGCCGTCGACGAATCCGTATGGGGTCGAACGGGGTTCGGTCCGCTCGGCTGTCCCGCAAACATTCAGCTGGCCGGTATCCGCAAGGCGCTGACCCGATATCGCATTGAGTGCCGCCGGTCAACGCCATACCGTCGAACCAAACCGAAAGCGGGCGAAAATACATGTCGAAGAAGACACTTGCCGGCAAGCGCGTCGCGATTACCGGCGGCACCGACGGCATCGGCAAAGCGGCCGCGCTTGCCTTCCTTGCCGCGGGAGCCGAGATCGCGATCGGCGACAACGATTCCGGAAAGGTTCGTACAGTCACCAATCAGCTCAACCGGATCCACGGTGGCACGGTGCTCGGTCTACCGCTCGACGTCACCGACAGTGCGCGGTTCGCCGAATTCCTCTCCGCCGCCGAAGAAAAACTGGGCGGTTTGGATGTGGTGGTCAATGCCGCAGAAATACTGCCGACTAGTTCGTTTTTCACCGAGTTCGACACGGCGACCGATCTCCAGATCGAAATCAACCTGCGCGCGGTGATCACCGGGTCACGGTTGGCCGGCGCGCGATTCATCGAACAGGGCCACGGCCAGATCGTGAATATCGGCTCGGCCGTCGGGGTCACCGCCGCACTGGGGGCAGCCGTGTACAGCGCGACCAAGCACGCGGTGGTCGGACTCGGCACGGCACTGCATCGCGGACTCGCCGAACAGGGCGTTATCGTCAGTACCGTCGCACCGGGTTTCGAGCCTGACGCGGAGGCGGTGGCCGACGCCATCGTCGACTGCGTCGAGCACCAGCGGGGCGGGCTGTTGGTGGTGCCACCCTCGGGCTGGTTCCGCACGGCCATGCCCGATCCCGTGCATCTGCGCCACACGATGCGCAGAATGCTCGGCATCATGTAGTCAGGCCGACAGCTCACGCAGGACGCGCTTCAGAACCTTGCCGGTGGGGTTGCGTGGCAGTTCGTCGATGAACAGGACCTCACGCGGCACCTTGAAGCGGGCGAGGTGGGTTTTGACGTGTGCGCGGACCTCGTCCTCGGTGAGGACATGCCCTTCGCGCACGACGACGACCGCGCGCAGCCGCTGGCCGTACTTCTCGTCGGCAACACCGAACGCGCTCACCTCCTCGACGGCAGGATGTGCGGCGAGTAGTTCCTCGACCTCGCCCGGAAAAACATTCTCGCCACCGGAGACGATCATGTCGTCATCGCGGCCGTCGACGAAAAGCCTTCCTGCCCTGTCGAAGTGGCCGACGTCACCGGTCGACATCAGACCGCCGATCCGGGCCTTGTCGCCGCCGCCGGTGTAGCCCTCGAACTGGTAGTTGTTGCCGACGAAGATGCGGCCGGTGACGCCGTGCGGTACCTCGATGTCGTTGGTGTCGAGGATCTTCACGATGCTGCTCGGGACCGGGGTGCCTACGCAGCCGGGCTCGACCGCGAGATCTGCGGGAGTGGCAATGGTCGCGTAGGCGACCTCGGTGGATCCATAGACGTTGTAGACCACCGGACCGAAGGTTTCGGTCACCCGCCCGCACAGGTCCGCACCCAGCTGCGAACCGGCGACGAAGATGATGCGCAGGCTTGAGAAATTTTGTCCGGCATAGCCTTTCGCGCCGATATCGACAAGGCGTTGCAGCATGACCGGCACCGCGATCATCGCCGTGGCACGATGGCGGGTCACACTGTCGAGTACGGCCTGCGGATCGAAGTGACGCCGGATCACCAGGGTGGATCCGAACCCGACGGCCAGGACGGCATGCGCGAAGCCGAGCGTATGAAACAGCGGCGCAGGGCATTCGGTGATCTCACGGGCCCGGAAGGGCACCCTGCCGAGGACCGCGCCCAGTGGCGCGAGCGAGCTCGGTTCGCTGCGCTGCGCGCCCTTGGGGGTGCCGGTGGTCCCGCTGGTCAGCAGGATGATCTTGGCGGTGGTCAGCGCGCGCCGCGGTGGCGTGCGCGCGCCGCCCGCGATCAGATTGTCCAGGGTGTCGACGGCGGGCTTGTGGACCCAGGCGCGATAGCGACCGCGCCGTGGCGTGAGACCGCCGAGCATGCCGGAGTATTCGTCGTCGAAGACGAGCAGATCTGCGCCCTCGCGGGTGAGCACCTCGCGCAGCTGCGGACCGGCGAAATCGGTATTCAGCAACACGATTCGAGCGCCGCACTTGGCGGCGGCGAACACCGCGTAGTGAAACCCCCGGTGGTTACGGGTCAGGATCGCGACGCCCTCACCGTCACGCAGACCGCGAGCGCGCCACGCATTCGCCAGGGCGGTGCTGCGCTCATCGAGTTCACGAAAAGTGACGGTACCGATGTCGTCGATGATGGCGGCGCGGTCCCGATAGCGCAGGGCGGCCACGGTCGTGAGCCCGCCGAGCATGCCCGACCGCAGCACCGCGGCGCCCATCCTGGCCAGCCGGTCCGGGCGCTCGGGCGTCGCGAGTCCGGCGCGCACCGCGAGCGTCGCGTAGTAGGTTTCATCGGCGGCCCTGCGCGCCGCGGCAGCGGCGAGTGTCCCAACCCTGGTGGTCAACTTCATGATTCAGCTCCCGTACTGCGCGGTACCCGACCGAATGCCATCCACCGCTGTGCGCCCATGTTCGAAGTCTTGCCGATCCAGCCCCGTCGACGGAAGTGTCTCCGTGGGTCGAGACCTCCGAACCCTCGTTGCCGCGCAGCACAGCGGCCGGTGACCCCTGCCACGGTCCAGATCATCGTCGACGATCTCTCTTCGCCCGCAGATCGCCGCCCTGCTCGCCACCCACATTGCGCCGACTACACCGATGATCCGCACACCGGCCCCTGGGTCAGCCGAGCGCGCGGGTGAAGCCTTCCACCATCTCGGTGACCTGATCGTCGGTCATCACGAACGACGGCGAGATCTGCATCGCGCCCTGGCCCGCCGCGCGGCCCGAAACACCATGTGCGCGAAGCGTCTTCACCAGCGGAAGCCCTTCCGCGGGGTCGGCGAGCTGGATCGCGGCTACCGCGCCGAGGCCGCTGCGCACCTCCGCGACCCTCGGGTGATCCGCCAATGGCGCAAGCTGTTCATGCAGGCTCGACTCCAGGCGCTTCGCCTCGGCGAGCAGGCCCTCGCGCTCGACGATCTCGAGGTTGGCCACTGCGGCGGCAGCGGCGCCCGCGTGGCCGCCGTAGGTGTAGCCGTGACGCCACCACACACCACCGCTGAAGAACGGTTCGGCGATGCGCGGGGCGATGAAGACGGCGCCCATCGGCACATAACCGGAGGTCAAGCCCTTGGCGGTGGTCATGAGGTCGGGCTCGAGGTCGAATCGGGACGAGGCGAACCAGGAACCGCCGATGCGCCCGAACCCCGTGACCACCTCGTCGACGACGAACAGGATGTCGTTGTCGCGGCAGATGCGGCGGACCTCGGCAAGGTAGCCGTCAGGTGGCAGATAGACACCGCCGGCGCCGATGATGGGTTCGCAGAAGAACGCCGCGATACGCTCGGCGCCGATCTCCTCGATCAACGCGAGCAGCGATTTCGCGTCATCCCATTCGACAGTGCGCGCGTCGGCCATCAGCTCGCCGTAACCTTCCCGGTTGACCGGGATCCCCGCCAATGCCGTTCCCGCGACATGCATTCCGTGATAGGCGCGCTGGCGGCCGACCACAATCGTCTTGTCCGGCCGCCCCATCTCGCGCCAGTATCGCCGCGCGAGCTTCGCCGCGGTATCCACCGAATCCGAGCCACCGGAGGTGAAGAAGATCTTGCTGCCCGGCACCGGCGCGATAGCGGCCAGCTTCTCCGCAAGCTGCTGGGTGACGGGTTCGACGAAATCGCCGAAGTTGGAGTAGTGCGCGATCGTGCGCAGTTGCGCGGCGACAGCGTCGGCGATCTCGCCGCGACCGTGCCCGACATTGGTGAACCACAGCCCGGCCGTGGCATCCAGATACTTGGTGCCCGCGTCGTCCCAGATGTAGGCGCCCTCTCCGCGCGCGACAACGAACGCGCCGTCCCGTTCGACGGCACCCATATCGGCGAACCCATGCCATAGCGCACTCATGCCAACCACCTTTATCTCGAGAACCGCTTCATTCGTCCGCGCCCCGCCAGCGGCTGCTCAGATCGCCGAGGGCGGCGACCGCAACCGCGAGCAGCGCGAACGCCACAACAAGGACCACCAAACTGATGGCCATCGACACATATCCCTGATGCCGCGGATCGATGAACGGGTACGGATACCAGTCGGCGGACGCACCACGGAACAACGTGTAGGTGCCGTATCCGACCGGATACGCCAACCAGCCCGCGATCAGCGGACCGTTCACCGTGATCGCCACCGGCACCAATGCCCAATCCGCGATCATCGCGATCGGCATGATCCGATGCAGCACGTCATCGACCCAAGACTGTCCGGTTCCCTGGTCGATGTGCGCGAGCAGCACCGCGTACACGATCCCGGTGATGATCAGATACAGCGTGCTCGCACCGCGCGCCAACTGCCACCGCTGATTGATCGGATCGCGCAGCGCGCCGACCAGCAACACGATCACACCGAGGATGTTCGATTGGATCGTGAAATAGCTGAAATGGTTGTCCAGCGAGTAACCGAGTGATCCATGGTCGTGGATAGGACCACAGATCAGCGCCACCAGTCCCAGCGCGGCGAACGCGATACGCAGGGCACGCCCCCACCATGGAGCCATCCCGACGGCGTTCACGGTGCGATTCTCGCATAGCCCGAGATACGCCAGTCGCATGCTCAGGGGATCTCAGTGCCGACCGGTGCACCATTCGACCCGCGTCGGACCGACGATCATCGCCTGCCGATGGTTGACGCCCAGCCGGGTGTCCGCTGATCCCGCTGGCGCACAACGGCACTACCGCGCTGCCCTGCTCACTCGGAAGCGGCAGGTTCGCGCCAGCGGGTGATCAGAGCCCCGAGCGAAACAACGGATACCGCGAGCAGGGCGAAGACGCCCGACAGAATGACCAGCCCGATGATCAGGGACACATAGCCCTGTTGGCGCGGGTCCAGGAACGGGTAGGGATACCAGTCGACGATCGGGCCGCGAATGAGGGTGTACACGCCATAGACAGCCGGGTAGATCAGCCAGGTGCCGATCAGTTTCCGGGTGATGCCGAGGGCGACCGGTACCAGGATCCAGTCGAGCACCACGACGGCCGGGAGGATGCGGTGCAGTACATCGTTGATCCACTTGTCGGTGAGCATCACGTCGACCTTGGCCAGCAGGACGGCGTAGACGACTCCGGTGATCAACAGGTACAGCGTGGTTGCGCCGCGGACGGCCTGCCAGCGGCGGTCCCGCGGATCCCGCACGGCACCGATCAGCAGGACGATAACGCCGAGAACGTTGGACTGGATGGTGAAGTAACTGAAGTAATCAGCGGCGGAGAAAGCGGATTCGTCGAGGTTGCGTATTGGTATCCAGACGAGGGCCAGGATGCCGAGCGCGGCAAACCCGAAGCGCACGATACGGATCCACAACGGGGCAGCACCGGCAGTCATAGTTGGATCGTCGCACATCAGGATGCCTTTCACGGGCTACCCGATCGCGTCCTTATCGCCGTGTCACCACGCTCAAGCGTGTGTGCTCGATGGATGCCCGAGCTCGTCAGGGTTCCGGCGCGCGGACAGGAGGAAGGTTTCGCTACCCTGGTAGACGCAATGACCAGGACAGCCGACCCGACTCTGCGCGAGCTTCGTGACCGCCTGGCCGCCGTAGCCCTCCGCGACGAACACCGGTTGCGCCGACGCCTGGACCAGGCCCGCGGCGATCTCACCGCCGTCACGGCCGAGATCGCGGTGGCCGAGGCCCGCACCGAGGCCCGCCGTTCGGCTGTACCCGAAATCCGCTACCCCGAGCAACTACCGGTTTCCGCGCGCCGCGAAGACATCGCGAAGGCGATCGCCGAGAACCAGGTGGTGATCGTCGCCGGCGAGACCGGCTCCGGCAAGACCACACAGATCCCCAAGATCTGCTTGGAACTCGGCCGCGGTATTCGCGGGACGATCGGGCACACCCAGCCGCGCAGGCTGGCCGCGCGCACCGTCGCCGAGCGCATCGCCGAGGAACTGGGCACCGAACTCGGCGACATCGTCGGCTACACCGTGCGGTTCACCGATCAGGCCTCCGACCGCACACTGGTCAAGCTGATGACCGACGGCATCCTGCTCGCCGAAATCCAACGCGACCGGATGCTGCGCCGCTACGACACGATCATCATCGACGAGGCGCACGAACGCAGCCTCAACATCGACTTCCTGCTCGGGTACCTGAAGCAATTGCTACCGCGCAGGCCCGATCTCAAGATAATCATCACCTCCGCGACCATCGATCCGGAACTGTTCGCTCGGCACTTCACCGACCGATCCGGCACTCCCGCACCGATTGTCGAGGTATCCGGCCGGTCCTATCCGGTCGAGGTCCGCTACCGTCCGCTCGCGCTCGAACTACCGGGCACCTCCGAGGACGAGGACGACGAGGACACCCGGATCGTCGACCGCGACCCCGTCGACGCCATCGGTGACGCGGTCGGTGAACTGTTCGCCGAAGGCGACGGCGATATCCTGGTGTTCCTCTCCGGCGAACGCGAAATCCGTGACGCCGCAGACACGCTGCGCGATCTGAAGTTTCCGCGCACCGAGATCCTCCCGCTCTACGCGCGCCTATCGACGGCCGAGCAACACCGCGTGTTCGCCCCACATCCAGGTAGACGCGTGGTGCTCGCCACCAACGTCGCAGAGACCTCGCTCACCGTGCCGGGCATCCGCTACGTGATCGACCCCGGCACCGCGCGCATCTCCCGATACTCGATGCGAACCAAGGTGCAGCGCCTCCCCATCGAAGAGGTCTCGCAGGCCTCGGCCCGCCAGCGCGCCGGTCGCTGCGGCCGTGTCGCCGACGGCATCTGCATCCGCCTGTACTCCGAGGACGACTTCGAAACCCGGCCCGCGTTCACCGAACCAGAGATCCTGCGCACCAATCTGGCCGCAGTGATCCTGCAGATGACCGCACTCGGACTCGGCGACATCGAGAACTTCCCGTTCGTGGAGGCGCCGGACCGCAGAGCCATCCGCGACGGCATCGCGCTGCTGGAGGAACTCGGCGCGCTCGCCTCGCGAGCCACCGCGAAACCCGCACGGCGACGCCAGACCTCGGCCGAGGACGAAGACGGCGTTACCGAAACGGGTTCGACACCGGAAGGACAGCAGCGCGCCGACAGTCCGGCGCACAAGCAGGCCCTCGACGGCGACCCGACAAGCGATGCCACGCTGACGCTGACCCCGATCGGGCGCGAAATGGCACAGCTACCGGTCGATCCCCGGATGGCGCGCATGCTCGTCGAGGCGAACCGCAACGGTTGCCTTGCCGATGTCCTGATCATCGTGGCCGCGCTATCCATCCAAGATGTGCGCGAACGCCCCGCCGAGCATCAGCAGGCCGCCGACACCAAGCACGCGCGATTCATCGTGGAAGGCTCGGACTTCCTTGCCTACCTACGCCTTTGGGAGTACCTGACCGAACAGCGGAAGTCACTGTCTTCCAACCAGTTCCGCCGGATGTGCCGCGACGAGTTCCTGCACTACCTGCGCATTCGGGAATGGCAGGACCTACACGGGCAGCTACGGACCATCACGCGAGGGCTCGGTTGGTCGGTGGCGGGCCCCGCGCAGTCGACCAAAAACGCAGGCACGGGATCCATCAGCGGTGCCGCCGATTCCCCAGCAGATGTCACAACTCACGAAGGTCCTCGGCGCGGACGACGTGATCGCCGAACGGCAAACGGGAAGGGCGACAACGCATCGGGCCGAGGACGTGCTGATACCGGCACCAGCGGTGATACGACCGGCACGAACACGCGCAGCGCGGCATCGGCATCGGCATCGGCATCGGCATCGGCATCGGCATCGGCACAGCGGGCACCGTCGCGGCGTGGCCGGCAATCCGAGTCCGCGCCGCAGGCAGCACCGCTCGACGATGACGGCGTCCCATGGGATGCCACGTCGATCCACCAGGCCCTACTGGCAGGCATGCTGTCGCATATCGGTGTCCGAGAGGCGGAATCGCGCGAATTCGTCGGCGCGCGCAACGCCAAGTTCATGATCTTCCCCGGCTCCTCGCTCGCGAAGAAGCCGCCACGCTGGGTGATGGCCGCGGAGCTGGTGGAGACGTCGCGGCTGTGGGGCCGGATGGCCGCGAGAGTGGAACCGGAATGGGCCGAGCGGCTGGCCGGAGATCTGGTGAAACGTACCTACTCCGAACCACATTGGTCCTCCAAGCGCGGCGCCGTGCGCGCCTATGAACGCGTCACCCTCTACGGTGTCCCGCTGGCCACCAGCCGCCCCGTCGACTACGGCCGGATCGATCCCGAGCTGTCGCGCGAGCTATTCATCCGGCATGCCCTTGTGCAGGGCGAATGGCAGACCCACCACGAGTTCTTCCATCGCAACCGTGAATTGCTCGACGACGTGGCCGATCTGGAGCATCGCGCCCGGCGGCGCGACATCCTCGTCGATGACGAAGTGCTCTTCGAGTTCTACGACCGGCGCGTCCCGGCCGACATCGTTTCGGTGCGGCACTTCGACAGCTGGTGGCGCACGGCGAAGCGCAAAGATCCCGCGCAACTGGACTTCTCGACCGACACCGTCGTCAACGAGGGCGCGGCGAGGCTCGACCCGACCGACTTCCCCGATGCGTGGCGCCAGGGCGAGCTGAGCTTCCCGCTCACCTACCAATTCGAGCCCGGCAACGACGACGACGGTGTCACCGTCCGCATTCCGGTCGAACAGCTGGCCCACGTACGGCCCGTCGGCTTCGACTGGCTGGTGCCCGGCATGCGCGACGACCTTGCCACCGCGCTGATCAAAACGCTGCCGAAGGCTTTGCGCCGCACCGTTGTTCCGGCACCCGACTTCGCCGCCGCCGCGCTCACCGCACTCACTCCGCGCGCCGAACCGTTGCGCATCGGGCTTGCCAGGGAGCTGTCGCGGCTCGGTTCGGTGACGATCGCGCCGAAGGATCTCGACCCCGCCGCACTGCCCGATCACCTGCGCATGACCTTCGCCGCCACCGATGGCGCCGGAAATACACTGGCAAGCGGTAAGAGCTTGACCCAGCTGAAAACTCAGTTGGCCGCGCAGGTTTCCGCCTCGGTCGCGCGCGCGACCGCCGGTTCGGAGCGGGCGGCTGCCACGGTGTGGACCTCGGAGTCCCTCGGCACGGTCGAATCCACCGTGCGACGCGAGGTGGCCGGTCAGACGGTCACCGGCTATCCAGCGCTGGTACCGGAGGGCGACGGTGTCGCGGTGCGGGTGCTCAGCTCCCCCGCCGAACAGGCCGCCGCGATGCGCGCGGGCACGCGGGCGCTGGCGCTGCGCGCGATCCCCACCTCGCCGCGCGCGGTGACCGCCGGGTTGTCCGCAGCGGATCGTCTCGCGCTGAGCCAGAACCCGTACGGTTCGCTGACGGCGCTTGTCGAGGACTGCCGAGCCGCGGCCGCCGACGAACTCATCGCCGCGGTGGGCGGTCCCGTACGCAGCCCCGACCGTTTCGACTCCTTGATCGCCGCCATCAGGCCGAAGCTCGCCGACGCCGTCATCCGCTTCGTACGCCTTGTCGTCCCGGTACTCGCAGGCGCACACCAGCTTTCGGTGGCACTCGCGGCGACCATCGATCATGACATCGCCGAGGACGTCCGCCACCAGCTCGGCGAGCTGGTGTTCCCCGGCTTCGTCTCCGAATGGGGCGGCGCCCGGCTGCGCGAACTACCCCGCTATCTGCAGGCCGCGACGTTCCGGCTGGAGTCACTGCCCGGCTCGGCCGTCCGCGATCGGCAGGCCACGATCGAACTCGACCGCGCGCTGGCCGCCTACGACCGGCTGCTCGCCGCACTCCCCGACAACCGTAGGAATGCGACCGCCGTCACCGAAATCTGGTGGATGATAGAGGAATTCCGGGTCAGCCTGTTCGCCCAGAAACTCGGCACGCCGTACCCGGTATCGGCCAAGCGCATCGAGAAAGCGATCGACGCGGTGCGGCGTTAGGTCCGATCCGGCACAGCGTGTCCGATCCGGCACAGCGACGGACGACCGATCAGTCGACGGTCGCCGCGACGATCGCTTCGTCCCGATGCTTGCGCAGATCCGCGATCTCACGCTCGAAATCGTCCGCGGAGGTGAAGGAGCGATAGACCGAGGCGAAGCGAAGATAGGCGACCTCGTCGAGATCACGCAGCGGGCCGAGGATGGCCAGCCCCACCTCATGACTCGGTACTTCGGGCGAGCCGGTGGCCCGCACGGCATCTTCCACCTGTTGGGCCAGTAGGTTCAGCGCGTCCTCGGCGACCTCACGACCTTGGCAGGCACGGCGCACACCACGGATGACCTTGTCGCGGCTGAACGGTTCGGTGACGCCGCTTCGTTTGACCACCGACAGAATCGCGGTCTCGACGGTGGTGAAGCGTCTGCCACACTGCGGGCAGGAACGGCGGCGGCGGATGGCAGCGCCTTCCTCGGCCTCACGCGAGTCGACGACCCGCGAGTCAGGGTGTCGGCAGTACGGGCAATGCATCCGAGGGATCCTTCGTCGATGCGCGCGCTCGCGTCCGGGCCGGGCTCCGATCGGGGTGACCATTCCGGCGAGCACGTGTACAGGGATCTAGACCTATACGTCCATAGCACTTAGAGGATACCCGTGCCCCGTGCGGGGCTTTCCCTCGCGTCACTCGCCGATCCGCCACTGCGTGGTCATGTCCGCGATCAGCTCAGGGATTCGCTGAATCATCCGGCCGTGTGCGAGCTTGATCCAGAACGACTCACCGAGCACCGATGCGGCCAACGACGGGTTCCGTTCCATGTCGACGTGGCGCGGCACCAGATCGCCGGTGATGTAGGTCCAGCGGGAATCGCGGTCGGCCCAGTTGAAGTCCGGCAGCGGGGTACGCAGCGCCAGGGTCCGTCCTGCGACGTCGGCGCGAGCGGTGGCGGGGGCGAACACACCTGGTGCACGCACACCCGGTACAGCGGGCTTGCCGGCGACGGTACTCATGTAGGTGAGCACGCGACCGATCGTGCCACGGCCCGCGGAGGTCGCATCCCATTGGTCGGCGACGACCCGGTTCTGCTCACGATCGGTCATTCGGACCAACGAGTCCTCGTATCCGGCCTGGGTGTGCGAGTCGATCGACTGCCAGGCGGTATGGATATCCTCGTCGATCACTCCCGCGGCGTACATCTCGTCGATCCCCGCCATGCCGAGCGCGACATAGGCTTCGTGCATCGGCACCAGGTCGGTGAAGATGTGCTTCTGCATGATCATCAATCGGGTCTGGTACCAGGCGATATCTTCGGCACTCAGGCGCGAGCCCTCGGTGGCGAGCAGCTTGATGTCCTCGGGCAGCTTGCGCACCAATTCCGCTGGAGTCCCGCGCAATAGATCGGCGACGGCATCGCCGAGCTGATGGATGCCGGGCACGTCGACTACGCCACCGATATCGCCGAGATCGAAAAAGCCCGAGGCGAAGGAGCCGCCCGCGATGCCGGCCAGGCCTGCCCACCAGAACTCCGGATGCTGATCGGCCAACCGAAAGTAGTTGACGTACACCAGATTGAAGGTGTTCTGATTGGCGCGCACGCCGCGCGCCGGATCCCAGGCCGCCAGGTCGATCGCGGCGTTGCGAGCGGAGACCACCAGCCAGTACTGGTGCAGCAGGGTGGCATACCGTTGCGGAACGACCCCATCGGCTCTGGCCTGGTCCAGCGCCGCACGCAAGGTCGGTTCATCCAGCGGGACAACCGGGTTCACGCCGCCGCCCGCGGCACCGTCCCCGTTTACCGTGGGCAGATCCAGATATGCCTCGTACGCGGGGGCCGCATGTGCGGCGGGAATCATGCTGAGCCCCAGGACAAGACAGGCGAGCGGCCCGATGGTCCTGGCGAGCAGTCGGGCGGAGCGTCCGACCGTGGTGCGTGGCCGTTGGATGGTGCCGGTACTTCGAGCAGAGCTGGGGTGCGTCATCGCATGGAATCCTGTTGCCTAGGTCACGTTTTCAGGACATTAGCAACATGTTCTACTTTGCGATCAACAAATTCGGCCACCATTGATGGCGGATCGGTCGATGACCATCCGCCATAGCGGTCCGTGCTAGCGCGGCACCCCGCCCCCTTCTACGCCGGGAACCATGAGTCCATCGACACCCTGATATTCGACCACCACGGGCACTGTGGCCGGTCCACCATTGTCGAACGTGCCCGCCCGCAGATGCGCAAGGCCGATCAGTGCCGTCACAACCAAGGCACTGAGCAGCGCCGCCACCGCGAGCACCGCGAAACCGACTTGGGCCTGCTCGACCATCTCCGTCGGATGCGGGCCACGTGCCTGCCGCAGCGCGGGAACCCGGGCCGAGCGGCCCTCGTACAGCACCACCGTGCCACGCGGCCGGTTGCCGCGGGGACGCCGGTCAGCGACTGTCCGCCGCGCCGAGTCGAACGCCCGCACCGCACCGCGGCGTGGACGTTGCACACGCGGCACAGAATCGAAGCCGAGATCGACCTCCGCCTCGCGCTCGGCAGGTGCGGGAACGTCGATTGTGTTGATGTCGCTGATCGCTGTGCTCATCGGACAAACCTCCGTGGTGGGCTGCTGGCTGGAGACTCGATGGGGGTAGCTATTCGATCAAGTGTTCGAAGAACTTGTGTTCGATTTCTACCACGCGACACCGGCAATGTCAGTAGAAACGCTCGACATGCTCGAACAGATGTTTGAAACATCGACGCGACCGGACTAGATTCGTAAGACGAAATCAACGACAGGTGAAGGGCGGTTGCAGTGAGCCACACAGACGACACGGGCGACGAGAGCGTAGGAGGCACCGACCCACTCGGGCCCGGGGCGGATCTCACCGTGCGTCAGCGCAAGGTACTTGAGGTCATCCGCTCCTCGGTGAGCGAGCGCGGCTACCCGCCGAGCATTCGGGAGATCGGCGACGCCGTCGGTCTGACCTCCACCTCGTCGGTGGCCCACCAGCTCCGAACGCTGGAGCGCAAGGGCTTCCTCCGGCGCGACCCGAATCGTCCACGCGCCGTGGACGTTCGCGGCCTCGACGAGGCAGTCCGTGCGGTCACCAGCCTTTCCTCTGTCGAGGAAGCCGATCCGAACCGGCCGACACCGACCTTCGTCCCGGTGCTGGGCCGGATCGCCGCCGGTGGTCCGATCCTGGCCGAGCAGGCGGTCGAGGATGTCTTCCCGCTTCCCCGCGAATTGGTCGGCGAAGGATCGCTGTTCCTGCTCAAGGTGGTCGGTGAGTCGATGATCGATGCCGCGATCTGTGACGGCGACTGGGTGGTCGTGCGCCAGCAGAATGTCGCGGACAACGGCGATATCGTCGCCGCGATGATCGAGGGCGAAGCGACGGTGAAGACATTCAAACGCACCGGCAAGGATGTCTGGTTGATGCCACACAACCCGCTGTTCGAGCCGATCGCGGGCAACGACGCGCGGATCCTCGGCAAGGTCGTCACGGTCATCCGCAAAATCTGACAGCCCATGAA
This sequence comes from Nocardia arseniciresistens, assembly GCF_046764875.1. Lineage (NCBI taxonomy): Bacteria > Bacillati > Actinomycetota > Actinomycetes > Mycobacteriales > Nocardiaceae > Nocardia > Nocardia arseniciresistens. Next base: position 218,743 of record NZ_JBKORD010000016.1, read on the forward strand.
AGTCTTTGCGGTGCGCGAGCTCTCGCGGCTCGCGCACCCTCCGGTTCGCATCCATGGCGGTGAGCTCGAGCACGCGGCCCTCGAGCAGAATGGGTGCAACAGTCGCCGCGTCCACCCAACAGGTTGTCGCGACGTTCCCGGCTAGCGAACAGGCGGCATGGACGACCAGAATTCCGCCTGATGGTCCGCGGCGTAGCTATCGATGAGACGGCTCCCGTCGGGCCGGAACGAGATAATCCGCGGCCCAGCAGCATTGTAGGCGGGAATGGGCTCGAGTCCGGCGGGGTTCGAGGTGCCCTCGATCGTGAAACGACTCCAATACCTTCGCATGTCACCAGCGAGCCGCTGCTGGTCCTCGCTGGTCGCCACCCCGTAGAGCCAGCCGAGATCGCGCAGGCTGAACAGCGAGAACAGCTCGCTCGCGTGAAAAGCGCCCAGCGGGAAGGACGAGGGCGGCCCGACTGGCGCGGGGTCGTCGAACGAGTACACGTAGGTCGGGTTGGTTCGACTCAACGCCGCGTACTCCACGGTCAGCCCCGAAAGGATCCGGTCGGTCCATGCCCGGGTCAGTGCCAGTGCGGGCTGCGGGTAGGCCGACACCGGATATTGCCGTTCGACGCGCGCGACCTGCTCCGGCGTCAGATCCGGCATCGCGCCGGCCAACGCGTCCCGATAGTCCTCGGCGCTCAGCGTTCTTCCCAGCGGGACACCATATTTCAGGTACACCCACAGCGCCATCTCGTCGTGGTTCGCACCGACCAGGATGGGGATCTGCGGTATCGCACCATCTCGCACCGCCGCTCTAGCACTGGTGGGCAAAAACTCTCCGCCAGACACCATCTTGGTAACCGGGTCCTTCAGCAGCGCGTCGACTGGCAGCGCACGCAGACAGGTCGCGGCATCCGCGCCTGTGCATCCGTGCAGCGCCGCATAGTCGTCGCCATCACGATTCGCTTCCTCCACCGGCACCGCATCGCTACACGGCCCGCTCTGCATGATCGCCGCCTGGAACAGGCCGCGTGAGCTGGGCGCGGCGAGTTGCGCGCACACCGAGATCGCACCCGCCGACTCGCCGGCAAGGGTGACCCGATCCGGATCGCCGCCGAATGCGGTGATATTGCGCTGCACCCACCGCAATGCCGCCTGCTGATCGAGCAGACCGTAGTTGCCGGATCCGGAGCCGTCGTCGAGGGCACCGGCGGCGAGGAACCCGAGAGCACCGAGCCGGTAGTTCACCGTCACAACAATGGCGTCGCCATCCCCGTCGGTGATCAGGGGACCGGCGCCATAGGTGTCGCCGGACCCCCCGGTGAAGCTCCCACCGTGAATCCACACCAGCACCGGCAGTCGCCGCCCATTTTCGGGCAGCGTGAGCGGCGTCGAAACATTCAGGGACAGACAGTCTTCCGACTTGGCAAGGCCGGAACTCAGCGCCTCGATCGGACCACCGCCCTGAGAACAGCTGGGTCCCGCAACGGTGGCGTCACGCACCCCTGACCAAGAGGCGGCGGGCGCGGGCGCGCGCCATCGCAGCTCCCCGACCGGTGGCGCGGCATAGGGAATTCCCGCGAACAGCCGATAGTCGGCGGTATGCGCACCGCGCAATTGTCCGGTATCGATAGTGACCACCTCCGGCGCGGCCGCGACCGGTGCCGCGGCAGCCGGGATAGCGACCCCTGTCAGCACTATGAGTAAACCGACGATGGCCGACCAGGCGCGCTTCATCACAGACACACGTTCTACCAGCTGCGGCACTATCGCGTATGACCTATCCGCCCGAGTGCGGGCCACTACGACTTCACCGCGACGAACTGTGCGAGCGACCCGTTGCAGTGGAAATCCTCTCGGTGCAGGCCGGCCTCGGTAATCCAACCGAGGAGATTCTCCGCGGTGCTCGGCGGGCCGAACACCCTCATCGCACCTAATACTCGGATCTGAAGGTCGTAGCGCGCCGCGACGCCCGCGATGACACAACTGCCGACCAGGGTGCCGCCGGGGCGAAGAACACGGGCAAGCGACACGATCGCCGCACCGGGGTCCGGCATGCAGTGCAAGCCCGCGAAGGAGACAACGAGATCGAAAGCGCCATCGGCGAAAGGCAGTTCGACGACGTCCGCCCGCACATACTCGACGTCGGTCATGCCACTGCGCTCAGCGACGGCGCGGGCGGTAACCAGTTGATCGTCGGAGATGTCCGCGGCGACATAGCGGACCTTTCTGGACGGATCGAGACGACGCAGCGTCACACCACCCCCGACGGGGAGATCTAAAATGCTCGAGTCTTCCGGGATCTGGTTCACGACATCCATCGCCGCATACATCCGGTCGGTGTCGCACCCCCACAACGCTCGGGCCGCAGGGCTGGCGAGTCTCGGCCGGTCGAGGACCGCGTCGTAGGCTCGGGCGCCGATCGCACCGAATATCGGATTCTGCCAGACCTGCCTGACGTCAACCATTTTCACTCCCTCGGCACGGTGCGGTCAGCATAGTCGTCGAGGTTGTGGTTGCGGTCGTCCAGCCCGGAAACGACGAAAACCCCCGACCAAAGGCCAGGGGTTTCCGCGAATGATGTTCCGGCGGTGTCCTACTCTCCCACACCCTGTCGAGTGCAGTACCATCGGCGCAGACAGGCTTAGCTTCCGGGTTCGGAATGGGACCGGGCGTTTCCCTGCCGCTATAGCCGC
>NZ_JBKORD010000017.1:0-209693 GCF_046764875.1 Nocardia arseniciresistens
AGAGACGCCGGTGCGTGACGAGCACGAAGCGCGGTCCGGTCCGGGTTATTGGCCCGAACTCGGTACGAAGGAGCCCTACAGACGATGGCATCCACACCTGACGACGCCACCGAGTAGCACCACCGTCTGCGACAGTTCGGCACCGAACACAGCGACAGAGACGCTCCACCCTGTGCCACGAATTCTAATCCAAACCGTGGGGTAAACGCGGGGTTGGCTCAGATAAAACAGGTCAGGCCCGGTGCAATACCGGGCCTGACCTGCATCTATGAGTGGTCCTAACGCTATTCAATCCGAACCATCCCACGGCCGAAGGGCCGACGCTCCGGATCAAGCCGGTGCCCTGCACATCGTCGAAAACGGCACCCCCACCGGCCGAGACCGCTCCGCCCGTCACCAAGCCGACAGCCTCGAGCAAATGCTCGAAACAATCATCGACGTCGCCCATGTCCACGGCATCACCCACTACGAGCTCTTCGCCTTGCGTGACACCGATTCCGCCGCACCCGAACCCACCGGCCGACTCGGCATCACCACCGACGATTACCGCCCCAAGCCCGCATTCACGCTGTACCAAACGCTGATCGATGGACATTCGGTGCGCTGACACGCGCTACCAGGGCCCCCGCCCGAACCAGATCGGCAGCGGTGGAACGCCCGGCACCTCGACGTAGGGTGTCAGCGCATTCACCGTCGTGATCTGGACGGCATCGGTCTGCGTGCCGAGAATCGCCTCGCCTTTCGGTGGCGGCCAGAACGAGTACACCTCGGCATCCCGGTCCGGGCCGATGAGACGTCCGGTAGCCATCGCGGTGTGCGCGTTCCCTTCACCCCATCCCTCCCACATGATCAGATCCCCGCGCTGGGGTCGAGGGCTGTCCGAGTCCGCTGGGTTGTAGGCACGCCTTTCATGGGGAAGGGTGACCTGCTGCATCTTCTGCGGAAAATTATCCGGCAGAAAGCCTTCCTTTCGAAAACGCAGCGCCTTCCTCCCCAATAACGATGCGTATTGCTTACGAAGCTGGGCGTGGGTGAGAACGTTGCTCTTGGCCGCGGCCCACAGAATCATTTCACGGCAGTTATAGCCGGAATCCGGGCTCAGCGGCGGGAGGGGGCCTTCGGTTTTGGATAGAATCCATGCCTCGAACTTCCGCACAGGGATGAAGCGGGGAAGGAAATTCGTCCATGTTGCCTTGGCACCCGACAAGTGGATTCTGTGCAACTCATCCGCGACAATCAGTGGTGCATCCTTGGCCGCCGACCCCCGTGTAGGCTCCGCGAGTCGGGGCCCCGCGCCCGCCTGGTCCCGCGAATCGCCCCAGCCGTACTCGCGCGCGAGATCCTTGTCCTTCCCGTCCGTGCCCCCAGCTACCTGGCGAAGTTCGCGACCGACGTTCCGCAAAGGCTGTTCGGCGACCTCGGCCACACCTTTCGCCGCCCCCATGATTCTTTGGTGCATTGCGGAAAGAACCCGGCGCAGCAATTCAGACCTTCCGATCCCGACCACCCGCCCCACGCCAGAACGGGTGTGGCAAAAGAGTCCATCAGCGTAGGCAGATCCTAATCACTCACTCACTACCGGTGCCATGGAAACTTCCCAGAAATCGGCGTAGCGGCCACCGCGGCGCACCAGCTCGTCGTGGCTGCCCTCCTCCACGATCCGACCTCCGTCCAGAAAGACGATGTGATCGGCGCGTCGAACGGTCCGCAGCCGATGTGCCACCATCACCACCGTCCGGCCCGCCATCAGGCGCTCGACACCCTCGTGGACGGCCGCTTCGTTCACCGGGTCCAGTGCCGAGGCCACCTCGTCGAGCAGCACGATGGGCGCATTCTTCAGCAGCGCTCGCGCGATCGAAACACGTTGGCGCTCACCGCCCGACAGCAGTGCGCCGCCTTCGCCGACATTCGTCGCCCATCCGCCGGGCAGTCGCTCGATCACTTCGTCCAACCGCGCCGCTGACACTGCCGCCCGCACCTCGGCTTCGTCGGCGTCGGGGCGGCCCAGACGCACGTTCTCCTCGATCGTGCCGTCGAAGAGATAGACATCCTGGAAGACGATGGCGATCTGCGCCATCAAAACCTCGGTGCTGATCGCGCGCACGTCCACGCCCCCCACGCGCACCACGCCCTCGTCCACGTCTGGCTTCGGCTTGGTAGCAGAGCGCATCGGTGGATGAATGTGCTTGGTTCACCTGGTGGCTCAGGGGCGCGGCGCAATTCGCACCCTTGATGTGCACGAGGGTCTGCGTGCTGGTGAAGCCGTCGCAGGCTCGCGGAGTTGTTCTTGCATTCGGCCGACGAGCAAGGCATGGCCGAGGAGTTCCGCGCGGACTGCGGGAGGGACGGGGATCCGACCTCGCAGGTCGTGGAAATGTCTGACGGGATCGACTGGAATGCGCTGGAGAAGGTGCTGCCGTTCCTCGACACAGTGAAAACGTTCTACGACGCGCGCTCCGACAACGAGGACCGAGCCCACGAGGGGGGCGGATTCCCTGAAGGTTTCTCTCGCAGCGCGCTGCGTCAATTGGAATCTCATCTGGAGGAGATCGTCGAGTCGATCCCTGATTTCAGTACCCGCGAGGTGTACGAGCCACTGATTCCAGTGTTGCACAACGATTCTCAAAGCAAAGGTGTCGAGTCGTGAAACGTCCCGAAGTCATCAAATCCTGCGCTGCGTCCGAGCATCAGCAGGCCAACGAACAGATCATCGAGTTCTCCCACTCCACCAGTGGCGGCCTGATCAGCATCCAAGCCCTCGAGTCCGGCGAAGTCCGGGTCGAGGTGCACTCCCTCGACGGCCAAGTGCGGGTCAAAACACCCCGCGAGGCGCTGGTACTGGGCGCCGCGGTGCATGTCGTGATCCAACAAGGCAGTGCGAGCAACGAGTTCCACGTCCACGCTTTCGACACCGTCGAGGATGCGAATCAATACCGCGTGAGCGCTGCGAAGAGCGCACACCTGACCACCGAGCCGGTCGAAATGCCCGACGCCACCGACTTCGACGCATTGGCGCAACTGCTCGCCGCACTCGGCGATATCGGAATGCCCGAGGTTCCCGACGACGACGTCAGCGAGACCGACCAGAAGCCGGATTCGTTGGAGACCGGGTTCGTTGGCCCCCTCTGATGCGCTGACTCCGGCGACCGCGTTCGTGATCGTCGCCTGCGCGGGGTTCTGATCCGCCTGATTTTCCGCTGATCCGTTTTGCCCGCATTCGATTGGATGCGGTCGTTTGTGCTGCCGAAATACGGCAGACGATTGATTGGAGTGGTTATGTTCACATTGATTGTATCGGCCCTGTCAGCTCTCCTCGGATTCCTGCCCGGCCCGCAGTTCGAGACCGCGCCCGGACACATCGAGAACATCCCCGGCGTGATGTCGGTCCAGCCCGAGACCGACGGCCAGATGCTGAGCGTGCAGTACTGGGGTCCGCGCCAACACTGAAGTCGCAGCGCGGCAACGGCCGGAACGCGTTCACGCCACGCACCCCCTTCCTGATGAACGCGCACCAGCCGATCAAACGCATCGGCGACCAAATACGCGCCCATCGTGTCAATCTCCCGCCAGCGCAGACCCCGAGCCCTGGGCGCACCACCGGCCGGCGATGCGCCCAACAAGGCTTCGTCACCAATTGCGCTGCCGCCAACTTTCAGGCTGGCAGCAACAGCACGCGCCCGCGCTGCGTTCGGCCAGCTCTGCTTTGAGTTGGCCAAAAGATCGAGCCCAGCCAATAGGCGCACCGGTTGCTCGAGCCGGAATGAATTCGCAGGGGCGGAAGTTGGCTCAGATCGCGCGGCGCAGTAAACAGCCGGTGCGGATGCGGCGTGCGGTGGTGGTGATGGCTTCGGCGCAGCATCAACCGGTGGGGTTGATCGCGAAGCTGATGCAGGTCTCCGAACCCCTATGTGCGGCAAGTGATTCACGACTTCAACACCCATGGGTTCGGTGCGTTGGACCCAAAATGGAGCGGGGGCGGGCCGAGCAAGACCGATCCGAAGACGCGTGAACGGATCTGTCAGATCGCCCGGTGCTGCCCCCGGGACCTGGGGTGGCCGTTCTCGACATGGAGTCTGTCGAAGCTGTGGGTACGTCACCGGGCCTGACGGCATGAACCGGAAGGTTGTCGAGGAGTCGGAGCTTCCGGCCGAGGAACCGACTGTGAAACAGGCGGGGTGGCATTTCACCACTCAGAGTTATCTGGCGGGTCGGGTCAAGCCTGAGCCGAAGGATTACATCACCGTTCGCGGGCGTGATCTGCGTATGGGTGACGATCTGACGTTCCTGAGCAGTATCCATCGGATTTTCGGGTTCACACCCTATGACCCGACGCGGATCGGTCTTCCGGCCGAGGACGGTTGGCGGATTGCGGACTGTCCCGCCGGGTGGGGCATGACGATCGACCCGGGCGGTCTTTACCGCATTCATCCGCGACCGATTGAGTTGCGAAAGAATATCGCGCCTTGGTTCTGAGGTAGCGCCTGCGCATCGGCCACGACCGCAAGTTGTGGGCCGTTGGCGGGGGAACTTCGCCGACCGCAACAACTCGATCTTCCACAGCCCGTGGGCGCTCTATCGGTTGCGGCGGGTCTACTTCGCTCCCGCGACCGCCGCACGATCTGTCGACGTCGTACTCCGAGGCACTCCCGAACACACCCAGCAGATGCTCGAACGCTTAAGTACAGCCCTCGATATCCCGGCTATCACCGACACCTGCCACCACACGCGTCTGTGGCTGGCCCAACGCCCACCCGAATCGACCACCTACCCGCATATCGCCAACATCGGATATTGCGCCTGGGGAAATAGGATGCCGACATATGGCGTGCGCTCCATCGCTGCGACAACGGGCCCCTATGGAAGCACCGCGTCGCGACCTCATTCGCACGGTATGGCCTGCTGTGCATCCGGGAGACCACGGTGTCGGGTTCGTATCGGGCGTAATTCTTGGCGATGCTCACATCCTGCTGGTTGCGCTGGGTTGAATCCGGCCAGAGTGCGGTCGGTGGTGCCCCGCAGGCTCGCGACGGTGCGGCCGCTCAAGCTGGCCCGCGCAACCTCGGCCAGCTCCTCGTACATGTTGGTCGGGGCGCCACACTCGGACAGCCGCGAATTCCCTCCGGTGCGACCCGGCGTTGCCAGACGTTGGAAGAGCTGGAGGAAACGTACGGCCCGCTGGAGCTCGTGCCGTACATGCGCTGCCCGCAGCCGTGTGATCCAGAAGGGGCTCGGCCCGCCTACACGACGACTGCCGCGCTCCCGCGAGGTGCAAGTCCCGCCTGACGAAGACCGAGACGACCCATCGTGACCGCGCCTGCGATGGTGAAGCTCTACGCAAATTGTCGGCTGCTCCAGCGGTGCGGAAACAGGTAGTCGATTACTCGTTTTCGAAGGATTAACGGGCCTTACTGTAGGTGGCGTCCCGGGAATGAACCACTCGATTCAACGCCTTCGGCGATTGGGTCGATTCCGTCAGGGGAACATGACGGCTAGATATCGCATCACCATTTCCGCGGCCGATCGCGACCGAATGTCGGATCTGGTTCGAAAACGCCATCTCAGGCTACTTGAGCATGGAGCGAGGCAATCGGAGGAGCGCGGATTTTCCGTCGACGCGATCGTGGAGGAGTCTGCTATCGCGGACCTGATCGCTGCAGGATATGACGTCGAGCGTCACGAGGACGTCGATCTGGCGGGCCGGGAACGTCAGCGCGAGGTCGGTCGCGGCAATCGGTACATCCAGAGCGCCACCGACATGGAGTGAGTCGATCATGTACCTGAACGTTCTCAAGGTCGAGTCTGCACTCGTCGTCTCCAGCGTTGTCAATGCCGGATTCACCGAGTTGATCGAACTGCCCCACCCGACGTGGGAGGAGCGGCGCTGTCAGGCGATCAAGATCGGCAAGGGTTCTGGATCGGGTCGGATCGCGGTGATGCTGCTGGGCGGACTGCATGCGGATGAATGGGGAAGCTCCGATATTCTCATAAATTTCGTTGAACAGGTGACCGACGCCTACCGCACGGGGTCGGGGCTCGACATCGGGTCGAAATCGTTCAGCGCCCAACAGCTGAAATTGATCGTCGAGCTACTCGATATCGTAGTTTTTCCGCAGGCGAACCCCGACGGCCGCGCCTTCAGCATGGAGGGGGGCAGCAATTCGGATTGGCGGAAGAACCGTCGCACGAAGGATCCGTCGTCTGACAGCTGCCCTGGCGTTGATTTGAACCGCAACTTCGACTTCCTGTGGGACTTCACGCGCTACTTCGACACCCAGTCGGGGGTGCACAGTTCGATATGGCCGTGCGAGCCTGAAAACTACATCGGTCACAAAGTTGAGTCGGAGCCGGAGACGAAGAACGTCGTCTGGCTTCTCGACCGGTTCCTTGCCACCCAGTTCTTCGTCGACGTCCACAGCTCTGGTGAAAAAATCCTTTACAGTTGGGGCAACGACGACAATCAGAGCACCGACAAGTCGATGAACTTCCGAAATGCCGCATTCGACGGCCAACGCGGTGCGGACCACGACAACTACGGTGAGTACATTCCTCCCGAAGACGAGGCCCGGGCGATTGCACTGGCGGATGCGATGGCGGAGGCGATCCGGTCCGTGCGGGGACGGTCGTACGAGGTATGGCAATCGAAAAAGGGGGCGTACCCGGTATCGGGCGCATCGACCGACTATGCCTACAGTCGCCATTTCACCGACGAGACCCGGGAAAAGATCTACGCCCACGTCATCGAATGGGGCAGTAATCAAAATCCACCCGAACCCTCCCATCCGATCTACAGTGAGATGCGGCAGATCATCGACGAAGTGACAGCCGGTCTTGTGCAGCTCTGCATCGAGGCTGCCGCCAGCGTCAAGAAGTGCTTCCTGGTGATCGAACGCAGCACCTACAGTCAAGACGAGGTGCTCGCCGCTCACCCCACCGACACGAAGCCGGCCGAGTTCGATCCCGCCTTCTGGGTGGTGGTCGAAGGCTTCACCACAGACGAATTGGGGCTCACCACAGACAATCTGGACGAACCTCCGACGGCCCTTACCGTCACAATCGAGACCCTGTCGTCGCAGTCAGGCATGTCGGTGCATTCCACCGGGCCCGTGATCCCAGAGGACCCGAGTCTGCCTGCACGCCCGCAGCGATTCCGATACCAGTGCCAAATGTCGTTTGCTTCGGACGCGGTGTTCAACTTCCCTGGCGCCTCCAAAGACATGCAGGTAGGGGCTTCTGTTACCGCCGCTGGCAAGACCGCCACCGCCGCGGGAGTGCTGCGACTGTTCAAGAGAGAAGCGAACCCGTTCATGCTCGATGGTCCCACCTGGTGGCTCAGTGTGGATCTGCGCGTCTTCACCGTCCGTCTCCCCGAGGCCCGGTTCGGGCAATTGCTTTTCGCTGACCCGAACACATTCATCGAGTCGGTGATCGACGAGCTCAACGACGGCGGTGGGGTCGCGGGCGGCGAAAGTTTCGACGAGTTGCCCGAGGACGAAGCCGGGTCGCGGCTAGAGCTGACCCCGATCGACGCGACCTACCGGCTGGTGTACAACTTCGCGCTGGCCCGGGTGCGCATGCGCGGGCTAACGCAGGATGCCCCCGACACCCGCGTCTTCTTCCGGCTCATGCAGGCGCAGTCGACGAATACAAGCTATGACCAATCCACGGTCTACCGCCGATTCCCCATGGGCACGCCCGGTGGCCGCACCATCGCTCTTCCCGGCATACGTGGCGGCGAGTACGTCTCTGTCCCCTTTTTCGCCGCTCCGCGTGTGGACACCGCCGTGGAGAGCATGATCAAGCAGACCGATCCGAAGAATGTGCGCACCATTAAGCCTGATCCAGGCGGCAACGAGGTCGAGGCGTATTTCGGCTGCTTGCTCGACATCAACCATCCCAGCGACAAGATCTTGCCGCAGACACCGCCCACGCAAGTGGACGGCCCGTTCCGGTTCCAGTCGGTCACACTGCGGTCGCTACAGGAGGCGATCGTGCGGAGCCCGCACCAGTGCCTGGTCGCCGAGATCGCGTTCGATCCCGCTACGATTCCCCCCGGAGTCGATCCGACCACGACCGACAAACTCGCCCAGCGCAACCTCGCCTGGGTATCGATTCCCAACCCCGGCGACGACGGATCACGCTGTGCGCCGCAGACGTTCGAGATCGCCTCGACACCGACGTTCTCAGCCGAACCCACCGAGTTGATGATCGATTGGGACGGTCTGCCGGCCGGTTCGACCGCCCAGGTCTATCTGCCCACGGTCGACGCCGATGCCGTTCTCGCTCTGGCAGATAGGACTGTCGGTCGGTCCCGGTTGCAGCGGATCGACGCACACACGCTTGCCTGCGCCGCTGAGACGGTGACCTACCTTCCGATCCCACCCAGTCTGCGTGGCGACCACGCAGGTCTGCTCACCGTCGAGGTACCCGCAGGCGTGCGCAGGGGACAGCAGTTCACGGTGCGGGTCCGCCAGCTCACGCCAACGAAGGTAAATCGCCAGGTACCTGACCTCACTGCGGTTGGTGGCGGCGAGCAACTGCTGCGCTGGGATCGGGTGGACGGCGCTTTCCAGATCGACATCCCGGTCCGGACCAAAGCCGAACTGCTGCCAATCGAGCTGCGGCTGCTGTCGGTGCTGCGCTGGATCGCGCGCGACATCCCGGCGTCCAGCCGCTGGTCTCCGGTCTTCGTTCGCTATCTCGCGCAGATCGCCGAACGGGTACGTGGTCTCGGTGGGAATCCCGACACCGTCTTGCCATCCCCGACCGGGCAGGGCTCGATCGGCGGTGGGCGACTTCCTCTCTGCTTCCTACGAAAGTGCTACTCCCCGTTCATATCGCTGGTCCGAGCTCTGCGCCGCCGCTGGTGTCGACGGCGGGCGGCGGCCCGATCGCGGGTTGGTCAGCCAGAGAGGCATTGATGATGCGCTGCTTGTTGCGCGCCGTCAGCCACGGTTCCCGAATCTCGCGACCAGGACACCCCGGGCACCGGAAAGGCACGCTCAAATGCCCCCCTCAGCGGCTATTACCGCGCATCCAGCGTTCCTCGCGTTCAAGTAGCTGGGCAAGGACCGATAAATCACATGCGTGGACCATGTCATTCGCTTCGTTGTGCGACTGCGCTGGCGTAGCCAGCTCGAATGCCTCCCCGCGACCATACGTCGGCAGTCGTCGTGCTGATCCCAAGGAGTCGGCTGAGGATCGCTGGCGGAATGCAGAGAACGACGGAATGACCGGCGCGAGTGTGTCATAGCTCACACAGATCACCCCCGGAGGGGGTGAACCGCAGGTCGCGAGGGAAATCCAATGATGAGTGTCCAGGCTGTGCCTGGACACCTTTTCTGAGGCATATTTGCCACAATTTTGTGTCCGGAGGGGGAATAGGACACAGTGATTGCGGCAGATATGCACACTTTTCGTGTACATGCCGTCACCATACACGTTTTCGGTGTCCAGGTCGGTGGCCGGATTCCTTCCCCGTGGCGCAAATGCGCGGCTACGAGGATCGACGAAATGCTCTGCGCTGCAATGCGGTTGGACCGAGCGGGCAATCGCTGATGCATAGGTACGAACGCGGAAGGAGCCGAGGGCATGATCCGGAGCGCATATGCGCGATCGAATGCCGATGCTGTGTTGGTCCTACAGCTAGTTGGAGTCGGATCATGGTGCCCTGACACAGTTTCAGCATCGCTTTACGCCGGTACTCCTGTCAATGGTTCAAGGTCATCCAGTTGGAATGACATTGACAGGTTTGCAAATGTTCGGCGATTGAATAATACGACTCCGAGGCAGTCCCGACCTGAACTGACGAAGGGTCTTCCGACAATCCGCACGCCTGTGCACTGCTTTGCTACGCGCTCTTCTTGATCCGGTGCCTTCAGCGCGATGTGGGCCGACTTGCTCAGCGAAGAGGTGTTACCCGGTCGGGGTGAGGGACCTGGCACGCACATTCGCATCCCCCTCGCAGGTCGGCATCGCAGCGGAACGCAGGCCATCGGAAGCCTCGCACGCGGCGTGAGGTGGATACTGGCCGGGCGAGAACGCATCGAACTCGGCAGACTGCTCGCTCGTGGTGCCCGGTTGGATGCCGTCCTCGACGTCGGCTTGCTTGATCCAGCCGGCTAGGCAGGACTCGCTGATCCCGAAATCGGCCGCGATCTGCTTGAGCTTGTGGCCTGGTTCTCGGTTACGTGCAACGCGGACGACGTCGTCACGGAACTCTTTGAGGTAGGGCTTGGGCACGGTATACATCCTTCCAGCAGTGCCTTTCGGCACCACAGATCAGATGACCTGCCCCACTAGTTAGGTTCCAGTTGTGGTGGCTAACTGACAGCGCGGATGTTGTTGTCGAAGGATAGTTCGTACTCGATCGGAGTGGAGTAGCCCAGGGCGGAGTGGCGCCGCTGGCGGTTGTGGAAGATCTCGATGTAGTCGAAGATCGCGTTGGCGAGCTCGATCCGGGTCTTCCATTTCTTGCGGTTGAGTAGCTCGATCTGCATCGAGGACCAGAAGCTTTCCATCATCGCGTTATCGAGTCCGTCGCCGACGGTGCCGAACGAGGGCAGCAGGCCCGCGGAGCGGATTTTCTCGCCGAAGACCCAGGACGTGAATTGGGTGCCGTGGTCAGCGTGCACGACCCCGCCGGGAGCGGGACGGCGATTACGGATAGCCATGTCCAAGGCGTTGACCACCAAGGTCGCGTCCTGCTTGGAATCGATCGACCAGCCCACGATCCTACGGCTGAACGCGTCGAGAACCGCAGCGCAGTAGACCCAGCCTTCTCGAGTCCTGTGTTGCGTTATGTCAGTGACCCACAACTCATTTGGTGCCAGCCGGTGGAACTTGCGGTTAACCAGATCATCGGCAGTCGCGACGCCGCGCAGGCGTTTGACCCGCGTCGGCCCGGGCAGCCCGTAGATGCCGGCTTGAGTCATCAGAACCGACACCGTTCGCGAGCAGACCGTCACGCTCATACCGAGGGTGAGTTCGGCATGGATTCTGCGGTACCCGTAGGTGCCTCGGGAGGCGACGTGGACCTCACGGATCAGTCCGGTCAGCCACTGGCGCCGCAGCTGGGTGGGTGTGGTCGGGGTGCGTTTGTGCTTGTAGTAGTTCTGTCGGGTGATTCCGAGGATTCGGCAGCATCTGTCCACGGGTGCCCCGGCGTCGACGAGAGCGTCGATCACCGGGTAGACCCTTTTGGGCGAGGCTTGTCCTCGCCGAGGAACTTCGCTGCTTGGCGGATGATCGCCAACTCGCTTTCCAGTTCAGAGATCCGCCGCCGCGCTGCGCGCAACTGCACGGACTCGGTAGAGGAGGTACCGGGTCGCAATCCACGGTCGATCTCGTCTTGACGGACCCATTTCGACAGCGTCACTGGATGAATGCCTAGCTCGACGGCTGTCTGTTTGGCTTGTCTGCCTGCGCGTACCAGCGCGACTGCTCGCGCACGGAACTCGGGAGGGTAGGGGCGGGGCACGGCGTTCAGCCTTTCGTAAAGGCTGTCAGTTAGCCACTGGAACCGGAACCCAAGGGATGGGGCAGGTCAAGATGTCACCTATCCGTGCAGCAGTCCCATCCCGCTGGCCATCCGTTCTGCATCACGACAGGTGGGACAGGACCGTCATGCCGTTCGTAGACGATGTCCGTGCTCATGACCAGACCCGCTGGCTCTGACACACCGGCTGAGCGCGGCGTCCAACCTGCGATGCGGTTCACGCCGCAGCGGTCGATCGCACGGATAACACGTGTCCGCGCGTTCTCCACGTCGAGTTACATGCAATCGAAATGCCTTCCGGCACAGACACTAGAAGCGGCAGGCCCGCTGATTGCACACGGTGGCCGGGTCGCCCACTCGCAGGCCCCGCCCTTCCCTGTCCTGTTCCACTGCCACTTTCACTCTCCTCCCGCGTGCAGGCTTAGCTGCTCCGACGAGGGGACGCGGTGTGCAGCCTTGTGAACCAGGGAAGTTGGGTACTTTCGGAGCGCTCGCGACCTAGCCCTGCGGCTGATGAAGCACCAGGCGGGGATCTGCCGACCTGTCTAGGAATTCGGCGGTCCCTCCGGAATCGGACCGGCTGCCGAAAGCAGCCGTCGACCGTTGCCATCTATGCCGGTCTAGCCAGATCTGCCATTGTGCCCGTTGAGGCTGCGCTGCCGTCGTGTTGGAGGTAATTCAGCGAGGGCAGCGGGAGTTGGCAGATCTCGTGCGCTTCGTCGACCAGTACGCCGAACATGCGCAGAAGGTCCTCGGCGACATGATCGGCGGCAGCGGCATCGTCGTGTTTCCTGCCCTTCGAATGCAAGACCAATATCCGATGTCCCTGCGTGTCAGGCTGACGGCTCCACCGCTCCAGCGCTCAGTCCGGACGCCGCCTCATGTCTGGCGGGCTGCCCAAGGCACGATGGCGAGGTGGTGGAATCGATTCCGGGGCCGTTCACCTTCTTCTCGAACGCCTATGTCATGACGTACAAATCGCTGATGGAGGACGTCCAGAACCTGCTCGTTGCGCACCCAGCTCAGAGCGGATCACCCGGTCGGCCAGCGGGCGACACGGGTCCTCTGCTCCGGTCCGCGATCGTGCTGCTGCACACAGCTTGGGAGAACTATGTCGAGCAGATTGCGATCGAGGGGTTCAATGATCTACTGAAGCGAATCGGTTCTGACCACACGAAGCTGCCCCATCGGCTGCGCTCCGAACTTGGGGCAGTGAAGAACCCGTGGGTGCTCGCTGGCGATGGGTGGAATCCGAGGCCCTCGCCGCAGTTGAGCGTGATGCAAACCGACTCAACACTCCGAACGTCTCGAACACGGAGAAGCTACTCGACCTCGCGATCGGTCTCCCGGATGCCCTCCACAGTGTTTCGTGGCGAGGCGCTAGCAATCAGAAAGTGCGGGGCACGCTGGACGAATTCGTCCACGACATTCGTGGTGAGATCGTGCACAGGGGCACAACGCCCGGGCGCCTCCACAAGGGTGGCGTCGAGTGGTGGATAGTTTTCTTTAATCGTCTTGTGGCACAGATCGATTCGAAGGTGCTCGAACATAAACACTTGCCCTCAAATCGACTGTAGAGGACAGGTGCGCGGCCCGTCGCGGCACATCAGCGCGCGCTGGCCGCCGGGTAGTGAACTGCGGAACCCCGATATGTTCGGCTGACGAGTAGTGCGACCGACACACCGCCGCCCACGACGAACGCTGGATCCACCACAACGTGGTCCTGACCGACTGAACACCGCCCCTCGACCGGCACCTCACCCTGGACCCGCCGGTACCCCGTACTCGGACGAGAGAACATACGCCTCGATGCCCACGCCGCCACGACCGCGGCGAGCCTGTTCCCGGATGGGTCACGCCCGTACTGCGACTGCTGATCGCCGCCGCACTGGGTGGCGCACAGAGCGGCGCGAGTAGGCGCAGCAATGCGGGCCTGAGCACAAACTCGGTGGCGGTTCACACCTGAAGGAGGCGATGATGACGTGGTGTCCTTCTCCCCGCCGACTTCCCTACCGAAAGTTCGCTCAGCAGGTCCGACGCTTCCATCGAGATCGCCTGCTGGACAAGGTCGCTGAAGAAAGCGCACGGATCCAGGCCGAGTGGGTGAAGACACATCGGCCCCGCAGTCGTTCTGCGATTACCAAGCGGTTTCCGGTTGCCCATGTTTCGCGTGTCATGCGGCCGCAGGCTCCCCACAGCCTCGGCTACCGTTCTTCGTCGCGAGCCGGAGGGTTGATCAGCCGCACTTCGGAGATACCACCCTGGTTTACACAGTCCTGGGCCAGGTCATGAACCTGCCAGAAGAAGTCTGATGGAGGCTCGGTCACGTCCACGCTCATCTCGACGGGCGAATATCCATGCAGTGGGATGCCTTGGTAGGGGTAGCGGGGGGCGCCCGCCAGGAGTACCAGCGCATCCTGACCTGCCCATTCGACCCCGACACGGATGTCGTACTCATCATTGCCGGTGGCTTCCGCAGCGACCTTAACCAGTGCCATCAGGTCGGCGACACCAGCCTCAATGGCCGATGCCTCCACCTGCCACCCGTCGAGGTAGGTATCGCTGCTGATCATGTGTCCACCGATCGCGGCAGCTAGGGTGACCGACCCGTCATGGTGGACGCTGGCCCATGCCTCCTTCCAAACCGCTCGATCGCCGGTAGCCTCATTGGGCGCAACCCAGCGGCGAAGACCAGGACGCGGGTTCAGCCGGTCCACGCTGGCCAGAGGATGTACTCCGTCGCACGCGTAGGTCTTTGCCAATTTTTCGGTCTGAGTCAGCACGTCGCGGACATCGTCACGACTAAGGCGGTTCTGGAGTCGAGGGACTCGGGGATGCCCAACGGCGATCATCCATGCCCGTGTTTGGGTGTCCCGGCCGCGAGCTGCCTCAACGTACAGGTTGTCTAACGCCTCGGTGGCATGACGGCGTTCCTCGAAGCGGGCCCGGTACATCGCCTCGAGCTGGCGTTCCTTCATCCAGACAGTGTCGGCGTTGTTACGCAGCGGCGCGCCGAAGTAGTCGTTCCTGTAGATCAGATGCGGACCGTCGACGCTTGCCGGTACCTCGACCGCCACGGCTCGCTTGTCACCGGACCCGAGTCGATGCACTTTCAAGCCGAACACGGGCGGAGTGATGGCATTGACCGCGGCAACGCGCAGTGCGCGCTCGTATCCCTCGTCGCACTCGCCGACACCGACGCGCTCAGTCGCAGCCTTTTGTGACTCACGGACACCATAGACGATAAGGCCGCCCCCACTGTTGGCCATAGCCGCAACGTCCTTGGGAAAGTCCGTTAGCGGCAGTCCCTTCACCGGCAGCAATTCCAACTTCCAGTCCAAATCGTCGGTCTCCTCGACACCCTGAGCTACCGCCTCGTCGAGCAGCTCGTCGGTCAGTGGTCCCGGAGCTACGCCTAGGACCCGATGAAGTGCAGTGAACGTCATGCGACAAGGGTAAGAAGTGGAACCGACATCGCCAGAGGAGACTCGAATCGCCCCGGGTTGCCGCCGCTTTCAACGGTCGCGGGCACACGGACCGGCTGGGCCGACCGATACGGCTTGCGCGACTTCAGAAACTACTTGCGGGGGGACTGGCTGGCTGGGCAAACTCGCCAAGGAAGACCCCTCCTGTGGAGATCGTCAACGGTCGCCGCCTGCTGGCCAGCCATCGAGCCGGTGCACGCCACCACCCGAGGCACAGAGGTGACTAGATCGGTTCTGGGCGAACGGCATCCGTGAGCGACGCGCACTCGAACCATCGCGGCCAGCCGAGGCCGGACAACGAAGTCCCTTCCGCCACTGCCCTCCCGGGTCCGCCATGGGTCAAGTCCAAATGCGTGGTGTAACTCGGGTGGTCGCCACATGATCCGAAATATCGGTCAGGCCGTGAGTTCTGCTGGGGCTGGGTCCTCCTGCTCGTCGGTGGCTGTGAGCCCGCGTGAGCGGGCCAGGACATCGAGGCCGAGGTAGCGGCGTCCTTCGATCCATTCGTCATGTTGTTCGGCCAGCACCGCCCCGACCAAGCGGATGATCGAGCCGCGGTTAGGGAAGATACCGACCACGTCGGTGCGGCGGCGGATTTCCCTGCTCAACCGTTCCTGCGGATTGTTCGACCAGATCTGCCGCCAGATCTGTTTGGGGAACGCGGTGAACGCCAGCAGATCCGCCCGCGCCGCATCGAGGTGATCACAGTTCTCGGTCAGGGCATCGAGCATCCGGTCATATTGCGCGGCAACCGATTCGGCATCCGCTTGATCGAATACTGAATGCAACAATGTGCGGACCCACGGCCACGAGGCCTTCGGGCAGCGGCTCATCAAGTTGACCGTGTAGTGGGTGCGGCAACGCTGCCAGGACGCGCCCGGCAACGTGGCCCCGATCGCGGCCACCAGCCCGAAGTCACGAGCTGGACTCCGCTCAGGCCGCAGGCAACCAGGTCTGGGAAGAACCCCAGCCAGCCCGCTCCGTCCTCCCCGGAAGTTACTTGCAGGTCGAGGATTTCGCGGTAGCCGTCATTGTTGACCCCGGTCGCGATAAGGGCGTGGACGTTGACCACCCGACCGTTTTCGCGGACCTTCAACACGAGAGCGTCGGCGGCGAGGAACGTGTAGGAGCCTTGGTCCAAGGGGCGGGTGCGGAAGGCTTCGACCTGGGCATCCAGATCACGAGCCATCATCGACACCTGCGATTTGGAAAGTGTTGTCACGCCGAGTGATTCGACGAGTTTCTCCATCCGTCGGGTCGATACCCCGAGCAGATAGCAGGTCGCTCGGGTGGCTGTGAGCTGCGGCAAGACGTTGCGGGCGAAGAATCCAGCAACGGCAGTTTTCCCCGGTAGAAGTCGCCACCAGCGGCACTCGGTGAGCGATCGAGCACGGCGAGAGCGATCTCGGCGTGGGCGAGCAACTGCCACCCGATCAGCAGGTCGCCGACGGCGAGCAGGTAGCGCACCGATCCCAAACCGATCTTGTAGAGCTCGGTGGAGTCCTGTTGGGCGGCGAGCAGGTGCCCGATCAGGGTGGCGGTGATCGCCTGCACGTCCTCGAGCGCGGTGGCGAGCAGGGCGCGTTCGGCCTTGAGCCGGTCGTCGCCACCGTCGACGAACTGCTGGATCTGTGCGGCGATGTGTGCCAGGGCGACGCCTTGGTCGCGGGCGATCTTGCGGAAGAAGGAGTCCTGGGCCTGGATGGCGGTGGTGCCCTCGTAGAGCGAGTCGATCTTGGCGTCGCGGATGTACTGCTCGATCGGGTAGTCCTGCAGGAAGCCCGAGCCGCCGAAGGTCTGCAGCGATTCGGTGAGGTACTGGTAGGCGCGTTCGGAGCCCACACCTTTGACGATGGGCAGCAGCAGGTCGTTCACCCGGGCGGCCAGTTCGGCGTCCGCGCCCGAAACCCGCCGCGCGACCTCGGGATCCTGGTGCACGGCGGTGTAGAGGTACACCGCGCGCAGGCCTTCGGTGTAGGCCTTCTGCAGCATCAGCGACCGGCGCACGTCGGCGGGGCGGATGATCGGCACTCGGGGAGCGGTCTTGTCGGCCATCTGCGTCAGGTCGGCGCCCTGAACGCGGGTCCTGGCGTAGTCGAGGGCGTTGAGGTAGCCCGTCGACAAGGTGGCGATGGCCTTGGTGCCCACCATCATTCGTGCGAACTCGATCACATCGAACATCTGCGCGATGCCGGCGTACTTGTCGCCGACGAGGTAGCCGACCGCCGGTGTGCCGTGACCGCCGAGGGTCAGTTCGCAGGTCGCTGCGGCGACTCCCCTTGGATCGGATTGCACTCCCGCGAGCCGGCTTCGTTCCAGCTCGCGGAGCACATAGGGCCGGACCTGCGATGCGATTGCCTCCACCCGCATCCGGGCCGGATCCTCGGCAGCCTCGATCCCGCGCGATGCCGTAACAGACGAGCAGATCACCGATCCGGCGCGGCACCGCCCGAACCTGCGGGCCGTCCGGATCCAGACAAACATCGAGCAGTGATTGGCGGTCGACAGAGTCCATTCCGATGCCCGAACCGGAGCTGAGCTCGTCAGCGCCCGAACAGTAGCGCGATGACAGCGTCGGCATGGGCTTCCACGACTTCGCGGGCGCGGGGGTCGACCCCTGAGAGGCGGCGGCACTCGGGTCCGAGGACAAACATGTTCGAGCTGGCTCCGGTAAGGATGTAGTAGAAGTGCACGGCAGGGATGTTGGGCACGTGACCGCCGGCGACGAGGTATTCGAGCAAAGCGGTCGCTTGCTCGAAGCGTGGCCGGACATGCTTCTCGACCAACCAATCCATGCGAGCGCTGTCGACCTTGCACTCCTGGTTGATGATGCGGTTCATCTGTGGATGCTCGGCCGAGAAATAGACGAGCTCACGAATCAACAGCTTCGCGACACTGACCTCATCAACCCCTCTCAACCCGTCCACGCGTGCTGCCATCACCTGAGTGAGGTCATCGAACAAGACGTCGACGGCCGCCCGCCACAGCTCGTCCTTCGTACTGAAGTGGTAATTGAGCAGAGGCTGTGTTACTCCAGCTCGCGCGGCGATGTCTCGCAGGGACGCGCCATCGTAGGACAGCTCGGAGAACAGATCCAGAGCTACCGCAAGAATCCGTGCGCGCGTCGCGTGTCCCGAAGGCCTGGTCGCTCGTTTTGAAGTGGGCTGCTTGGTCACCTGTCGATACTAATCAAGCGATCAGTTCATCGCCAGCTAGGTTATCGTTCGATTAGGTAGATAGGGCGTCGTTAGCGGAAATCAAGGGCACCCGTTGACCTACGAGCGGTGGATTCGGACCGGGTTAGCAACGGCTGTCGGGAGACCGCGGGATCCACGGCATTCGTCACATCCAAGGCCGCCCTCCCGTTGGGCCTCCATTTCCGTTGAATCGCCGAGGTCGAACTTTGCCGGCTCGACCGCCTAACCGTTCCGGCCATGGATCGCGGTCGGCACAGCGCCCCTGGTCACCACGGAGCTTGGTCGTGCTCGTTGGTGTGCCGTTCGCCTGTCGCCTGCAGGAGTGGTTGACGTCCTCACGACGACTGCTCGGTCGTACTTCAGGATTTCATGACACTCTCCCGCCAGTGGTCGTCCGGTATTTCTGGTAGACCAGGACGCTGGCCCATCGTTTCCGGTGCCTGATTGCGGCTGTACGGTCATCCGATTCCCGGATCCATTGCTAGGCATGATCGGCGGCGACCGAGTCGGCGGTCGACTCGATGCTCAAGGTCTTGCGTAGGAAGGTCGCGACTTCTTTGCGGCAATCGACCGCTTCGGGGATGTCGGGTTGATCGCAGAAGGTGTGCCACATGCTCTCCCAAATCCGCAGGTGACTCGGGGCGTCGGCGGCACGTAGAGCCCAGTACATGCGGACACAGTCGCTCAAGAACAGGTCGCGGGTTCCCGTGACGATCATACTGGGTGGAAAACCCTGCAAATTGGGGGCGTGTACCGGTGAGAGCAAAGGGTCGGCCACGCTCGTTCCTGCTGCATAGGCCCGAACTGCCCTGTCGAGCTGGCCGCGCCACCTGATGAGGGGGTCACGTCCTTCGAGACTGTGCTCGCCGGTACCGACTCGTGCGAGGTCGGTCCACGGGGCCATCAATCCCAGGCCTACCGGCTCAGGAAGTCCGAGCTCTCGGATGCGCTGCATGAGCGCCAACGCCAGCCCACCGCCCGCTGAGGCACCCACCAAAACGAACTTCGACGGCCGCTCGGCAACGATCGCCGAATACGCGGCAATTGCATCATCGAGCGCTGCAGGGAAAGGGGCTTCCGGCGCGAGCCGGTACTGGATCGAGATCAAGGGCATCTCGAGCGCATCAGCCATTAGTACCGCCAGCTCATCGCGTGCGTCGCCGAGAAAGTAGCCTCCACTGTGGAGAAATATTGCGTAGGTGTCGCCACCGGTCACCTGCCGCGGGGTCATTGTCCACACCTCTGTACCACCAGCAGTCGCGGTGGTCGCTCGGACGCCGAACCTGGTCTCCAGTTCGGCAATCGGCCGTCGACCGTGGTTGTAGGCCCTGCGAATAAAGCGCACGTTACGAGACGTCAGGCGCACCGGGATCCTGGCAGCACGATGGCCGATCAAAAACTCCTTGGCCTCGTCGCTGATGGGGAGGCAACCGATTTCACGGCCTCGCCTGCTCACCGCAGCACCTCCTGAATCGCAATGATCTGACCGGACAGCCACGCTGCCTCCGAGGAGGCCAGGAAGGCGACTACGCCGCTGATCTCCTCGGTGTTACATTTCGCCGACAGCAGGCTGTTCTGCATCGCACGCCGGCTCGGATCGACTGTTGCGAACCCCGGACATACGGTGGGTGGCGCTACGGCATTGACTCTGATGTGGGGACTGAGTTCGACGGCGAGTTCTCGCGTCAGGTGGATCAGCATCGCCGCGGTCGCGCCTTCGAAGGCGATCCCTGGCGCAGGTTTCAGCCCAGCTATGGAGGTGATGTTGACGATCGAGCCTCCGTGCTCACCAAGCCATGCCTTGTGCGCCTGCTGTACCCAGGAGATGGCGGAAATGCAGTTCGACTCGATCACCTTGCCGGCGGACTTGTAGTCGAGCTCGAGCAACGATCCGGCGGCGGGGTTGGCTCCGATGTTATTGACCAGTACGTCAATCGAGCCGAATGCTTCCATCGCCCGGTGCATTGTCTCGATCTGATGCGTGACATCGTCGATGTCGCCGACAACGGCAACCGCGTTGTCGCGCCCGCCGAGTTCGTCCACGGCTGCGTGTAGCAGGTTCGGATCACGGGCGGTCAGACACACCCCAGCTCCTTCTGCAACAAGCCTTTTCGCGATAGCGAGTCCGATACCACCGGCGGCACCGGTGACGATCGCGGTCTTACCAGCCAATCGCGGGAGCGGTGACGCTTTCGCGCAACCTCGGCGGTACTCCATCACGGCCTCCGGCTGAAGACTGCCGATTACTCTACTAATTGTAGTCATCGTTTCCTTATCTCCAATGATTGGTTAACACATGACCGAGCGGAAAAACGGGAACCGATACGTGTTCGACGGTGACGGTCAGATCAGCGATCGCGGTGGTGCCGAGTTCGGCAGCGACAGAGCTGATCTGCTCGAAACTACGTCAGGGCTGCTACGACTTCTCTTTCACCGTTGACAAAAGTCCAGGGCTACCTCCTCCGTTCTCTCGCGGTTCATAGCTGCCTCCTTCCATATCGCGCCGGTGCTGCACCGGACGTTCATTTCGAGTGCTCACTTCACAGGCAGCGCGCCTTCCAGGCCACCCACCTCCGTGATCTTCCATCCGGAGTTCTTGTCGATCGTCAGCGAATAGGTGACGGTAGTTTGCCCGCCCTGCGGCGTCTGCACGCTGGTGGACGTGACGTTCAGGAACGCGTTGATCTTGTATATCCCCGAGTTCGACTCGGTTACAACCGCGGCGATCGGACGAGCCGTCGAGGCCCATTGCAAGGGCATCAGGATCTGATCGAGTTGCGCTGCGGTGGCATCGAATCTGCTCGCGAGCTGCGATGAGGTGTTGGCTTTCAACTTCGCATACCATGCCTTGGTGTCGCGATAATCGATCGTCGAAGCTCCGACCGCATAGTCCATCGCCACCGTCTTGCTGTGCGCCTCGTCAGCGGCACGGGAATCGCGGTCGGCCAATTCGCCGCGAACAGTGGCCAAAAGGACCGCAAGCACGGTTATTGCGGTCACAGCAACGATGCCCAGCCCTGCGGAAATGATGGTGGACTGCCGAATCGCGAAGCGGCGCGGTTCCTTGCGAGGCTCCGACGTAGCCTTGTCGTTGCGCACGCCGCTCTCTTGTTCGTCGGTTTCGTCATCCGTCAGGGTCTTCACTGATCTCTCCTGTTGCTATTTGACGTTGATGTGCAGGCGTACGACTCCGTCTTCGTCGACCATCGCCAACGCCTGCGAGATGAGGCTGCTGATGTCGATGTCCTTTCCCGCGTGTACCGCGGTGTCGGCCAGCGGCTGGATAATCGGTTCCAGCTCTGTGATCAACGGGCCGGTTTTGCCGATCACGCTGTTGAGGCGTTGCAGAAATGGCACTATTCCGTCACCGGAGTTGTAGTCGGCGGGTGAGTTGTTGATTTCGAAGAGGCGGGAAGACGACGCGATCAGCGTGTCGATGCTGACGCCGAACTGCTCCCACCTGGGTCCGGATGTTTGCAGGCTCGGTCCCGCCCAGGACATGTCGGCGCCCATTGTCTGCATGTCGCCGAGCAGTTGGTGCAGGACATCGCTGCGACTCAGGATGGTTGCTGCGAGCAGTGTATTCGCGCGCTCGAGGCGAGGCATTTCGTTGCCGGTACCCGTGATCGATGTATCGATCGTGCCGACCAGAGACTTCATCGTTGCGGGGTCGAACTGGTTCAGCAACTCCACCGCTCGGACAGAAACCTGTGGGATCGACATGGACATCGGCATGCCCCTGGTGTCGAGCAGTTGGTTGTCGCTCAGGTACGGACCTGTCTGGGCGGGGGGATCGAACTCGACGTACGGCTCCCCCAGCCCGGAGGTCGCTTCCACGCGGACGGTGCTCGAGGCAGGGACGCGGAAGCTCTCGTCCAGTCGCAGCCGGAACTGCACGCCGGCGGCGAGCGTGTCGACCGCGACGACCTTCCCGACCGGGACACCGCTGAGCAAAACCGGTGAGTCGGCAGCTACGCCACCGGAATCTGCGAGCAGCAGACTCACAGTGATGTGGTCTCGCGTCGGATCTATGTGCAGCACACCGAAACTCAGGTAGCCGACACCAGCCACCAGCACAGCGGCAATGGCCGCTGACGACAGCAATGACGCCGGCTTGATCATGCGCACGCCCCTGGTCATCGCACCACTCCGATCAGGCGCAATGTCGCCAGAATGTCTTGCACCTTGTCCTCACGCGGCCCCAGCGGTGCCGCGGGGTCGCTCACCGACGCACCGACGATGTCGATCTTGGGGCCGTGCTCGGTGAACGGGATGATCTTGTCCCGGATCAATGCCGTCAGCTTGTTGAGATTCGAGGGAGCATTCAGGTCCAGCGGCCGGTTCGAGAACAGCAGCGGCACCATCGCGCGCGCCAGGTCGTCCAGGCCGGCGACGGCAGGAGCGAGCCAGACCGCATTGGCCGCGACTGGCCCCAGGCCGGACATGATGTACAGAATCCCGACAACCGAGCCGACCACATCGGTGACATGGGCTACGCCGTAGTCATCGAGTAGCTGGCGAAGCAGTGGTTCATCCTCGATCAGCGTGGTCGTGTTGGTGGTCAGCGCATCGAGGAAGGAGTCCACATCGCCGAGGTTGGCTGCGACGTCGCGGAGATCCTCGCCCAAGACACCGAATATTCGAGCGGTGTCCGCCGGGTCGGGTGGCAAAGAGGCGTTGAGCTGGCGTACCAGGTTCTGCAGATCGAGGACGGCCCCGCTTCCCATCGCGGTTGCCAGCGCGGCGAGGGTGTCCTCGACTTGGCGGGTCGGCTTGGTCTGCTGGATCGGGATGGTCGCGTTCTCGCGAAGTTCCGGCCCTGGGTCGTCCGGCCGCGAGATGAGGGCGATGTGCATGTCACCCAGCGGAGTTGCTTGGCGCAGCTCCGCGGTCGTGTCGGCGGGCAGCTTGACGGTGTCGGCAATGTCCAGAGTGAGCACCACGTAGCCGGTTCGTTGGCGCTCCGAGCCGGGTTCGACAACCTGCAGGCTATCGAGGTTGCCTGCCAGCGCGCCGTTCGCGTACACCTTCGCCCCGATGGGCAGATTGAGCACGTCGGCAAATTGGACGTGTATCCGGTAGGTCTGTCCGGCGACTCGTGTGCCGGGCACTTCGATCGTGGCCGGGTCGAATCCACACCCACTTGCTGCCAGGGCGAGGGTCAGCGCGGGAATCAAGAGCATGCGAGATCTCATCGGGCACCCACTGAACCGAGCACCAGTTGGGCGATCTGGGCGCTTACCAGCCCGTCTCCTGCTCCGGTACACCGCCCCGGAGCGAGCGCGTTGATGGCCGCGCACATCTGCGGGGCAGACGCAGCAGGGAAAGCGAGGTCTGGTGGCGCGTAGGTGAGTTGCAGATTTCCGGTCTGCGGATCTGCCGCCATCTCGAATGCTTGTACCAACGGCGGCAACATCGCGACCACTTCGCGCAGTGAACCCAATCCTGCTGTGAGCAAAGGGATTTGGTTGGTGGCCGCGTCCAGGTTTCGCACCATGGGGCCTCCGAGCGCGACAATGGCCTCGTTGAGCGGGGGCAATACATCGCGCAGATTGTCGAATATTTCGATGAGCGGCGGCACCTCCATCAAGTTGGCGGCATCCAAGGTGGCTGTCAGTCGAGTCAGCATGTCTCTTACATCAGCCCAGCCGTTCACGGCGCTCCGCGCCAATTCGGCCAACGCGTCGATCAGCGCGCCGATATGCCCGATGGCGGCATCCGGTGAGTTCAGTGCCGTGCCCAGTTTGTGGATGATTGCGTTGACCTGCTCTCCGCGCCCAGTTGTCGCGCCATCCAGCGCGGTCAAGCCCTGCGCGAGGAGATTCGGTTGGTCCGGATGGTCGCCACCGTTCAGTTCGGTGGCGAGTTCACCTAGTGCGGTGAATGTTTCGGTCATGCTCTTGGGAGTGAGAGTCTTCGTGATGCACTGCGCGGGATCCCAGTTCGCCTCGCTCGACGCCGCGGCGTCGATGACGGCAAGTTTGCGATCCGCGACCAGAGTGTCCGACAGTGTGGTCGCCCCGGCATCGCTGGACAGATGTCGGTCCGCGGGAATCTCGAAACCGACTCGCGCGCTTGTGCCCTCGGGTCGGATCGCGGTGACCCGGCCGATGGGGAGTCCGAGTAGCGTGACATCACTTCCCGTGTACAGCCCGATACTGTCGGGCATGAGTGCGCAGTATGTGCGCATCCGCGGCGCCGGTTGGGCAACTCGATAGCCGAGGACGGCCACTGCGGCGACAACGACGATCGTTGCGGCGGAGACGAAACCACGGGAGGAGAACATGCGTGTCAGCATCAGCAGACCCTCCCTGGCACCGGAACGCAGATCGCTGCGGCCTGGTAGGTCGTGGCGGACTGGTCGACAGTGAGCCCGTCTGGCGAAACTATCTGTCCTAGTTGGGTTCCCATTGCTTGAATCGAGAGCAGCAGGTTGTGCATCTTCTCGCCGACTCGTTCGAGTTGCTCGACCGCATCGGCCATCGGCTGGGCCAGCGATTGCGGCGATCTGTCCCATGCCTGCCCGAGCGGACCCAGCCGGTCGAGTACCCGAGCGAGGACGGTGAGTACCTCCGCGACCTCTCGTGCGTGATTGTCGAGGATGGTCTCGAGTGTGCGCAGGCTGCCGATCAACGTGGCGAGCACTTGTTTGTTGGCGTTCAGCGCTGTCAGGTACTCATCGGCCAGCGACAACGCCCGCGATATCTCGGCGTTTTGCTGATCCATGATGTCGACCACGCTCTCCATGGCGGTCAATGAACTGCCTATCGCGTCGGGGCTGCGCGTTATCGACGAATTCAGCGCAGCGACGTTGCGGCGCAACGTTTCCCCGTCCACCTCCCGGACCGGGCGAATGGCATCTTGAAATACCCTGGGCAGACTGTAGGGCAGGATCACCCTGCCAGTGGGTATCGCCGTGGCGCCCAGCGGTGAGCTGCCGCCGGGGATTACGGCTATGTAGTGGCCGCCAACGATGGTGAGCATCCGTACATCGAGCGCGGTCTGTGCCCCGATGAAGACGCTCCGGTCGACGGTGAATCGCATCTCGACCTGCTGGTTCCGAGCCTCCAGCGACTTCACCTCACCGACTCGCACCCCGGCCAGGCGAATTTCGTCACCGACGCGGACTGACCCGGCATCCGACATGTGCGCGGTATGAGTTCGCGCGCCGATGTCCGTGCTTGCGCCCCACGCGAGTGCGCCGGCCACGGCAAAAGCCGATGTAAGCACGGCCACGCCCACACGGACGTCGGCCCGGTGGCGTTCGGCGTCAGTCATTCGCGAGTGACGCCGACGGCGAATCCTCGGCTGAATCAGTTTTTGCACAGCGAAATCCTCTGTCCACCGATGAGCACCAGAAGTGGTTGCGGCGGCTGCGCGGCACCGTGCTGACAGCTGGACTGCAAACCTGGCACATTGCTGGGAATCGATGCGGCAAGCGATTGCAGGACCGCTGGAAGCCGACTCAGAATCTCCACCGATTGGCCCGGGTCCGGGAACGCCGTCCGCAGTAGTTGGTCGATGTCGGGGTTCGGCGACGCTGTCAGTCCCATGGTGGCCAGCAGGCGGTCGGTGGGGAGAAGGACGGGCGGAATCTGCAGCGCGAAGTCGACCAGCCCGCCGATGCGCTGAGTCATATTGACGAAGATGGCGGTCAGTTGTGTCAGGAGTTGTATTGTGTTGCCGGACTTTCCGCCGATCTGCTCGGCGACCTGGCCGAGGTTGCGCACGAGAGTCGCTATCACTGTTTGCCGATCGGTGACGTAGTTGCTGAGGGTATCGATGGCACCGAGAGCCGGGCCCAATCCAGTGCCCGATCCCTCGATGACCGCCAGCATGCTGGTGGCGAACTGGTTCAGGTCTGCCGGCGACATTTGCGCCAGGACCGGTTCCAGTCCCTTGAACACGGTGGTGACGTCGAAGGAGGGAATGGTGTGGTCGGTGCCGATCCGTTGGCGTGGGTCGCGTCGCGCGCCTGGCTCATCGGCGTGTTGGATATCGAGATATCGCTGCCCATTGAGATTCTGGTAGCGAATGGCAAGGGTGCTGTTGGCGAACAGCAGATAGTTGCTGCGCACGGTGAAGCGGACCGCCGCGTTGCTGCCCGCCAGGGCGACCTCGCCGACTTTGCCGACCCGCACTCCGTAGAGTCGTACGTCGTCGCCTTTCCGAAGGCCGTTCGCGTCGACGAACTCCGCTGTGTAGGTGTCGGTGTCGTCTGCCACCGGCCGGTCGAGCACCTGGAAGACGCCGATCAGCAAGAAGACTATGGTGCTCGCGAACACCACCACACGCACTACCAATGACTTGATGTTCACCGCTCCCCCTGTCCAGCGGGCAGAGCCGCGTTCAACGGCACGGCCAAACCAGGAACACCGCTCAGATCCAGATTCAGCTTCAGCACGGGACCGTTCGGTGTGTCGGGCATAGCGCGACGAATTCGCTCGAGTAGCAGGCCGAGCTCCTGGCTCGACCGATCGGGGGCCGGAACTGTCCGTGCCAGCGCGCCGAGTACGGGCACCAGCGAATTCACTGTGCCAGCGAGGTATTGCTCGCTCGTTCCCAACAGCGTCACAACCGCGGGAATCAACTCGTTCTCGATCATCTTCGTGCTCGCGTTGAATTTTTGGAGGTGCTCAGGGCTGCGCAGGTATTCGGCGTTGTAGGCCATACCCAGCATCCGCAGCACTCCATCCACCGTGGAAGGCAAGCCTGCGAGCGTCGAGCCGTACTGCCCGATCAGGAAGGAGCTCGGCAGCTGCTGAGTGTCGGCGATCGCCCGCGTGATCGCGATGATCGTCTCGATCAGCGGTGTGAACGCGGTCGTGCCGGCCGAGATTCTGCGCAGAACCGAGCCCAGTTCAGGCGTAAGGACGTCAGTGGTGAACGAGCCGGCCTGATCCAGCAACGTCGCGATCGTCGCATCGCGAGCGCGCCCGGCATTCGGCCCAGTCAAGTCGATCACGGAGTTCGGTCCCAGGGGGCGGCCGCCCGTTCCGCGCTGCAGAGCGATCTCGGAGACCCCGAACAAATTGCTCGGGGTGAAGTCCATGCCGATGTCATCGGTCAGACCGGCCAGTTGACCACGACGCAGTCCCAGCGTTATGCGCTGATGGCGGTCCGCGGGCTCGATTCCTTCGATCCGGCCGATCTGCACGCCGTTGAGCCGGACGTCGTCGCCGACTTCGATTCCGGTGGCGATCGTATCGGTCAGGACGGCGATCGAAACGGTGCCGTCGTCGCCCTGGGGCCAGACCGACCAGCCGATCAGGAGTACACCGGAGATCGCAGCCGCGACTACACCGATCGAACGCGCCCCGCGTGGTCCGACCGCGGTTCCGGGGAGTCCGTACACTGGCATCCCGATCACCCGCCGAACCGGACAGGTGCTGTGAATCCCCACAGCAGCATCGTCATCACCATGTTCAATGCGATGATCGCCACCAGGCTCGCCCGGATGGCGCGTCCTGACGCAATTCCGACGCCGTCGGGTCCGCCCGTTGCGAAATAGCCTTGATAGCAATGGATGATGATTACGGCGACGGCAAAAACCATCACCTTGATCACCGCGGCCACGATGTCCCAGCCGACCACGAACATGTCGAAGTAGTGATCGTAGACACCACCTGGCTCGCCGTGCAGCTGCACAACGATCGCCGCGCTGGCGGCATAGCTCAGAATGAGCCCGATCAGAAATGTCGGGACGATCGCGACCAGACCTGCAAGCACACGGGTTGTCACGACGAATGGTACCGATCGAACGCCCAGGGATTCGATCGCATCGATCTCTTCGGCGATGCGCATCGACCCGATCTCGGCAGTCATTCGGCAACCCGCTTGCGCCGCGAAGCCGATCCCAGCTGCGATCGGCGCGAGCTCGCGAGTGTTGGCGAATGCTGAGACGACTCCGGAAAGCTGGCCGAGCGAGACCATATCCAGCGCGCTGTAGGCCTCGATGCCGGCCGTTGCCCCGACTGCCATTCCCATGACCCCCATCACCGAGGCCGTACCGCCACCGATGATGACCCCGCCACGGCCCCAGGTCATGTCAGTGATCAGCGACATGGTCTGCCCCCGGTAGTGACCCAGGACGTAGGGAATCGACGCGAGTACTTGCCACATAAAGCCCAGCGCGGATCCGAGTCCTTCGATCGGCGCCCACAACCGCCCGGGTACTGTTCTGGTCCAGCGCAGGCCCTTCACTCGGTACGTCGACGCGGTCATGCCAGCTCCGTCGGCAGGAACATCGCCGCGATCTGAGTGAGCACAGCGTTGACCACCGCAATCGACACCACCGACAAGATCACCGAGGCGTTCACGCCGTCTGCGACGCCGCGGGGCCCGCCGCTGGCTTCGAGTCCGCGCTGACACGCGATGCCGACGACCAGGTAGCCGAAGATCACGGACTTGCCCAGCGAGACCCAGACATCCGCGCCACCAGTGAACGAGCCGAACGATTCCCAGTAACTACCTGGCGTCACGTCGAGTGCGGCGACGGCAACGAGGTACCCGGCGAGCACTCCCATGACGATGATCAACACGTTGAGCAGCGGCGCCACAAACAACATGGCGATGACCCGCGGAGCGACCAGCCGCCGCCTCGGATCGATCCCCATGACGCGCATCGCATCGACTTCGTCGCGAATCGTTCGGGCGCCCAAATCGGCGGCTATCGCCGCGGCGCCGGCGCCGGCGAGCAGCAGGCCGGTGGCCAAGGGTGCGCCCTGTTTGATCACGCCCAATCCACCAGCCGCACCGATCAGCGAATCCGCACCGAGTTGATCGACCATGTTGCCGACTTGAATCGAGACGATCACACCGAACGGAATCGCCATCAGCACTCCGGGAATGGTCGTCACCTTGATGAGAAACCAAGCCTGAGTGAGGATTTCGCGCCACTGAGATCGGCCGCGAATCAAGTCGATGATCGCAATAGCCGAGGCTTCCATAACGGATCGAGTGGTCCGCCCGAGGGTGCCGACACCGTCGACCGCAGTCGCCTCCAGCGTCTTGCGGAGTGCTTCCCACCCGAGGCGGTCTGCCTTCGAAGATGCCGCTGCGGCAGACAGGTCACGCTCAGGGTTCGCCCTCAGCGCGTGGTGGGTTTCAGTGTCGAGGTCGTACATCCACTTCCTTCGTTTCGCCGCGCTGGCACGTTTGACCACGTCACCTGCGGGTCCCTGCACACTGCCGGGCGTACATCGCATGGAAGGACGTGAGCGGGGTCACGTTGAAGCTAATCAGTCGATAAGTTGCTTGTCAATACGCTGATCGTCTGATTAGGTAACCTGGTGATCACGGTGCCTTCGCGAGGACGTACCACCGGGCCCACGGCGGATGCGGCGCGAGACCGCATCGGCGCTGCGGCCCTAGATTTGTTCTCCGAACTGTCGTATAACGGCGCGCCCCGGCGAGAACGGCCCACCCGTGGATCGGCCTCGTCGACAAGGACATCCCGCCCGCGCTACGACCAGGCGGCAGCCAAGCTCACACGCTTGGTGGAACTGAGCCATCTACCGGACATACCGGTCGAGCAGTTCTACAACATCCCCTCACGGGCGCGATGTCGACGATCTTCGTCCTCGCCCCCGAGTGCCGCCGCCTCACCGGGGTCGATCCACGGGAACGCCAAGCGGCCGAGACCCACGCAGACCCCATCATCGCGCTCGTATTCGAGCACTGACTCAGGAGACCCCATGTTCGCAACCACCGCACTCGCCGTTGTCCTCGGCGCGATCTTCGCCGTAGTCGGCGTGAGCATGACGCTGGCTCTCGATTTTCAGCGCACCAATGCCACACACCTGGGATTCAGCGTCGTGGCCTTCCGCTACATCGGCGCCCTCGCCTTGCTCGGCGCCACGGGAGTACTCGTAGGGCTTGCACTCCCCGTCGTCGGCATCCTCGCCGCAACAGGAATAGTGGCACTGATGATCGGCGCCGCCGTCTGCCACCTCCGCGTCCGGGACCGCGCCGACAAGCTGATCCCGCCGATCGTGGTCGCCGCCCTCGCTGTCGGGTATTTGATCTCGATGCGATAGAGGGACGTCTGACGAAACCGCGGCGAAGCCATCCCGGATGGTTACGAGTCCCCCAACCCGCTCGTTTCGTCCCGGTCGCGCGGCACCGTCCGGCCTGTTCGACTCAGCCCTATATTTCGGCAACACTGTATCTATTATGCCTGGACGGCCCCCGGCGGACGACTCTAGCGACACAGACTCGCGTTTCATCACGGTCGCGGGCTGGACATCCACTACAAGCGCTCATGACGTCCTGCGACGTCATGAGCCCTGCCCTGCCCAGGTTCGTCCCGGTCGGCAACCGAACGCAACTTGCGCTCGGTGTTCGGCACCGCCGTCGACGTCGACGAGGCGAGGATCGACCGGGGGTCCACGCAGTGCTGCTACGCCCCGGAAACCTCGCCGCGTTCATCGACTTCGCCAGCATCGATCGCAGCGCAGAGATTGCGCGAATCACCACTCTGGCACTGATCTCGCGCCGTGCCTCGATGGATGACCCGCACTTCGCCCGCGACAATGGGCCGCCCGATCGACCCCATCGTGCTCGCCCTGGCCGCCGGCACTGGACTCCGCGCCGTCTCCGCGCGGTACGACCTGATCAGCGGTCGCTTCCAAGGGCTCCGCGCACCCATCCTCCTCACGACCGCCTCCTGGACCTCTTCGCGCCCGATTGGAGCGACTCGTCGAGGCCCTTCGCCGCGACGGAGTGACGGTCACGCTGGACTCCACCCCCGAGGTGCCCGAAACTGCGGCGTCACCGAATCGCGCCTCGACGTTCATCACCGAGGCGCTCGGAAGCCTTGCGCAACGCTGAGCGACCAACTGCCCCAACGCCCAACCTCGCCGCACTCCCCTGCGCCACCGTGTCATCTCCCCAGAACAGTCGCGAGCAATACTTGCTACCTAATTTCAGCAACACCGTTGCCGTTACTCTGGTACGGTCGATTGTGGTGCAGGTCACCCGGCCGCACTTCTCCCGCAGACGTTGTCACCACGCGCTCCTCTCGACCAGGAATGCGCCGGACGAGGTCGAAGATCCGGCCTGCGGCTACCTCCCGGAGCAATACATGAATGCCGAAAACACCGTCGACTTACCGCATCACCAGACTCGCCGATGGTCTCGGCGCAGCATCGGCGTGGGGGTGCTGGCACTGGCCGCACTCATCGCAGCCGGGGGTATCCGCTTCGCCCTTTACCCGCAGCTGTCGAAACTGCCGGACGACTTCGAGACCTCGATGTCGATGGATGGCGCCATGGAGAGCCTTGTCCCGGCCACGATGACGTTGGGCAAGCCGGAACCCGCGCGTGTAGAGCGCGGGCTGGCTGTCGATGCCGTCCACGGCGACACCGCGGTGCTGCACGCGACCACTCGAATCCAGCGGCCCGATGGGGAGTTGAAGACCGAGTTCCGCTATGCCATCGACCGTGCCACCTTTCGCCAGAAAGCGGCTCCGGGCGGGGTTGATGTCACCAACCAGCGCGGCGGTGTCGTATTGGCTCGATCGATCGGTTCAGATCGGTCACCATTTGCGATGTACGACCCCCTCATCGATCGCACCGTTCGCCTCGAACACGTCGCCGACCGGGATATGAAGGGCCGCAGTAGTTTTGAGTTCAAGGGGCTACTGGATGCGCCCATCGTCAACTCCGCAGTACTCGCGCCTGTGCGTACGGCGATCGCCAAGATGGCCACGGTCGGGGACGGCACCACCATGCCGTTGCTGGCGGTCCAAGCCATCGCGCCACGACTGCCCCTGGAATACCGCGACCAGGTACAGCGGATTCTGCCCGAATTGCCCAACGAGGTCATGCTGTCTTACGTCTCGCACACCGTCTACACCGTCGTGCTCGACGAACAACTCAGCGTCCCACTGTTCTTGGCCCAGGACCAAACCACGTTACTGGCGATCAACACCGGATACTCCACCATCCCGATGCTGCCGCTGACGCGGCTTTCGGTGCAGACCACCCCGGATAGCATCAGCGATGTCGTGGACACTGCCAGCGCGTTGGGCCGTACCGTCACCATCAGTCGTGATGTCATCCCTGTCAGCCTGGCTGTCATCGGTGCGACTATCCTCGCCTGCATCGTCCTCGCCTCACGCATCCGCCGCCGACGCCAGCGCAATCCGGCCTGATCGACATGGGGCCTACGCCGGTGTCTGCGGCTTCACCGCCCGCAGACGCCGTCCGTTGGCTGACGCCGGCCCCCAAGCGGTAGCCACAGCAGGCAGTGGCATCAGCGTCCGTCGTTGCACGGTTACACAGACCGCCCAGTCCTTCGTATCTGCGAGTACGGCAAATCCCCTGGCCCAATCGCTGGGGCGTCCGCGAGTGGCCCGCCCCGCGGGCTCGACGCCACTGTCTCGGCTAGTCCACAGAGCTCGGCCGGACCGTCGGTCCAGTCCTCTGTGGTCGTAGTAAGCGGGTCACCGCACCGCCGAGCACAAGACCTACGACCAGTCCGAGCATCGTCATCCACACCGCGCGGCTCAGGCCGGCGTCGTCAGGCCCGTCGAAGAACAGAATGGCCCGAGTTCCGAGGAATACCTGGTGCATCGGTTCGAAATTCGCCAGCCATGCCACCGCTTTGGGAGTCGCCTCGATGGGGATCGTCCCGCCT
This sequence comes from Nocardia arseniciresistens, assembly GCF_046764875.1. Classification (NCBI taxonomy): domain Bacteria; kingdom Bacillati; phylum Actinomycetota; class Actinomycetes; order Mycobacteriales; family Nocardiaceae; genus Nocardia; species Nocardia arseniciresistens. Next base: position 32,817 of record NZ_JBKORD010000017.1, read on the forward strand.
GACGACGGCAAGCCCAGCACGATGAAGAGCACCCGGTTCACCAACAGGCCCGCCGAACCCAGGGCGGCCAATATCGACAAGGCGGTGATCCCCACCGCGACGATCGCGAACGCACCATAGAGAAACAGTTCCCAAGGACGATTCAGCGGCATCTCCAGCAAATGACCCACCGCGATGTAGACGCCACTGACTACGGGCGCCACGCCCACCATGATGGCCCACTTCAGCAGCAACGTGCGCAGTCGCGGGATGGGCACGGCCGGGATATGGGAGTACTTCGGGCCGATCTCGCTGGGCGCAAAGCCCAGCGCGGAGTCGATCATCGAATGGATCACCATGGCACCGGTGAACCGGCCAGTAGCAACAGCAGCGCGTAGAAGAACGGTGTGAGCCCATTGCCGGTGCCATCGAGCAGCGGGTGAAAGGGAGTGACCTTTACATGGATCGGCTGCGCCAGCAACAGTCGGCTCAATCCCACCAGCTCCGCACTGCGACCACCCGCAGCCAGCTGGGCCTCGACCATCTCGGTGGTCTGCGCCCCGACGATGTCGTTGGTCTCGGCCAGGACCCTCTCGGCAACCTTGACCACTATCTGCGTCCCGAAGGCTCCCATCCGAGGATTGGTGTTCACCGTGATCATCGGCTGGGTCACGTCGCCGGGGACCACGCTGGCGGTGGCGAAGATCCCGAGCTGTTTGGTGAAGTCGCTGGGAATCACGATTGCCCCGTACACCCTCCCGGACCGAAGCAGGCGCTGGGCCTCGGCGATGCCGACCACCCGCAAGTCGATCTCCTCCGCAGGTACCTCACGTTGGAACGCCTCGGTGATCTGAGTACCGACCTTGGTGAGTTTCCCGCCGAGTTTCTGCCCGAGGGGCCAAGTCATCGGTGGGCATTACGGAGATCACCGATGCCCGCGGACGTCGGTTCGGGGCCTTCTACATCATCGTGCGCGACCAAGGCATTCGCAGCTCGCGCGCGCCGCGATACCTGCCGATAACTCGATCAGCAGCGCAAGGCCCGGGCGGGCAGATCGCCCTCCCGGGTCAGCGGTAGTTCGATCTCACTGAGCAGCTCGCGATAGCGTTGAGCCAGAGCGGGCGGCTCTTGACGACTGTAGGCGACAATTTCGCGGAAAACCCCCGACCCGGCATGTCGTGTGTGCTCACTCCATCCACCGGGCACGGCGTTGGCGGGTGCGAGAGTGACACCGAGGCCTTCCACCGCGAACGACAGTGCCGCCGCGACCTGTCCGGTGCGCGCGACCGCACGGGGGACGAAACCCATACTCGCGCAGAGCCAATCGATGATCTCGCTCATTCCCTGCTCGGGCTCATAGAGCACCCACTGGGCGCCGGCCAGTTCCCGCGCGTCCACACGGGCGCCCGGGGCGTGGACTTGCGGGCCTACGACGACCAGCTCTTCGAACCCCAGCGACAAGATCGGGCCGTCCCAATCCTGAGGTCGAGGTCCGACTGTCAGGTCGCCGTGACCTGCGCGGGTGGCGGCCTCGAGGTCACGGCGGTGGGAATAGTCGTGCAGACGCAGCACCGCATCCGGGAATCGCGCGTGCCAGCGTGCCGCGCTCGGCGGCAGAATTCCCGCAGCCACCGAGCGAACCGTGAGTACATGGACGTCTCCACCGCCGCCCGTGAGCACTTGCGCCACCGCCTGCTCCGCCGTGGCAACCTCGGCAAGTATCTTGCGCGCCAACGGAATGAGCACCCGGCCGGCTGGTGTCAGGGACAGCCCGTGTCGGCCTCGCTCCAGCAGCGGAGCGCCGAGCTCCTTCTCCAGAGTGCGGATCTGCTGGGACAGCGAGGGCTGCGACACGAACAGCGCGGCCGCGGCCGCGCTGAACGAGCCACTGTCCCAAATCGAGACGAGGTATTCCAGCTGACGCAACTGCATACCTGGTGCGGGCTCCTCTCATCGGCGACGCCCGGGAGTGCAATTATCGATCGTGCCCGACCGAAGCTCAGCTGACGAGCTTGACGCGCTTGTCGTGGCGGGCCAGTCGTTCGAGCAGGAAGTCGATTTCGGTGCGCGCGGCTGTCGAGAGGATGGGCCGTGGCGCGCGCTGGGTATCGCTTGTCAGCAGCCCACGTCGGGTCATCACGTACTTTCGTACCGACAGACCGATGCCGGGCTGCTGCTCGTAGCGCAACAGAGGAAGGTGGGCATCGAACAGGTCGTGGGCGTCCTCGCGATGGTCTGCGGCTGTCAGGGCGACGACATCGACGAGCAGCTCGGGCACGCAGTAGCCGGTCATGGCGCCATCGGCGCCGCGTTCGGTCTCGAAGTCCAGAAACAGTCCGCCGTTGCCGCACAGTATCGACAGCCGTGGCATCGCCGATTCCTGCTCGAGGCGGCGCAGGGCCGAGATCTTGTCCAGGCCTGGCCAATCCTCGTGCTTGAGCATCACACACGACGGCACCGTCGTAGCGATGCGCGCGATGACCGCTGGGGTCATGACCACCGAGAACGAGAGCGGATAGTCCTGCAGTACCAGAGGCACCGACTCCCCCAATGCCGCCGCGGCACCTTGGTAGTAGCTCACGATCTGGTCATCGGTACGCAGGGTGTTCGGTGGGGCGACCATGACGCCGGCCGCGCCGGCGGCCATGACCTGGTCACTGAGCGCACGCATGGGGGCATATCCGGGGGCCGAGACCCCGACGACCACCGGTAGCACCGTCTTGTCCAAAACGAAAGAGACCAGGGCACTGGATTCGGAGTGGGACAGCTTCGGCGCCTCACCCATCTGGCCCAGTACGGTCACACCGCTGACCCCGACCGATTCATAGAACTCGAGCAACCGCCCGAGTGAGGCATAGTCGATCTCACCGTCGCTGTCGAACGGTGTCGGCGCGATCGCGAAGACGCCGGCGGTATCGCGAGTCAAAAGAGCCATGAGTGAATCCTTCTGTGCCAGAGTTGATGTCGAACAAGGACTCAGATGCCCGCGATCAGTCCGCCATCGACGCGCAGCACCGATCCGGTGATATAGGCGGCGGGAACGCCGGCCAGGAACGTCACCGCGGCCGCGTACTCGCCCGGATCGCCGTAGCGCCCAGCGGGGATCGTGGCCACGCTCTCGGCGTGGACCTGCTCGACGGTTTTGGCTTCCCGTTCGGCTTTGGCTCGGTCGAGGAAGTCGGTGCGCCCGGTCCCGATCCGCCCGGGCACGATCACATTCGCGGTCACGCCGTCAGCGGCGACTTCCCGAGCGAGAGTTTTCGACCAGCCCAGCAGGCTCGAACGCAGAGTGTTGGACAGCCCCAGGTTCGGAATCGGTGACAGCACACCAGAACTGGTGCTGGTGATCACCCGCCCCCAGCCGCGGGCTCGCATCCCCGGCACGAGCTGGTCGGTGATCGCAATGACCGGAAGCACCATCGTTGCGAAGTAGCGTTGCCATACCTGCGCGGACTGCCCGGTGACCGGAGCGGGCGGCGGACCGCCCGTGTTGTTGACCAGGATGTCGACAGGACCCAGCGCGTTCTCGATCACACCGGCGTTGGCTTCGATGACCGACAGATCGCTCAGATCCCATCCCAACGCCAACCCGACCCCGCCAGAGCGAGCGACCGCTTCGACAGTGCGTTCGGCGGCGCCGTGGTCGATGTCGGCCACCGCGACCGCGACCCCCTCGGCAGCCAGCGCCGCCGCGACCGCGCCCCCGATGCCGCCTCCGCCACCGAGAACCAAGGCCGTGCGACCCGAAATTCCCAGATCCATTCGTGAATTCTCCTATTTCGCGTCGAACCGAATTGATCGGCGGGTCCGATATTTCGATCGAAGGTAACATCGGGTACACCAACTCAGCCAGGTCGAATATCCGAAGCCACCTATAGATACTTCTTATACACCCTGTTCACAGTGGGCTCCACGGACGAGTGCACACAATTTTCACGGGTCTCGACATTTAGACACAACACTATCCGTGGCCATACATTGGAATAATTCATCGACTAGACCAGGAGGCCTACGGATGTCGGTTCCGGAAACAATGCTGGCAGCGGTGCTGGGCGAGGCAGGCGTGATCACCACACGCGAACTGCCCGTTCCGCGCATCGCGGCCGACGAGGTGCTGGTGCGTGTGCACCGCGCTTCGCTCTGCGGCACCGACGTCAAGATTCGTAGCCGCAAGTTCTTTCCCGACGGTGGCCCGGCGCCCTACACCTTCGTCCCCGGCCATGAGTACGCCGGAGTCGTCGCCGCTGTCGGTGACAGTGTGGACGAATTCGTCGTCGGGGACCGAGTCGTCACCGAAGCCCATCGGGGCTGTATGCGCTGCACCAACTGCCTGCGCGGCGCGTACACCGACTGCCTGAACTATGGCAACCGCGGCAAAGGCCACAGCACCCAGGGAATGACGGTCAACGGCGGCTTCGCACAATACGTCGCCAACCCGGTCTCCACGCTGACCAAACTGCCCGACAATGTCGATTTCGATGCTGCGGTCGTACTCACTACCGTTGGTACGGTCATGCACGCCTTCGACGTGCTGGACTCGCTGATCGCCGGTGCCAGCGTCGCGGTCATCGGCCCCGGCCCGATCGGCCTGCTCGGTGTGCAGGTCGCCCGGGAACTCGGTGCTCACCCGGTCATGCTGATCGGTACCCGCCCCGGGCGCTTGGACATCGGAGCCGGATTCGGCGCCGACACCGTGCTCAACACCGGCGAGGCAGACGTTGTTGCCGCTGTGCGTGCGGCCACCGGTGGGCACGGGGCCGACATCGTTCTCGAATGCTCCGGCGCTCCGGCCGCGGTCGACACCGCCCTGGCCATGACCAAACGTTCCGGCACAATCGTGCTCGTCGGATTCTTCGACCAGCCCGTCACCGTGAACCTCAATCACGCGGTCATGAACGGTATCTCGCTGCGTTCGGTCCGCGGCGAAGGTGCCGGGTCGCTTGCACGCGCAGTGTCGCTGGCCGGCCAAGGGCGCCTGCGCACCCACGAACTGGTGACCCACCATTTTCCGCTCGAGGCGATCGCGGAAGCCTTCGAGACCTACACCGCCCGCACCGACAACGCCATCAAGGTCATGCTTGATGTCACCGACTGAGCGCGACGTCGCGGTCGCGATGTCGACGGCCGCGGACGCTTGGCTGAGTTCGCTCACCCCCGTCCAGCGTGACGCCGCGCAGTTCGGCTCCGCGCTGACCCCCGACTCCGAGGACGAACGCCTGCGCTGGTTCTACACGCCCACCGACCACGGCGGTCTGTCGTTGCGGGAGCAAACCCCCAGCCAGCAAAGCTTGGCCATGCAGCTGCTGGCCACCGGGCTCTCCGCCGCCGGCTACGCCACCGTCGCCACCGTCATGGGACTCGAGAACGTCCTCGACCACGTCGAAGGCTGGGGTGTGCACTGGGGACGCGAACGTGGGCGCGACCCACAGCTGTATTGGCTGAGGGTATTCGGGCAGCCCGGCGACACGGTCTGGGGTTGGCGACTGGGCGGACACCACATTTCGATCAACAACCTCGTCGTCGACGGACGCACAGTAGCCACCACCCCCAACTTCCTCGGTGCCGACCCTGCCACCACCGTGCTCCTCGGCTCGACCCTGCGTCCGCTGGTGGGCCTGGAAGAAGTGGCCCGGGAACTCGCGAGGTCATTAAGTGGCGAACAGTGGCGGAGCGGGCTCCTGCATCCCTCTGCGATCTCCGACATCGTCTCGGGCAATCGAGCGCGGATCAGCCACGGCGACACCATGATGCACATGCAAGACCTCTGGCGCGGCCAGTTCGACGACCCCGAACTCGTGGCACTGGTCGACGAGGTCGACCGGCGCGCGGAAACCGCGAGCGGCTACAGCCAGGCCGACCACGAAACGATGACGATCACCCAGGTGCCCAGAGGGATCCGCGCCGACGAACTCGACTCCGCGCAACGTGAACTCCTGCGCACACTGATCGAGCTCTACACCGGTCGCGCACCCGAGCCCATCGCACGCCGTCACCGCACCCGCTACGGCCGCGATGCCGTGCTGGACGAGGTCCATTTCGGGTGGGCGGGCGCCACCACGTCAGGCCAGCCCCACTACTACCGGATCCATGGTCCACGTCTGTTGATCGAGTACGACAACACCCAACGCCACGCCAATCACGCACACTCGGTCTGGCGCGACCCGGTCGGTGACTTCGGCCTGGACACCCTGGCCGAACACCATCGGCACCTCCCCCACTGATCAGCTTGCAGCTCGCAACATATAGATGGCGGTCGGCGGTGCCGGGCCTGAGCTTCGGTGTCGCCATCACCGTTTCTCACGACGCACATCCAACACGAACACCGCATCGCTGCAGGGTGCTCGATCCGCCGTCGCACCGCAACAGATTGAATTGCAGGTCGCGAACACCGCTCTTGTAGTGGCCCGCGGGGTCCTTTTAACACCGGGCACGATCCATCGGCGGTCAGGGACCCCACGGCGCGGCGCCGAAGTCGCCGGCTTCGAGATACGATCGCAAGGCGGTGCGCGCACTGCGCAGAATCGGGTCGGACGCGCCGGGTCCAGTGGCCTTGGGCGCCGAAAGGATTCGTCGGATCCGGTGCCGGAAAACCGGGACCGAAATGCCGAAGGCGATCAGAATCTCGTCCTCGGGTGGTTCGCCGAAAGGCTGCCAGGTCAAGGCCAGGTCGAGTAGCCGCAATTGTTCGCTGTCCATCTCGTCTCTCTCGGCAGAACACCGACAGAAGGCGGCGATGGTTTCGTGGATGGTCGCTCGAGGGTCACCCGATGAGGCGGCGCCGGATGCCCGGGTGCTCAGCTCGGCCAGTGCCTAGATCAGCACCCACGGCACGGTCAATTTCGATCACGAGGGCATCCCGTCGACGAATCGATTGCGCAGCCCGCCGAGTCCTTCGATCTGGGAGCAGAGCAGATCCCCCGGCGCGAGAAATCGTGGAGGCGTGCGTGATTGCCCCACTCCCGGGGGAGTGCCGGTGAAGATCAGATCACCGACACGCAGCTCACAGGTCTGCGAAAGATAGCTGACGAGTGTGGAAACGTCGAAGATCATGTCCGAGGTGCGCCCGGTCTGCACGTTCTGGTCATCGATACTTGCTTCGACGACCAGGTCCGTCGGATCGGCGAGCTCGTCCAGTGTGGTCAGCCACGGTCCAATCGGTGCGAATCCGCGGTGGCTTTTAGCCATGGCGAACTGTGGCCGCTCACCAGCCATCTGGGCGCCTCGTTCGGAGATGTCCTGTCCGACACAGTATCCAGCGACATGCTCCAGCGCATTCCCGAGCGGAATATCGCGGCCCGCGCGGCCCACGACGACAACCAGTTCGACTTCCCAATCGCAGGTCTGCGTAGGCAAAGCGATGGTTTCGCCGGGGCCAGCCAGTGCGGACGCAAATTTGGTGAAGACAAGCGGCGTCGCGGGGAGGCGGCGGTTCGTCTCTGCGGCGTGAGCCGCGTAATTCAGTCCGATCGCGAAGATCTGGCTGGGCCGAACCACCGGCGGGCCCAACAGAGCGGGATCGGCGGCCAAACTGACCGCAGTGTGGACGGGGTCCAGATCGGGGCACTCCTGCCGATACCAGCGATCGATGTCGGCGAGCTGCTCCACCGCTTGGTCCGGGTCGGCGGGCAACCGCCCGTCAGATCCGTCGTGAATATCCACGATTCCGTCAGCGGTGACCAGGATGGCTCGGCCGTCGAGGTTGGCGAGTTTCACAGGTGCGGTATTCCTTTCGAGGGCACAGTGCCGTAGGCCCGATCAGCTGGCCGGGCCCACGGCACTGTCGACACGGCTATCCGAGCAGCTGGTTGATCGGGAATTTTGGATACGGGAGGCGGAATTCGGATCGCTAAGCGGAGAACAGGGCTTGACAGGGCATCGCTGGATATCTCTGGTCGACAAGATCGTCGACAGCGACGGCGCGTGCCCAGCCTTTTTCGACCGCCTCCCGTGCAAATGTGATGGCGGCCTCATAGGAGGCAACGAAATGCAAAGGTGGACCAAGGCCGAGATCGACCATCAAATGCCACATCATCATCACATTTCCACCCGGTTAGCGGTTGCGTCAGTGATCGTCGCGCGTCATGGGAGGCTCCCTGCGCTCGGATCCCACGGCGGGGTCGACAGCGGGGATCATCGTCGTGGCGTGCGCCTCGGTCGCCGAACCCAGGTCATCGGTGGCGATGGAGCCGATGTAGCCATCGGGACGGATCAGCAACAGGGTGGGACCCGACAGACCGTAGGCCCGGACGAACGAACCGGCGATATCGGCGAGCGCCACGTCGGCGCCGACCTTGTCCCCGCCGTCGACGGCGATCTTCCTCAGGCCCGCACCCGTCGACGGCCACGCCATCTTCGCCAGTTCTTCGACTGCCGCGGCTCCGTACGCGATCGCGGTGAAGTGCGATCCGGTGAAGAGGTCGAAAAGACGTCGGGGTCCCCCGTTCGCGTCCAGCAGTTTCGCGTCAGGGGCGCGGTCCCCAGCCCACAGTGTCGCGGTGTGTGCGGAGTCGGCCGCCACGAGTGGGCCGCCGCGGTAATGGAGGCTGAGCTGGCGCTCGTCATCGCCGCGCTTGATCGCCGCCGGGTCGAGCTTGGCCAGGCCTTCGTACTTCTTGGTCGCCAAACCCAGAACTCCTGCAGCGATCGGCTGCCGCTCGGCCTCATAGGTGTCCAAGAGGCTCTCCGGTGCCCCGGCGAGCACTTGGCCGAGTTTCCAGCCCAGGTTGTAAGCATCTTGCAGACCGGTGTTGAGGCCCTGCGCGCCGGCGGGGGGATGCACATGAGCGGCATCTCCGGCGAGGAATACCCGGCCAGTTCTGTAATGCTCGGCCAGGCGAATGTTGGGGCGGAACACCGACGACCATCCGATATCGTGCAAACGCAGGCTCTTGTTGCCGGTCTGCGAGCGAATCCGCGCATTCAGGCTGGCCTCGTCGAGGGCGGGCTCCTCACCGACCTTCAGGCGGATCATGACCTGGAACCGATCGGAGTGCGGAATCGGGCACGCCCCCAGGAAACGACCTCCGGGCCGCGGCCACACATGCCAGTGGTTCCGGGACAGACCGTCGATCGCCGCGTCGACGATGATCATTCGATCCGCTTCGTCCGTCTTGCCTTCGAAGCCGATCTTTGCGGTTTTGCGGACTGCGCTTCCGCCGCCGTCGGCACCGACGAGGTAGCGAGCGCGGATCTCCTCGGCGCCACCGGGTCCGGTCACGGTCGCCGTGACCCCATCCGGCCCTTGCTCGAATCCGGTCAATTCGCGGTTGGTTTCGACGGTCACACCCGTTCGCTGCAGTCCGGCGCGCAGTGCGGCGTCGGTACGGAATTGGGGTATCAACCACGTATTCGGGTATGGCACATCGGATGTCTTCTCGTTGCGCGAGATCATGTGCCACGGAAGTGTCAGCGGGCCCGCGTGGATACCCAGAGGTGGGTATGTGGCTCCACCGGCGAGGATGTCGTCGAGGACACCGAGGTCCTCGAGCACCTCGAGACTGCGGGGTTGAACGCCCTTCGCACGCGAGCCTTCGAAGGCCTCTGCGGCCTTGTCGATGATCCGCACCGCCACTCCACGGCGGGTGAGATCGATGGCCAGGGCGGTACCGGTCGGCCCGGCACCGACGACCAGGACGTCGGTCGTTCCGGCTTTTGGCGTGGTCTTCATCGTGACGACTCTTTCCTGGCAGCTGTGACAAATTCGGCGAATCGGAGCGCGGTTTCGGTCGGCTCCTCGTAAGGCACCATGTGCCCGCAGGGTGAAACGATGTGCGACTCGGTGGGTGCCAGCAGCGCCTCGACCTTGTCGAAGCTCGAGATCGGGGTCACCTCGTCTCGGTCACCCCACAGCAACAATTTCGGGAACGGCAGACTACCGATCTGCCCGTACAGGGCCTCGCGGCCGGCCAGCGGGAAGGCCGCGATCGTGGCGCACAAGGCGTAGATCGAGCCTTCGAACTGGTAGGACTCGCGCACCATTGCCGTAAGCACCGCGGACAGCTGTGGATCTCGCACATTGTGCTTCAGATGCCGATCGAGCATCTTGCTTCCCAGCTTCCGTGCCAGCAGGGTGCCCAACGTTTCGCTACGCAGCAAGAACGCGAAGGCGGGAGCGGGCTGCAGCCCGGCAGGACCGGCGAGGGTAAAGGTGGCGATTCGGTCGGGATGCTCTCGCGCGAAAGCCATCGCGACCAGCGCGCCCATCGAGGCTCCGAAGAGATGGAAGGGGCTGGTGACGTTCAAGCGCTCGGTCAGGTCGGCGATTTGCCTGACGAACAGTGCCTCGTCGTAGGTGCCCCGTACCCGATCTGAATAGCCGCGTCCGTAAGCGCTGAAGACCAGGGTGCGGAAGCCGCGCGCGTGCAGTTCGCCGACGAGTCGATCCCAGTAGAACAATGGGGTGGTCAGGCTACCCGTGAACACCACAACCTCGCCGTCCGCCGGCCCGGTCAACTCGTAGTGGGTGATCCCGTCGCGGCATCGGATGAAGTCACCGCGCAGTTCGGCACGGGTGACCTCATCCAAGCGGCGAGTCTCGCCCGCCACCACGAAGTACTTCATCGCCGCTCCTCCTTCAGTGTGGGCGCGTCGGCCGTCAGGAAGTTCAACAGCTCACTGATCACCCATTCCGGATCCTCGTCGGGGAGCAGATGGCCGCCGCTCGGATGCGTTCGTTCGACGCTGCCCGGGATATCACGCGCGAAATGCTGGGCGTCGACGGATGCACTGCGCAGCACCAGCGTGGGAACCGCGATGGCAGGGATCTCGGAGGTTCGGTCGACCTGCTCGGTATTGGCGAAGTCGATGAACGCCTGTTGATTGCCGGGCCGCGTCAACATCGCGTACACCCGATCTACCATCGCCTCGTCCACCACCGACTTGTTCGACCCGACGGTCGAGCGCAGATTGCGTTCGGTGGCCGATCGGGATGACATGTTGCGGATCAGCACGCGCCCGATCGGGTTGCGGGCCAGCCGCAGCGCCAAGGGGAGCGACTTACCCGGATAGCCGGTGGCATTGATCAACACCAGGCGGTCCAGCCTCCGCGGGTGATCCAGCGCGAAGTTCCAGGCGATATTGCCGCCCATCGAGTTGCCGACCACCGATGTCCTGCCGACGCCGATAGCGTCCAGGAAGGCACCCACCGTGTCGGCAAACGCTGAAATTCGGTAGTCCCGGTCAGGACGTGGGCCGGTGAGGCCGAAGCCAGGCAGGTCCGGGCGAATCACGTCGAATGACGCCGACAGCGCGGCGGCCACTCGGTCAAAGGTGTGCAGCGAGGAACCGCTGCCGTGCAGGAGCAACACTGAAGGGCCGGTCCCGGCCCGCTTGTAATGGATGTTGTGACCGTCAACGGTCGCGAAGCGCGAGTCAGGGTCGATGTAGTCGTCTGCGTCGGTTCGTCTACTCATAATGGTTACAGTGTTGCCGTTATATGTGCCCAGGTCAAGCCCTATCGGCAACATTGTTACCTATATTATGCCGCCGCGCCCGCACCTAGCCCATTCCGGAGACACACCCGCCACACGCTCCGTTCAATCCTTCGCCGCGACCCCGGCCAGGAGATCCAACCCTTGCCCCACCAAAGGGTGCCGTGCACCGTCCCTCTCCACACACACCGCGTGATCCTCCGAAACGGCATATCCAGCAGGACCGGTCGCCTGCTCCATCAGGGCGACGACCTGGCGGGCAAGAGCGTCGACCCATCCACCAGCCGCCCCAGGAGGACGCTGCGATGTCCGCAGGATTGCCAGCACAACTCCGTCGACCAGATCCATGACCGCGCCCGAATCGTGGATCCGAAAACGGCTCGCGGCGACCCCCGCCCGAATGGGAGCAAAGAGTCGGCGCCGAATCTCGGCAGCCCCGAGGATCCGATAGCCTTCCGCAGTCATCGCCGCCGCGAAGTCCGGCCGGGAAACGCCAGCCTCCGCGAAGGCCCGAAACTGAGCCCTGACGACATCCGCCGGATCCTCGAGGCAGCTCACGGCATCGTCGAGCGTCCGCGCCAACTCACTCACCACTTCCGCGATGGTCGCAGCGAACAACTCCTCTCTGCCCTCGAAGTGGTTGTAGAAGGAACCCGTCGCCACGCCGGCATTGCGCGTCAGCTCGGCGATACCAACCGTCGCCGCCCTGCCTGTGGCCAGCGCTTGCCAGGCGGCGCGCAGCAGCGCTTCCCGCGTGCGTCGTGCGCCCCGCACCCGAACACCACTCGAGTCCATGCACGCTCCCCGTGGTCTGCGACGCAATATCGGCAACACCATATCCGATATCTGAGACCATGGGCAATAAAGGCAACGCCGTGCCCGTATGCTGGTCGCATGACCGAAGCGCGAACCGGCGACAATACGGAAATGGGAAGCACCACCGAACACAATGACAGCCGAGCACGTCGCTCACCCGGGCGCCCGCGGATGCCGTTCGACAAGATCATTACCGCTGCGGTGCGCCTGGTCGACGAGGAGGGCGCGTCGGCCCTGTCGATGCGCAACCTCGCTCAGCGCCTCGACACAGGCACCGCCGTCCTCTACCGGGCCGTCAGCGGTCGTGCCGAATTGATCGAATTCGTGGTCGACCGCGTTTTCGGCGAGGTAGATCTCGCACTCAATACTCCTCCAGACGGCGACTGGCAACAATCATGCCGGGCGGCCGCGCAAGCCACCTTCGACACGCTCGCCCGGCATCGAGGGATCGCACCGCTACTCATCGAGCAGGTTCCCACCGGTCCCCACATCCTCGCGCTTCGCGAGCACTTCCTCGCCGTACTTCTCGACGCCGGCTTCGCCCCCGAGGCGGCGGCCCTGGCTTACGCAACGCTGGCCCGCCATGTCGTAGGGTTTGCCGCCCAACTCCACGCCACCGACGACCCCGGCCCTGAGCCCGCTCGCATCACGGCGCTCTTTCAGTCGCTCGATCCAGGCCAGTATCCCGCCACCCTCGCGGTCGCCCATTGTTTACCCAAGCAGCGACTCGAAGATGAGTTCCGCTTCGGCCTGGACATGATCATCGCCGGGCTGGGCAGCCACCATCCCACTCCCCCGCCGGAAGACCGCGATCCGGTCCGGACCGTCGAGGCTCGACGCCGTCGAACGTCATCGAAAAAGTAGCGGAGAGGCCACAGCCCGGCCGATGCACGGCATGACGCCGCCGGCAACACCCCACCCCCAGACACTCCTCGATCAACCTCGCCAGCGGTGATATTCGGCGTCGGCGCCGCAAGAGCTGCATGCCCCCGACCTCTCTCGCCGCTATAATATCGGTCACATCGTAGCCGTTATTCATTGACGAACACACTTCGGTCACGCACTGTTGCCACCATGAGCACTGTGCCGGCATCCGAAACCCGCGTCGACGGAGACACGCTCGCCTCCGGTCACCGCGGCCCGTCGATCAGGGATATGTCGCTGGTCTGTGGCGCCTTCGCAGTTGTCATGCTCGGCACCACAGTGCCGACACCGATGTACACCCTCTACGCGACCGAGTTCGGGTTCGGCATCGACACCTCCACGCTGATCTTCGCAACGTACGCCGCGGGAGTTGTGGCAGCGCTGATTCTCTTCGGGCGATGGTCCGACATGCTCGGACGGCGACCCGTGCTGCTCGCGGGCCTCGGCCTTTCGGCGACGAGCTCGTTGGTATTCCTCATGGCCGGGTCAGTCGAGCATTTGCTGATCGGACGCGGGTTATCCGGGCTGTCTGCGGGACTTTTCACCGGGACGGCGACCGCGATGATCACCGAGATCGCGCCACCCTCATGGAAGACCCGGGCCATGGTCGCGGCCGGGGTGACCAATATCGGCGGGTTGGGCATCGGACCGATGGTGTCCGGCCTACTGGTGCAGTACGGACCGTGGCCGCTACGCCTCGCGTTCGCCGCCCACATGGCGATGGTCGTTGTGGCAGCGCTGGCAATCAGCAAGGTGCCAGAAACTGTTGCCCGGCAACCACATACCCACCTCGGGGTACAGCGATTATCGATTCCGCCCGGGGCGAGGACCGTCTTCGCCCGCGCCGCATCGGCGGCTTTCGCCGGATTCTCGGTAGTCGGATTGTTCACCTCGGTCGTTCCGACATTCTTGAACCAGTCACTGCAGATCCACAACAAAGCCATCGCCGGAGTCCTGGTCTCCGCGCTCTTTCTTGCCTCCGCGGTTGCTCAGATAGCGGCCAGAAGGCTGCCTGCCCGCGCCGCCCTCCTCGTGGGCTGCACAGGCCTGGCACTCAGCGCAGTTCTCATCGGCCTAGCCCTGGGCACCGAGTCCTTACCCATGCTGATCGCAGCCGCGGTCAGCGGCGGCGTCGGCCAGGGCACCAGTTTCAGCAAGGGTCTCAGCGCGGTAGTGCAGGCAGCCCCAGTATCACGTCGCGGCGAGATCGCGTCCAGCTACTTCGTCGTCGCCTACCTGGCGATCTCCGTTCCAGTTGTCGGCGTCGGTCTCGCCGCCCGGTATTGGAGCCTGTCGCTCATCGGACTGATCTTCGGCACGCTCGTCGCGGTAGTTGCCATGTCATCACTAGTCGGGACTTTGCTCGCCGGCCGTTTCCGCGACCCCCGCGTTGCGCCACACGCTCCAGGCGCCCACCCTCCCTCGGCTTCGCCCCCGCCGAATACGCCTAAAACGCCTCGGCAGCGGAGATCTCATCCTCACTGAAACCCCCGATCGGGACCGCGATCAACGCACCACCGAAACCGGTCGAGTTCCGCGGGAGGGTTTCTCGCGACGACGCTGAAAGTGGCGGTTGCCTTCGAATGCCCGCCTCGCGACCCTCCGCCGCGGTCGAGCCCGAAGAGGGCCAGAAAGGTCTCGGCGCCCACTACGTCGGCACCGAGCCGACCGCCCCCGAGACCCACCGGCGAGGACCATTGCCGGAGTCCAGCCGCTGCGCGAGCTTCCGCATGGACAGCGCGTCCGTGCCACCCTCATCGACGATCCGCAGCGCAGTCGCGACGATCCGGTCCAGAGGGACACGTGGACGAGCGGCGGGCTCCGGCAGGACTGCGGCTGGCCGTCACGGCGCCGGTATGCCGGGCGCTTGACACCCAGGATAATAACGGCAACACTGTAGCCATTGTGTCGGAGGGGAGTGACCATGAGGTATTTCGTCATGCCGGACGAGGACCGCCGGCTCGCCGCCGCGTCGCGGCGGCGCCTCCGGAGGAGCTTCGCCGAGCTGTCCGACGGGGCCACGCACTACGAGCTGACCGGGCCCGAGGACGGCCCATCGTCGTGCTGACGCCCGGGCTCACCATTCCCTTGTTCTACGGGGACGGCCTGGTCTCGGAGCTGCACCCGCGGGGACTGCGCACCCTGGCCTATAGCGCCTACGGGCGTGGCTACTCGGACCCCGCCGACATCTCCGCCGCGAGCGAATGAGGGCCGTGCTCGCCGCTGTCGCGGCGATGTTCGGGGTAGTACTCGGCGCGACCCCGGCCGCCGCCGACGGCGCGGCGGCGGGCGCCGACCTCCAGGTGGCCCAGACGCTGGGCGACCGGGAACTGACCGTGATCATCCGCCGAGTGGACACTCCCCCCGCCCCGCTGCGGGTCGACGTGGTGACGCACGCGGGAACGCCAGCGGGGCGGCTGGAACTGCGGGTGGGCACGGCGGGGGAGATCGTGGGCACCACGGCGGTCGAACTCGGTGCCACGCCGGGATTTCACACCGCGGCGCTGCGGGTGGACCGGGCGGGCCCGTGGCAGCTGGCGGTGGACGACGGCGCGCAGGTGGCGACGATCCCGTTCGTCGTCCCGGCGGGCGTCGCGTCGCCGTGGGAGAACGCCACCTACGGCGGCTTCGTCGTGGCCGGGGCACTGCTGCTCGCCGCGCTCGGCCTGGCGGTGTCCGGACGGGTCGGCCTCGCGGTGGTGTCGGCGGGCGGCATGGTGGCGGCGCTGGCCGTGGCGGTCACCGCCGCGGTCCTCGCACCGGTGATCCCCGCGCCACCGGCGCCCGGCGCGCAGCTCGATCCCACGTTCGACAACGTCAACGACCCCTACCAGCGACCGTCCACTACGGACCAGGCGGCGGGCTTCACGCGACCACCGGTGAGCGTGGTGACCAGTATGGTCGGCGAGGACCTGCGTCTTCAGGTCACCGATGGCGCCACTGGCCGCCCGGTCGACGACCTCGTGGTGCACCACAACGCGTTCGTCCACCTGGTGGTCGTCGCCCCGTCCGGTGCCATGGCGCACCTGCACCCGGTCCGCGTCGCGCCCGGCGACTACCGCGCGCGGCTCAACCCTGCCGAGACGGGCGTGCACGCCGTCGCGGCGGAGCTGGCCAGACGCGGCGGCGGCAGCCAACTCGTGCGCTCCACGGTCCACGTCACGGCGGAAACCGCAGCACCCCAGCGCAAGACCGCGCCGGGCCCCGGCACGGTACGGGCCCCGGTCCAACCGGCCGGCACGCCGACGACGGTCACCGCGTCGTTCGGCGCAGCGGATCTCCAGCCCTGGCTGGGCATGCTCGGCCATCTGATCGTCGTCGGTCCCGTCGACCACCCCTCGGCGGCGGCGGGTGCCCCGATCTGGGCCCACGTGCACGCGATGCTCCCGCGGACGCCCGGGTTTTCCGAGCAGCCGGACGAAAGCGTCGCGACGTTCGGCCCGGACGTCCGGTTCACGTACACGTTCCCGCTACCCGGCCGCTACTTCGCCTGGGTCCAGGCCCAGCGCGACTACACGGTACTCACCGTGCCCACCGTGATCGACGTGCCCGCACCGAAGGGAACGCCAGGATGACACGCGGAGTCCTGGTGACCGCCGCGCTCACCGCCATTGCCGTCGTCGTCGCGGTGCTGCTGTGGCCGAGCAGTCAGGGACCAGCGACCTCGACCGTCCACCTCGGACGAACCGCGGTGACGCTGACCGTGCACGACCCGAAGCAGGGCGCCAACACGTTGGAGATCGCGGTCACCGACGACACCGGCCAACCGGTCACCGGGAACACCGTGGGCACCGTCACGGTGGAACTCGTGATGCCCCAGATGGGTCATGCGCTGCCACCGGTCACAGCCACACCGGCCGGGCCGGGCCACTACCACGCACCGAACACCGACATCCCGATGCCCGGGGTGTGGGAGGTGACGGTTTCCCTGCCCGACATCGGAGACGCCGTCTTCTCCCTGCCGGTCACCTGAAGTCGACGGAACATCGAAAGGAGCAGGTTCATGGACATGACGTTGCCAACGGCGGCGTCCTCCGCCAGGAGGGTCCCGCGTGGCCTCACCCCGGCGAGTGTCGTGCTGGGTGGGACACTGCTGTCGCTGGTCGGGCTGTCCTGGGACATCCAGTGGCACAACGACGTCGGCCCGGACACGTTCTTCACCCTGCCGCACCTGTTCCTGTACGCGGGCAGCGCGGCCGCCGGACTGGCGAGTCTGGTCGTGGTGCTGGCGACCACGGCCGCGCAGCGCTGGGGACGGCCCGTCGACCCGATCGTGGGCGGACGCGTGGTCGGCGTGTTCGGCCGCACCTTCGCCGCGCCGGTCGGCTACCTGATCTCCGGATGCGGGGCGGCGTCGTTCCTGCTCTACGGGTTGTGGGACCAGTGGTGGCATGGCCTCTACGGGTTCGACGCGATGATCGCCTCACCGCCGCACATCGGTCTTCTGCTGTCGATCACCGTGACGATGGTCGGCGCCGTGATGGTGTTCGCGACCGCACGGGAACACCGCTGGGGTGTGCTCGGCATGATCGTCAGCACGGCCATCCTGGTGGCGTTCAGCATGGTGACGGTGATCGGCCTGCAAGCCGTGTCCGACGGCAACGAGGCGGTGGACGTCGGCGTCGCGTTCATGTGCGTGCTGCTGCTCATGATGTGTGCGCGCGCACTGGACCGGCCCGGTGGTGTGCTCGGCGTCGCGGTCGTGGTCGCGGGCATGCAGGCGGTGCTCTGGTGGTTCTCGCCGTGGGCCGCGGAGGCGTATGCCGTTGCGGTCGGGCTGCCGTTGCGGGACTACCTCGACGACGTGCCGACGCTACCGGGGTTCATCCCCATGGCGCTGGTCGTGGTCGCCGGACTCGTCGAGTCGCTGCGCCGCCTGCCCGGCTGGGTCGTGGGTGCGATCGGCAGCACCGTCCTCGGCGTGTGCGCGCCGCTGCAGCGAGCCTGGCTGCACGGCAACGACATGCCGGAACTCTCCGCCGTTCTCGTGGTCGCCGCGGTGGCGGTGGGTTTCGGTGCGGTGGCGGGATTCCTCGGCACCCGGTTCGGTGGCCTGCTGCGGCATCTCGCCCCGGAGAAGGAGACGAACCATGCGTAGGACACTCGTGGTGTTGGCGAGCACGATCGGTCTGCTGCTCACACCGGCTCTGCCGGCCGCGGCCTACCCGCCGGTGAACATCGTGCACACCGAACGCGTACAGGCCGGCCCGTACGCGATCACCGTCGGCTTCAGCACCTGGCCGATACGAGCGACGCAGTCGCTCGACTTCACCTTCACCCCCGACGGCGGCATCGCGGGCAAGTCCGGCGTTCTCGAGGTCGTCGGGCCCGAGGCCGAGCAGTCGGAGCCACTCGCCCGGCACCCACGCAAGCGCGAGGTCTGGGGGCTGGACGTGGAAAGCCTGCCAGCACCGGGCAACTGGAGCATGCGGTTCACAGTGGACGGTCCGGACGGGAGAGGCACAGGCGAGCTACGCGACCTGAACGTGCTGGAGCAACCCGGCCCACCGATGAGCCTGAGCTGGGCGGTCAGCACCGTGCCCCTGCTCGGCCTCATCGCACTGGTCGTCGTTGCCTGGCGCCGGACACGCACACCCACGACGGGGTGACGGCCAGTCAGCCGGCGGAACGGTCAGCGGACCACGGCATCAGGCGGTAGGTCCTCGCGGCTTACCAAAGGCAACCGCACCGACGTCAGCACGTTGACGAACCGCCCGTCAACTGCGCCCTCGAATCTCGGCAGTAGACAACCAGCTCCCGGTACAGCGGTGGGTCCGATGCCGCATGTGGTGGCTCCAGCCGTGGGGGACGGTGTTCGCGGGGATCACCGTGAACCCGCCCCCCTCGACAGCCAGTCGCAGCGCTGCGGCCACCTGACCCACCCGCGCTACCTCCCGCGGTGTGAACCCGAGAACGCGACGCCCAGTCGAAAACCTCCGACATCCCCTGCTCGACCTCGAAAAGCACCCACTCGCCCGCACCGAGCTCAGCTACCGTGGCGCGCCCGCCGTCATGAGGTCCGCAGCCGGCCACCACGTGACTCTCGAAGCCGCGAGTCACCACGGTCCCGTCCTAGCCGTCCGGTCGTGTTCCGACCGCGACGTCACCGCACCCCGCACGCATCGCCGCTTAGAGATCCCTGCAGTGGGAGTGGTCGTGCAACCGCATCACCGTGGCCGGGTACTGGTCGTGCTAGCGCACGATGCTCACCGGAGGCCACCGACACGGATGGTCACACGTGCAACTCACCTTCCGCACCGCCGACTAGGTCCGCCACCGACTTGCGTGCCGCCAGCCTCGATCACCGCCTGGGCCCGGGGCAGGAAAGCGCGGCCGGCTGCGGTCAGCGCGACACCATGTGGTCCGCGCTCGAACAACTCGGTGCCCAGTTCCCGTTCGAGCGCTTCATCTGCTGCGACAACGACGGCTGGGCCACGAGGAGCTGGTTCGCGGCCGCGCTGAACGAGCCGCACCCGCAGCTCGCGACGAAGTACTCGAGCTGACCCAGGCGCCCGGGCACGCTCCTCCGTCGCCATGCCACCAACCTGATTTTTGGCTACAACGTATCCGAAACGATGTGGAGGAGCGGAGTTCAGCAGTTTCGCCACCCTTCGTGCGGTCCACCGACTGCCACCTTCCCGCGCCGCCCGCAGACCTCTGGAGTACCGATGCCCCCGTCTGGTCCATCGCATCCGCACGAGCCGCCCGCCGCAGCGGTCGACGTCGGCGGCATGGTCCCCGCGCTTCGCCGCCTGATGCTGTCGATCGCCGTCTCCCAGTTCGGCATCTCCATCGTGTACGGCGCGGTGCCCGGCGTTCTGCTCGCCCTCCTCGGTGCCGTGGCCGCCCTCATCGCACAACCCCTCGCCGGCAGCCTGTCCGACCGGACACACACCCGGCTGGGCAACCGCACGCCCTACGTACTCGGCGGGAGCCTGTGGCGGCACCAGTTCTGTGGGCGATGGGCTGGACCCAGTCGCTGCCGGTCCTCGCGATCCTCTACGTCACCTCCGAGTTCGCCCTGAGCGCAGCGCAAGGACCGCTCGCCGCCGTACTGCCCGACCGGGTCCCCACCGAACGACGCGGCCGCTTCAGTGCCGCCCTCGGCCTCGGGATCATGCTCGGCTCGGTCATCGGAAACCTGCTCGGCTCGGTGATCTCCGCCGACTTCCCCATCGCCTACCTCGTCGTAGGCAGCGTTCCCGTCGCCCTCGCCTGCTCACGTCTGTTCGTCGTCCCCGACCCCGACAACCGATCCGCCACCCGTGCCGTCCCGAGCGGGCGACACTGGTGGCGGACATGCGCCCAGGCCACGCGTTTGGAACGGGCTCGGGGCATGCGCAGTGACCGGCCGGTGCGGAGATTCAAGATCAGTTCGCGGTCGAGCGCGCCACGTCCTTCGATATATAGTGCCTGGTAGATGGCTTCGTGGCTGATCCGCATCGACTCGTCGTCGGGGAAGTCGATCCTCAGCCGCCGCGAGATTTGCTCCGGGCTCCATGCCTGGACCCATTGCCGGTCCGAGCGATGCGGCTTGTTCCGGCCGGTCCAGGCTCCTGTCACCGGGCCGGCGGCGATCTTGCCATTCGCGTCGACGATTCGCCCTGCGAGGCGCTGCTGCACGTACTCCCGAAGATGTTGGCTATCAACAAGTTTCGCTGTTTTCGGTCGTCTGGCGAACAGCTCGGCCTTCCACTGTGCAACCGATGCGCGGTAGTCGAGCTTGCCTCCGCGGGTCGCGGCATTTCGCCGCAACTCGCGCGAGATGGTCGACGGGCTGCGGCCCAGCGCCTGTGCGATCTGCCGTACTCCCTTGCCGTGCGCTTTGAGCAGCGCGATCTCCTCACGCTCGGCGAACGACAGGTAGCGGCCGCCGCGCGGGCTCCAGGAATACGGTGACATTCCGCCAGCATCCCGGAACCATCGAGTACCCGCGACAGGCGATACCCCTACCGCGACACCAGCTTCCGTCGGCAGCATGCCTTCTGCGATCTTGCCCCAGAACAGTCGCTCCACTGAGCGTTGATGCCCGGGATGTCCCGGTGACCTCATCGGCGCTCGTCCGGTGACCTCCCGCATCCAGTCCGATGGCCTTCCCATAACACCCTCCATGACCTCGGGTGTTGCGTCCACCGGTTGAACCTGAGCAATACACGTCGGTGCGGTTCGGTGAATCGCTGATGCTGTCGGGGATGATTCCATCGATCGGCTTGGTCGGTGATGCATTCGATAATGCGTTGGCAGAGACGACAATTGGACTCTATAAGACCGAAGCGATACGAGATAGCTCACCGTTCCGGCGCGGCCCCCTCAACAGGCTCGCCGACGTCGAAACCCTCACCGCGGATTGGATCCACTGGTATAACACCAGCCGACTCATGCACCGACTCAGCCGCACACCACCGGTCGAATACGAAGCCGACTACTATGCACACCGCGCCGAGCAACCGGCCGGTGACAGATAAACCGGTGAGTATCAAACCCGGGACGGTTCAGTACTGGCGGTGCACGCCAGCGGATTTGGTGCCTTTCTTCAGGAATCCGGTATCGTCACCGGCCAGTACGGCGGCGGGGTCGCCAAGGATGTTCGACGACGTAGTCACGCACATCGTCACGGACCCCGTCGACATCCCAGTCGGCGGCGCGTGGCAGCCGCTGCATCCTGTCCGGACAGCTCTCACCTGCCCGCCCCCCGCGGCTCAGCGCGAGTGAACCGCTCCCCGATTCCTCACTATCAATGAATCTGGTTCGGCCACAGTCCGATCCAACACCCGACAGGTCTACCAGGAACGAACACGCGAGTGCAGTTGCAGTATTAAATCGACAATGCGCATTGTTGATCAGCACGGCAGGCGGTCCGAAGTTGCTCCGCGTCGTCGAGCACCTGCCGCCACTCGCGCTCGTCAGTACATCGAGGCGCTGAATAATGCTGTCGCGCCGGGAGATTCGGCGGTTGCTCGACCTTCCGTGTCGAGCAGGTCGGCCACGACGCCGAGGCCGAATTTGACAAGTGTATGCGCAATCGCCGCGCCGATGCCACGTGCGCCCCCGGTGACGATAGTGCTACGACAATGGTTCGGCACGATGCCGACCTTTCGATATGTTCCGGCCTCTGACACATCAGAATCTCGCAACGGAGACCATGGGGTTAAGGCCGAAGGTCATTGATGCCGAAGGTCTTTAGACCTTCGCACTGCTTTTTGTGAAGCGGATCACTGAGACCCATCTCGAGTGGTGGCTCACCAGACCGCCTGGTAATTTCCGGATTGTTCTGTTGCAGCGTCGCGCATCACCTTCAGCCTCTGACCCGGAACATTCCTTCGATCCACAGTTCGTACGTCTCCTTCGTCGTAGAACGAGGCGGGATTCGTCATAACTACGCGCAGCCGATCTTCGGTGTCGTTCTCGACGGCGAAAGCGGTGGCAGTGATGGAGCTCTCATGACACACGTCATCGCGCCGGCTTCGGGACGCACGCGAGATATACCCGACGCCGTGGTGCGGAGTCGCAGTTTGTTGACGGGATATTTCGCCGGACTCGGCTTTGTGATGGCCGTTTGGGGAACCCGGATTCCGGCTGTCCAGGAATCCGCCGGTCTGGACACCGCAGGGCTGGCCGCGGTACTGCTCGCCGCCGCGGTCGGCATGGTCGCCGGTCTCCAGGTGGGCGGTCGACTCGCCGGGCCGGCCCGATTTCCCCACCTCTTGACCGGCGGCGGACTCGGTCTCGCCGTCAGCCTCGCTTTGCTCGGTACCTGCCGAACTCCGATCGCGCTCGGCGCCGCGGCGCTGCTCTTCGGCGCCGCACACGGTGTGCTGGACGTCGCGGCGAACGCCGCTGCGGTTCGGTGCCAGCAAGCCTACGGCCGACCGATCATGTCGGGCTTCCATGCGGCCTACAGCCTCGGCGCGCTGGGGGGCGCAGTGGTTGCCGTTGTCGCCGCACACTATTCGCACATGTACGTCTTCGGCGTCATCGGCGCCGTGGTGGTCGTGGCCACGGTTGCGGCGTCACCGGTTACCCGCTGTGTCGGATCGCCAGCCGCGGACCTTGGTCCGGCAAAGACGGTGACGCAGGAGCGCCTGCCCGAACTGTCCCGGTCTCGGATCTGGCTATTGGGGTTGTTGGCCGCCGCATGTCTGCTCGGCGAAGGCGCTGCCGCCGATTGGTCGGCAGTCCATCTCATCGGACTGCATGCGTCCCCCGCGACCAGCGCCGCGGCGTATGCCGGATACAGCGCGGCCATGGCCGGCGGCCGTCTCATCGGTGATCGACTCACCGCCAGCTTCGGTGCGCGGAAAGTAGTTCGGACCGGCGCGGTTCTGGCCTCGGTCGGACTCCTCGCGGGCCTGTCGATGAACAATGTGCCATCCGCGTTGACCGGCTGGGCCGTTTTCGGTCTCGGCCTAGCCGTCACGATTCCCTCCCTGTTCACCGCAGCGGGAGTGGGTGGCCCTCGCACGGTCGCCACCGTGGCCGTGGCCGGCTACCTCGGACTCCTCGCGGGCCCGGCGCTCATCGGTGCCCTGGCCACCGTGACGACGCTGCCCGGCGCCCTCATACTGCCCGCCCTGCTCGCCGCAGGCGTGGCTGCCCTGTCTCATCGAGCCTTGGAGAACTAGTGGTAACCGCACTATCGCACCAGCCCGCAGAAATCGACGCGGTCATCTTCGACTACAACGGCGTCATCGGCCTGCACCCCACCGTTCCCATGTGGAACAGGCTGGCTGAACTCGCCGGATGGCACACAGACCAGCTCGGACTCTTTCAGACCGTATTCTGGAGTGCCCGCGAACCCTACGATTCCGGCGAGTCCTCCGACACCGACTTCTGGATCGCCGTGCTCGGCCACCGCCCGGCCCCGGAACTGCTCAACCAGTTGCGTGCCGTCGACACCGCAATGTGGACCCGGACCGACCACCGCGTCGTCGCACTACTCCACCAGGCCCGGCGGGCAGACCTCCCCATGGTGCTGCTATCAAACGCGCCCCATCCGGTGAGCGAGGCACTCGACGAGTCCCACTGGCGCACTCTGATGACCGACGCGCTCTACTCGGCCCGGCTAGGCATGAACAAACCGCAGCCCGACACCTATCGAAACGCACTCGCCGCGACCGGGGTTCACGATCCCGGCCGCGTCCTGTTCGTCGACGATCGTGCCGACAACTGCCAGGCTGCCGCACGCCTCGGCCTGCGCACTCTCCACTACACCGGCTCACCCGCCGATATCGAAGACCACCTCCGCATCGCTACCGTCGCTACGTAGGCCCCGCGCGTCGTCAAAGGGGATTCCGATACCGGATTCCTGAAGAAGGGCACCAAATCCGCTGGCGTGCACCGCCAGTACTCCGGCAACGCCGGGGCTTGTCCGTAAATTACTGTCGAAGTTGATCTTTGAGGCGGCTCGACGGGTGGCGGCGGGATGCTTGGGTGTGTGTCTGCCCGAAATTGTGTATCCGTTGCCAAGTTGGGGGTCAAGTTCGATCAGCTCCTGCCGCATCTGGATGAACGCCGTCGTCGGCTCTATCTGGCCAGCGAGGCGATTGCGATGGGCCACGGCGGGATCGGTGCGGTGGCCGCCGCCTCCGGCATCAGCACCGCCACCGTCGCGCGCGGTATCCGCGAACTGACTACGACTCCCACACCGACCCGGCGCATCCGGGCTTCAGGCGCCGGTCGCAAGCCACTGGTGATGACCGACACCGGCCTGCTGCCAGCGCTGGAGGCACTTATCGAGCCGCACACTCGCGGCGATCCGGTTTCCCCGCTGCGCTGGACCACACTGTCGCTGCGCACCGTGGCGGTGACCCTGACCGACCAGGGTCACCCGGTGAGCGCCACGACCGTCGGGCATCTACTGCACGCACTGGGATACCGTCTGCAGGGCACGACCAAGACCCACGAAGGGATCTGCCATCCAGACCGCGACGCGCAGTTCGCGCACGTCAACGCGACCGCTACCGCCTTCCTCGACGCCGGGCAGCCGGTCATCAGTGTCGATACCAAGGCCAAGGAATGGATCGGCAACCGCGACCGTCCCGGACGGACCTGGCGTCCGGGCAAGAGCCCGGTCGAGGTGAACTGCCACACCTTCGTCACCAACGATCAGCCGGTAGTCATCCCCTAGGGGGAGCGTCTCACCGGGCACCTGGACCAGAGCTTGGCCGAGCACCGGTCCTATAGCCAGTCTTAAGTAGCCGCTGGGCGCGCGGTCGTGAACGTCCGCATGTGCCGAGTTGAGTGCGTTCGGCTGGCTCGCCGTCCGGGCCTGCCCAATCGGGCTGAACCTCCGGGGTTTGCCGATTTGCGTGCTGTGTGGTGGTTTCGGTGTCACTACTGGTTGGGGTTGTACCGGAGTAGGTTGTTCGAATGACTGTGGCGGGGGCGCTTCGTCCATAGACTTGTTGTTGTCGTCTTGTGTTGGTCCCCAGTCCGTTCTGCTGGTGTTGCCTCGAATCATTTGCGGACGGCGATACCGGCGTAATGAGCAGAGCAGGAGTACCAGATGACCGAGCCGTTCCCCGCCCCACAGCCCAGCTACCTGTCGGCCGTGGGCTCGCCGAAGAAGTGGGTGTGGCTGGTCGGTGCCCCGGTACTGGCTCTCGTCCTGGCGGCACCTGCATGGAACAGCGCTCCGGCAGCGGCCGACGTCGCTCAGCTGGATATCGCGGCGCCCGTATCGACACTTGCGGTCAAATTCTCCCCGGCCAAGCAGGACATCACCTCCAGCCAGCGCAACGCCATCCGGTCTGCCCAGCAGTACCTCAACTACTCTGCCTTCTCCCGCAGCGGTCTGATTCACCAGCTCGAGTACGAAGGCTTCTCTACCGCAGACGCTACGTTCGCGGTGGACAGCCTGAATGTGGACTGGAACGAGCAGGCAGCAAAGAGCGCCAAGCAGTATCTCGAGTACACCTCGTTCTCTCGGTCCGGACTGATCGATCAGTTGGTGTACGAGGGCTTCACGCGCGCCCAGGCCGACTACGGAGTCAATGCCGCCTACTGACAACCTCTTTCGGTGGTAGGCCCGGACACCGCAGCGCCCCCTCCGGGCTCCTCTCGCTCGACGGTGGCGATGTCACGTATCGCGCGCGGGTCCGCGCACCTGCGCCGCATTGGTACCGGAGCGCAGGGTGAAACCTATGGTCAGCGCCGACGTACCTGCTGACTGTTTGCTAGAAGCGAGCACTGCGGCGCGCGGCCGGTCGCAGTGCTCACGTGGGCGCGGCGCGTGGGGTTTTCATCACCAGCAAAGCGTTCACGTCGGATGCCCGGGCTTATTCGGTCTGGCTTCAGTCAGCGGGAGTGAGCGGTAATGCCGCGACCCGCGCGGTTCGACGCGGCCAGGCGGCCTAGCTGAAGATCAACTGCCCGAGACCATCTCAGGGCATTTGCACCTCTAGGACGATCCGCTAGTCCTGCTGGTCGGCGGCGTGGTTCGCAACGGACGGATTCGAACCCGATCGCATCCGAGTACAGCGGGACGAACGCCGACGAGGTCCTGAAGTCCACGAAAGCCGGTTCGGCGCTATCGAGAGGGGTAGCTGAAACCAACTGTTTGACCAAATTCACTTCCCACAGTAGGGAAGGAAATTTGTTTGACTCACCTAGTTTTCGGGTCGAATGTTATATCAGACTCACTTGTGAACCCTAGAGGAGTGATCGCGATGGGACACAAACACCGGCAATCTATGCAGCCCGATTTCGTGCGCTGGTGCAAGCTCCGGGCGAGGATCGCCCACGCCAGCAACCACTTCGAGATGGCGACGATAACGAATAAGGCCAACCTGATCGAAGCACATTGGGCCTACAGCCCGCATGCCGCGAAATGGTTTCGCCTACAGGGACGCAATCCACAATACATAGCCCATATTTCGCACGAAGCCAGCGAAATCCATTGGGGAGTCGTCACCGTTGAGACGTACTCCTCGACCGATATCGCCGACGCCCTCACCTGGACCCTGTTTCGCCTGCAGCATTCCACCGACAAAACCATCCGCTTCTCTGTCCACCGAACGGGCTTCGAGAAGCCGATCTACCGAATGGACGGCACGCTGAACGATGTTGTCGATCGGGTATCGGCGTGGCGAGACGGTTACGAGAAGCGGGCAGCGTAAACACAATTCGCCCCGGATCGCATCGCCGGTGTTTGTCGGCGCCTATCCATGAGAAAGACCTGGCAGCACTCGCGGTGACCGCTCTGACCGAGCCGGGTCACGACAGCCACGCCTACGCCGTGTGGGCCCCGAGTCACTGACCCTGCAGCAGCAGTGCGGCATATCGGTGCGGCAATCGGCCGCGAGATCGCCTTCGAGATGATCTCCGTCGACCAGGCGCGTGCAGAACTGGGCGAGACCATGCCGTCGATCGGCGTCGAGGCCGTCATGGCCGGATGGAAGGCCGGAGCAGCCACACCACCGCAGGTATCGACGATCATCGAGGAGGTCACCGGCCGCCCCGCGCACATGTTCGCGCAGTGGGCGAAAGACCATGCCACCGACTTCCGTTGACCGGTCGTGAGTGTTGCCGCTCCGCATCCCGCCGTGCGGGACGCGGAGCAGCCGCCAACACCAGCCGACGTCGCTGAGCGAGCCGAACGAATTCGCCGAACTGATCTCGGTCTGTACGTCACCGAGTTCTTCGCCGAAGCTTTTCCCTTGACCCCCGACCATTACATGGCCGCTGGCGGTCAGGTGAGAGGTGCCAGCGGGAGAAAGGTTACGGCCATCCTCGCCGGCCACGATGAGACGAGGAACGTGCGGGGCGAAGGCGGACGGACATCACGAGGCAGTGTCCGGTACGTGCAGTCTCTGGCAGATGTCATCAATACTGCAGGGGCAGCCGCTGGCGTGGACGCGTTCAACTCCGCACTACGACGCGCCTTTGTGTGGCTGCTGCAGGACTGGTTTGTTGATCGCGTCCGCGATGACAGCCAGCGACTGGCCGAGATCCTTCGGGACGACGACAAGGACGACGTCCTCGCTACCGTAGCCAGATTGTTCGGAAGTGAGATCACATCTCAGCACTGGCGACGCCCTGAAATGCCGATTACCGTGCATGGTGGGGGCGGGTACGCCGCGCTGATCCTAAAGGGTGGCGGCATTTGCTTGATTGTTGCGGGAATCGCCACCGTGGATGACGGGGCCGTGCGATCCTTGGCAGGTTGATCGCATCAGATGCTCTGTGTAACAGGATATTCGACCCGTTGTCCGCAAACGACAGGAGCGACCCATGACAAAGAGCACCGGCTCGTCCAATTCCCGCGGCCCGGCCCCAGCCACATACACTCCGACCGCAGGCAATTCCCACGGCCCGGCCCCAGCCTCGTACACTCCGGCAGTGGGCAAGGCCACGCTGACGCTGGAGAACCTGAACGGTCGGCCCACGCTCCGGATGACCGAAGGGCAAGCAATCCCGCTGACCATCGACATCGTGGACGCGCAAGGTCAGCCCGTCGCGCTCTACATGGCAGGCACCGCCCGCGCCAACTACCTGATAGAAAGCCCACGCGTCACCAACTGGGGGAGCTGGGGTGTCTGGGGCGAGTGCCAACCCGGCGAGTTTGCGGTGGGGATGAAACTGAAGACGGAACCCGAGCAAGGGCTCGGCGACGACACCGCACTGAACGCAATTAAGCTCCTGTGCGCTGCCCCCGGCTCTGAAAAATCTGCTGAAATCCGTCCGAGCTCATCTGGCGCCTGGATCTTGCCTAATTGTTTCGACGCGTTGAAAGAACCTGTATCCGAACCCAAGTAACGCTCAGCAGCTCGCCGGAGGGGTCTCGGCAACGGGGCCCTCTCCGCGCGGGCTTCCGGCGGTCGGCATCCGACGTCCGCTCATGCCACCTGTCGCGCAGTCACGAATAGAGCGGGCCTTCGCCTTGAAACGTCCGATAATGCCGCTGGGCGGGCGTTCGCTGGAGGCCGCCAGGCGCTGTCGTTGTTCGTGGACACTGCCTTCTGCGGACTGGCGGTGCCGTCGAGATTCGTGAATAACTGCCGTCAGAGATGACGGACAAGCCGGCAGGTCCTTGTCGACGATACGGCGCACCGAGGCGCCAGGAAAAGCATTACCGATCGGGCGGCCGGTCGCTACATCCCATACGCGCACAGTTTGCTCCGTGAAGGGTGTCAGACCTTTGATCCCACCCGAAGTTGGTTCGCCAGCGTCCACTATCGCGTTCGCCTACCGACGGGGTGAGCCCCGAGGCCGTTTACTCCTGGCGAGTGGATGCGGTTCGCCGGTGATCGTCATAAGTGCTTCGATGACATCGCCGCGGAGATGGGTCAGTACAGCTGTGTCTTCGTGGTACCGCCCGACGTAGACCCGCTCGACCGTCTCGCCGAACAGCTGCCGGACGTGGACACGCACGGTCTCGGTGATCGAGTAGGTGGTGACCTCCAATTCCCTTGCCCAAGGCAGGTTCTCGCGGACGCGGTCCCAAAGCCCGTCGTAGCGCCTGCGGGTGATCGGCCGCCCGTTGCGCTTGCGCAGCACGCGATATGTGATGGTCTCACCTCCCCGACGTGCGGCATGCCTTCCCAGCGCGGTCATGAGGCGGGGAGAAACCGGATGCCAGTGAAACCCGCCGCGCCGCGTGTGTAGCCGCACCAGGCAGTTGTCCTGGTCGAGATCGTGGAGTGCGAGATCAATGACAGCTTGCCGGCCGCAAGCTGTTTGGATGTGCAGCATGACGATCAGTTCGTCCAACTCGGGGTCGTCACCGGTGGTGGACGCAACGCGATGAACTTCCAGCAGTTGCTCGCTGGTGAGAACGTCGCCTTTGCTAGCACGCCGGGATGGAAGCTTCGCCGCCGACGCTGGATTGCTGGAGGGATCGATGAGCTTGTCACGCTCGGCGTGCTTGTAGAGGCGCCGCAACGCCGACAGCAGATTCTCCGCAGCTGCATGTCCGCCACGCGAATTGGCGCGACCATGAGAACGAATCTGATGCGCATCCATCAGTTCTTCTATCTCCCTGGTGGTCGGCTCGTGCAACTCGCGGTCACCCCACTCCTCGCTGATCGCACGCCATGACGACTCATAGGTCGCCAGCGTGGTCGTCGCGACCCTCGTGCGCAGATGGTCGATGTACTCACGAAATCGAGGAGAACCAGCCGGTGAGCGGCCAAAATCGCCGGCGCGGCTGTCGAGCATCGGCGGTTGCCGATGAGCCGAAGGTTGTGTCGTGGGGACTTCGCCGAAACTCACGGTGCTCCTAACACGACGCGACGAACGGCGCCTGCAGAACGGCACTGTTCATCGGCTCCGAGACAATCGGGAAACCGACAGCGCCAGCGCCGAATGCGCTGGACCGATTGATCGACCGCCCCGGCTCGAACCGGAAATACTTCACGGCTCGCAGCGACCATCACCACTGTCAGGTACACATCATCCGACGCTCGCCTGGCCACGGTCAAGATCTTGAAGATACTCACCTTGATGACTCGTGCCCAGGTCATCGAGTGGTACTTGGCCCGGTTCGGACACATGGAGCCGGCGCAGGCCCGCGCCCGAAGCGGCGACGGTCCCTCCGTGCTAGCCGACGCTGGCATCGGGAAGGTGTCCGGGCCTCTCAATGACACCACCGCGCAGCATTTTTGCCCCGCTAAATGTGTCCGGACCCTGCCAAAGACCAAAAAATACACGGTTCCGTGGCAGATATGCCACAGAACCGTGTCATTGAGTGTCCGGAGGGGGACTTGAACCCCCACGCCCGTTAAAGGGCACTAGCACCTCAAGCTAGCGCGTCTGCCATTCCGCCACCCGGACCGGTGGTGCTCAGCAAGGTTATCGGATGTGGGCGCGTGGACCAAATCGCGCTTGGACCTGGTATTTCTCCGGCGGACATGGTGCGTGATGCGTGCCTTGTATATCTAAATCTCTAGTTGAGGGTGAGATGCTGCCGCACGATGGCGATCAGCCCCTCGAACCCGCCGCCGCCATCACCACCTGAATCTCCGTGCGACTGGGCCGATATCGAACGGCCAGCGGGCATGCATCCAGATGCATCACATCCGAATTGATCGTAGGTCGACGGCCGCTGTCGATGCCGTGATGCGGTCCGGTCACCCCTCGGTGCGGTGGGCGAGCAGCGCGGAATCCTGCCGACCGCCGCAGACGAGCTCGAGGCGACGTGGCCATGGATGCGCACCTACCGAGCCCGGACCGGCGAAATAGAAGGTGGAGCAGCCGGCGCCGTGGTTGCGATCGTGTGGGTTGAAACCGCCGCCGTCCGGGATCATGTCGGCCACCTGCGCCAAATGGTGCCGCATGGTCAGGTAAGTGGTCAGGTCGAGGTCCCGGACGACGAATGCGAAATGGGTCTCGCGGTTGTGCCGCTGTTCGTCGTCACGGGCCCGCTGTGAACGCATCGGAATTACGAGGGAATTACGGGAAGAAGTCGAGGGGAAGAATATTTCGATCCGCTGATCGCGACCTGGGTTCGGTGCACGGCGATACGCCTGCAGGATGTGAATACGATAAGCGTCGGGATCGAGTTCGTAGCGAGCGCATACTCGTTGTTGCACGACAACGCTCGGCACTGTCGCGCCCACCTGAAGCCCTGCGGCTATCAACTGTCGGTGCAATGTTGCGGTATTCGCTGGAAACAGCATGACCGCACAGTGATCGAAAACACATCGCTCCCAGAGCGGATCCCGCGCGCCCGCCATATGATCCGCTGCCAGGAGGTCGGTAAGAATGGCATGGGAAGGGTTCGCGGTGACGTATTCGATCAGCTGGTTCAGCCGGGCACTGTCGGTCGTATTGCAGCTGTCGGATGCGTCGACATCGTCGATACCTGGTAGTTCGATCACGGCGAGACCTAGTCGAAGGTAGCAATTCCCGCGCGACCCGACGTGGGATATCTGGCGGGCAAATTCTCGCAGGCAGTGCACCTATCACTCCGAAGATGATCTACCCAAGGGTGGGAAGTTGGGCGGGGAGCACACTGACAGCAGCCGCAGTATGGTTCGGCCACACACGGCTGCATCCTCACCTGTAGAGCCGATTCGATACCGAGCAGGACGGCTATGTCACATCGCAAGACACTCGACCGGATTCGGGATCTCGTACCGGACATCAGACAGCGAGCCGAAGATGCCGAGCGGGAGCGACGCATACCGGAGCAGACAATTCGAGAACTGTCCGAAACAGGCCTGTTCCGCATGTTGCAGCCGCGCGGTTTCGGAGGCGCGGAGTCCTCGCCCGTGGAATTCTTCGAAATTGTTCGGGTCATCGCGGCGGCGTGTCCGTCGACCGGGTGGGTCGCATCGGTCTTCGGCACACACGCATGGCAATTGGCGCTTTTCCCGCCGGAAGCCCAGCACGATATCTGGAATGACAATCCGGACGCCCTGATAGCCACGTCCTATCTGCCGTCGGGGGCATTGACGCCAGTGGACGGCGGCTTCGAAATCTCCGGCCGGTGGGGGTTCTCTTCCGGTTGTGATCATGCCGACTGGGTCATGCTGGGGGCGCTCGCACCGGACGTCGATGGTGCGCCGGGAGTTCACCTGACATTGCTGGTGCCTCGTGGCGACTACGTGATCGATGACGTGTGGCACGCGGTGGGCCTGGCCGGCACCGGAAGCCATGATCTGGTGATCGATAAGGCTTTCGTACCCGCTCACCGGGTCCACGACGCCGAACGTCACAATGCCGACACCGTGGTGTCCGATATCCCTGCGCTGTACCGTCTTCCGTTCACCAGCATCTTGCCCGGCGGTGTCGCCGCACCCGTGATCGGCGCCGCACAGGGCGCGTACGCGGCGTTCGTGGAGCGTATGAGCGACCGGATCGTCGACCCCGGTGTCCCCGTGCAATTGGCCCGTGCCGCGTCGGAGATCGACGCGGCGATACTGCAAATAGACCACAACCTGTCCGAGGAATTGCGTTACGCCGAAGCAGGCGAAGACATTCCACTCGAACTGCGCTTACGCGCCCGGCGCGACCAGGTCCTCGCCACCGAACGCGCGGTCGAAGCGGTCGAGCTGCTGTTCCGGATCGCCGGTGGCCGTGCCGCGCGCACTCCTCAAGTGCTGGAACGGCATTGGCGCGATGTGCATACGGGCAGCATGCACTTGGCCAATGCCGCGGAGCGAGCACTGGCGAACTTCGGACGTGGCGAACTGGGCATGGACGTAGCGGACGGGATCCTCTGAATGAAAGTCCTCGATCCCCATCTCCTCGGTGTAGCCGCCGAACTCCCCCGCTCGGCATACTCGACCGAGGAGTTACTCGACGCGGGTCGAGGACATCTGTCCGACCGGCTCGAGGAGATGTTGGGCAGTCTCGGCGTCCGGACCCGGCACTCGGTACTCGCCAACTACCCGGATGTGCTCTTTCGAGGCGCCGAACCCGAACTCGGCATCGCGGTGGTCGATCTCGCGGTCCGGGCCGCTCGCAAATGTCTCGCCAAGACCGAGATTGCCGTGGAGACAATCGGTTTGGTGCTCGGAGTGTCCAGTAGTCCTGGCCGACTGGTACCGAGCCTGGTATGCGATATGTTCGCGCGCATGCGGGAGCTGCCCAGGACCGCGCAGAACCTGAGTATCGAATACATGGGCTGCTCGGCGATGGCGAAGGCCATCGACACGGCACGGTGGTATCTCACCTGCAACCCGGGCAAACGGGTCCTGGTCTGCTTCGCCGAAGCGACGACACCGCTGTCCCCGCCGCTGAACGGTTTCTATCGGCATTTTCTCGAGGTGCCGCCGGACCAGCGCCAGCAGTCCGTCGATGCGCTGCACGGCTTTCTATTCGCCGATGCGGCGGTGGCGATGGTGCTGGGGGCTGACGGGGATGGGCCGAGTTTCGGTCCCGTGGCGAACCTGACGAACGACCTGCCCGAAGACGCCGAGCTCGGCACCGTTCCGGACGGCGGTTCGGATCTTCCGGTTGTGCAGGGGCGTCGGGCCTACACACTCAGTCCCCTCGTCACACCACGAGGCGCTTTCTACGCCAGAGAGACCGTCCGAATGGCGCTGAAGGACGACTCGTGCCAATTGGCCACTCCGGCCGACGCCTCGGTACTGCTCGTGCACACCGGCAGTGTGCGGATCCTGAACGCGTTGTGCGGAGAGTTCGGTGTCGATCCCGGTGATGACAAAGTCGTCTCGTCGTATCGGGTGCTGCGCGATTACGGCAATACCCTCGGCTGCTCGGTGCCCTTGATGCTGACCGAGCCGGTACGGCGACCGGCCGGGCAGGGCCTGCTTGTCGCGTTCGGCCTGAGTTTCGGCTGCGGCGTCTTCACGATGACCGTCCCCGTGGGCGGATGGACTCCGTAGATCGATGTCGGGAGTACATATGGGCTACACACTTGTTTCCCTCTTCGAGGAGGCCGCCGCGGCAGGCGGTGACGAACACGCGGTATATGTCGACGGTGGCTGGCGGACCTGGGCGCAGTGGCGATCGGAGGCGTACGCGCTGGCCCGCGCACTGCAGGAGCTCGGCATCGGAAAGGGCGATGTCGTCGGGGTGCACCTGCCCAACTGCTGGGAGTTCCTGGTTGTCCACGTCGCCGTCGCGATCACCGGCGCGACAATGCTTCCACTGCATATGGGGTTGGGCACACACGAGGTGCACTCGCTGGTGACCAGGACCCGGGCCACCGTGGTCGTTGTCGATGCCGACCGCCATCGCACGTTGCGGACGCCGCCGCCGGGAAACTTCCGGCCACCGAAGCATGTGCTCGTTGTCGGGAACGTGGACCACGTATCGAACATGGTGAAGTCGTATCAGGACCTACTGCGGCAGTGGATGGGTTCGGCGGCCCTGCCGGTCGTGGTCACACCGGCCGACGCGTTCGTTCTGCTTCCATCGTCCGGCACGAGTTCGTTGCGACAGAAGATCTGTGTGCACACCCACCACAGCCTGATATCGAATGCGGTCGCGGTCGCCTCGGATGCGGGTGCTCGCGGCAGCGACACGATTCTCAGCGGCAGCCTCTTGACCCACCTGTTCGGCCTGCTCTCGGTGCACATCAGTCTGGTCACCCGAGGCCGTCAAGCATTGCTGAGTGGCTGGGACGTCACGCAATTCCGTCGAGTGGCGCGCGGTAGCGAAGCAACAGTGCTGTTCGCGGCGCCCGCGCAGATCCGCGATGTCGTGTCCGGCCCGGATGCGTCCGAGACCGACGGAATCCGGTTGCGGGAGATCCGGCTCAGCGGCGCGGTCGTGTCCGCGACGCTCGTCGCGGACAGTCACCGCGTGCTCGGTGCCCGGGTAATCGTCCAATGGGGCATGTCCGAGCTGGGAGCGGGCCTGTTCACGCGACCGGATGACCGCGAGCAGGCAGCGGCCACCAGCGTCGGAAGACCGATTTCCGGCGCCCGAGTACGAGTGGTCGATGCCGACGGCCGCCGATGCGAAACCGGCGGTACCGGAGAACTTCAGGTGCACAGCCCCTTTCGATTCACCGAATATTTCGAGGACCCGGAGCTGACCGCGGCCGCGCTGACCGCGGACGAATGGCTGCGAACCGGCGACCGGGCGTGCGTCAACGATGACGGCACCATTGCCTTTCGCGGCCGCGACGTCGAGGTGATCAATGTCGGTGGGATGAAATTCAGCGCGCCGGAGATCGAGACAATGCTCGAGGATGTCGCGGGTCTTGATCAGATCGCTGTAGTCGGCCGTCCCGATGACCGCCTCGGCGAGTATCCGTGTCTGGTCATCACGCTGCGTCCAGGCGCAACCGTCACCCTGGCGAACGTCACCGAACACCTGACGGTCAAAGGCGTATCCAGCTATAAGATCCCGGTCGAGCTGGTCGTGCTCGAGCAGATGCCGAACACCCCGACCGGCAAAATCGCGCGCAGTCGGCTCCGCGCGATAATCGACGACAATGGCACGAACATGTTCTCGGCATTCGCGCGAGAATTGCAGGCACTGTCGGCGCCGCAGCGACTGCGGCATGCGCTGGATCTGGTGCGCGAGCGAGTCCGCGCCCTGATCGAGGCCGCCGAGCCGATCGGGCCGGATCAGGTGTTCACCGATTACGGCCTGACATCGCTGACCGCCGTCCGATTGCGCGCCGAACTGGTCGAAGCCACCGGCATCGACCTGCCGACGACCATCGCCTACGACCTGCCGACCCCCCGTACGGTCGCCCGCCATCTCGTCGACTCGATAGTCGCGGCCCCGGTCCCGGATCCGATCATCGCGACCAGGCGGCAACATACCGAAGACGACCCGGTGGTTGTCGTCGGCCTTGGTTGCCGGTTACCCGGCGATATCGCGTCCCCGGACGAATTCTGGGATCTGCTCGCGACCGGTCGCGAAACGATCGCCGATTTCCCCACTGATCGCGGTTGGGACACCGACCCCGACGCCACCTACGCGCGGCGCGGCAGTTTCCTCGACGCCGCGGCATTCGATCCCACATTCTTCGGGATCTCGATGCGCGAAGCCATCACCATGGACCCGCAACAGCGACTGCTCCTCGAAACCACTTGGGAGGCACTAGAACACGCTCGGATCGATCCGACATCGCTGCGCGACAGCGACACCGGGGTATTCGTCGGTGTTATGGCCTCCGATTACGTGCCGCGCGACTACGAGGCGGTCAAAGGTGCCGATATCGGTGCTATGACAGGTAATTCGGGCGGTGTCGCCTCCGGCCGGATCGCCTATGTGCTCGGACTGCACGGCCCGGCCATGACCGTGGATACGGCGTGTTCCTCCTCGCTGGTGGCAGTACACCTCGCGGTCCGATCGTTGCGTTACGGCGACTGTGCGCTCGCGGTGGTCGCGGGCGCCACAATCCTTTCCACGCCGACAACGTTCGTGGAATTCGCCCGGCAGAACGGGCTCGCGGCCGATGGTCGATGCAAGCCGTTCGCGGCCGCCGCCGATGGGACCGGCTGGGGTGAAGGCGTGGGTGCGCTCGTGCTGGAGCGAATGTCCGACGCACGGCGAGCGGGTCACCGGATCCTCGGCATCATCCGCGGTACGGCCGTGAACTCCGATGGCGCGTCGAATGGATTGACCGCGCCCAACGGACTGGCACAACAGCGGCTCATCCGGCAGGCGCTGACAGATGCCGGGCTCGCGCCGTCGGAAGTGGATGTGGTGGAGGCGCATGGCACCGGGACCACACTGGGTGACCCGATCGAAGCGAACGCCATCCTGGCGACCTACGGGCGCGATCGCGACGACACGCTGCTGCTCGGTTCCTTGAAGTCGAATATCGGGCATACGCAGGCCGCCGCCGGTATTCTCGGGACGATCAAGATGCTGCTATCGATGCAGAATGGGTTGGTGCCCAAGACATTACATGTCGATGAGCCAACCGCTCACGCGAGCTGGACGGCCGGAGCGGTGCGTCTGGCCACTGACGCCACCTCGTGGCCACGGCGCGACCGCCCGCGACGGGCCGGTGTGTCCGCGTTCGGAATAAGCGGTACGAACGCACACGTCATCCTCGAAGAGGCTCCGCGGGAAGAGGAGGTTTCCGCCGCCGCGGCGAAGCCGGCTGCGCTGATCCCCCTGACCTTCTCAGCAGCGACGACAACGGCGCTCGCGGCACAGGCAGGACGCTTGTTGTCCTGCCTGGACGCTGGAACCGACCCCGCCGATATGGGCTATTCCCTGGCCACCACTCGCGCGCGGCTGGAACATCGGGCGGTCGTATTCGGTGCCGACCGTGACGATCTGGCCGCTTTGGCCTCGGGCAGATCCGGTTACGCGGTAACCGGGCGGGCAGATCCGCACGGCCGGACTGCGTTCGTGTTCCCCGGCCACGGCGCCCAATGGGCGGGTATGGCGGCCGAATTGCTCGACTCCGCTCCGGTCTTCGCGGCGGCGATGGCCGAATGCGAGACGGTACTGAGCGAGTTCGTCGACTGGTCTCTGACCGAGGCCATCGCGGACGAATCCGTCTTGCGCCAACCGGAAGTCGTACAGCCCGCGGTATTCGCCGTCACGGTATCGCTGGCCCGGCTTTGGCAGTGGCACGGCGTCATCCCCGACGCTGTCATCGGCCATTCCTTCGGCGAGATCGCGGCCGCGCACGTCGCTGGTGTGCTATCGCTGCGCGATGCCGCACGAATCGTCGTCCGACGTGGCGCGCTCTGCGCCGGTCTCGACGGTCGGATGCTGTCGGTCGAAGCACCCGCCGCGACGGTCTCGCAACGGATCTCCGAATACAGCAGCGTGAGCATCGCCGCGTACAACGGCCCGAACACCACGGTATTGGCTGGAGACACCGACACCATTACCGCGTTGATGACCGAGTACCGCGACGCGGGTGTGCCCGCCCATTTCGTGCAGATCGGCTTCGCGTCGCACTCGATCCATGTCGAGCCGATTCGCGACCGGCTGCTGGCTGAGCTATCTGGGATACGCCAGCAGCCGACCAGAATTCCCTGGTACTCCACGGTCACCGGGCAATTGATGACCGAAGCCGACGGCGACTATTGGTACGACAACCTGCGCAGGCCCGTACGGTTCACACAAACGGTCGCGACACTTGCGGCGGCGGGATTCAACTCCTTCATCGAGGTCGGGCCCCATCCGGTGCTGGCCACCATGGTGGCCGCGACTGCCGGCGACGGCTGCTTGTCCATCGGGAGCATCCGGCGGAGGCACGGCGGTATGGATCAGTTCGCAACCGCGCTGGCACGTGGGTATGTGCGGGGATTACCGGTCGATTGGGCGAAGTTCTTCGAGGGATCAGGTGCACGGCAGGTCGACCTGCCCACCTATCCGTTCCAACGCCGCCGATACTGGCTCGACCGGACGACGCGGCCGAGCAGGATCGCATACCAGCACCCGAAGGAGACCGAAGCCGAGTCGGGAACCGTTGTTGTGGTATCGAATTCGCTGCGCGACCAACTCGCCGCGCTCGGCCGCGCCGAACAAGTACGACTGGTCGAGGACCTGGTGCGAGCCCGCGCCGCCGCGGTGCTCGGGCACCACGACCCCTATGCGATAGCGGCCGATCACAACTTCCTCGACATCGGATTCGACTCCCTGACGGCAATGGAGCTACACGACACCCTGTCCCAGATCACCGGCCTCGCACTACCGCCGATCCCCCTGTTCGAGGCCGAAACCCCCACCGCCCTCGCCCAGCGGTTGCTCATCGAACTGCTCGATCAACCGGAACCGAAAACAACTGGGGCCGTATAACGTTGAACGATGAGTCAGCGCGGCCGCGTCACCGAAGAACAGCCGCGTGGTGCGCGCCTGTGGATCGGTCGTGCGGGAGGCGCAGTCGGCCCCGATGACGATCACACATGGCTCTCGGCCGTCGACGTCATTCAACTTCTCCAAGATCCCGGCGCGGTAGCGGCGGAGTATTGTCGATCACCTTCCTGGCCTCCACGATGCTGTCCGGTGTGATGGTGGGGATAACGCGAACCAAGTCGAATCCCGCGGCGGCCAAGAGCTCACGAAATTCGTGCTCGGTACGTTCACGTCCGCCCGCGCTGACCATCATCTCCAGGTCGAGAAAATTGCCGCGGTGTGGCCGATTGCCTTCCGGCAGAACGATTTCCAGCAACAGCAGACGCGCGGAGTCGGTCATGGCGTCGTGCACGGTGCGCAGGATCTTCTCGGCCAGGTCGTCAGGCCAGTCGTGCACGATATGTTTGAGGATGTAGGCGTCTCCGCCCTCGGGGACCGCTTCGAAGAAGGAACCCGCGACGACGGTGCATCGGTCCACTACGGGGACATCGGCGACGACTTCCGGCAGATCGAACAGAATGCCGCGCGTTTCGGGCGCGCGCGCGAGTATCTCGGCGAGCAGGCGACCCCGGCCGCCCCCGATATCAACGATCGTTCCGTACTGACCGAAATTGCCTGCCGCCAACATCGGTTCGAGCATCAGTTCCGAAATACTGGTCATGGCGTCGTCGAATATTGCGCCGAATTCACGGTCTTTGCGGACATAGTCGAAGAACGGCAGACCACCCATGGCCTCGGGGATGACCACCGTGCCGTTGCGCACCGCGTCACTGAGATAGGACCAGTATTGTCGATGCTGTGCGGATCCGATAAACCGCGCGAAACTGTGCAGAGAAACCGGCGCGTCTGTGCGCAGCGGTTCGGCGAGCGGGGTCAGCGCATACGTTTGGTCCGGATGCTGGGTGAAAATCCCCTGACTGATCAGCCAGCGCATGAGTCGCCGTAGATAGCCGGGATCGGCGCCGATATCGGCCGCCAATTCCGAAAGACCGCGCGGACCTGCTGCCAGCGCGTCGGCGATGCCGAGTTGGGCGGCCGCGCAGACGGCTTGGGCCCCGGCGGCGGCGGTGAACATCTCGAACAAGGCGATCGGCGGTGGCGCGAGTTTGCGGTTCAGTGCCGTCAATGCGCCGCGGAACCACTCGACGAACCTGACCACGGGCATCGGTGGGACTTTGTTCTCTCTTGCAGCCATCAACCTATATCCCTATCCGTTGTTTTGGGATGAGGTCCTGGGACATGTTCTCACGTCAGGGACGCTAAGGCCTCGCCGCAGAAGGAACATCCGTCGGATCGAACGGAAACATCCGCACCGTCGGTCCTCGGACATTGTATCTGCCGACGGAAGGCGGGGACCGGTCGTCGACCTGCAAGTCCGCGGCATAAGAAATCTGCCGACTACGACGGTAAGCATCGAAGTCGGCAGATCGGCCTCAGCCGCTATCCGATGAAACGCGGCGGCGGGAGAATCCTGCCCGGCGGTGGGAAGCCGGGGGGCGGAACGACCGCACAGGGCGGGGGGACCAACTTGTGGGGTGGTGGGACAATATTTGTCATCGAGGGTTCCTTCCTCTTTCAATCAGCCTGAGATCGGTTGCATCGCAGGCAGTCTCGGTGGCCGGACGAAATCCGTGCTTGTCCCGGTCCGATGTCATCAACGTTAAGGTGTTGCCACGGACCGAAACATCCGTCAGGTCGAACGGGAATACCCGTACCGTTGACATGACGACCCGTCAATTGCGTTGCGCCCGAGCGGCGTCCGAGTTCCCGGTAGCGACCTCGCAACGCGTGGGTTCGCGGATTGTGCGTCGAACCCGTCGGCACGGTCAGCATTGCGAGCGGTTCCAGCTCGAATGGTCGGACCGGCCGCCCTCGCTCGATGTGGTTAGGCTCACCTTCATGAAGGAGTCCACCGCGCCGATCTTCCTCGGTCGTGACGCCGAGATCGAAACGCTGGCGGCGCTCGCTGATCGCGTCGCGGCCGGGCAGGGCGCTGTCGTGCTCGTAGAGGGCGAGCCCGGTATCGGAAAATCATCGTTGCTCGAAGCGGCCAGGGTCCAGCTGGCGGCAGGGGGCTTGCATGTTCGTCTCGGCGCCGCCAAGGAACTCCAGCAAGATGTGCCATTCGCCGCAATGCGCCCATGGCTGGATGTCGACGCTACCGTGTCCAGGCCGCGGTCGGATCCGATCTGCGAACTGCTACGCGGCGGGGATCAGGCAGGCGACGTCGCGGCAACCCATGAAATCGCCGTCACCGAGGCGATTCTGGATCGCGTCGACGTGTGGTGCGCGACCGGACCGGTGGCGCTGATCATGGACGACGTCCACTGGGCCGATACATCGAGTCTGTCGGTGTTGCGCCGACTCTGCTCGGTCCTCGACGATATGGCGCTGCTGGTTCTACTCGCGGCCCGTCCGCTGCCTCGGGGCCAGGCGCTCACCGCACTGGCGGCCGACCTCGTCGAACGCCGCGCTCCGGTGGTCCAGCTCGGTGCGATCCCCGATGCGGCGGTGGCGGAATTGGTACGACACATGGTCGGTGCCGCTGCGGCCCCGAGTTTGCTGGGCGAGGTGGGCAGCGCCAACGGAAATCCCCTCTACATCACCGAATTGGTGGCGGCGCTGATACGTGAGCAGGCGATCGCAGTCGTATCCGACACCGCCGTCGCAACTGGTTCGGTCGCCGGGGAGCGCCCGTCCGCATCACTGGCGGAGGCTATTTCGCGGCGGCTGGGTTTTCTGTCTCGCCGAACGCGGAATGTACTGCCGATGGCCGCCGCACTGGGACCGGCCATCGACGTCGCGGAGTTGGCGGCGGTACTGCACAGTCCCATCGCGGATATCTGGACCGCCGTCGCCGAGGCCAGGGAGAGCGGAATACTTGCCGTGGTGAACTCCGATCTGGTGTTCCGCCACGATCTGATCCGCCGCGTCTTGGCCGATCAGGTGCCCGCCTCACTACGCTCGGCGCTGCTGCGACGGGCAGGACAGATCCTCCAGACCACCAACGCGCCGATCGAGCGGATCGCCTACTACCTGACGGTCGGTGACCACGAACTGGACCGGACAAGCGTCGCCTGGCTGGTCGCCGTAGCCGACAAACTGGTCATTCGAGCGCCCGAACTGGCGGTGCAACTGTTGCGGCGGGCGGTGACGGGCACGGAGTTCGGCAGCGGACCACGTTCGGTGCTGATCCGTTTATACGCCACAGCGCTGCTGTGGAACGGCGCAGCGGCCGAGGCCGAGGCCGAGGTGCGCGTTGCGATGTCGAGACGGCCGGAGAATGGCGACGACGTCGAAATGCACTGGCTGCTGGCCCAAGCCTGCCAGGCCCAGGGCCGGATCACCGATTCCGTCGCGATCGCCGAAAAAGCGCTTACTACAATGGATCTCAGCGTCGAGCAGGCCGCCCGATTCCAACGCATGTGCACAGTGCACAATTTCTTCCTCGAGCGGTTCGATGCGGCGGAACGGGCCGGCCAACAGGCGGTCGCGATGGGGGAATCCAGTGGGGATCTCCTCACCACGGGATACGGTCTCACCGCATTGGGGGCGCTGCGATACACCAGAGGCCATCTCGACGACGCACTGGAGCTGAGCACTCGGATCTCCAGCACCTTGGCCGACGGTACCGGACCGGACCAGTTCGATCCGTATGCGCTGCGAGCGCTCTGTCTGATCGAGCTCGATCGCCCGACCGACGCCGAAGACGTACTGAAACAGGCGATAGCGCACAACCGCCGGATCCAGGGTGTGTACCTATCCTCGAATCTGGTCGCCAAAGCGCGGCTGCACCTGCTGGGCGGTCGCTGGGATGATGCGCTCGCCGAATGCGCGGCGAGTACGGAGTTGCCCAACTCGCTCGGGTACGCATCGGTCGCGCACAGCATGACGGCGCTCATCGGAATTCACCGCGGCACATTCAATCCGGACACCATTCCCGCGCCGGACGACCGATTGGGCCACACCGGCTACGCCTACGTCCACGCCTGGGTCGATGCGCTGCTACACGAGACCCGCGGCCGCCCGGACCTGGCATTGAAACTGCTCGTCGACGCCCAGCAACGACTGGCCGGCGGTTTGGCAGCGGCGACGCTGTACTACACCTTCCCGGACATCGCCCGGCTGGCCGCCGAGGTCGGTGACACAGCTGCCGCTCGGTCGGTGACCGTGAGCGCGGACGAGCTCGCGGCGCGACAACCGACCGCCTCCAGGAATGGGACGGCGCTGCTGTGTCGTGGTCTGGCCGACCACAACCCCGACGACCTCTGGGCGGCCGCCGAAGCGTTCCGGCGGGCCGGGCGGCCACTGTTCGAAGCGCACGCACACGAGAATGCCGCCGTGCTGCTGGCCGACGTGGGACGCAAGACCGACGCCCGACGCGCGCTGGCCGACGCGACCCGGCTCTACAGCCGAATGGGCGCGTCGTGG
This sequence comes from Nocardia arseniciresistens, assembly GCF_046764875.1. Classification (NCBI taxonomy): domain Bacteria; kingdom Bacillati; phylum Actinomycetota; class Actinomycetes; order Mycobacteriales; family Nocardiaceae; genus Nocardia; species Nocardia arseniciresistens. The sequence continues at coordinate 76,592 of NZ_JBKORD010000017.1, forward strand.
GACGCCGCCCGTACGGTCTCACGCGTGCGGCCGTACGGGATTCGGCTCGGTGTCCGCGGACCGCGCAACCGCCCCAAAACCGGCTGGGCGGCGCTGACCGACACCGAACGTAAGGTCGCCGCGCTGATCACCGAGGGCTACTCCAACTCCAGTATCGCTGCGCAAATGTACTTGTCGCGCCGCACAATTCAATCCCACGTTTCGAGCATCCTCGCAAAACTCGACCTGCGCTCGCGCCGTGAGATCGCCGCGGACATGGCAGCGACCGGATGATGCCGGGGGCTGCCCTGCTATTCCGCGATCGCCGCAGCGATCTCGCGGCGCGAGCGCAGGCCGAGTTTCGCCAGGGTGTTGGAGACGTGGGAATGAATTGTCCGACGGGACACGAACATCTGGGCCGCGATATCGGAATTCGAATGACCTTCGGCTACCAAGGCGGCAACCTTCAGCTCGGTAGCGGTCAGTGCGGACCGGCCGGATTTGGGGCGGTTACGCGGTCCGCGGACACCGCGCCGAATGCCGTAGGGCCGCACGCGCGCCACCGCACGCGCGACGTCCCAGGACGCGCCGAGACCGGTGTAGAGATTGATAGCGGCGTCCAGGGCACGGCGGGCGGTGACAACGTCGCCATCGGCGGCGAATAGCGCGGCAGCGTTCTCATAGGATTGCGCCTGGTCGAGCGGTCGACCGGCCAGGCGGAACGCCGCGGCGGCGGTGAGCAGGGCGACTGGTTCACCGTGGGCAAGGCCACGGCATGCCAGGGCGACGCCGGTTCTAGCGGCGGTCGGCTGGCGCGCCGCCAACGCGTCCGCGTCCGCCACCACCGACCAGGCCGCGTCCTGGTCACCGACATCGGCGGCCAGCCGGGCGATATCTGGGAAGATGCAGTAGAGCGTCGGCGCGGTCAATCCGTCGGCGAGTCGGTGTTGGGCGTTGACCAGCAGGTCCAACGCGCCACGTTGGTCGCCGCGGGCCTCGAGCAGCAGCGCCTTCACCCACGGATAGAACTGGGCGTATTTGTTGCTGCCCGGCTGGTCGTTCGGTGCTGGAATGGCGTCTGGATCCGGCAGGAAAGTGCCGCGGTGGATGCCGATCAACGCGGCCAGACTGTGCAGGACCGGGGTGTAACCGAAGACGTCGGGTACGGCCATCGCCGCCGAGGCGCATTCGACCAGCGCCTCATCCCAGCGACCGTCCAACCAGTACAACCGCGCCTTCGCGACCATGTTCGCAGCCAGGAACACACCGTGGATCCTCCGGTTGTGCTCGATGGCCTGGTCCAGGGCTGCCTCGGCGTCGGCGAACCGATCCAACTCGATCAAACAGTGGGCGTAGAGCATATACGGATCGAATTGGTCCGAGCCGAAACCATTGTCGAAGACGGCCAGGATGCGGCTGCTCAGCTCCAGCGCCTCGTCGAGATAGCCGCGGGTGTAGCGCACGGCCCCCCGCGCCATGAGGCCGTATCCGGTGGCGAGCGGGTTCTCGGTGGTCTCCCCCAGCCACAACGCCTGCTCGGCCGCCGCCGCCGCGGCGTCGAGGCGGCCGAGGAAGAAATTGTCCAGTCCGGCCAGACCATAGAATCGGCCCGCGTCCTCTAACGCGAGATCCCCAGTGGCCAGCGCCGTTTCGGCCTCGGTCACCGCGTCCTGCAATTGTCCCTGGGCATGATAGGTCTGCGTCAGCAGCCACCGCAGTTCGACCTCATCCCGGTATGCCGGTCGGTTCCGCAGTGCTGTTCGGACAATCACGTCCGCCTCGGCCGGGCGGCCGTCACACAGCAGGGCCCGGGCCTGCAACCGCACCACCGCCGGGCGTATCGCGCTGTCGAGATCAGGGGCCCTAGCCGCTCGGTTCAACAGTTTCACGGCGATCTCCGGCGCACGCACGATCAGCTTGTCGGCCACTGCGACCAACCAGTCGAGAGTGGTTGGGTCCAGGTCGTTCTCGTCCGCCAGCAGGTAGTGACCGACACGCTCGATGGGCGCGTCGGTCGCCAGCAGGATCTGTCCAGCCCGGCGCAGCAGCCCGTCGCGCAGTGAAGCGGGTAGTTGTTCGGCCAGCACTTGGCGGATCAGGTCATGCCTGAAGACCACTTCGGAATCGGCACGTGAGAGCAACCCGCCGTCGGTCGCCTCGGTGACCGCACTCCAGATCTCCAGGATCGGGCTGTCCAGGACCGCCGCCAGTTCAGCGACGTCGATGGTCGGTCCCAGCGTCGCGGCCATCAGCAGGATGTGCCGGGTTGATCGGGACAGGAATACCAGCCGCTGGGTGATTGCCTGCGCAAGTGAGACGGGGAGACCGGTGCTGTCGGCGACCATCGGGTCGACGGTGTCGGCCACGATCGTGAGGGCGTCCTCGCGCACCAGTGCGCCCACCAATTCCGTGATGTACAGCGGATTTCCACCCGCGCCGGCCACCTTGCGCATCAGGCCGAGTCCGGGTGCGGCGCCGACCAGTTGACGCACCAACAGCTCGGCCGCCGAATCGGGCAGTGCGCCGAGCCGGATCGAATCGGCATTGCGTTCGGCGAGTTCGGCCGACAACGCGGCAAACGCCTTGTCCCGTGGCAGCGGACGCGCCGCGAGAATCAGCAGCAGCGGCAGATTGTCCAGGGCGGTGCAGAGCCGGTGCAGCACCGATACGCTCTGGCGATCTGCCCAATGGACATCATCGATGATCAACGCGACCGGGTCGGCGGCGCACCAGGTGTCGACCAGATCGAGGATCGCCTCGGTGATCGCGAACTCGTGTGACGCGCCATCGCCGGCGCGGTCCCCACTGCGCAACAGCGTACGCACCGGATCCGATCGCTTATCGGCGGCGCCGCTGTCGATATCCAGCCAGGAGCAGACCGCCGCGAACGGCACATCCTGCTGCAGTTCCTTCGCGGCGCCCCGGCATACCCGCAGACCGTCGGTCACGTATCGCGCCGCGACCGCGTCGAGCAGTGCGGTCTTGCCGATGCCCGGCTCGCCGTCGACGAGCAGCACTGTCACCTGACCTGCGGCTGCCTTGCGCCCGAGCGCCACCGCCCGCTCGACCTCGGCATCACGACCAACGAAAACCGAAGCGAGAGAGTCCTGCACACAGGGCATCGTAAGCGCACGGGGGCGGGGGCGGGGGCGGGGGCGGGGAACGCTCACCTATCGACCGGAGAAGTCGGCTTCATCGAACCGGATCCCGCCCATCGGTGCGGATGTTCACCTCCGGCGTGACGGATGTTCCCGGCGGGCCGATCTCATAGCGTGGGACGCATCTCTGATGCGCCATCGTGGGGGGTGTGCGGTTTCATGTCGCCCTCCGCAGGTTCCATGCGCCACGGAGCAGGCTGGGTGCCAGGCTTCGGTGCCTGGCCGACACGGTTTTCCAGACACGCTCACCTATCGGGCGTTCGAACCGAATGAATGTAGCCAGTGACGCGTGTTCGTCGTCGACCTCGATGACGAGATTGCAGCTGAGCATCCAGGAGCGGGCCCCGAGGGTGACCCAGGTGTCACCGCGATCGACGATCGGCCAGTGGGCCACCTGACCGGGGGCGGATTTCCATTCGAGCCGTAGGCCGAGCAAACCCCGCCAGACAATCTGCCCCATGACGCCCGCGACACCTTCGAGTGCCGCGCGTGCCCACTGTTCCGGTGAGCCGACCGCGGCGGCGTTCGTCGCGAGTATGAACTGGTCGACGTATTCGGGATCGATGATCGTGCTGTGCGTGCGGGTCGACTCGGAGATCTGATGCTGTTGCAAGACGACCTGCTCAGATGGTTCTTCGATCCTGTGATCCGGGTGGTCAGTGGTCATTTCGAGTACCTCGACTTCTTGTATACGGTTGCGTATATAAGACGCTAGCTCAAATGTACGGGTGCGTATAGATGTTCGGCTGTGACGGGAGGCACCTCATCGACCAACACGCCGTAGTCCAGGCTTACGCCACCGCCGTCGCTCTCGGACCGCCGTCGAGCGGCGGCGATCGGTAGCCATGCGACTCAACGTCGAATGACGCTCGTGTTCGTGTCAGCCGGCCCGAATCGGGTACTCGCCGCGAGTGAGCCTTCCCAGTCTCGGACCCGTGGCGCCGTCGTTGCCGACGCCCCGCGGCGAATTGTCCAACGCAGTGGTCACCGCCTTGCGCGGCGACCGAACCCGGGTCGACTCTCTTCCGAAGCCCGACGGGCAGGATCCCTACGGCCTCGACCTGCAACTGGCCCTGCATACCTGTTACGAACTGCACTACCGAGGATTCGACGGTGTCGATCCCGAGTGGGAGTGGCAGACCGACCTACTGCAATTCCGGAGCACCCTGGAAGAACGGTTCCTCGACGCCATACGCGGCGGCATAACAGGCGGCAAAGCCCTCAACCGTGCACTCGACGCACTGCTGGTCGAGCCGGTCGGCGGCACCGGCATCAGCCGCTATCTCCTCGATGAAGGCGAATGGTGGCATATGCGTGAGTATTTCGTGCACCGGTCGATCTATCATCACAAAGAAGCCGATCCGCACGCATGGGTCATTCCGCGGCTGAACGGGCAGGCCAAGGCCTCTCTCGTCGCGGTGGAGTTCGACGAGTACGGCGGCGGACACGGCGACCGTATGCACTCGCAACTGTTTGTCGACCTGCTGGCCGCAGCGGGCCTGAATACCGAGTACCTGCACTATATGGACGAAGTCCCTGCCTCCATGATCGCCATCGTCAACATGATGTCGCTCTTCGGTCTGCATCGCGCGCTGCGTGGAGCGTTGGTCGGACATTTCGCTGCTACGGAGATCACCACCTCGCCGAGTGCGCGCCGCACCGTCGAGGTCCTCGAGCGTTTGCGGGCCGATCCGGCTTGCGTGCACTTCTTCGCCGAGCACGTGGAGGCGGACGCTGTACACGAGCAGGTACTGCGCCACGACGTGCTCGGCGATCTACTGACGCGCGAGCCTGCGTTGACGGGCTCGGTCGTCCTCGGCATCCAGGCCACCAGCCTGTTGGAGGACCGATTCACCGATGACGTGCTCGGCGCATGGCGGAGCGGACGAACATCATTGTCCGGCCGGACTCCCTTGCCCGAGAGCACTGTTCAATCCGTTTGAGGTTTGCGCCGACGTCGCCTGCGATGGCTGGCGTCGCAGAGCGGGAAGTTCTTCGAACGCCGACACGTGCATATCGCGACGAGGAACCTGTCCGAGCACACGACGGTGCCATCGCTGGTGACCAATTCGACAGGTCCTTCGATCAGGGCGGGACCGTTGCGTGTCATGGTCACCTTGCGCCGCTCGGCGGGCTCGCCTCGGATTTCGCTCACAGATCTGTCCCGGTCATCTCGCCGACCCGAATGAGCCGCACGCTGTTGCTGATCATCATGGCTCACCGTCCTTTCTCGTCTCCTGCCTTCCCCGCGAACGTGAAGCTAAACCCTGGCTCGCCGCGATCTCGGAGCAGCGGCATGCCGGACACGGCAATCCGAGCACTTCGAGGAAGGTTGTCGCCGCTCCGTTCGCACCCTGTGCCGATATCGCTTCCCACGAGGGGCGAGTATCGGTGTCAAGGCGGACGCCCGGCGAACTATGGTGACGCGGTGGCGCTCGAACCAGGTGACCAGTTTGCGGGATTCGTTGTGCGGGCCCGGCTCGGCCATGGCGGCAGCAGCGAGGTGTACCTGGTCGATGATCCGGAACGATCGCAGCCTGTTTCACTGAAGATTCTGGGGCCGAACGACAGTCGATCACCCGAGGCGCGTGCGCGGTTTGTGCATGAGTTCGACATCCTGTCCGCACTGCGGCACCCCGACATAGTGCGGATATACACACACGGTGAATCCGACGGCAGGCTGTGGTCGGCGCGTGAGTACGTGCCAGGCGCGACGGGGGCGGCGTTGGTGCGGATGCCGCATCAACGCCCTGATTTGCGGCGGGTGCTGCACGTCCTGGCTCACGTCGCGGCCGGATTGGATTTCGCGCACGCAAACAATGTTGTCCATCTCGACGTCAAACCGGCGAACGTCTTGGTCGGCGCGGATGAGTCAGCCGCGGTGAAGATCTCGGACTTCGATCAGGCCCGGTGGCTGCACCGGCCCGAACCACCCCTGGCCACCAACGGTTTCGTGGTCGTATCGGTGCCGTACGCCGCGCCGGAACTGCTGCGGGCGGGCACGGTGTCCCCGGCGACAGACCAGTACGCGCTGGCATGCTCGGCGATCGAGTTGCTCACCGGCCGCCCGCCGTTTCCCCGCACAAACCTCATGGCCACTGCGCAGGCGCAACTGCACGACCCACCCCCGGACGTCTCCGAGCGCAAGCGTTGGATCCCGCACGAGGTAGACGCGATCCTGCACCGCTCGCTCGCAAAAGACCCCGACGCCCGCTACGCCTCGTGCACCGAACCCGTCCTCCTGATGACCGAGGCACTCCACGACAGCGACCCACGACCCCTCAACCCCCTACTGAGCCGTCTTCATGCGACATTCACTCGATCGAATCGCTCGGCCGGGGCCCGCACGAAAATCTAGTCGCGACGAAACAGCCCTTACCAGGGATATGCCGTGTGGAGATCACGCTGACGATGGCCAACTGCGGCTGTGAACTGCGAGAGCGGAGTCTTCGATGTCGCTTACCCCATCGAAGACTCCGCTCTCGCGTGAATCACCTTCCGGCTATCGTCGCGTGGTGCTCCGGCGCCGCCACACCATCAGGCCGCCGACGACCGAGCCCAGGGCGACCAGCCCGCCCGTGATGAGCACCGCCGAGACGGTCGAGGAGATCCCGCTGCTGTTCTCGGCGGCCGAGCTCTCTTCGGCGTTGGTCGCGGATGGCTGCCCGTTCGTCGAATGCGTGGCATTCTCACCGAAGACCCCGCCTGCTGGGGCCGCCTCGTAGTGCGGGCCCGAGTCGGCGTTGCCTGCCACCGTGAGGTCGAGGCGGATCGGCACCGGACCACCCGCTCCTTCCGTGTGGGCCGGACCGAGCTTCACGGCGATGTAATACCAGCCGGCGACACTCTGGTTGCGATCCCTGGCCTCCGTGGCCTTGCGGTTGTTGTATCGCACCGGAACGGTCGCGAGCGCGGGCTTACTCGTTGGCAATACCGACGCCTCCCCGTTGTAGGAGGTGAAGTCATTATCGATCTCTTCACGGAACGGCGAGTACAACGTGGTCGTGATCGTCGAGAGGCCGTCGATGCCGTGACTGCCGATCTCTCCGTAGTGCACGCGGTAGGCCAGGCCCTGGCCCCAGTCGAGCTTGACGCGATAGAAGACGAACTCGCCGCGCTGGAGGGTGTCGGTGTAGCTGCCGGAGCCGTCGAGAGCGCCTGCCACATTGAACGAGCCACCGGCGTTCGCTGCCACGCTGCCGCCGGCGGGTTCGGTGAAGGCCGTCTTTATGGTGGCGGCCGGGGGCCCGGCGTCGGTCACCGCGGGCTCGATCCCGATGAGGAGCTCGATCGGCATCCGTTCCGGCATGTTGTCGGCAATGCCGCTCCATTCGGGCGCGAAGTAGTAGCGGCCGCCGCCGCGGCACTTGTCGCCGGCGCTGTCGCCGGACTTCGCCTTGGTCGCACCGTCCCAAGCCTTGGACACAGTCAGGGCTGCGCCGTGACTGGAATTGACGACCGACTCGAATTCGAATTCGTTGCAGTCCTTGCCGTCGGCACCGTAGACGCGCACGTTGAGCGAGCTGGTGTCGCCGTTCGGCTTGTCGTGGGGTACCCGGGGAAAGGACAGGGTGCCACTGAAATAGGCGGTCGCGCCCTGCGGCACATCCACTGCGTAGTACCGCTTTTCCTTCTGGCCGATTGTGTCCAGGTACTGACCCGGCGTGGCCACCGGAGCGTCGTCATAGGTCGCGGTGCCGGTGATAGGCGTGCCCACCGGCTTGTAGGTACGCAACGCCGCCTGGCTCACCCGGGGCAGGACCCGCTCGAGGGCCGCGCCATCCGCGGCATCGGTATAGGTGCCGCCGGTCGTCTGCGCGATGCAGGTCAATTGTGCGCGAGACTTCGTATCCACCCCGAACCCGATCGCGTGGACGACAACCTTGACGCCCTGTTTATTCAACTCGCGCGCCACCTCACACGGATCCGGCGGCGCACAGGTGTCTTCACCATCGGACACCAGTACGATCGACCGAGGACCCGACTGCGGCAACGCCGCCGCCGCCTTGCGCAGCGAGGCGCCGATAGGCGTATAGCCACTCGCCACGATCCCGTCCACCGCTGACGTCAACGCGTCCCTATTGATGGTCTCGGCACCCCGCAGGACACTGACATCCCGACATCCGGCCGCCTTCTCCGCATCGGACGAACCAGTGCCCGTCCCGTACACGGTCAAACCGACCTTCGACTCGGCCGGCGCCGCACCTACGAAGCTCCGCACCGCCGCCTTGGCGGAATCCATTTTCGACCCGCCGCCGGGATCCGCGGCCTTCATCGACCCCGACGCGTCCAATACCAGCATCGTCGGCGCAAACGCCTGCTCCCCCTCCTGAGCATGCACCGGTAGCGCCGTCAACGACAGACCGACTACTCCCACAGCGACCAACAGTAACTTCGCGAATCTCGACATAATCTCCAACGCCCACGATCGAACAAGATCTCGGCCGACACTACGCATATGAACTGCCGGGAAGCGAGCCACTCATCACGAAGGTTGCAGATCGGCCGAGCCCGGTCGGCAGGAAATCTCGGTTGATCCCGAACTCCCGAACATTTCACCATTGGGCGATCGACACTGTCGATGCTCGCGTATCAGTCCGTGAACCTCATCGGAGGTAGCCCGTCCGGTGGTGCGGACTATTCAGTGCTGCGGGTGGAGAACTGCTCGCGTTCGGACACCGTGTCGTGCCTCAGCCGGTGGACAACGGGGCAAGGTAGGACCTACGGTTCCATCAGAATTTTCCGGTGTGATGCTCGATGCGGTGTCCCAGTTGAGCGCTGAACTCCGTGATGAAGGCGTCGGTGAGTGGCGGCCAGCCCCAGAAATCGAAAGCGAGTGCGCCGAGCGCGAACCCGGATGGCCACTCCCACTCGGTGACAAGGGCTGCGGCACCGCAGCAATTGCAGGCGACGGTACCGACGCCGGACTGCTTCCACGCATCGATGCCGGTCTGGAATGGTCGCCAGATCTCGGGATCGGCCTCCCATTGCTGCGGGTAGTCGATGATCACGGTCTTCGTGTGGCAGCGTGGGCACACGGCCGACTCCGGCTCGACTTCGCCCTGCCCACCATGATGGGCATCGCGGCCGACGATCACAGCTACCGGACCGGGGATCCAATCGTCGCCCCATTTCTCGCTGACCTGCGCCCAATCCGGTCCCGGCACATAGCCTTCGTCCACCTCGAGGCTATACATCGCGTCGCCGGACGTCTCCCACGAGAGCAGCCGCCGAGAAATCATCCAGTCCAGCATCCTGGCCGCCACCGCGTCCGCCTCCACAGCGGGCACCTCGATGTCGACGATCCGTTCGAAGTAGTCACCCATGGTCTGTCGAGCACCTCCTAGAGCTGTGCTCCATACTATTATTGCCCGGCCATATCGAATGTCCTTGTTGTCCAGCAGAACCGACCAACGACCTCCGCGTCCGGGCGCGGTGGACGATACAGCGCGGCCGCGGATAGGCGTCGGTCACGTTGCGGATTGTCGGAACGAGGGAAATGATTGCGCTGAAGATACTCGTGTGGGGCTTGGTCGGTGGACTCATCTACTCGGCCACAATGGTTGTCCTGTACGGAAATCCGTGGGTGGCCCGGATTCACGCCGACCACGGTGGGTCGAATTCTGCCGCGCCGAGCGGGCGACCCCGACGTCACTACTTTGCGTTCCAGTCCCTTGGCACCCAAATCGAGGTGTACATCATGACAATCGGATATGTCTGGTTACATCCTCTGCTCCCGTTGAACGGAATGACCGGGGCGCTTTTGCTCGCGTTGCTTTTCGCGGCATTGCGGGTCTGCGGCCCCGTGTGGGCCCTCTGGATGCAGGGCGCACACTCGATCCGCTACCTTGCCGTGGAGGTTGCCAGTCCGGTCGTCGGTAGCATCGTCTTTGCGCTCACGCTGTACCTCCTCATGTGATCTATGCGGCGCCGGGCGACCGCCGCTGCTCGACCCCAGCGCACCAGACACGGGCGATAGCGCGGGTGGCACTGATATCGGCGAGTGGATCGCCCTCGACAAGGACCAGATCGGCACGTGATCCAGGGGCGATCTCGCCGCGGTCTGTCAGCCCGAAATGCTTGGCGGGCAGAATGGTTGCCGCACGCAACGCCTCGGCGGGAGTCAGCCCCGCCGCCACAAGCAGTTCGAGTTCATGGTGCAGAGCGGCTCCGTGCTCGGGATGGAACGGGACACCGGGCTGGGAGTTTGCATCGCTGCCCGCCAGGATCGGCACGCCCGCCGCGTGTAGTGCACCGACCGTCGCGAGACACCTGTCGATGGCTCCGGGAATGCCGCGAGTCGTTGCGATTCCCTCCATCATGGCGAGGGTGGGCACAGCGACGCGGCCCTGCTCGGCCATACGCGTGACCTCCAGCGCGGACAGTTCGGCGTCCATCGGCACATGTGTGACGATATCGACGCCCACGTCGATGGCGATGAGATAGGCGCCATGTGACGACGTGTGCGCGACGACCCGCAGGCCACGCGCGTGCGCCGCCGCAACGACCGCCTCGGCCGCGGCGGGATCGGGGCCGCCCGCGCCGGGTGCCTCGAGCACGAGCTTCACGTAGTCCGAACCGGCTTCGGCGCGCTCGGCCACCATGCGGTCGGCCTGGCCCGGATCGGTGATGACGGCGTCGGCGGCCATGCCGGGCACCTTGGCATGCAGGCCGCCCGCGCCGATCACCGGTGTGCCCGCGCTGCGAATATCGCTGGCGCCGGACTCCTTTCGCAGCGCGGCCAGCCGTTCAGGTGGCCATGTCGCCATGTCGAGTCCGGTCGTCACCCCGTATGCGGCGAGCTGGTCGAGCGTCTCCGGACCGTTGAGGTGGATATGGGCATCGATCAGGCCGGGCAACAGGATCGCGCCGCCCGCGTCAACGAATTCCGCTCCGCTGGGATCGGTGCCGATGACCGCGCCGTCGATAACCACCGTTGTCGGCATCGTGAGCTCGCGACCGTCGAACACCCGAACATCGGTCACTGCGATCTTCGACGAACCATCCGTCGAGGAAATGGAATTCACGTCTACCTCCACTGCCCGGTGCTACAGCGCAACGTCGACCGCCGCCGCCTGGCCCCACAGTATCGGCGGCGACCGAAGCGGCGCGCATTGCGCCATCCCTCCAGTGGATATCTACTGCCTCAACAGGATTCGCCTACCATGAAGTCGACGGGTCGACCGCGCGCCGCTCGGTGGCGATCGCGCTGTGGAATCCCAGGTTCCAGTCGATCCGGTTCGGCCTTCGACGCCGCCGCGACCACCTGGTCCTCGAGCCCGGTTCAGCCCCGCACTCGGCGCGCCCGAGCCAACCAGGCCGCTTCGTCGACCACGCTGCCCGGCGCGAGTCCGAGCTGTTCGGCCTCGATTACCACCTCGGTGACGCGACCGCGATAACGGGCAGGCTGCAACTCTTCCAGTACCCAGCCTTCGCCGAACGCGTCCGAAATGGCCGCTCGGTCGATGCGCGGGCCGAAACCCGGTTCGGCGGTGGAGAGCGCGAGGACATGGACGAGCCCGCCGGGTTTGCATACCCGGCCGAGGCTGCGGACGTACTCGCTCGGGTCGCCATTGTCATGCGCGAAGACGTGGAACAGGGCGCTGTCGATAATGGTGTCGTACAAGGGTTCTGGACCGAGATCCAGTGCGTCGGCCACCTCGAAACGCGCGGCGACGCCGTGTTCCTCGGCGTTGGACCTGGCGTAGGCGACCGCGCTCGGCGACAGGTCCACCCCCAGCACGTCATAGCCGAGCCCGGCCAGATGAATGGTGTGCTCACCGGCCCCACACCCGACATCGAGCACCGCTCCGCGCACTAGGCCCTGTGCGGTAAGTTCCACTATCGCAGGCTGCGGCTCCCCGATCACCCATGGTGCCGAGCCATTGTCATAGACGGAATTCCAGAATTCGGCAGGTTGGTTCATGTCGCCAGTCTGATACCTCGAGCGGGGTTCAGGTCAACCGTTGATCAACGCCGATGTGCCACGTCGTACCACTGGTCTGGAATATTCCAATCCCAGCACTCGGCGGGCTGCGGGTCGACAGGGTTCTCACGAGCCCACTCCACGTAGCATCGAGCCGACCCGCCGGCGCACACTCCACAGAGGATCAGCCCACGCAGCAGGTGGCGCCACAACGTGCGGCCTGCGATGTGTCGCGGCATTGCGACCTCCTCGACTGTGACGGCGGTTCCGGGTGAAGCCAGGGCCTCAGATCACGGACGATACCGCCGCGTGGCCCGGCAGGAATGCGAAATGAAAAGTTGTCGGTGCGCAGTGGCACTATCGGCGAATGGTCACCGTCGAAGACGTGCGTGGACTAGCACTCGCGCTCCCCCGCTCCTACGAGGCGATCGTGCGGGACCGCATCAAATTCCGCGTCGGGCGGATCGTCTATATCGACTTCTCCCCAGATGAATCCATCATGGGCTTCGCGTTCCCCAAACAAGAGCGCGCCGCACTCATCGCCGCCGAACCGGAGAAGTTCCTGATGCCGCGACTTTCCGATCAGCGCTACAACTGGGTCGAGGGCCGGATGGCCGCGATCGACGAGCCCGAGATGCGCGAACTCGTCATCGATGCCTGGCGAATGGTGGTGCCGAAGTTTCTCCACGACCATCCGAGCACGGTTTAGTCCCGAGCTCGCCGAAGCTGGGCCATCCACCCAACTTCTGCACGGCCCCTGACTTCAGGACGGCACCCGAGACCGTCGCCGATTAACATTCCATCCCATGACGCAGAGCCGAAGATGGCGCACGTCGGTCTTGGGAGCCTGCGTGATCGTGATGACCGCCACCGGATGCATCGGCGCGGTCGATCGCGGTGACTTCGAGGACATCGTGCACGAACGGGGCGGCGGGTTGGTCAGCACGCTGCCCAACGAGGCGATCGCCGCCCTACGGGAACGCCTGAGCGTGAACGACTTCCAGGTCGGCGTCATCATGCTGACCGCGCCGAACTCGTCACAATTTCGATTGGTCGTGCCCGATCAACCCGATCAACTCACCCGATTCCTGGACGGAAAACATGACTTCGCGGGCCCGCAGGCGGTGGCGCGCATGCGTATTCGGGTCCCGCAGCAACCAGAGCAGCTCGACGACTACAGCTTCGCCCATGGCGCGCTGAGCACGCCGTCACCGGTGCGGGTGGCAGCCTCCGACGATCTGGACGGCGAGAGCTTCGCGGTCAGCGAAGTGACCGGCTTGTCGCGCGTCGAGGAAATCGTCGATACCGCGATCGCCCGCAGCGGCCTCGACAATGGCTATGTGTCGGTGATTTTGGTGAACCGGTTCGGTCGAGACGTCCTGATCACGGTCAATGTCATATCACCGCGTGCCGAGGCGATCGCCCAGTTCGACAGCACGGGGGCATTCATTCGGGTGCAGCGCGCATGAACCTCGGAAGACTGGTGGCGATCTTCGCCGGGATCGCCGCATCGACCGCTATCCTCGGATGCCTGCTGGATATTGCGATCTGGCCCGGCGAGGCCGAGCTGACCGCGCCCCTGTTCTGCGCGCAGCCATACAACCAGCCGATCGTCGTCTCGGACACCTTCGTCGATTCCGAAGGCACCGGAACCAACTACACGCTCTATTGCGTCGGCGACCGTGGCCAGTTCACCGATGAGGGTTTCCTGCTGCCATGGCTGACACTCTGGGCCGCGCACACGCTGATCGCCGTCGCACTGACGCTCCTGGTCGCCGCATCGACCCGATACCGACCCGAAATCTCCGACACCACGTAATCCGCGCGCCGACCAGCCATGAGCGCGTCGATTGGTGCTGCCACTGGGAAGTGTCGACACCCATCAGGAGTTGCCCTGCCTGCGCGAAGAGTGGACACCGCTGATACGCGGACGTTGGATTGGACTATTCAGCACCCGTGGTAGGGGAGGTAGATGATGAAGCGCTCGACGCTCATACTCGCCACCGCCGGGCTGATCCTTACCGGATCCGTGACCATCGCAGTGCTCGACAATATGGACGGTCCACCGGTCACCCCGGTCGTCCGCGTGACCCATCAGCACACGATCGGCGATTGCCAGTAGATATTGCGCTCGTGGAAGATCCGATGGGGCACGTAAGTTGGGCCCATGAGTGTCTGGATCGGCCTGGTTTCCTTCGCTGCCGTAGCAGGGCTGCTCACGCTGGTTCCCGGTGTCGACACCGCGCTCGTGCTGCGCGCCGCCATTGTCCGAGGCACCCGCCATGCCTTTGCCACCGCGCTCGGCGTCGGGACCGGTGTGCTGGTCTGGGGTGCGGCGGCGGCCTGCGGGCTGTCGGCATTGCTGACTACGTCGCAGCTGGCTTACACCGTGTTGCGTATCGCGGGTGCGGCGTATCTGGTCTGGCTGGGCGTCAAGACCTTGGTCGCTCTCTGGCACGGTCGTGCATCCGTCGAGGCCGCCGAAGACGGGGATGCGAGTGGCGGGCTGCTGCGCGCATGGGCGCGCGGCGCGGCAACCAACCTGCTCAACCCGAAGATCGGTGTCTTCTACATCGCGATGCTGCCCCAGTTCATCCCACCGGAGGCGCCACAGCTGGCGATGGGTGTGGCGCTCGCGGTGGTCCACGATATCGAGGGGATGCTGTGGTTCAGCGTGCTGATCTTCGGCGTGCGGTACACCAGAACCTGGGTTGCCCGCCCTTCGGTCGAACGAGCGATGGAAGCGGTGACCGGCTCGGTGCTGTTGGCATTCGGATTGAAACTTGCCTTTTCCGAGGATGGTCGATCATGACCAGCCACGTCCTAGCGATCGACCTCGGCAAAACCGGCTGTCGAGGCTCTCTCCGGTTCACCGGGCACCAGACGCTCTACGCCGAAGGGCAAGGGACCCCCGGCCTCGCGAACGCCGGTGGCATCGCCGCCGCGGAGCACGCGATTCGTAGCATCATCGACCAGATAGGACCGACCACGGCTTTCACGCTGTCTGTCGGCGCCGCGGGTGCCGCGTCAGCGCCGGAGGCTGCCGCGGTTCTTGCCCGACACCTGGCCGGCCTACCCGGTGCGTCCTCGGTCGCGGTAACCTCCGACGCCGTCACCGCCCACGCCGGGGCACTCGGCGGATCGCCCGGCGTCGTCCTCGCTGCGGGCACCGGAGCCGTCGCGACAGCGGTCGACGACATGGGGCGCTTTACCCGGGTCGACGGCTGGGGCCCGCTGCTGGGCGATGAGGGTAGCGGCGGGTGGATCGGCATCGAAGGTTTGCGTGCCGCACTGCGCGCGCACGACGGCCGTGGACCACGCACGGCTCTGGTTGCCGCCGTCGGCGAACGCTATGGCATAACCCTGGACCAGCTGCCGAAATATTTGGGGCAACAAGACAATCCAGCTCTGATCGCCGCACGTTTCGCCCCCTCTGTCGCCGCGGTCGCCGCCGCCGACGAGACAGCCGCCGCCATCATGACAGCCGCTGGCCACGCACTCGCTCGGTCTGTCCTCGCCGCGATCGAGCGATCCGGTCTGCGTCCACCGGTGGCATGCGCGATCACCGGTGGCCTGGTCAAGCTCGGTGCGCCGCTGCTGGACCCGCTTGATCGGTCGATCGCACACGCCATCGACCGTCGTACTCCCCTCGGCGATCCGATCGACGGTGCCGCACTGCTGGCCACCGACACGGCAACCGCCCTCGAAGCATTGGTCACACGAATCCTCTGACAAATATTGACACCACAAGCGCGGCAGATGACACTTAGTTGCAATTGATCCGCCGCGTCACTGGGGAGCTGCGATGAACGCACTCAATCTCGCCGTCATCGTCATCTACCTCGTCACCGTCGCGTGGATCGGCCTACGCCTGTCCGGCAAGCAGAAATCCAGTACCGACTACTTCGTCGGCGATGGCCGAATGCCATGGTGGACAGTGTGCTTCTCGGTCGTCGCGACCGAGACCAGCGTGCTCACCGTCATCTCCGTCCCTGGCGGCGCCTACACCGACCAGGGCTTCGGCAATGTCGAGTTGGCACTGGGCTACATCATCGGCCGCACGATCGTCGCGGTCGCGCTGATCCCGTTGTACAAACGCGGCGGGTTCGTCAGCGCCTACCAATACCTCGAGCTGCGGTTCGGCCGCTACCTACAGGGTGTCGCGTCGATGACGTTCGTCTTCACCCGGCTGCTCGCCGAGGGCGTGCGACTGTTCGCCTCCGCCATCCCGATCAAGTTGCTGCTCAGCGAGTTCGGCCTGAACGTCGGCTACGACGTCATCATCGTCGCGCTGACGCTGCTTACGGTGGTGTACACCTACCTCGGCGGTATCAAGGCGGTCATCTGGACCGACGCACTCCAGATGGGCCTCTATCTCACCGGTGCGATCATCGCGATCTGCGTCCTCACCGGTCACGTCGGAGCCGACGGCTGGTCGGATGCGTTGCACGCGGGCAAGTTCCGCGTATTCGATACCGATTTCGACCTCGCGCACATCCTCACCAACAGCTTCGCGCTGCCGACCGCGATCCTGGGCGGTGCGATCTTCGCGATGGCCTCGCACGGCTCCGACCAGCTGATCGTGCAGCGCATCCTCGCGACGAGATCACTGCGCGACAGCCAGAAGGCGATGATCGCCTCCGGCGTCTTCGTTGCCGTGCAGTTCGCGGCCTTCTCCTTGGTCGGCGCGCTGCTGTGGTCCTACAACGGCGGCAAGACGCCGAAGGAACTCGGCCTTTCCAGCGCGGACGGCCTCTACCCCGACTTCATCCTGCACGGGCTGCCAGTGGTGATATCCGGACTGCTGGTCGCCGGAATACTCGGTGCGGCCATGGGATCGCTCTCCTCGGCACTGAATTCGATGGCGAATTCGACCGTCGCGGACATCATCCGTAGCTTCAGTCGCACGGTGATATCCGATGAGGCGATGCTGCGCCTCGCTCGCATCATGACGCTGGTGTGGGCGGTGCTGATGGCGTTGTTCGCGATGGGCTTCAGCGCGACGACCGGCAACGTGTACCTCACCGCGCTCACTATCGCCGGATACACCTACGGCGCATTGCTCGGTGCGTTCCTACTCGGCCGACTCATCAAGCGTGCCAACCAGTTCGATGCGGTCGTCGCGTTCGTGGTCACCGTGATCGTGATGACGTTCGTGGTGCGGGTGATCAAGATCGACGTCACGGTGGCGGGCAAGGTGACCGAGAAGGGCATCGCCGCCCAGTGGCTCGTGCCCATCGGCGTGATCGTCACGCTCGTGTTCGGCGGGATCACCAGTCGCTTCCACCCTGCGCCCGCACCCACCGGGCCGGAGCCGGAACCGGAGCCAGAACCGGTGGAGGCGGTGGCGTAATGCGCGTCATCGGGTTGATGTCGGGAACTTCGCACGACGCGATCGACGCCGTCGGCGCGGACATCGCCCTGCGGGAGGGCGCCATTCAGATTCGTATCGCCGGTCTGCTCAGCCGACCGTATCCCGAGTGGTTACGCTCGGAACTGATCGCCGCGTTGCCGCCGGGGTCGGTCGACATGGCCACAGTGTGCCGTCTGGATACCGCGATCGGACAGGCATTCGCGGCCGCCGCCGAGTCCGCGGTGGCCGAGTTCTTCGACGGCACAGCCGATCTCGTCGCATCGCACGGTCAGACGGTTTACCACTGGGTGTCCGAGGGCACGACGCACGGTACTCTCCAGCTCGGCCAACCGGCCTGGATCGCCGAGCGGACCGGCCTGCCGGTGGTCAGCGACTTCCGCTCCCGCGATATCGCGGCGGGCGGACAGGGCGCACCACTGGTCGGCCTGTTCGACGTGCTGTGGCTGGCGGGGCGTCCTGGCCGCTCGGCAGCGCTCAATATCGGCGGCATCGCCAATGTGACCGTCACCGGCGATCCGCCGTCGGCATTCGACACCGGACCAGGTAACGCGCTGATCGATGCGGCGGTCGCACTCGCCACCGGCGGCGCCGAGCACTTCGATCGCGCGGGTATCCGCGCCGCACGCGGAATGGTCGACGACTATCTGCTGGAAACCCTTCTCGCAGAGCCCTATTACGACGCACCGCCGCCCAAGACCACCGGTAAAGAGCTGTTCAATCGCACCTACCTCGAGCGCGTGTTGCGGAGCCGACCGCTCGCGCCCGACGATATCGTCGCCACGGTGACCGCGCTTACCGCACACACCATCGCCGACGCGCTCCGCCCTTTCGCGCCCACCGAGGTCATCACCTCGGGCGGCGGAACTCGCAACCCGACATTGATGGCGATGTTGAGCGAGCGGTTGCGCACCGCAAAGCTGCGCACCTCCGACGAACTCGGCCTGCCCTCGGCGGCCAAGGAGGCGACGGCCTTCGCCGTGCTCGGTTTCCTCACCGCGCACGGCCTCGCGGGCAGCTACGCCGCATGCACGGGAGCGGCGCACGCTACGGTGCTCGGCTCCCTCACACCCGGTGCCGCCGGATTCGCCTTTCCGTCGGTGCCGAAGACTCCTCCGCAACGACTCACGCTGACGGGATGAAACATGGCAGAGGGTGATGACATCCGCACCCGGCTCCTCGCGGCGATCCCGCGGGCGACCCCGAGCGGGCTGAAGGTCGCACGCGTGATCCAGCACGACCCGTCGGGTGCCGCGCAGCTGACGGTGACCCAGCTCGCGGAACGGTCCTCGACGAGCACCTCCGCGGTCGTCCGGCTGGCCAAAATGCTCGGCTACGACGGCTATCCACAGCTGCGCCTCGCGCTGGCCGCCGCGGGTACCGAGGACAGATCGCCGGTATTCGCGACCGACATCGACGCCGACGACGAGTTGTCGAAGGTGCTGCACAAGCTGACCGCCTTCGAGACCGAGGGGATGTTGGCGACCGCGGAACTCGCCGACCCCGCGACCATGGAGGCGGTCGTCGACGCGCTGGTCGGGGCGCGGCGCGTGCAACTCATCGGCATCGGCGCGTCCGGACTGGTCGCGATGGACATGGCGCAGAAGCTCACTCGTATCGGAATGTGGTGCAGCGCTTGCACATCAGAGGACGATGCGCTCATGCAGGCGAGTCTGCTGGAGGCGGGTGACGTCACCGTCGCCTTCTCCCATTCCGGTGAGACCGCTGGAGTAGTCGAAGCGGTCGAGCGCGCGGCGAGCGCGCGGTCGACAACGGTCGCCGTGACGGCCGGAGTCCAGTCGCGACTGGCACGTTCGGCAGCGCACATAGTTCTCGTGGCCGGGCGGGAGGACGGTTTCCGCTCCGCGGCCATGGCGAGTCGAATGAGCCAACTCTTGATCGTCGACACCCTCTACGTCAGTGTCCTGCAACGCACACCGTCCGCGCCCGCCGCGCTGCGTCGCACGTATGACGCGGTCGCGGATCGTCGAACGAAGGAGGTCCGGTGAGCCGTATTCGCCAGGCTCAGATCAACTCTCGCGACACATAGGAGGCGAAGTGAACACGATCGGATCACTGACCACGGAGCTTTCCAACCCGCGCACCACCGCATTCGACTCGATGCCGGTCGAGGAGTTGCTGCGCACTATGAACGCCGAAGACGCGGGCGTGGCCTCGGCTGTCGCCCAGGCGATTCCAGAGATCGCGCGCGCCGTCGCCCTCATTGTCGATGCGCGAAGGCACGGAGGCCGGTTGATCTATATCGGTGCCGGTACCAGCGGCAGGCTCGGTATGCTCGACGCGGTCGAATGCCCGCCGACCTTCGGCGTCGATCCGGGTGAGGTACTCGGCATCATCGCGGGCGGCCCCGACGCGTTCTCGAAGGCGGTCGAAGGCGCGGAAGATGATCCGGTCCGCGCCGAACAGGACCTGTCCGCGGCGAACCTCACCGCCGCCGACGTCGTCGTCGCGCTGGCAGCGAGCGGTCGAACCCCCTACGCCATCGGGGCGTTACGGTATGGAAGGACGGTCGGCGCTGCGACGATCGCGATTTCGTGTAACCGCAACGCCGAATCGACTGCGCACGCCGACGTGGGCATTGAGATCGAGACCGGCCCAGAGGTACTGACGGGTTCCACCCGGCTCAAAGCGGGCACAGCACAGAAGATGGTCTGCAACATGCTTTCGACCGCGACCATGGTTCAGCTCGGCAAGGTCTACGGCAACCTGATGGTCGATGTGAACCCGACCAACGCCAAGCTCGTCGACCGCGCCCGTCGTATCGTCGCGGAGGCCACTGGTATCGATTTACCCACTGCCGCAGCCCTTCTGGATGCCGCTGGCGGGCACCCGAAGACCGCCATCGTCATGCAGCTCGCCGGGGTCGACGCGGCGGCCGCACGCACGCTGCTCGTGGAAACGAAGGGCTTCGTGCGCACCGCGGTCCCGTGAAAGGGAGCCTGGCAGCGCAGCAGTCCCCAGCGGCAAGTGCCGATGTGCACGGTCGACGGCGCCGAGAGCAAGCATGATGTGCGCTCGGTCGACGGCGCGGCGAACCGTGTGCGATCGGATCGGACGCCGCACGTTGTGCTGATCCGAGTCGGGTTCCACAACTTGGGCGTCGTGGACCGCTTGCAGCGCGGGAACCGGTCATCCGGCGCTCGGGTCGGCGAGGTTCGTCCAGTGTTCGAGTGCGGTACGGACAGGCACTCCAGGTGGATGATTCGGGGGTAGGTCGGTCGGGAATAGCGTCAAATCCTCCCTTCCGGCCAGCCACGCGTACACACCGGGCTTTATCTCCTGTGCACCGAAATGCCCCACTTCCTCGCCGGGAACCATATACAGCCGACCCTGCCCGGACGAAAGCTGTCCGGCGATTGTTTCGGCATGCGCCGAGGGCGTGAATCCGTCCCCGCTCGCAGTCCAAACAGTCGTCGGACATTCGATGTCGCCGATTTCAAGCCCCCAAGGTCTGTCCCTCCTATAAGTTTCCAAGTCCTCGACCCAGCCTCCGTACCCGTTTCTCAAACCTTCAGCGTATGAATTGCAGAGATTTTCCGGGTGTTTGGCCACGATTTCCCGATCGACGCTGCCGAGTCTGTCCCACGGAATACCGATGATCCCCATCGGATCGGTGGGACTCGCGGTGAAGTTCGCGAATTTCTGCGCGGTCACTGTCTCGAATGACTCAGCCAACCCGGGTGCTTGCCGGGTCATGCCCGCATAGAATTCGTTCTTCATCAAAGCAGGGGACGCAATGGGGACGAGAAGCCCAAGCCTGGTGAGCCGACCTGGTAGTTCGGCCGCCACTGCCGCCGCGTAGGGCGTCCCGCCGGATCGGCCCACAACGGCGAATTCATCGATCCCGAGACGGTCGGCGATCGCTTCGACATGCTTGGCGACATCGGCAACCCTCAGACCCTGCTGTGGGTCGGATCCGCTATAGCCCGGGCGGTCGTAGGTGATCAGTCGTACCCCTACTCGATCGAGGAGCTCAGGTGGGGCGGTGTCCACGCGGCTGCCCGGCACGCCGTGTAGTTGAAATATCGGTGTCCCGTCTTCCGGTCCTTCGACCCGGCACTGCAACCTGTGTCCGTCCGGGAGGGTGACGACGAATTCTCCAGGATGCTCTTGCCCTCCTGGCATTCCGGTGTCGAGTGGGCCACCGCCGGAACCGGAGCCGCCCGGAGCATTGTTCCCATGTGGTGGTGCGGACCCGGATTCGTCGAAATCATGGCGAAACCCCTTGTCGGCGTTGGAAAGTCCTTGGGCTGCATCCTCGGATCGACGAGCGAAGGGCCCGACGCCGTGTTCGGCATCAGCCCGTGCAAACCGCGTAATTCCGCTGCTCGAGTCTCGGGCAGCTTGAAGAGCTGCCCGTGCGATCTCATCGGATCGGATCGGATCAGCAAAACAACGCCCTCGGCTTGCCCGCCGCAGCTCGCAACCGCGAACGGTGTCCCGCCGATAGCCGGACCTGGCCCGCAACGGCCGACCGAACGCGTCCCGGAGCGTACCGTCCTGCCTCAGCCGATGCCGTCCTGCACCGGATAGTGGATGACGACCACACCGCCGGTGGCGTAGTTGACGACATCGGCGGACACGCGCTGGCCTTGCGGCGACGACCGTGCCGCGGCCATGGCGGCGGCGTCAGCGAAGTCGGCTTCGAAGACCGCGAAATATGGCGCTTCTCCGTTGGTCGCCGCCACGTCGAAGCTGTAGCGCCAGGCAAGCAGGCCGGGCCACTTCATGACCAGTGGAAGGTGGTTGGTCACGTAGTAGTCGCGGAAGTGGTCAGGATCGGCGGGCTTGGGATACAGGACCAATAACTTATGCATGACTGCCTCCTGCATCGCTAGGTACGGGATTCGGTCGGTTGAATCGTCATATGCGCAGGTTAGGGCTTGATGTGTGGTCGAGGGAAAGACCGGGACGGGATAGGCTCAGAACGGATCGTTATCAATCGACAAGGAGGGCACGTGGCGCCGGATACGGTGAGCCTGCGGTACTTCCTGGTGCTGGCGCAGGAGTTGAACTTCACCCGCGCGGCCGCACGGATCGGTATCGCGCAGCCCGCACTCAGTGCCCGGATGCGCCGATTGGAGGCGGAACTCGGTACGAGCCTGCTGGTTCGTAACACGCGTAGCGTCGTATTGACCACGGCCGGTGCGGCTTTGGCGGAGTCCGCGCCGCCCGCGCTGGCGGCGCTTGGACCACACACTTCCAGTCCCGAAAGGGAGTTGCCGATGCCGTCCGACCAACTCGCGACGAAGTTCCTTTCCGTCGACACCACCGCCCTCTGCGACGCCGACAAGGCAACGCGCGTGCTGGACAGCGCAATTCGCGCCCGCTCCGCCACCACCAGAATCTGCGGACCCGCATACACCGTCCGCTGCCGCGACGACTTCTTCGCGGTCCTACGAGCCATCGAATCCGCGGCCCCCGGTGACGTCATCGTGGTAGACGGCGGCAGCAAAGAAATCGCCCTCGCAGGCGAGTTGTTCGCCCGAGGCGCGCTGGCCAGAAACCTGGGCGGCATCATCATCGACGCCGGCTACCGCGACATCACCTACGTCCGCTCCTGCGAACTCCCGATCTACAGCCGCTTCATCACCCCCATGGCAGGCTCCACCGCCGCCCTCGGCGACCTCCGAATTCCGATAATCTGCGGCGGCGTCCCGATTGCCCCCGGCGACCTGATCCTCGCCGACGACGAAGGCATCATCGTCCTCGACCCCACGCGAGCCGAAGCCCTGCTCGACTCAGCAGCCGCCATCAAGGAAGCCGAAGCCACCGTCATCGCCCGCTTGAACGCGGGATCGCACCTGAGCGACGGCCTCAACGTCGCTGAGCACACCGAAGCTTTGCGTGACGGCAAGCCTTCCTCGCTCGAATTTCTAACCTGACGTCGAGGTCACAACAAATCGAAAGTCGCGGAGGTGATCGTCAGCTCAGCACTGATCGTCTTCACTAACGTCATACGCGTGTGGTAAATAATGAAACCGGGTGTGGTGTATAGAAATTCGTGGCTAGATGGCACGGTGCCGAGAATCAGGCGTGGATCGCCGAAGCGGACGGCGAGTAGGTGCTGAAGCTGACTGCGCCCCCATGGGTACAGGCGTCAGGAGTCGTGGCTACTCGCTACGTAAGCGTCGATCTCGCGCAGGAATTCCTCCAACCGGGCGGGTGTAATCCACGACGCCCGGAAGGAGTTCTTTGCCAGCTCGACCAATCGGTCGGTGTCCAGACCGGCGTGCGCGGCGAGGGCGAGGTAGTTGTCCGCCGCGTAGGCGTCGAAGTACGAGGGGTCGTCGCTGTTGATGGTGACGGTCAGGCCGCGGTCGAGCAGGGTGAGGATTTCGGTCGACTTCATTTGTTCGGTGACGAACGAATTGGAGACCGGGCAGCAGGTAAGGCCGATGCCTTTGGACTTGGCGAGTTCGACGAGGCGGTCGTCTTCGATGATGTTGGTGCCGTGGTCGATGCGATCGACGCCGATGTCTTCCATGGCTTGGCGGATGTGCTCGATCGAGTCGGTCTGGTCGATGTCGCAATGCATGGTGAGCAGGAAGCCTTCGCGACGGGCGCGGGCGAAGACAGCGGCGAATTTGCTCGGCGGGTTGCCGCGCTCATCGGAGTCCAGACCGACTCCGATGATCCAGTCCTTGTAGGGCAGCGCTTCGAGCAGTGTCGCCATCGCGTACTCGGCGGAGTGGTCGCGCAGGAAACACAGGATCAGCTCGGCGGAGATTCCGAACTCGCGGCGCGCCCGCATGATGGCCGACCGGTATCCGGTGATCACGGTGGCGAAGGCGACGCCGCGGCCGGTGTGCGCCTGCGGATCGAAGAACATCTCTACATGCCGGATCCCGTCGGCGTGCGCGCGGGTCAGGTAGTCGAAGGCAAGGTCGTGGAAGTCCTGCGATTGTTGCAGCACCCGCATGGCCGGGTAGTAGACCTGGAGGAACGAAGTGAGGTCGTGGAACTTGTAGGTCTGTTTGACCTCGTCGACGGTCTTCTCGGCCAGTTCGATGCCGTTGCGCTGAGCCAGCAGAAATTTCAGCTCCGGTTCCAGCGTGCCTTCCAAGTGCAGGTGCAACTCGGCCTTGGGCAGGCCCCGAATGAACGTGGCGAGATCCGATGACATGAACACATCATCCCTCGTTCCGCACTGCGCGGCACTAAGGGGAATTGATCCCGTATCGCGCGAAATCGTCGCAGCGAACCCGTAACACCGGCACGGTCGATCGTGATGAAAAGAGTGTCACCCTAGAGCTTTTGCGCAACCCGACCGATCGCGGTTCCTCGCCGACGACCGGCCGAACTACTGCGCCCAATCGGGCATGCTCAGGGGTTTGCGGCGCGAAGAAAAAGGTGAACCCATGACGGTGGTAGCGCTCTTGGCGGCGATGGCGATCGCGCTGCTAGCCGGGATCGCGTTCGGCGTGCTCACAGCCCGAGACGAGCAGGCGGTGCTACGCGAGGTAGTTCGCCGCCGGATCGCGCACCCGAGCCGATATCGCGAACTACCTATGCGTGCTTCGACGACCGACGTATGGGAAATCCCTGCATCAGGACCATATTCCGAACTACGCGCGCATCTGATGGGCCTGAAAGCCGAAGGAACCACCCCGGCCACCGTCGAACCCCGGTTGCATCGCTCCGCCGAGCTGACGACCGCGAAACAGACCCCGATCTGAGCTTTGGCCCGCCCACTCCCCGGCAGCTCGCCGCGGGATGCGACGCCACCAACTCGACTTTGTCACTGGCGCCTTGCGACTTCTATTGTCGCTGAACCACTTTCACCGACGCCGCCCGTTTCGGACGCGCGCCCGGTGCGCCGATGTGCCTCGCCGAGGAGCGTCTCCGACCAGGCTTCATCTCAGCCCGCTCGCCGCACGTTCGTGGTTTCGGCCGTGACCCGCGCACCGGTCGCGCTTTGGGGATGCAACTCGGCAATGCGTTCACCGTCGCGGCCCACGAGTGTCGAGTGCGGCTCACCGTCTGCGAAGGCGTGGCGCTCGCCCCACTGCCGCAAGGCCACGATGGTGGTGAACAGATCCTGGCCGGCGCGGGTCAGCTCGTAGACGTGCCGTTTGCCGCTCGGAGTGGCGCTGGTGGTGAGGATGCCGTGCTCGACGAGCCGGCGCAGACGGTCGGTGAGGATGTTGCGGGCGATCCCGAGTCGCCGCCGGAAGTCGGTGAATGACGCCGGTCCATCCATGGCGTCGCGAACGATGAGCAGGCTCCACCGGTCACCCACCAGGTCGACGGTTCGAGCGACCGGGCAGGTGGGGTCGGTCCACTCGCGGTCGGCGCTGGACGTGGGCGTCATGGGCCGCCTCCTTTTGGGTTGCAATTCGAAACCATTATTGCCTACTCTATAAATTGGTTTCATTTTGCTACCATTTTGGAGATGTGATGACGACACGGGTCACGCGACCGCAGCGGTTGGTTCTGGCATCGGTGTGCGCCGTGGCGGTGTCGGCGATCTATGCGATCCAGCCGATCTTGGAAACGGCCGGTGCCGAGCTGGGGTTACCGCCGCGGTCGCTAGGCTGGCTGGTCGCCGCCGGGCAGATCGGCTACTTCGCCGGGCTGATTCTGCTGGTGCCGCTCGGCGATCTGCTGAACCGACGTCGGCTCATCGGCGGGCTTCTCGCGCTCACCGCGGTGGGGGCCGCGATCACGGCCGCTGCGCCGAACGGCGTAGTCGCGGTGGTGGGGCTTGCGGTCGCCGGAGTGTTCGCGGTCGTCGTGCAGGTGACGGTCGCCTATGCCGCTGCCGTGTCCGCGCCCGATGAGCGCGGCCGCAACATCGGCGCGGTCACCTCAGGTGTGGTGATCGGAATCCTCGGTGTTCGCGTCATCGCGGGGGTGCTGGGTGACACGGTCGGCTGGCGAGCTGTCTACGTGCTGCTCGCCATACTGTGTGCGGCGCTCGCCGTCATCGTCCGGGCGGGCCTGCGCCCGGACGTCAGAACCTCCGACGAGCGCTACGCGCAGATCCTGGTGTCGATGGGGCGTCTGGTGGCAACGGATCGACTGCTCCTGAGCCGGGGCGTGATCACCTTCTTCCTCTTCGCATCTTTCGGAACTCTCTGGAGCGGCCTCGCGCTCCCGCTCGGTGCCGAACCCTGGTCTCTCGGTACCACCGAGATCGGGCTCTTCGGATTGGCGGGCCTCGCTGGAGCCCTCGGTGCCGCCAGGGCGGGCAGATGGGCCGATACCGGTCATGCCCAGGCGCTCAGTGGTTGGTCGCTGCTGATACTCGCCGTGTCCTGGCTGCTCATCGCTCAGACGGGGACGACTCTGGTACTGCTCATCGCCGGAATCATCGTGCTCGACTTCGCTGTCCAAGCCGTGCACGTCAGCAGCCAGCAGTTGCTGACCACCGCGCATCCCGATCGCGCCAGCAGCGTCATCGGCGCCTACATGGCCTTCTACTCCCTCGGGTCCGCCCTCGGAGCGGTCACGACCGCTTGGGCGTACACCTCATGGGGATGGTGGACCTCCTGCCTGCTCGGTGCCTTCTATGCTGCGTCCGGCTTGCTGGCGTGGGGACTGACACACCTCGTGGGCACCTCACGCACTGTCACAACATCACTGAAGTTCGTACAGGTTTCACAAGATTCGACGCCACGGTCGTGACCGAACGGCAGCTGTTCATACTCGATTCGAATGCGCCGGTGGACAAATCGCGGCCTACCCGGCGTAGGCGGCGCGCGGCGCCTTGACCGCAAGCAGCCGCCTCTTGTGCCGTGAGCAGAAAACCGTCTGCGGATTCGATTCTGCTGTCTAATTGCGGTCGTGGCCTGAACACGGCCGATGCTTCATGGGTGAGAGGTTCAGTTTGGTGGGCGGTGAGGTCGCCGAGCCCGTCAGCACTCGTATCAGCAGGACGGTGCCAGCGGAGAAGGTGAACCAGTTCGAGGCTCTACTGCATGAGATGAATACGGCAGCAAGAGGATTCGAGGGCCATTTAGGCGTCGATGTGCTGCGTCCCGACGGCGGCGGGGTCTATGAGGTTATTTTCCGGTATCGCGGCTACGCCGAGCACGCGGCGTGGATGGGCTCCGAACGGCGAACGCTGATCGCCGCGCGAATCGATGAGCTGCTCGACGACGGCACCACGGCGACCGTGCGCTCGGTCGACGGCTGGGAGGGCTGGTTCGTCAATCCCGGCTATGCCCCGCCCGCACCGCCGCAACGCTGGAAGATGGCGCTGATCACCTTCGGCGTGCTCTATCCGGTCGTGCTCGGTCTCACCGTCGGTTTGCGACCGCTGACCAGCGGTTGGCCGCTTCCGCTCGGGATGGCGCTGACGATGAGCGTTACCATCCCGATCATGACATGGATCGTCATGCCGGCACTGACCGCTAGGCTCGGCGATTGGTTGCGGCGATGAATACACCCGATGAACAATGATGTAAAGGTTTGTGATGCTCAATAAGCACGCGGTGGATCCTATGTTGCTCGCGACCGATCTCGAGGCCGCCAGAGATTTCTACGGTCGCCAGTTGGGTTTCGAGGTCATCATCGAGGATCCCGCACAATTCATCACATTCCGGTCCGGTGGTGACAGCAGGCTGGTCGTCACCAAAAGCATTGTCGGAACGGCGGATAAAGCGACCAAGGTGGTGTGGCGCGTCGAGGACATCGCCGCCGAGGTCGCCGATCTGCGCGCCCGCGGTGTCGAGGTCCTGGAGTTCCCCGACCTGAACACCGTCGACGGCGTCGCCGATGTCGGCTTCGCACTCGCGGCATGGTTCGAGGACCCCAGCAAGAACTCCCTCGGCCTGCTCCAGTTCAAGGACACCGAGTAGCGCGCGCCATCATCGCGCGTACCTCTCGGATCGGAGGTCGGGCTTTATCCGTCCCGCGGCCACCAGGTTCCGGAAGGCGACTCGCTTCCAAGGGCATGATTCGAGCCGACAGTCTCGGTGTGCGCGCATCAGCGTGTGTGCCTCGTCGATACTGAAGGCTTCGGCCGCGTCCCACAGCGCGACCTCGGCCGTCGGCCATCCGAGCGCGCAGAACATCTCGCCGTCGAATCGGTCGCGAGACTTGTTGGGGTTGGGCTCATCTTGGCGTTCACTGCGGACCGACGCCACGATCAGTGCGGCAACGGCGGTGACCGCGATGCCGACCAGCATGACGAGGATCCACTGCCAGCTCGTCATGGACGTTCGGTTTCGGTGCTGTGGCGGACACCGCGGCGCAGGGTTTGTTGCGGGGTCACGGTGATGAGGTCGGCCACCACGAGCAGCGCGCGGGTGAAGTCGGCCACGTGCGCGGGGCTCGGGGTGATCACCGCGTCGGCGTCGATTCTACTGACCGCCACCAGGATCCGGCCGAACGGGTGTGGGACATCCGGGCCGACGGTCAGGACAGTGTCGACCCGGTAGCCTTGCGCCGCCGCGAGATCGTTGATCGCTTTCTCGTCGACCTCCCGGTCGTCGCCGGAGATGTCGCGCCGGAGGAAACCGATCGCGCGTTTCATCGCATCCCGGCCAGCTACGCTGGACATGCTTCAGGGGGCCCAATCTTCTGAGGTGTGTGGAGGCTGAAGCGGCTGGAACCGCTTCGGTGTCTTGGCCCCGGTGGCTGGAACCACCGGGAGCCACTCTTTTCGAGGCCCGGAGCGATCGTGGGCCCACTCCTGATCGGTCTGCTATGTGAAGCCGTCCACCTCCGGGTCGTGATCGAGTCTCATGCGGAACACGAAGGCGCTGTAGCGATCCCGCGGGTAGCTGACATGCGAGATCATCACCACTTCATCGGCCGCATTGATAAATCTCTGGTGCACGGTCTTGACGAGTTCACCGGCGGCGGTACCGAGCCACCTCGCGTGCGCCGGGGCGGGATGGCGGTCGGCGATCGTCTCCTCCAGATACGCGGGAGCCTTCTGGACGTGGTCGACCGGTTGGTAGGTATCGGAGATCGAGATCGGTCGCCCGTCCTCGGTGACTCGGGTGATCACATGCGTTACCTCGTCGTGGGGAGCAATGCCGAGCACCTCCGCGAAGCCGCCCGCTGGAACCCTGCGAACGTCGCGATCTACGCGGACAGGACGATCCGACTCGTTACCGAAAGAACCCTCCGCACTTTCGAACTGTCGCTCGGGAGATACCCGGACCAGATCGGGTCGCTCCGACACGAAAGTTCCCTTGCGCGCAACAGTACGGACAAGCCCCTGACTGAGCAGCAGTGCGATCGCCTGACGGACGACAACACCCGAGACGCCATACAGCTCCGCCAGTTCCGAATAACTGTGCAGCTGGGTACCAGGCGAAAGCTTTCCGGTCCTGATCTGCTTCGCGATCTCGCCGGCGATAGAGACATATGCGGGTTCCGGCATCGCGATATCCTTTCGAACAACGTGAGCCGAGTGTATAGGTCACTGTGTATACACAGGTCCGAAACGCCGAAAATCAGGAGTGCCGGCGCCAGCACTGCGCGGTGTCGTCCAGATTCCACCATGCGACGAAGTCCGAATCCTGGTCGAGCAACTGCCAATCGGCATCGAGAGCCTCGAAGAACGCGTCGTCCGCCGTTTTCCCGCCGCGCGGTTCACCGATATAGATGACGCGATCGCCGCCGGCCCGCTGGTAGGACGCGAGCGCTTCCGAGGCCATGGTGTTGCCCCAGCCAGGCGGCCAGCACAACAACAGCGCGCCGTCGCCTTCTTCGCCCGCGGCGCGCAGTGCTTTCAGCTCGCCGAGGTCACCGACGTCACACCAGGTGGCGGGCTGTCCCGGGGCGACTGGAAAGGACACGTTGTCGGCGGCGCCGGGCGGCTCGGCATCGAATGCCACGACCTCGCCCCCCGTCCGAGCAATCTGATCGGCCCAGTATCCGCGACCCGCACCGACTTCGAGCACGCGGCGCCCGTCGCACATCTCCACGATCCAGCGCAGCGTCTGCGGCGCGGGAATCGCGTAGGCGTAGGCAGCCTGTAGAACGGTCTGCGCGTAGCCCAGCCGAGCGCTCCCGTTGTCCCGGCCCCCGTTCACCACTCGGCGGGACGCGCTCGCCAAGGCGCCATCCGTGATTGCGGGTGCAACGATGTCCCAGTACGGGTTTTCGCTGGGCCCGCCGGTCATGTAATGCAGCAGCCGAATGTCGAACTCGCGATCGGCCTCGTCATCTCCGCTTCCCGACAACCGAGGAGCCGTGTCGAGGTAGTCCGCCACCGCCGGATACTCGGCCCGAAACCGCATGTCGTCGTCGAGAAGTGCGGCGAGTTCATCGCGCCGGGCAGTCGATAGTAGGTATTCGGTCACCCCTTGATTCTGACCGCCCCGCCCATCCATCACAGCATCAACGGCAAATCTGTTGCCCAACAGTATCTTTCGTCGGGCTGGCTACCGCATGTGCGCGCGGCCTCGATCCGCCGCGACTGCCGATCAGCCTGGCTGACGCACACCCTCCTGGCAGGCGTACAGCCATGCCTGCTTGCCGGAGGGGAACTGCCCGCCGCCCTTGATGCCCTCGGTGTAGCCCTGCTCGCGGCCCGATCACGTCGGTGCTCGCGACGACAGTTCAGGACTCCCGCAGGCCGCGGGCCCGTTTCGAACGCGACCAGCCGAAGGTGAGGGCCACGGCGCGCTTCCAGTTGTCGTATTCCTCTGCACGCGATTCCGGATCCATCTGCGGCACCCACTGCCCTGCCAGGCGCCAGTTGTTGCGCAGACCTTCCAGGTCGGGCCAGTAGCCGACGGCGAGCCCTGCGGCGTAAGCGGCTCCGAGAGAGACGGTTTCGGGAACGAAGGGGCGCATCACGGGGATGTCGAGGACATCGGCGACGATTTGCATGAGCAGGTTGTCGGAGGTCATGCCGCCGTCTACCCGCAGGGTGCGCGCGTGCAGGCCGGAGTCGGCGTTCATGGCGTCCACGACTTCGCGGGTCTGCCATGCGGTGGCTTCCAGGACGGCGCGGGCCAGGTGCCCCTTGGTGATGTAGGAGGTCAGCCCGATGATGAGGCCGCGGGCGTCGCTGCGCCAGTGCGGGGCGTAGAGACCGGAGAAGGCGGGGACGATGTAGCAGCCACCGTTGTCTTCTACTGTGCGAGCGAGGGTTTCGATTTCGGGGGCGCTGGCAACCAGGCCGATATTGTCGCGGACCCATTGGACAAGGGAGCCGGTGACGGCGATCGGGCCTTCCAGGGCGTAGACGGGTTCGGGGTCGATCTGGTAGCCGATGGTGGTGAGCAGGCCGTGGGTGGATTGCACCATTTCGGTGCCGGTGTTCATCATCAGGAATCCGCCGGTTCCGTAGGTGCACTTGGTTTCCCCACGGGCGAAGCAGGTTTGACCGAACAGGGCGGCGTGCTGGTCACCGAGGGCGGCGGCGATGCGGATGCCGGGAACGACGCGGCGGGTGTTGCCGTAGTCGCCGGTCGAGGGCTGGATCTCGGGCAGCATCGCCGCGGGGATACCGAAGAAGTCGAGCAACTCCTTGTCCCAGGTGAGGGTCGCGAGGTTCATCAGCAGGGTGCGGCTGGCGTTGGTGACGTCGGTGAAATGGCTGCCGCCGTCGATGCCACCGGTCAGGTTCCAGATCAGCCAGGTTTCCATGGTGCCGAAGAGGACTTCACGGCGTTCGGCGCGCTCGCGTAGGCCCGGAAGGGCATCCAGCAGCCAGCGCAGGCGTGGTGCCGCGAAGTAGGTGGCCAGCGGCAGCCCGCACAGTTCGCGGATACGGTCGGACCCGGGTTTCGCCTCGAAGTCACCCACGAGCTCTTCGGTGCGCACGTCCTGCCACACGATGGCGCGCCACACCGGGATGCCGGTGCGGCGATCCCATACGACGGTGGTCTCGCGCTGGTTGGCGATGCCGATGGCCGCGATCTGATCGACGGTGATGCCGGAATCGCGCAACGCTTGCGGCACGATGCGCTCGACATTGCGCCAGATCTCCATCGCGTCCTGCTCGACCCAGCCCGGCCGCGGATAGTGCTGCTGATGTTCACGCTGCGCGACACCCACGAGGCGGGCTCGCTGATCGAACAGGATGCACCGGGTGGAGGTGGTGCCCTGATCGATCGCCAGCACAAAACGTTGGGTCATCCGCAGCTACTTCCTGTCAGGATGGTTGCCGAGTACGCGGGTTGTGTTCGAGCAGAGCGCATTCGGAGCATCACCGCCGCCGGTGAACCACTTGCGGTCGCGCGCCGGGAGCTCAGTGTCCGGCACCGAGATCACGCGAGACGGCGTGCGCGGCGTCGAGCACATCGGCGACCAGTGCGGGCCGCGGCCGCAGCTGCGAGTCGCAAAGTCGATCAACGGGGCCGCTGATGCCGATGGCACCGACCACCAGGCCACCGTGGGCACGGATCGGTGCCGCGATGCCCGCCTCGCCGGGTCTGAATTCCTCGGTGTCACCGGCCCATCCGGCCCGCCGCACCCCGGCAAGCGCACGGGCGAGGGTAGCGCGATCGACGATGGTCCTGCGGGTGAGCGACGGCAGATCGCTGGCGCGCACCGCCGCGGCCAGGTCAGTGTCGTAGGCCAGCAGCACTTTGCCGAGCGCGGTCGCGTGCGCAGGAAGCAGTTCACCGACTTCGAGAGCCTGTTCGGTGTGGTCGGGACGGAAGACGTGGTGGACGACCACCACCTTCGCCTCGGCAGGGGTGCCGATGCGCACCGACGCCCCCGTGCGCGCGGCAAGCCCGTCAGCCCAGTTGATCGCCCGTGAGCGCAGTTCGTTGGCATCGAGATAGCTGGTGCCCAGGTGCAGCAGCGTGGCACCGAGTTGGTATTTGCCGGTGGCCGGGTCCTGTGCGACGAACCCGACTCCGTGCAGGGTGCGCAGGATGCCGTGCGCGGTGGGTTTGGCCAGACCGAGCGCGCCCGCGATGTCCCCGACGCCGAGGCGGCCGGAACCGCGAGCGAGCAGCCGCAGGATGGCCGCCGCTCGCTCGATCGATTGGATGGAGCCCGGCATAACCGGAAACTTAACTCCGAACCGTCTGGTTCGACAATGTCGAACGCGCAGTAATCGCGGGGCAACACCATCCCTACCCGCTGTGACCTGCGCCATATAGACCTCCTCGACGGCCGAACAGTAGCCGTCTGAGCGCTGCGCTGACACCGCGACCGTTCAGCATTGTCGAACGCGAAGTATGTGCGCTCGAGAAATCCCTGCGTAGCGTCGAATCGGCGGTCGCGGCTGCGGCCGAGACGGCGAACGGAGGCTCAATGATGAACTTCGGATCGATATTCCTGAGTGAAGCACTCGGCACGGGAATGCTGGTGCTGCTCGGAGTCGGTGTAGTGGCGAATGTGTTGCTGACGAAGTCCAAAGGATTCGATGGCGGCTGGCTGCTGATCAGCATGGGGTGGGGACTCGGAGTCATGGCCGGGGTGTACCTCGCCTACAAGACGGGCGGCCATCTGAACCCCGCGGTCACCATAGGCATCCTGTTCAGCGGCGCCGATGAGTACGCGCCGGGTATCGACGTCACCGCCATCAACACCCTCGCCTACCTCAGCGCGCAACTGTTCGGTGCGTTCGTCGGCGCCAATCTCGCCTATCTGGCCTACAAACGGCACTTCGACGCCGAGACCGACGAAGAGAAGAAGCTCGGAGTCTTCGCCACCGGACCCGCGATCCGCGCCTACCGGTGGAACTTCGCCACCGAGGTGATCGGCACCTTCGCCCTCGTCCTGACGATCCTCGCCTTCGGCCATACCCCGACCGGATTGGGCCCGGTCGCCGCGGCACTGCTGGTCGTAGCCATCGGCGCCTCACTCGGCGGCCCGACCGGATACGCCATCAATCCGGCCCGCGACCTCGGCCCCCGCATCGCCCACGCACTACTGCCCGTCAACAAACCGGCACCCGCGCAACCCGCTCGTGTCCCGGCCGGTGTCGCCGCGGGCTACCGCCCGTCGCTCGACACCGACGAACAGTTGGTCTCCGAGCACTCCGCCGAACCCCGTCGCAAGAACTCCGACTGGGCCTACGCGTGGGTGCCGATATTCGGCCCACTGGCAGGTGGCGCACTCGCCGGACTTGTCGCGCAATTCGTGTTCTGAATAGGTTCTCTCCCAGCATTTTTCCCCGAAAGGACGGCTATGAGCGAGCGCATCATCGACTCAGCGCCCATGAGCATGACCCAGCCGAGCTCCAGCGAGGCGCGGTCATGAGCCAATACGTCGGCGCTATCGATCAAGGCACCACGAGCACCCGCTTCATGGTGTTCGACCACAGCGGCAACGAGATTGCCCGCCACCAGCTCGAGCACGAGCAGATCCTTCCGCAACCGGGCTGGGTGGAACACAACCCGACCGAGATCTGGGAACGCACACGCGCGGTCATTCAGAGCACCCTCACCAAGGCCGATCTGAGCGCTGAGGATTTCGCCGCGGTCGGGGTGACCAATCAGCGCGAAACCACCGTGGTGTGGAACCGCAGGACCGGCCGCCCCTACTGCAATGCCATCGTCTGGCAGGACACCCGCACCGACCGCATCGCCGCTGAACTGGAACGCGCGGGCCACGGTGAGGTCATCCGCCGCAAGGCCGGTCTGCCGCCGGCCACCTACTTCTCCGGTGGCAAGCTGCGCTGGATCCTGGACAACGTCGCCGGTGTCGCGGCCGACGCCGAACGGGGCGAGGCGATCTTCGGCACCACCGACAGCTGGCTGCTGTGGAATCTCACCGGCGGCATCGACGGCGGCGTGCATGTCACCGATCCCACCAATGCCAGCCGCACCATGCTGATGGACCTGGAAACCCTCGACTGGGATCAGGAGCTGTTGTCGCTGTTCGGGGTTCCGCGCGCGATGCTGCCCACGATTGTGCCCTCCTCCAATCCCGAACTGTTCGGCACCACACGCGCCGATGGACCGTTCGGCGGCGCAGTAGCACTGGCGGGTGTGCTCGGCGATCAGCAGGCCGCCACCGTCGGCCAGGTGTGTTTCCGTCCCGGCGAGGCGAAGAACACCTACGGCACCGGAAACTTCCTGCTGCTCAACACCGGTCACGAAATCGTGCGCTCCAAACACGGTCTGCTCACCACCGTCGCCTACCAATTCGGTGATCAGAAGCCGGTGTACGCATTGGAGGGCTCGATCGCGGTCACCGGCTCTGCCGTGCAATGGCTGCGCGATCAACTCGGCATCATTTCCGGTGCGTCACAAAGCGAATCGCTGGCCCGCCAAGCCGAGGACAACGGTGGCGTGTATTTCGTGCCTGCCTTCTCCGGACTGTTCGCCCCCTACTGGCGATCGGACGCGCGCGGCGCGATCGTCGGCCTGTCGCGCTACAGCACCAATGCCCATCTCGCGCGCGCCACCCTCGAATCCATTTGCTATCAGACCCGCGACGTTGTCGAGGCCATGGAAGCCGACTCCGGGGTGCGGCTCGACGTGCTGCGCGTCGACGGCGGCGTCACCGCCAACGAACTGTGCATGCAGTTGCAGGCCGACTTCCTCGACGTTCCGGTGTCGCGTCCGGTGGTCGCGGAAACAACAGCTCTCGGCGCCGCCTACGCCGCCGGGCTCGCCGTCGGATTCTGGAGCAGCACAGACGAACTCGTGCAGAACTGGCACGAGGACAAGCGCTGGAACCCGACCTGGACCGAGGACGCGCGCGAGCGCGGCTACGCCCGCTGGAAAAAGGCGGTCTCGCGCACCCTCGATTGGATCGACATCGAGGACTGAAACGTCGCGACAATCCGCTACCGACTACTGGATATCACCGAATCAAGGAGAACCGCTGTGTCCGCTCGTTTGGACCCCGCCTACCGCACAGCCGCACTGAATACGTTGGGCGACAATGAGATCGACGTCCTGGTCATCGGTGGTGGTGTCGTCGGCGCGGGCGCCGCCCTCGACGCCGCCGCGCGCGGGCTTTCGGTCACCCTGGTCGAGGCAAGGGACTTCGCGGCGGGCACATCGAGCCGCTCGAGCAAACTCATCCACGGTGGGCTGCGCTACCTCGAGCAGCTCGACTTCGCGCTGGTGCGTGAAGCATTGAAGGAACGCAGCCTGCTGCTGCGCAAACTGGCACCGCATCTGGTCCGGCCGGTGTCGTTCCTGCTGCCGCTACAGCATCGGGTGTGGGAGCGCGCCTACATCGGTGCCGGTGTCGCGCTCTACGACACGATGGGTGGAGCGAGGGCGCTGCCGATGCACCGGCACCTGTCGCGCACGCGGGCACTGGAATTGGCGCCCGCACTGCGCGCCGACGCGATGACCGGCGCCATCCGCTACTTCGACGCACAGGTCGACGATGCCCGCCACACCATGACCCTCGCCCGCACCGCCTCCCGACACGGCGCAACGGTGCTGACCCGCACCGCGGTGACCGGTCTGCTGCGCGATGGCGCTCGCGTGACCGGCGCATACGTCACCGATCTCGAATCCGGTCGCGAATACACCGTGCGCGCACGCCGGGTGATCAGCGCGACCGGCGTGTGGACCGACGAGATGAACAAGCTGACCGGCGTCGAATTCCCGTTCCACGTCCGCACATCCAAGGGCGTGCACATTCTGGTTCCGCGCGAACGCCTCGATCTGGACACCGGCCTGATCATGCGCACCGAGAAGAGCGTGCTGTTCGTGATCCCGTGGGACAACCACTGGATCATCGGCACCACCGATACCGATTGGTCGTTGGACAAGGACCATCCCTCGGCAAGCAACGCCGATGTGCAGTATCTGCTCGACCACATCAACGCGGTGCTGCGCGAGCCGCTGACCCGCGAGGACATCGTCGGCACCTACGCGGGGCTGCGTCCACTGCTCTCGGGCGCATCCAGCGACACCGCCACGTTGTCACGTGAACACGCTGTGGCCGAACCGGTTCCGGGCCTGCTGGTGATCGCGGGCGGTAAGTACACCACTTATCGAGTGATGGCCGCCGACGTCGTCGATGCCGCGGTCGAGGGCCTCGGTCGCGGCGCGGCGCCGTCGGTGACCGAGCACTTGCCGCTGCTCGGCGCGGTCGGCTATCAGGAACTGGCCGCCGAGGTGGCCAGCGTCGCACAACGTGCCGGACTGTCCGTCGCGACCGTCGAACGACTACTGGGCCGCTACGGCTCCGCGATCTCTGATCTGTTCGACCTGATCGCCGCCGATGCCGCGCTCGGCAAACCTGTCGCCGGCGCGGACGAATACCTCGCCGCAGAGATCGTCTACGCCGTAACCCACGAGGGCGCACTGCATCTCGACGACGTGCTCACCCGCCGCACCCGCATCTCCATCGAATCCAAGGATCGCGGCCTCGCCGCGGCCCCCGAGATCGCCTGGCTGATCGGGCCGCACCTCGGCTGGGATGCCGCGGACACCGACCGCGAGCTCGCGCGCTACCGCGACCGCGTTCACGCTGAACTCGCCGCCAACGCCGCCGCCGACGACGTGACTGCGAACGCCGCGCGATTGGTCGCTTGCGCCTGACCGGTTAGTGACACCCCGCACCAGACAGCAGGCCGCCGCTCCGGGGCCTGCTGTCCTCATTTCGAAGGGTCCATCCCGAATCCCTCCGCCTTCGTTCCAGCCGTGCGCGGCAGCAATCTCGGACGGTCGGCAGTTCGAACCTGTTCCAGCTCAACCTGTTTCGACCATGTGCCGACCGGTCCGCCTGGTACGGTCACCGGCATGCTCCGTACGCACTCTCGTTTCGCGGTCGCGCTGTTCGTGGTCACCGCCGCTGTCACTGTCGCCACCGGATGTTCCTCGGCGCAGAAGCAATCCGACGCCGCCCCCATCGCGCCGGTATCCGCGCAGCACCACAACAATGGGTGCCCGCCACCTCCGATGGGGTCGGATGGCAAGCCGCTGCCCCCACCCTTGGGATCCGACGGCAAGCCGCTGCCGCCACCGACCGACGCCGACGGCAAGCCATGCCCGCCGCCGATGGGTCCCGATGGCAAGCCGCTGCCCCCACCGCCCGGACACCCCGCACACCTCTGACAACCTGTCAGGCACGGCCGGACAGCACCCACGCCATGGCGCTCGGGCCGAGAAGACGCGGAACCTGGCCGCGACCGCGGAACTCTGGCGACGAGATCCGAGCGCGAACATCGTGCGCCGGATGTCGCCGAGCGCGGTCGATCGCCTACCGGTCCTCGCTGAGCGGTCTAGTTCCGCGGCGAACGCAACACCAGAACGGTGATCTCGCTTGGCGCGAACACGCGCAGTTGCGGTCCCCAGAATCCGGTACCGCGGCTCGTATAGAGCTGGGTGGCGGTGCCGTGGCGGCTCAGGCCCGCGACGACGGGCTGCTCGAGGCGAACCAGGTAGTGGAAGGGCCAGATCTGGCCGCCGTGGGTGTGGCCGGAGATCTGTAGCGCGACACCCGCGGCGGCGGCCTCGACGACCTGGCGCGGCTGGTGGGCGAGCAAAACGATCGGCACGTTCGGTTCCGCGCCGGCGAGTGCGGCGGACAGGTTCGGTCCGTGACCTTCCAGCCCGACGCCGGTGGGGTCATCGATACCCGCCATCACCAGCCGGTCACCGCCTCGGCCCACGATCTCATGCTGGTTATGCAACGGCTGCCAGCCGATCGAGGCCATGTGCTCGATCCAGCCGGGCGCGTCACCGAAATACTCGTGGTTGCCGGTGATGTAGTACCTGCCGAGCTCGGCATCGACTTTGCCGAGCGGATCGACCTGCGCACGCCGCTTCGCTACCGATCCGTCCGCGAGATCGCCTGCGTGGCACGCGATATCGGGCCGTTGCGCATTGACGACCTCGACAACCTTCTCCGACCAGCGCAACCGGTCGAGCGCGGCGAAATGGGTATCGGTGATGACCACCATGCGCAGCCCGTCGAGTCCGCGTCCGAGCCCGGGGATCGTCACATCGAGTGTCCGCACCCTGGGCACCCGCCGTGCCTCGACGATCCCCCACACCGTCAACACCGCCGCCACCGCGAGCACACCCACCGCTACGATGCGCGAGCGTGCCGGGTTGTCCACACCGGCGACGAGCAGCCCCAAGCGTGCGATGTTGCCGATCACCGACCAGCTGAACACCACCCACATCACCCCGAGCAGTGTGTCGCCCACGATGGACGCGGCGTCGGACTGCGCGGGCCCGTGCCCCAGGAACATCGCCGCGGGCAGGCACAAGTATCCGAGCAGGAACACCACCGACCCGGCCCAGAACAGCGGGCCTTCGCCGCTGGTGGGTGCTTGCACCACCGTCCACCAGGGCAGTAGGAACAGCACGGCGGGAATCGCCAGCAACAGCACAACACGCGGAACATACTTCAACAGGATTCATCCTTGTTGGCGCAGGTGTAGCGCACGGTCCACTCCGCCCGGCGCCATGGGCCCTACCTACGATAACAGCGTTAACCCAAGGTGGGGTTTACGGCTGGTAAGGCGGTGCTACGCCCCAGCCCCAATGCGGCATGGGGGCTTCTAACGGTGGGTGGGCCTCGGGTTGCGAGTTCGTCTGCGCGAGACGAGTGCCCCACTCGATGTAGGAGGCGAAGGCGGCGCGGAACTCCGGGTCGCTGGGCAGGCCCACCTCGTCGGCGGCATCCATCAACAAGTTCACCCATCGGCGACGCTGCGGCTCGGTAATCGCCTTGCCCAGGTGCTGACGCACCATGTGGTGGTAGCCGCCACGCTCGGTGCTGTAGGTGTCGGGCCCGCCGAATACTTCCGCCAGCCACATCGCCACGTATTTCGGATGCCCGGGGTCCATGCCGCGAAACAGCGGGCCGACCACGTCGTCTTCGAGGACCTCGCGATAGAACGCGACGGTCAGCGCTTCGAACGCAGGTGTGCCACCGGCCCATTCGAACAGCGTCGGCACGTCTGGGGCGCCGACAGAGGAGTCTGTCACCAGCCCAACCCTACACAAACACCGCGCCACGTTCCTGGTGCAGCCGCACCATGCGTGCGCGTGCGTGGACACGAGGCCACGGCATTATCCGGGACTTCCCCCCGCGCCGCATCACTCCGGCGAGGGACACGAAATCCCTACTGGAGGTGATGGTCTCGTCGGGCCGCGCCCCTACCATGGCGGTGGTGACCATCGCCGCCCATGCTGTTCGCCGCCGTGCCATGGGCGTTGCGGGACTGTGTGCCCTGTTCCTGTCGATGTGGATGGCACCCGCCTCAGCCGACTCGCCATCCTCCGGGGCTGACGTGTCGATCGCACAGAGCCTCGGCGATCGCGAACTCACCATCGTGCTGCGCCGGGTGACCAGTGTGCCGGGCCCACTGCGCGTGGACGTCGTCACCCATACCGGTACCGCCGCCGGCCAACTCACACTTGCGGCGACACCGACCGGAGCCGCCGCGGAGTCGGTAATGCCTGCTCCGGGGGCACCCGCCGCCGAGTCTGTTATCGAGCTCGGCGGCACACCAGGCATGTACTCGGCCACCGTGGCGATGGACAGGGCCGGACCGTGGGAACTGGCCATCGGCGACGGCGTGCGGCTGGCGCGCATCCCTTTCGTGGTGCCCGCGCAGGTCACCTCACCGCCGGAGCGCCTGGTCTACGGTGGGTTCCTGGTGGCAGGGGTGCTGCTACCCGTTTCGGTGCTGGTCGCGACCCGTGCCCGCCGCGGCGTGTGGGCGCTGCTTCCTGCCGCTGGCATGGTGGCCGGGGTTGCGGTGTCGGTGACCGCCGCGCTGCTGTCGGTGTCGTTCCCGCTGCCCCCACAACCGGGCACCCAACTCGACCCCACCGTCGACAACGTCGAGAACCCGTATGCGGTGAGCCAGCCGATGATCTCGGACTTCTCTCGTCCCCCCGTCCTGCTCACCATCGAAGGTGGTCCCGCAATAGCCGGACGGCCGGGCGATCTCGATCTGAAGGTGATCGACGCCGCGACCGGCGCACCGGTCGACGACCTTCTCGTGCACGATAGTGCGTTGATGCATCTGCTGCTGGTCGCGCCATCGGGGCGCCTGTCGCATCTGCACCCGATCCGGATCGGCCCCGGCCGCTATCAAGTTCACCTGGCCGCACCCGAACCCGGACGCCATGCCGTATCCGCTGAGGTTGCGCGTCGCGGTGGCGGTGTCCAAATGCTGCGCATGGCAACCGGTTTCACGGTGGCTACGAATGACGCGGCGGGTGTTGCACCGTCGCCGGACGCTCCGGTGCATCTGGGCGGCGGCGACATCGCTGCGACGACCCTCGGCGACGACCCCGTCAGCGTGCGGACGACCACTGCGGTGGCAGGGTTGCCCACGACCATCACCGCGCAGGTCGGTGACAGCGCCGATCTGCAACCGTGGCTCGGGATGGTCGGGCACATGATCATGGCGGGACCGTTACCCGATGGCTACGGCACCGATATCGGTGTGGCCGTGCAGGATTCGCCTATCTGGGGACATGCTCACTCGATGGGATCGACATCGATGCAGGCCATGTCCGGGATGGGTGACATGCCGGGCATGCACGCGATGGGCGACATGCCCACGACTGGAGGCGCAACGATGCTCATGCCGCCGGTCAACGGTGAGAGCGCTCCGGACGAGACGGTGGCCGCCTACGGGCCCGACGTACCTTTCACCTACACCTTCCCGGCCGCGGGCCGGTACCGGTTGTGGATACAGGTCGAACGGCACTACAGCGTGCTCACCGTTCCTGTGGTCCTCGATGTCGCGGCGGCCGGAGCACACCGATGAGCGCGGCCGTAACCACCACGCGGCCGACCGATCATGGCCTGCGGTCGCGTCGCGTTCTCGTGGCCGTCGGCGTCGCGATCGCAGTGGTGATCGCCGTGGCCGGGTGGCTGGTATGGCCGAGTCCGCCCGCCCCGGTAGTACTGAATTCCGGCACTCCTCACCATCTCGTCACCGTCACCCTCGACAGCGTTCGCCTCGGCGCCCCCGCTATCGAGGTCACCGTCACCGACCGCGCCGGTGCCCCCATAGACCATGGCGCAGTACAGATTCAAGCCATCCAGACACTGATGGGGCACGCCGGGCAACCCATCACCGCGGTCCCCTCGGGCGAGGGCCGCTTCCGCGCCGCTGCGGTGCCGCTGATGATGACCGGCCCGTGGGAGCTGCGACTGTCGATCGATACCCACGATTGCGTCGAGCAACTCACGCTGCCGCTGTGGGTCGGCGGCTGACCATCGCGCCACCGCGCACGTATGAGCGATAACCAGATCAGAGAAGGGACCGATCGTCCATGAGTACCGCAGCATCATCCGACGCGCCCGAAGACCGCGCTGGACCAGCCGTGAGCATCGCGGAACCCGCACCCGTCCTCGCCTCCGATAACGGTACTGCCGCGCGTATCGGCGCCTGGTTCGTCGTACTCGGCACCGCTGTCACATTGGTCGGCCTGAGCTGGGATATCCAGTGGCACGACGAAGTCGGCCCCGACACCTTCTTCACGCTGCCGCATCTGCTGCTGTATTCCGGCAGCGCCATCTCCGGGTTCGCCTGCCTCGCCATGGTGCTCATCGCCACCTCCGCCCAACGCGCGGGACGGCCGGTGCCGCGGCTGGGCGGCACCCCCATTCGAGTGTTCGGCAGCAACCTCACCGCACCGCTGGGATACATGGTCGCCGGAGCGGGTGCCGCGTTGTTCCTGCTCTATGGGTTGCTCGACCTGGAATGGCATTCGATCTACGGTTTCGACGCGGTGCTCAACACCCCATCCCATGTGGCGCTGTTCTTGTCGATAGCCCTCACCATGATCGGCAGCATCATCGTCTTCGCCGCCCATCGCGACCACCGCTGGGGCCGGATCGGCATTCTTGTCGCGATCCCGATTCTGATCACCTTCGCGCCGATTCCCACCAATGCGTTGAACAATCTGGAACTGCCCGCCGATCCGACCATCCTCGGGATCGTCCTGTTCGGGCCGATGTTGCTCATTCTCGGTGCGGCATTGCTGGCCCGTCCCGGTGCCGCGGTCGCCATCGCCGTATCGCTGGGAACCATGCAGGCGATCCTGTGGTGGTTCTCGCCGTGGGCCGCGGAAACCTATGCCTCGGCAATCGGACTTCCGCTGCGTGACGGTCTCCCCTCGGGGCCACCGCAACTGCCCGCCATCATGCCGATGTTCCTGATCGTCGCGGCCCTGGCCGTCGAGGGTCTGTTCTGGCTGGCACGTGCCCGCGGTGTCGATGCCGAGAAGATCGTGTTGGTGGCAGGCGTGGTGACCGGTGTGATCGTCGGGGTGAGCTTCCCGCTGCAAATGAACCTCACCCATGCGATGTCACACATCGCATTCGGGGACGTCATGACGATCACGCTGTTCGGGGTTCCGCTCGGGCTGCTCGCCGGATTCCTCGGTGGCCGGTTCACCACCATGCTGCCCGCACCCGCCACGGAGGAGCTCCGATGACCTTTCTGCGCAGGCTGACCCTCACTGTGCTGGCAGCCATCACTCTGTCCCTGGTCACGATCGCCCCGGCCTCCGCGTATGCGCCGGTCGACATCGTGCACACCGAACGCATCCAGGCCGGGCCCTACGGTGTCACTGTCGGGTTCTCGACCTGGCCACTGCGCGCGATGAAGTCATTGGACTTCACCTTCCTGCCCGATGGCGGCATCGCCGACAAATCCGGCACGTTGCGCGTCACCGGTCCCGCGATCAAACCAGGAAGGCGGGCCGGGCCGCTGGTGCGTCATCCCCGTAAGCGTGACTCCTGGGGCTTGGATGTGAAGGCGTTCGACGACCCAGGGGCCTACCGGTTCGCCTTCGTCATCGACGGCCCGCTCGGCCGCGGAGAAGGAGCCCTCGACGGCGTCGAAGTACTCGACCAACCCGGCCCGCCACTTCCGCTGAGCTGGACGATCGGCACCTTGCCACTGCTCGGTCTTGTCATATTCCTCGCGGTGGCATGGCGGCGCACCCGCCCG
Organism: Nocardia arseniciresistens; assembly: GCF_046764875.1. Lineage (NCBI taxonomy): Bacteria > Bacillati > Actinomycetota > Actinomycetes > Mycobacteriales > Nocardiaceae > Nocardia > Nocardia arseniciresistens. The sequence continues at coordinate 120,829 of NZ_JBKORD010000017.1, forward strand.
GGCCGTCGCCCTTTGACCGTCTGAACGTGGTGCTGCTACACCGTTTTCCGGCCCGTCTTGACTCGCCCGACAATCCAGGCCACCAGCACCGCGGCCAAGAACGACAGCAGCGACGCGCTCATCCAGGCCTGCTTGGTGAAATGCAGAGACTCTTGGACGTTAACCCAGAAGTCGGTCCAGAAGCCCGCGTCACCCGGGTTGATGAGTTGGTACACCGATAGACCGACCAGCCACGCGAAGATCATCCCCCAGCGCGAAGGGGCATCCGGTGTGGTGTTCCATTCGCCCCTGGCGCGCAGAAAGAAGTCGGCGACAAGGACACCGAGCAGCGGCACGAACACCGAACCGATCAGCCCGAGGAAGCCGAAGTAGTTCTCCATTTTCAGCCGCAGCGCCAGCAGCGTGATCAGTACGCCGAGCCCGATCGACAGGACGCGGCGATCGATGCGCGGCGCAAGGTTCTGGATCGAGACGGCGGTGGAGTAGACGTTGGCGAAGGACTGGTCGGCCTCACGCACAACGAAAACGAAGAAGAACACCGCGCCCAAACTGACCTGTAGGAACGGTGTGTACTGTCCGCCGTCGCCGGTGGCGAGCGCCAGCGCGAACAGACCGAGGATGTAGGCGACGATCTGGGTGATCGCGTACGCACCACTGGCCGCACCGAAAGCCGCCCCGGTGCTGCGGGAGTGGCGGGTGTAGTCCGCGGCGACCGGCACCCACGAGATCGACACCGCCAACGCCGCGTCGGTGGCGATCCAGAAGAGGTTCCAGTCGACACCGAACGGGCCGCCCCCGGTGGGGCCGGGGTTGACGGTCAAATCGGGAAGGCCCTTGTGCAGGAACTGGATATAGAACCAGACCAGGGCGATGACGACACCGATGGTGACAAACCGGCGCAGCATCCGGACCGAGCCGAGCGGCCAGATCGTCAACGCGGTCGTGAGCACACCGGCCAGCACCACATACAGCCAATGCGGGCCACCGCCGAAGAGCTCCTCGGCCGCATTGCCGATGACGATCAACTCGAAAATCCCCCAGCCGATCAATTGCGCGATATTGAGCACCGTCGGCAGATAGCTGAGTTTCGCACCGAACAGTCCACGCAGCAGCACCATGGCGGGCTTACCGGTCTGTGCCCCGGGCACCGCGGCCAGCCCCAGCATCACACCACCCACCACGGTGCCGACGATCATCGCCACGATGCCCGCGGCGATCGAGATCTGCGGTGCGTACTCGGTATTGGGGGCCAGCACCGTGTAGGCACCGGTGAAGGCGACGAGGCTGACGCCGAGGTTGGCCCAGAAGGCGCTCTGGTCCCAGAAGGACAGCACTTTCGGCGCGGATTCTTCGAGGGTGAGCGGCGCTTCGTGCCGTTCGGATTCGTCCAGGGTCGGTACGGACATACCTGAGCACTACTCCCTACGCCGGCATTACCCGGACAGGTTCATGCGGTCGGCGAAACATGGGGTTCGCCCTCTCAGCCCGGCCGTGCCCGAGCTCCCGCGGTGGGGTCTATTCGGGCGAATAGTACACGCGCCGAGCCATGTCACATAGCGACCGATACTCGGCTCGAATCCAGCGGCCGACTTCGCCCACTGCCGCGCAGCGGTCTGCGGTAACTTGTGGCTACCAGTGCCGAGCATCGAAGGATCGCATGGTCGGCGCGTGCACGATGCCGAGCACAATGTCGCCGAATGCAGCGAATGCCTTATTGCAGCAGGTGAATTCATCCAGGAGAGGCGAGCACGATCATGATCGGATCCACGCGCTGCGCGGTCGCCGTCATCAGCGCCGCCATCGTGCTGTGCGGGTCCACGGCCTGTACGTCCGATACCGAACATGCGGACGGCGACTCGAGGTCCACCGAGCAGACGAACCGCGGCGAGGTCGTCTCAACAGTTCCGGTCGCCCAGATGTCCACCGACGAGGCCACCGCCTATCTGGCCGCCACCGCACGCAATGGTGTCGACGCCTATCGCGTCGTGTACCGGACCATCGATACCGCAGGCGCCCCGACCACCGCGAGCGGACTTGTCGTGTTGCCCCGCACCGACTCCCACCGGCTGCGCGTGGTCACCTATGAACACGGCACCCTCTCACGCAAGAGCGATGCGCCATCGGTGAGTGGGGCATCCCGCCCCGACCAGGCGCGCACGGTCATGTTCGCCGCCGCGGGATATGCGGCGGTCGCACCCGACTACCTGGGGCTGGGCGAAGGCCCAGGTTTTCACCCCTACACCCACGCCCCGACGGAGGTCAGCGCCTCGGTCGACCTGCTGCGTGCCGCCCGCACGATCGCCGCTCGCGAACAGCGCGACTTGGAGCCCGACATCCTGGTCACCGGCTTCTCTCAAGGTGGCCAGGCCGCGACGGCATTGAGCAAGGCACTACAAGCAGGCGAAGTCCCCGGCTTCGGGCTCGCGGCACTAGCACCGATCAGCGGCCCGTACGACGTTCGAAATGTCGAGACACCCGCGGGCCTCGACGGCCGAGTCACCCCCGCCAGCGCCGTCGTCTACTTCGCCTACTGGCTCACCTCGATGAACCGAATCCACCACCTTTATGACAGCCCGACCGAAGCCTTCCAAGAACCCTACGCATCCAAAATCGAAGAACTCTTCGACGGCAACCACAATGAACTCTCCATCGCCGCAGCCCTACTCACCACCCCGCAACAGCTGCTGACACCGAAGTTCATCGCCTTGTCGCGCAACCCCGCCGGTCCCGCACTCGACGCGGTGGCCGACACCGACGGCACCTGCGACTGGACCCCGCGCGTCCCCGTCCACCTCTACGCCGCTTCCGGCGACCGCAGCGTCCTCTACGCCAATTCCGAACACTGCCTGCAAGCCCTGCACAGCGACAAGGCCACCCTCCTCGACCTCGGCCCCCTCGATCACGGCAGCACCGCCCTCGTCGCGCTGCCTCAGATCCTCGAGGTTTTCCAGCAAGTGGCCCCACCCACCTGAGGCTCCCGGTTCGGTCGTCACCCTTGCCCGTGCGTGTAGCCGGTTGCCGCGGGAACCGTCACGCCGTGTGGATCGGCGTGCCACGATGAGGTGCACCATCACTGGCAGGAGGTGACGAAGTTGTCGGAGCCATCAGTACCCGTCGCCGACGATCCGTTCGGTGGTCGGCACCCGACCAGTCACGAACGGCAGACCGGACTGTCTTGGGACGCGTCGTACCACGACGGTCCCTCACCTTGGAATATCGGCGGCCCGCAGCCGGCGATAGTGCGTGTGGCATCCGAAGGCGGTTTCGCCGGAGCGGTCCTGGACGCAGGCTGTGGGACGGGTGAAAACGCTCTTCACGTTGCCTCGCTGGGATTGTCGGTTCTGGGCGTCGACGTGGCACAGACAGCATTGGCGATCGCGCGAGGCAAGGCCGACGACCGTGGGATCGAGGTCGAGTTCGAGGTTGCCGACGCGTTCGCTCTGGAGCGGGTGGGGCGCAGGTTCCAGACGGTGCTGGACAGCGGACTGTTCCACACCTTCGACGCCGACGAGCGACCCGCGTACGTGGCGAGCCTGGCGGCGGTGACCGAGCACGAGGGAACCCTGTATGTGTTGTGCTTCAGCGATACCGGTCCCGATACCGGCCCACACCCGGTCAGTCGGGAAGAGCTGAGAGCGGCGTTCGAGCCCACCAGTGGATGGACTGTCGCCACCATCGAACCGGACCGCATTCATACGAGATACCACGATGACGGAGCACCGGCTTGGTTCGCGACGGTCACACGGATCTAGCCTGCGAGACCGGTCGACCCGTCGTCCAAGGCCGGAGCGATCCGAACCAACAGCTGAGGCTCCCGCTCCGAAACCGAAACGCGCATCTTCGCTACAACGGTTCCCGACGCGCCCCGCATGCATCGCATCCACGTCGGACGCTGTTCTTTGATGGCGCGCGAAGGAGGTGGTTTTCGACAAACGTACATCTATACGCATGCCCCCGAAATATTCGGCCTGACCTGACCCATATCAATGGCGGCGACCACCTCCTAGTCGCGTACGCCGAAGCAGTCTGTCCGACCGGCACTCATGCTATCAACTGGCTCGAACTGCGTACCTCCGAGAGTGGTGAGTACAACTGTCGGGCACCGGTCTTGCAGTCGAAGCCATCGAAACCTTCCTGACCAGAACGGAATTCAGCCAAACCAGCCCCGACTGGGAGTCGCTGAGCGCCGGATTTCTCAGATCTGGCCCCCTCGAGCCGACAGCGCGGCAGCGGACTGGTGATCACCCGGCGTGCGGTGTCGACTCCGATGCCAGCGCTTTCGGCACGCCCGTGCGGCGCGCTTCGGCGAGCAACTCGTCGAGTTGGATTTCGGCGCGTTCGGCGCGGGCCAAGGTTTGGGTGCGTGCTTCGTTCAAGGCCTCGATGCGGTGTGCCGCCTCGGCCCGCGCCTTCTCGATCATCGTGGTCGCCTCGGCGCGCACCGCGGCTACTTCGGCTGTCGCTGTCCGGCGCGCCTCGGCCAACTCGTTGCGGGTGGCATCGAGTTCGGTTCGGACCCTGCGCCATTCCTCCCGTGCCTCGTTGGCGGCTTCCACTCGTTCCGCGGCCGCCCGCTCGGCGCGTTCGGTCGCGCGCTCGGCATCGGCGGCTCGCTGGACGGCGAGATCGCGTTCGGAGTGCGCGGCCGCTACCCGCGCCGCCGATTCACGCTGGGCATGGCCGATTTCCTTGTCGGCGCGGTGCTGTGCCTGTTGCACCTGCTCGGCGGTGTCCTGGCGGATTCGCTCGATTTCCTCGGCGGTTTCGCGGCGTGCGGTGCGGATGTCGGCTTCGGCGGCGCTGCGGGCGGCGAACACATCATCGGCGGCTTGCCTGGTGGTGCGCTCGACTTCGCGTAATGCGTCGTCGCGGTCGGTAATCGCGGTGGCGACCAGCCCTTCCGCGTGCTCAGCCGCCGCGGCGGCATCCTCGGCGGCGGCGTCGGCGAGCGCTCCGGCTTCTTCGGCATCGCGACGGGCCTGCTCGGCGGCGACCCCGGCCATCTCGGCCTCGGCGATCCTGCGGGCCGCATCGGCTTGCACGGCCTGGACCTGCGCTTCGGCGATCGAAGGGTCCGCCAGCGTGGACAGTTCGGCCACCGCCGAATTCAGGGTATTGCCCAGTTGATCTGCCAGTCCACGGAATTGGGTGAGCAGTTCATCGGCACGCAAGCGGGCGACCGTGACCGGACCTTGCTGCGTCACTGTGACGGAAGTGGTCGCCGCCTCCGACTCCTGCTGCTGGCGTTGACGTTCCCGCCAGGCGCGCCATCTGGTGTGCTCCGGGTGATCACAGTATTCCGAGGGTCGCCCGGGGCCGCCGCCGCGAGTTATGGGCCGGGGGCAGCCCGGGTAGTTGCATACGTTGGACACCCGAGAATCGTAGCGTTTGTTTCGTCGTAACCAACGTATTTAAACGAAACGAAATGCGTGTTGCCCCAGGAAGACTCATTTTGAGACACGTTCGCCTGACCGCCGATAAGTGAACCTTATCGGCGGTCAGACTCGACTAGAGTTATCGACTGTCGGTGCACGAGTTCCGTTTTCGTTTGGTTGGCTAAGACGAAACGAAACTGCTACGGAACTACATAAAAACTAGGGAGCTGATTCGTGGACGATCGAAGCGCTGTTGTCGCGGTGCCGGAGTTGGTACAGACCGAACTACGCAAAGGAGTGCGCAGTGTGCTGATCGACGCTGCCGCACTGCGATTGGTTCGCGAACGCTTCGACGACAACCAAGCCGGATCGTTGCGCCGATACCTCGAGGCATCCCAATCGGCGAATACGCTGCGCGCCTACCGCACCGACTGGATCGCCTGGTCGGCCTGGTGCACCGCCGAAAGCCGCCAAGCCCTCCCCGCCGACCCCTTGGATGTCGCGGTCTACCTGGCCGCCGCCGCCGACGCATTGCGTCACAGTGACGACGAAACCGCGCCCCAGCAGTGGGCTTTCAGCGCCGCCACCCTCGAACGTAAAGCCGCCGCGATCGCCGCCGTCCACGCCGCCAACGGACTTCCCTCCCCCACCCGCTCCGACGTAGTGCGCCTGACTCTGCGCGGTATCCGCCGCACACGCCGCGCTCAACCCAAGCGCAAACGCCCCGTCCTGTTGCACACCCTCGAACAACTCCTCGCCGGGCTCCCCGAACAAGGCTGGCCGACCGAACCCGCCCGCCGCCGTGACGCATTGGCACTACTTGTCGGATTCGCCGGAGCATTGCGCCGCAGCGAACTCGCCGCCCTGCGCATCAGCGATATCCGCGTGAACCTCGACCATCGCACCGGCGAGCCCCTGCTGATCGTGCAGCTGCCCACCACCAAAACCGACCCCACCGGTGTCGCCGAACAACGCGTCGCCCTCCCCCGCGGCCAACGCCCGCACACCTGCCCCGTCTGCGCTTTCGTCGACTGGCTGGCACTACTGGAAGTGCATGCCGCCCACGGCAACACCGGTCTGCGGTCGTGGCTGGCCGAAACCGCACCCACATCCCCGGACATCCACCGCTGCCACGGCTTCGAAGGCATCACCCTCGCCGACTACACCGACCAACCACTCTTCCCGACCATCACCCGCCACGGTGGCATCGCCACGCGCCCCATGTCCGGACGCGCCATCGCCGAACTCATCAAGCGCTACGCTGCCCGCGCAGGTCTGGACCCCACCTTGTTCTCCGGCCACTCCCTGCGCGCGGGCTTCGCCACCCAAGCCGCGCTCGGCGGCGCAAGCGACCGCGAAATCATGCGCCAAGGCCGCTGGTCCAACCCCCGCACCGTGCACGGCTACATCCGCACCGCAAACCCATTGGAAGACAACGCGGTCACCAAACTAGGTCTCTGATCGGGGTATTAGGATGAATTGCATTTAATGCAACACTGCACATCGCGGCGACGAAGGCTGCGACGCAGGTTGAGGGCAATCAACACCATAGCGCGTCGGCACGAAAATCATGCTCTACCTGCGCGATTCCCACGTTCCTTGAACAAGACGCAACAATGTTGTGTTTAATGCAACACCATGGAAAGGGCTGATCTGCCCGGTGCGGCGCACCTTGTGCTTGCCGATGGTGTCGTACACCTGGACCCTGAACGTGCGGTGTTCGATGCGATGCTGGCCGGTTGGGAGCGCCAGCAGCGGACGCGGTTCCTGAAGGACGCCACGATCCGGCCCCGGATCGCGCTCATGCGCCGGTTCGGTGAGTTCACGAATTTGTATCCGTGGCAATGGGAACCGGCCGACGGGGAGGATTTCATCACTCACCTTCGGGCCGAGCGGGACGGCGCGCGCCCGATCACCGTCTCGTCCGCGCGCGGCTACGAGGTGTCGATCACGTTGTTCATGCAGTACGTGAGCGATCCCCGGTACCAGTGGCCGACGGTCTGCCGGGAACGGTTCGGATCGGTGCCGCAGCAGGTGTTCCACGAGGGCAACTCGGTCGCCCATGTCACGGATTTCGAGGGACAGCCGGGACGACGGCCGTTGAGCTATGACGAGGTCCAGGCGCTGTTCGATGCCGCCGATGGGCGGGTCGTGCACGCCCGGCTCCACGGCCGCAAGGGCGCACTTCCCGCGTTGCGCGATGCGGCGTTGCTGAAGGCCGTCTACGCCTACGGCTTTCGCCGTCGCGAAGCTCAACGCCTGGACCTGGCCGACCGTCGGCACGCGCCGAAGATGCCGCAGTACGGCCAATATGGCGCGTGGTTCGTGCGGTGGGGCAAGTCCTCGAACGGCAGTCCGCCCAAGCGACGGACGGTGTTGACTGTCCCGGAGATGGATTGGATCGTCGAAGTGCTCGACCACTGGGTCAGTGAGGTCCGGCCGCTATTTAATCCCGGTCGGCTGCAAGCGCTTTGGGTTCATGCGCACCGTGTTCGCGCTGCGGGCGTCATCGCCCGGTCCGCGGAAGGGACGAGCAACAGCGGCCCCTCTGCGCCTCGTTCTCGCTCGCAAACTCCGCGCCCACGGAATCGGCACGTTGAGCTCACGCAACTCCGCCCGGGCCGCCTGGGCCCGCGAGATCCCCGGACCGATCGCTGCCGATCTGCAGGGCATCGACATCAACACCGCCACACGATGGGCGCAACGAACCCGACGAGACTGGACCGACTACCTCGCCACCCGAGCCGCCGATCAGCGCGCCATAGAGTGAGATCAGACCACATCAGCCCAGGCAGGTGACCACATGGCCGAATTGACGATTCCCGACTTTCCCGACGAGGTCTACCGCGATCTGCACGCCCGCGCGATCCAACACGGCAACAGCATCGCGGCCGAGGCCACTGCCGGGATCGCCTGGGTTGTGGCTAGTCGGCGAACATCTGGGCCGCCATCTGCCGGGACTTGTCGACGGCGTCGAAACCGCGGGGCAGCATGACTGCTTGATAGGCGGCTACAGCGTCAGCAAGCGACTTGTCACCTCGTGTGGCGGAAAGGATTTCGCGGGCGAGGGTGGCGGCATCGGCCAATGCGGTATTCGCGCCCGCGCCGGCGGTGGGCGGCATGGCGTGGATCGAGTCACCGAGCAGGGTGATCGGACCCGGCTCCCATGCTGGAACCGGGTCGCTGATCCGGAAAGTGATCGGGAAGAACGTGCCGATGTCGGAGCGGGCATAGATATCGCGGATCGCGGGATGCCAGTCCGCGACGATGTCCGCGGACAGTTTCCACAACTGCTCCGGCGACATGTGAAACAGCGTGTCGTCGGCGACGCCGAGTCGTTGCGGGGTGGCGATCAGGGTAACCATCAGATAGTCGGTCCGCTCCGCGGTGCGGGTGCGGAAGCGGACGGTGCCGAACCCCGCGCCGCAGGTGCTGCCGCCGGACACCCAGCACAGGCCGCGCTCGAATTCCTCGGGCGACAGGGTCCCCGTCAGGGGCAGCCGGCCGTAGATACACCGCAGGCCGAAGTCGTCGACCACGGCATCGGGCAACAGTTGACGACGGACGGCCGATCCGACGCCGTCCGCGCCGACCAGCAGGTCACCCTCGTCGCTGCCGCCCTCGGCGAACTCGACGCGGACCCGGCCCGAATCGGTGATCCGATAGTCGGATACCGTGCGCCCGAAGCGGACGACCTCGTCGAGTCCGGTGAGCAGCCCCTGACGGAAGGTGTTGCGGTCGACCGCGGTGAGCTGCGAGTTGGGGATGCCGGGAAAGTCCTGGGCGAACACTCGCTGCAGGCCGGTGGTGAAGGTGGTCACCAGGTCGCCGTTGCGGCCGCTGGTGCGGCGCAGCACGTCGAGCACCTCCGGCGTGACGCATTCCCCCAGCGCCGCGTTGCCGTCCGGGTCGATGTGGATGCGGTAGCCCTGATTGCGTGTGCGGGGTGTGGGGTCCTGCTCGAAGACGGTGACGTCGAGCCCGGCGTGATGCAGAGCCTGGGCGAGAGTCAGTCCGCCGACGCCGCCCCCTGCGATGAGAATTCTTGTGCCATCGGACATTTCGATCTCCTGATCCGGTACCGGGCGCTCGCCGGTACCCGTCTCCATGGTGTACTCATCAGCACCAGGTGTCAAACGTTCATTTGATACTGTCATGCATCCATATACTATTGCTCAATGGTTATATGATCGACTGCATGGCAGGATCGAAAGCTCGCAGGTCACCGTTGCCGCAGGAGCGGCAGCGCGACCCTGATCACACCCGCGCACTGATCGCCGATGCCGCGAGGGTCGAGTTCGGTACGCACGGATACGCCGGCGCCCGCATCAGCGCGATCGCCGCCCGCGCCGGGGTGAACGTGCAGTTGATCTCGTACTACTTCGATGGCAAAGAGGGCCTATACCAGGCCGTCTCACAGCAGTGGGCGCAACGCCAGGGTGAGCTGGTACCGCCGGATGCGCCGTTGCCCGAGCAGCTGCGCCGCTACGCGCTGGAGGCGTTGCACAATCCGGATGGGGTTCGCCTGCTGGCCTGGAACGGACTCGAATACACCGCGCCCGAATCCCCCACCGGCACCAGCCTGTTCGCCGAGACCATCGACAAACTGAAGGCACTTCAGGAGTCCGGTCACCTGTCGGCCGAACTCGACCCCGCATGCCTGGTGATCATGCTGATGGCCATGGCGATGGCACCGACCACGCTGCCCCAGATCGTGGAGGGCGTCTGCGGTGTCGATCCGCGTTCGCCTGAGTTCCTCGAGCGGTTCGCCGACCAGATTGCCGCCCTGGCAGTGAGTCTCGGGCTCGGACCGGCCTCCGACATGCCCGACGTGGGCCCGCCCGCCGAGCCTCCGACCTGATATGCACGACCCGATGCCCGTCGGGCGGCGAATACCGCACGGGTGCAATACCGCTACGTCACCAGTCTTCGAACATCAGTCATCGCTCGTCAGTCGAGCCCATCTCACGTCATAGCGGCCAGGCGCGGTTGCGGCGACCTGCGGATTCGCGAACACGAAGTCGCGGGCCGGATCTGGGATAGAGACGTTCGTTTTCGACCCACACGGGGCTTGCTGTCAGGACCCGTCCGGGAACCTCTCGGTGTGTGCGGGGGACGGGGTATGGGCGTTCCAGCTGGCGAGCAGGCGGATCGCGTCGTGTTCGGGTGAGGCCGGCTGTGGGGTGAACACGGTCATGACCTGGTCTGTGGTGGTGTCGATGGTGAGGTTCTCGAAGGGCAGGGTGAGCGTTCCGATCAGGGGATGCCGGAAGACCTTGGTCCCCGCGCGGTGTGTCTTGACGTCGTGGGACGCCCAGCGGGTGCGGAATGCGGGGCTGTGGGTGGACAGCCAGCCGATGAGGGCTATCAGTTCCGGGTCGTCGGGGTGGCGGCCGGCTTCGATGCGCAGGATCGACACCGTGTCCGCGGCGACGCGTTCCCATTCGGGGAACAAGTTGCGGGCCGCGGGCTGGTCGAGGAACAGGAAACGCGCCGCGTTCACCGGGCCGTCGGTGTCGAGCATCGGCGCGTAGAGGGCGCGTCCGAGGTCGTTGGCGGCGAGCAGGTCCAGGCGGGGGTTGAACACGATCGCGGGCAGGTGGTCGATCGAGTCGAGCAGTACCCGGATTCCGGGGCTGATCGTGGCGGTGCTCGCGGGTTTGCGGTGCTTGCGGGCTTCGGGAGTCAGTGCGGTGAGCAGTCGGTCGAGGTGGGCGCGTTCGTCGTCGTCCAGGCGCAGCACCGTGGCGATGGATTCCACGACACCCGGTGAGGGGCCGGTGGCCCGGCCTCGTTCGAGGCGGATGTAGTACTCGGGGCTGATCCCGGCCAGCAGGGCGACCTCTTCGCGTCGCAGGCCCTTCACGCGGCGCCGGGTCCCGGCCGGGGGCAGGCCCGCCTCGGCGGGTGAGACCCGGTCACGGCGGCTGCGCAGAAACTCGCGGACCGCTGCGCGCGCTGCCTCCTTGTCGTCCATGGTTTCGAGCGTAGCTACTGGTGGGGCGGGTAGAGGGACACCGTGAGTACCCCTCTCACCAGAGCCTGTCTCGCTCCGGAGACACGGTGTTGTCTGAGGTCAGGGAAACGGCGCGACGGTGATGCCGCCTTCGGCGGCGGTCGCGGCCATACCTGTGATCAGCACCGACGAACCGACGAAGGAGATATTCGATGAAACCCGCACTTCTCGGCACTCTGGAGGTGTCCCGGATCGGCTTGGGCGCCATGACCATGGCCGGCACCTACACCTCCGGCGGAGCCCTGGACGACGACGAGTCGATCCGCACCATCCACCGTGCCCTCGACCTGGGTGTCACCCACATCGACACCGCCGAGATCTACGGTCCCTTCCACAGCGAGGAGATCGTCGGCCGCGCCATCGCCGGGCGACGCGACGAAGTCGTCCTCGCCACCAAGTTCGGGCTGGTCTCCCATTCCGGCGGCGGGCCCGGCACCGTCGACAGCAGCGCCGCGAACGTGAAAGCCGCGGTCGAAGGCTCCCTGAAACGGCTGGGCACCGACCGGATCGACCTCTACTACCAGCATCGCGTCGACCCGAACATTCCCGTCGAGGAAACCGTCGGCGCGCTGGCCGAGCTGGTCGCCGAGGGCAAGGTCGTGCACATCGGGCTCTCGGAAGCCTCGCCGGAGACGATCCGCCGCGCCCACACGGTGCACCCGGTGGCGGCGTTGCAGACCGAGTACTCGCTGTGGACCCGCGACCCGGAGGAAGAACTGCTGCCGCTGCTGCGCGGCCTCGGTATCGGGTTCGTGCCCTATTCCCCGCTCGGGCACGGCTTCCTCACCGGGCAGCTCCGCTCGCCCGCCGACATCCCCGACGACGATTGGCGCAAGACCAACCCGCGGTTCGTCGGGGAAGCCTTCACTCAGAACCTGCGCCTGGTCGAGGAGGTCCGCACAGTCGCCGACGAGGCCGGCGCCACCCCCGCACAGGTCGCGATCGCCTGGCTGCTGGCCCAGGGCAGCGACATCGCACCCATCCCCGGCACCCGCCGCGTCGCGCGCGTCGAGGAGAACACCGCCGCCGACACCGTCGAACTCACCACCGACCAACTCGCGCGCCTTGACCGGCTCACATCCGCGGTCGGAGCACGCCACGACGACGCGAACATGGCCAGCATCGACCGCTGACAGGTCCACAACCTCACCACCATGGATGATCTCCGGGGCGGGTGGTCAGAACAAGGTGTCGCGCACCCGCAGCGGCCGGTACCCGGTCGGTCCCAACGCGGCGAGCTCGGCGTCGATGTCGACCTCGATCGCGCCGAAGAAATTGATGTTGGCGCTGTTCGCCGGGCTGATATGGGCCAGCACGTCGTCATCGATGCGGCGCCCGGCGCGGCGCATCTGTTCCACGGCAAGCCCGTAATACTCTGTGGTCCAGGCGATCACGGCGTTCGTGGCCAAAGTAAGGCACGACACGATCGGCGCGAACGGCAACATCTCGGTCAGCTTCGCCTTCAGTGAAGAACCGGAACAACTCCTCACGGCTGATATCCGGAAACTCCCGAAGACGCGCCAACTCCTCATCCGCGAACACCCGCGTTGCCACGAAAACTAACCTCCAGCACACCGATCGACCCCATCGGCAGCCAAGCCAAGCACCAACCCAACACATCCGCAGCCCGAGCCACTACGGCACGAAACCACTGGTCAAGCCATTGTCGTTGTTTTTCGCGCGATTACTACCCGAACCCCTTGTCGGCGAGGGCGCGGTAGAGCGAGGCGACTGAGGGGTGCTGGCCGGTGTTCTTGCCGGTTTTGATGGTCGGCTTCCTTACGATGTCGGGTATCGGGGTGCCCTTGTCGCGGAGTGCGCGGGCCAGGAACACGTCGTCCTCGTCGATCACCTTTCGTTTGTGAGAGATCTGAGATGGCGCGACGCCCCTTCGAACGCCGGGGGGTCACTTGGATTCCAGCCGTCCCAGGGGGTGGGCATCGGCAAGGACGGACTGTGCCCTCTCCCAGTCGGTGTGGTCGATCCCGGTGACGTGGCGCAGGAAGGCAAGGGTGACGTGCTGGACGAGAGCGACACGGGCCGGGTCCTCGTCGGTGGTCTGTACGCCGCCGGTCTGTCCAGTAAGACGATCGCCGAGCTCATACCGTGCGTCGTCGACGGCAAGGCCACACCCGAGCTCCTCGACGGTCTGGCTATGCAGCGCGATCGCATCAACCAGAACATCGCGGACCTCACGCACACCCGAGACCGGCTCGACTCGGTCATTGCCGGTGCCACCGCCACCATGCACACCGGTACTTCCTGTCGGCAGAACACTGCCGCGTAGGACAGGCAACGCCTGGACCCCTGTCGCGTACAGCGGATCCGAACCCGCACCACCGGCGGAAACGGAGTAACCGGCGCAGGTCAGGTGCGTGCAGCGAACAGCACGCGCGGTTCCAGGTGCAGCCGGGTCACCGGCGTCTGCTGGCGACCTGAACCTGGCGCGCGCGGGCGTAGGCTTTCAGAGATGCGGATCGGCGAGCTGTCCAAGCGCACGGGCGTAAGTCCACGCTCACTGCGGTACTACGAAGAGCAGGGCCTGCTGACCAGCTCACGCTCCGACGCCGGGCAGCGTCACTATTCCGATGCCGAGGTCCAGCGCGTGTCGCTCATCCGACAGCTGTTCGACGCGGGCATGTCCAGCCGGGTGATCGCCACTGTGCTGCCGTGCGTGGAGATCCCGAGTGACCCGGGCGTCGTTGAGCTGGCGTTCGCGACGATGATGCGCGAGCGCGAGCGGATCGACGCCGACATCGCGCACCTGATCGAGACCCGAGATGCGCTCGACGTGCTGATCAGGGCCAACGTCCGGCACCGGGCGGAGGTGTCCACGGCCCCCGAACCGGTGGCGCGGTCGGCCTGATGCTGTGACCTGCACCTCAGTCGGTTGCCCCTTACATCGATGTGAGGGGTGAGGATGGCTACAGAGCCCCGGAACCACCGGGGTCGGTCATTCGAGAGGCGGCAGAAGATGGTGCAGGCGTGGGGTTTCGGCAGGTATGGCGGGCCCGAGGTGCAGGAGTTCTTCGATCGTCTCGATCCGGTCCCTGGGCGCGGCGAGGTGCTGATCCGGGTTGAGGTCGCCGGCGTGAATCCCCTCGACCACCTGCTGCGCTCGGGTCTGGTCCCCGGGCTCGACGGCGGGCGTCCATTTCCCCGCGTGCTGGGCATGGAGGCAGCCGGAACCGTTCTCGCCCTGGGCGAGGACGTCGACGGGCTCGAGGTGGGTGACGCGGTCTTCGGCTTCGCCTTCACCGGTGGCGGCACCTACGCCGAGACGACGGTGCTGTCCGCACCGAACACCGCGCGCATCCCGGCGGGCCTGTCCGCGACCGTGGCGGCAACACTGCCAGTGGCAGGGACGACCGCGGTGGATGCGCTCGACCAGCTCGGCCTCCCGGCCGGTGCCACGGTCCTGGTCAACGGGGTCGGGGGCGGAGTCGGTCTCGCCGTCGCCCGACTGGCCATCGGGCGCGAGCTGCGGGTAATCGGCACCGGGAGTACCGCCAAGCGAGAGCACGCCGAGGCCATCGGGGTGCGGTTCATCGACTACGCCGCCGGAGACGTCGTCGCCGCGGCACGCGAGCTCGTTCCGGACGGCTTCGACGGGATCGTCGACCTGGTCGGAGGCACCTCGCTACGGACGGTCGCTCCGCTGGCCCGGGATCCCCGCAACATCATTGCCGTCGGTGATTCGTCCGTGCCCGACCTCGGTGGGCGTTTCGTCGAGCGCCGCCTCGACCGCGAGAACCTGGAGCGGGCCGCCCGGCTGGCCCTCGACGGAGTCCTCGCACCCGTGATCACCGCGGTCCACCCGCTCTCCGACGCCCCCGCCGCCCTCGCCACCGTCGAGAACGGTCACACCGTGGGCAAGGTCGTCATCAAGGTGGCATGAGAAGTGCCCGGCCGACCGACGCCAAGAGCGGGCGACCGCGGATCGGGTAATAGCCGTGCCGCCCAACTGGGTCTCGGACCCTCACCGAGCCGTGTGGAGGGCTGGCGCAGCCGCACGGGCGCCTACATTCATGGCAGGTCGGGCGTGGTGAGGATCATCCATCCCAGGAGATGGGCGGCCCGGTCGCTCGTCGGCGTCGGCATGCTGAAAGGCCCGCCCTCCGCGCTCGTGGCCACGCTCGCCACGGAATGCGGGTCCTGGTAGTAATCGCCGAGAATCCAACGAAGTTCGGGATACCCACCGGTAGCCGGTAATTCGGCGGTTCCGGCTGCGGGTCGGGTTGGTTGGTTGGTTGGTGCTTGGCTTGGCTGCTAATCAAGTAGGCCGGGATGCCCAGCGCGGGACCCGGCAGCGACGATCAGCACCGCACCCCGAGGGCCGATCCGATATCCGGTACAGCCAGCCTTGGGCACCTTCGGCCCAGTCTCTATTGCTAGGTTGCGGCAGTGGAGACGACAGGCCTGGACAGGTTGCAGGCATTACTCGCCGGACACTCCATGAGCCCCGATGGGTGGTGGCGCCTGGACCAGGGCGAGGTGGCAGCGTTGCTCGACGAAGTGCGGGAACAGGCCGGTGCCGAAGATCTGAACGTGCGACAACAGATTTGGGATGCCCTGGATCGAGTTGTCGACGAACCGAATCGAGACGACCTCCTCGCACTCGTGATCACGCGTTTCGAGGCGGAACAGTTCCGGAGAGTGCTGACCGACACCGATCCGGAGGTCCGCCGCCGAACATGGCGGTCGCACACAGTGCGGGGCCGGTTCATAGAGGTCGTGATGCAACTGCTGGCGGATGAGCATTTCGACTATGCCTGGCCGGACTGTATCGAGATGCTGCGTGCTCGGACAACATTCGACACCCTTGTCCTCGCCCTCGCGGGAGCGCCGGAAGATGGTTTGCGCAAGCGGCTCTGGGTCGTGCTCGGGCTCCCGGCCGACACTCGTGTACCCGAGTTCCTGCCCGACCACTCGTGTGCGACGCTCGTCCAGTGCACATTCTGCCCGGAGTCCTATGACGAGGTCGCCATACACGAGTGCCGGCATTTTCCCATTGTCGTGACACTGCTGGGGAGTTCGCTCGACGAGGTCCGCCAGCAGGCAATGGAGTCACTGATGGTGTTCGGGCTCGGCGTGGTCGACACGTTGCGGTCGATACCACGAGCACACCGGAAGGTGCGGGGCGGAGCACTGGCCATGCTGGCCGAATTCGGATGGCACCTGCTGCCTCCCCGCGACCTGATGACGCTGGAGCGGCTGATCCGAAGCAAACAGCACGCCGAAACACCCGAACCGCTGGACTTCGCATGCTTTTCCGGATCGTGGTACGCGCTGCCGACCACCGATCAGAACGCCGTCCTGGACGCCCTCGACCTGCGCGACCCGATTTCCGTGACACTGCGAATGGGATTCGCCCCCTTGCGATTCACGCCATGGCAGCGGTCACACCCCATGACCATGTACCTCGAGACCTGGGCAGGCGTGCACGGCTTCGCCGAGTGGAACGCCGAAGCCACCAGGGATGCCTACCTCCGAGATTTCTACCACCAGGTGTTCGTCACCCCGGCACTCGACGGCTGGACACTGGTGTTCCACAAGACCAAGGCACTGCCCGCCGCACTGGACACACCCCTCGAGCAGCAGCGACTCGAAATGTACCTGCGCATGGAGCAATTGAGCCTTCGATTCGGAACAGCACAGTGGTTCGAACAACTACCCGACAGCTACGCGCCGGGAGAATGCTGGAGCCAATGGTGTCTCGCACAGGACGGCGACATCCGCATGCACTGCGTATCATCCGGCGATGTACGGATCCACCGATCCGACGAGATCGACCCGACCGCACCGCTCGACCGACTGTACGAATGGCTGGAAACCAACGGCAACCCATACGGGACACATACCGCACCGGCAGACAACGATCGCGTCGAGGCATATGTGGCCATGCTGCGAGAGCGCGACCACGAACGCTACCTGCCGGACGACGAAGACGAACTCGACTCGGCGAGCACAATCCAAGACCTGGCCTTCGGCGCCCGAGGAGCATCGCGGCGGTTGTCGGTCAACCTCGAAGCTCTCGGCTCGCACACTTGCGTCCAGGGCACCGGAGTGCTGGCCGTACCAGCACACCTACGACACCGGCCACGCCGCGGCGCACTACCGATCTAGCCCGGCACGGGTTCCCGCAAAACCGGACCGCAGCCCCCGCACCCAAGACCTAGTAGGTACCCAGAGGTAAGCGGGTTTCAGGTGACCGAGACCGCATCGCAGGTCCCTCCGGAACTGGCTTGCCCAATCGCTCCGGTTGTCGATCTCGTCTTCAGCCGCTGGACCACACCGATCCTGTAGACGCTCAACGAGTTCGAGCGGATCAGCGCACTGGGACGCGGCCTGGCACCACTTTGCGAAACTCGCCGAATGGTCGGTCAACCTGGACAAGGTCGATCGAGCCCGACAGGACTACGACGCCCGCGACCGCGCCCCTCACCGTCGAACCTGATTCGAGGGAGCGGTAGTGACCTGGTGCTTCGGCACCGGAATGAACGTTCGCGCGGAATCCGGCGCTGATGATTTACGACCGGTGACATTCCCATATTCGGCGTGCTCGTATTCCCTCCGGGAGAGGCCATCTGTGACCGGCTGCCTGCTCCCTGAACCGGCATTGATGAACCCGATCTCGTGGTGTGGGTCTCGCCAGGATGGCGTTGAATCAGCGCCGATCTGTCGAGAACTCTGCTGACTTACCCATCATTGCCACTGGCGGTCGCCGACCGCCGCCACTTCCGCACCTCCGTCGGCGAATATGACCTGACCCGTTACGAAGCGGTTGTCTGCGCTGGACAACCAGCAGATGAGCTCGGCGACCCATTCCGGCCGCCCCGGAAACCCACCGAACGGTTGCGGCGCAGCGGTCTCAACGGCATTTCGCACGGCCTCGTCGGCGAAGATCCAGGAAGCCGCGGGCGTGTCGACGACACCCGAGGCCACCACGTTGAGGGCAATGCCGGTGCCAGCCCATTCGGAGGTCGGGGCGACCCTGCGCACCCAGCGATTCAACCCACGTTTCGCAGCCCCGTAGGCACCGGCCGTGCCGCCCATGGCGGGATCAGCCTCGAGCAAAGCAACAGCGGCAGGCTCGTCGCCGTCGAGACATGCCTGCACGACGCGCTCGTTCGCCGGCGCCAGAGATGAGGTCGACGATACGGCCACGGCGCGGGGCGCGGGGCTGCGCGCAAGCAGTGGCCGAAGACCCTGCAACGTGGCAACTGCACCGAAATAGTTCGTTTCCAGCAGACCGGTTTTCCCCCCGCCGGCGATGGCGAGTACCGCGTCGATCGGCCCGTACTCGTTCACCTGGTCGATCATCGACTGCCGGCCGTCGGGCGTGGACAGATCGGCTTCTATCTCGGCGTCACAGAGGTCGCATCCTATGACCGTGGCGTCGCGTTCTCGAAGCAGAGCGGTGGTCGCTGCGCCGATGCCTGATGCCGAACCGGTGACGACGTATGTTCGCCCAGCGAACCCTGTGTGCGACGACATCGCATCCTCTCATGCCAGGCGTCCGGGCACCCGCGACAGCACTGCCGCGCCCGGTGGCCAGGACGCATCAACACCTTATGCGTATGCCGCTGTCGCGCGGCGGTCGGAGCGAGATCCACTGCGTCAGTTCATGCACCTCGGATGGACGGCCGAATTGCTCGGAGGGCGGCGTAGCTGTTCCAGTCGGTCGCGAGGAGCGAGGCGCGTTGCTGATCTGAACCGGATGGGTCCCAAATCTGTTCTCGCACTTGGCATCCCATCCGTAGAGCGGATCGCAGACGTAGGCGAGGAACGAGCGAATCGCCAGTTGGTAGGACCGCACGGTCGACAACACGACCCCACACCACACGAAGGTCGGTCGACCACTCCTCGAGATGCTGCGGCGTCCACTCCCACGGGAACTCGCCAGAGTGGTCCTGGAAGCGTCGTAGCAGGTCCAACGCGGCAGCTATGTGCGGTGATGAAGACCCGACACCGGCGACATCCGATAATGCCGAGTTCCGTGCGTTGAGCTGGTGTCCGGGACTTCTCATCCAATCGGTGGTTCTATTGCCGTGCCAGCGCGACGGGCGCGCATCGCCCGGACTCGTCCGCGGCTTGCGCACGAGGGCGCGGGGCACCAGCGGCGCCGACCGGTGGGGGCGGTGAATACGCCCCGGCAATCGTGTTCCGGGCAGACTTGCAGGGCGGCGCGTTCAGGGCCGGTCAGGTGATCGACTGCCTGAAAGGCGATGCGGGCGAGCGCGTCACGTGCGGTCGCCGGAGGTTCGCGATGCAGCCGGTCGGTGACGGTGAGACGCACCGGCTCGTCGTGTTCGGCGAGGAACGCGGTCAACTCCGCGACCGCGGCGGCGGGCGGCGCCACACCGTCGACGGTGGCTAACGCCAATGGGCGCAAGGTTTCCCGCAGGTGAATCGTCTGGGTGAGATGGTCGGCGGTGGGTGGATGCTCGGGTCGGAGCTCGCTGCGATCGAGCCACTCGGCCAACCGTGCAAGCGTATCGAGCCGCTCCACCGGGTGTGCACTGAAACTGCGGCCCTTGGTGGCGAGCAGATTCAACCAGGTCGCACCGCAATCGAAGCGGAACGCGTACTTGTCCTCCGTCGTCATGGCCGCAAGCGTAACGCTTAATCCGTTACGGATGCTAGGTTGGTAACGCCTAATCCGTTACATGAGCTTCGAGGTATCCGACCATGACGAACACCACGCCACTGTCCGAACAGTTGACCCCGGCCCGCTTCGACCGCGAGGAGGGTTACAGGATGCTGGATCTGCTGCAGGAACAGGCCACCCAGCGGGCTGCATTGCCCGGCCTGGAGCAGCTGGTTCCCGGCTTCGCCGACTGGGTGGTCACCGCCCTGTTCGGCGGGACCTACCTGCGGGGGCAGCTGTCGCTGCGGGATCGCCAGTTGCTGAATCTGGCCGCGCTCACCGCGTTCGGCGGCGTCGATCCGCAACTGACCGGTCACGTGAAAACCTCTCTGCGGGTTGGTCTCACGCGCGAGGAGATCCTCGAGGTCTTCGCGCATCTGGCGCCCTACATCGGGGTGCCCAAGGCGCTGGCCGGACTGCGGGTGGCCGCCGCCGCGCTCGCCGAGACCGCGGAAGCGACTCCATGACCGGCCTGATCCGCACCGTGCGCGGCGACATCGAACCTGGCAGCCTGGGTATCTGTAATGCCCATGATCATTTGTTCATGCGGTCGCCGCAGCTCCCCGGACAAGAGCTCGACGACGCGCATGCCGCGCTGACCGATCTGGATTCGTTCGCGGCGCTGGGCGGCGGCGCGGTGGTGCAATGGACGCCGTGGGGCATGGGGCAACGGCTCGACCAGTTGCCCGAGCTGTCCCGGCGAGCCGGTGTGCACATCGTCGCCGCCACCGGGCTGCACCAAGCCAAGCACTACGACGCCACCGAATTGGCCGGTGTCTACGACGATCTGGCCGCCTTGTTCGTGCACCAGCTCACCGCGGGCCCGGTGCGTGCCGGACTCATCAAGGTGGCGGGCGCATTTCACCATCTCGACGAGCACACCCGGCATACGCTGGCCGCTGCGGCCGAGGCCCACCACGCCACCGGAGCGCCGATCGGCGTCCACCTCGAAGGCGGCACCGCTGGCCTGGCGGTACTCGACAAGCTCGCCGGAACCCATGGCGTGCCGCCGGACCGGATCATCCTCGGCCACATGCATCGGTTCCCGGACAGCGCAATTCACCGGCAGGTCGCCGCCGCCGGAGCCTTTATCGGATTCGAAGGCCCGTCCAGGGCACACCACGCCGCCGACTGGCGCCTCATGGACATCATCACGGCTCTGGTCGACAACGGTCACAGCGATCGGATCCTGCTCGGGGGCGACACCGTGACCGCCCCCGCCCGCTCCACCGGCGACGGGCCGGGCATGTCATTCCTACTGCACACCCTGCGCCCCCGCATCGAACGCGAACTCGGATCCGAAACCGCCACAGCGATTTTCACCACCAACCCATCCCATGCCTTCGCCGTGGAATGGACCAAATGACCGGTTCGCAGCATCTGACCCCATATCTCTGTTCACGGCCGCCGCGTCGGGCTGGGGAGAGCGCCTACTGAGCCCGGTAGGGCCTTTCAGCGGATGCTCTGTGCGCGAAGGTTATCCGGACATGGCATCTCACTCGCCCCCTCCGCAGCCTCCACCACCACCGCCGCAACCACTTCCGCCACCGCAACCCCCGTCTCCGCCGCCACCGCAACCACCACTGATGTAGCTACCGAGCGCCGCACCACCGCCGTACCGTGCGGCCCGAGCGCGGCCCGCAGCGGTCCAGGATGCGGCGCGTCGGCGCTGACGCAGGAAACGAACGCCACTGATCCCGATCAACACCGCCGCGACGAAGAAGGCCACAGCACCGGCGATCGGGTAGAACCCCACCAACACCGCACCCGCAAGCACAAAAATTACAGCCATCATCATGAACGTCGAAACCTCCCCCGCTCGAGCAGTATCCTCATATTACCTGTGACCACCGACAGATCCGTGGGATATCTTGCGGCAGTGGGTGATCGGTGCAGTGCCGCACAACAGATCCCACGCAGACCGCGTGGGCGGTCGGCGCGCCGGAACGATCTGCGATCGCCACCCGTAGGCTCACCAGGTTCGCCCTGATTACCGGGTCGAATGCCGAAGAGGTTTGGGCGTCCGGCCGGAAGGGAACTGTACCGAGGGGTATAGAAATCTGGAGGTAATGAAATGACGGGCGGACGTCCCCGACAATTCGACCCTGATGCTGCCCTCGATAGGGCGCTGGAAGTGTTCTGGCGCCAAGGATATGAAGGCACGGCCCTCTCGGACCTGACCGAGGCGATGGGCATCAACCGCCCCAGCCTCTATGCGGCCTTCGGCAACAAGGAAGACCTCTTCGGTAAGGTCCTCGACCGCTACCTCGATGGCCCCGGCGCCTACGCCGCGCACGCATTGGATCGCCCATCCGTGCTCGAGGTCGCCGAAGCGCTGGTAAACGGAGCGATCGAGCTGACCGCGGGCCTGAACACACCCCGCGGTTGCCTGCTCGTGAGCAACGTGCACGCCTGCGGCCCGGACACCGACTCGATCCGACGCGAGGTCATCGCGCGCCGCAAAGCGCACACCGACGCCCTGACCCACCGTCTCGAACGCGCGAGAGCCGAGGGCGACCTCCCCGTCGACGCCGACCCGAAAGCCTTGGCCTACTTCATGGCGGCCATCACCGACGGCATCGCCACCCAAGCCGCCAACGGCTGCGAACTCGAAGACCTCCGCCACATCGCGAACCTCGCCCTGCGCACCTGGCCGACCCGAATCCCCACCTGGGCCGCCGACCTCAGCCGACCGGCCTACCGAGCCCGCCCCATCCCAGCACCGACTTCGAAAACGACCTCCGCACCATCGACCCGATCGAGTTGGATACCGACCCGGACAAAGCCGTACTGACCGATCAACGCCAGCGACGGTTGATTTTCAGGACCGACCGACGCGCGAACCACACGCACGCCTGGTTCACCCGCGGCCCGCTCCAGCAACGCCACCAGCGCGGCCCGCGCATACCCGCGCCGCCGAAACCGCGGATCGATGGCATATCCGACTTCGACCATCCCACGCCGATCCGGAGGCCCGTGATACCCGGCGCAACCCACACAGACTCCCCGCAGCGGGTCGTAGACAACGTGTGTCGTCCACGCCGCCACCGCAGAATCCGCGAGCACCTGCTCGTACCGTAACGCCCAGGTGGGCCTGTGCTCCGCGGTCGTGAGATACGCCGAAATCGGAAGCCCGGACTCTTGCGTCGCGGCGACGACATCACCATCCGCCAGCGCCCGCAGTGTCCGCACCCCCGGCTCGACCAAGTCCACCACAACACCCACCCCGGATTCTCTACCCATCACCACTCCTGTTGCGCGCCAACGCCACTCGATCTCGAGACCGTCTACCGCACAGCCGTCGCCACCTCCCAACCTACAACGAGCGTCACCCTCACGCGGCCTATCCCGGGATGCCCTCAACCAGCCACGACACTCCCATACATGAACCTTTCGCCATGGCAGCAGCAGCGAGCTGGCCAGCAGTGCGACCGCGGCGCATCCGATGGCGACGCGAATACTCGTCGCGGCGGCGATGAATCCCCCCAAGGCGATGAACGCGGGTTGGAAACTCTTCGCGCTGATCGACCACGCGGCGCCGACGCGCGCCATGTGGTCATCGGCGATGCGGTTCATCCGATAGGTGGTGAACACCGGATTGAACACACCCGCGCAGACCAGCAGCAGCGTTTCCGCGGTCACGATCATGACCAGCCCAACAGTGTCCGGACCTGCGGTCAGCAGCAACCCAATCCAACAAGTGCGCAGAGATCCGAAGCCCAGCAGCACCGTCCGTTCACCGAACACCGTGACCAGTGGTGTCGTGCACAACGATCCGACCAAACCGCCGAGGCACGGTAGACCAAGGGCGACCCCGTATAGAAGTCCGGCGACAGGCGAATGTCAGTCGTGGCGATGGGTTTCACCGCGCTGCCTCCCATGGCCGGTATTGTCCCGAAGATGCTCGGACAATTCACACTTGCGCGCCTTCGACCGATCACCGCACTCGTCGCTGGTTGGGCGGCCGTTGCTGTGGTGACAATCCCCGCCGCAGCGCAGCAGCCCGTCGCGGCCGGAGAGTTGCGGGTGTGTACGCCGGGTGACTATCCGCCGTATTCGGTGCGCGACGGCGCGGGCGGATACCTCGGGATCGACATCGAGCTGATCCGCGGTCTCGCGGATGTCCTGCGGCGTCCGATCGAGTTCGTGCCGGTGACCTGGGCGTCGCTGGCGGCGGACTTCGCGCCGAAGGACTGTGATGTCGCGGTCGGCGGAATCTCGGATCTGCCTGCGCGGCGCGGGTTCTCGGACTTCTCGATCTCCTACGGAACCGACGGGAAAGCCCCGATCACCCGCCGCGACAGGGGGGCCGACTACGCCACGATCGAGCAGATTAACCAGCCCGGTGTGCGGGTGATCGCGAACCGCGGTGGCACCAACGAGGCGTTCGCGAGCAAGAACTTCCCCGACGCGCAGCTGACCCTGTGGAATGACAACCTCACCCTCTTCGACGAACTCGACCAGGGACGGGCCGATGTCTTCGTCACCGACTCGGTCGAGGGACGCTACCGCGTCCGTGAACATCCCGGTTTGCAGGTCTTGCACCCGGAGCGCCCGTTCGATTCGTTCCAGAAGGTGTTCCTGCTGAAGAAGAACGACCCTATGCTCGCCGCGGCGGTGAACGCATGGCTGGCAACCCAACTCGCCACCGGCGGCGTCGACCGCGCGTTCGCTGGGTGGATCGGCGGCGGCCGTGCTGTGGGAGCCAACTGAGCGCGCCGTCGCCTGGCGGGTCGTAAGCCGACGGCCATGATGTGGGTGCTCGCGAATAACGTTGCACTGCAAGTGAATCGTTGCTGATGCGCACGTCGTCGCCGGAGCCGGTGTTCGGTGAAGCGCGGACCGCACCGGAAGTGGTCTCCTAGGATCGGTAGCGACATGGGTCCGGGACGAGGGGTACAGAGATGACCGACGATGCCAACGTGATCGATCAATCCAAGCCCAGCATCGCCCGGGTTTATGACTATCTGCTCGGCGGTAAGGACAACTTCGTCGTCGATCGGGAGATCGGCGACCATTTCAAGGTCAACCTGCCGGGTTCGGTGGCCATCGCATTCACCAACCGCCAAGCGCTTGTGCGTGCGGTCCGCGCGGTCGCCGACGACGGCCTACAACAGTTCATCGACCTCGGCAGTGGTCTGCCGAGCGCCGATAACGTCCACCAGGTAGCCGAATCACACGCACCCGACGCCCGGGTCGTCTACGTCGACAACGATCCGATGGTCTTGGCGCACGGCAGGGCACTGCTGGCTACCAACGACAACACCACCGTCATCCAGGCCGATGTCCGCGACGCCCAGGGCGTGCGCAACCATCCGGAGGTCGCCAGGTTGATCGACTTCGACAAACCCGTCGCCATCATCTTCAGCGCTATCCTGCATCACCTCAACGACGACGAGGACCCGGCGGCGGTTGTCCGCTACTGGTATGACCAAATCCCTTCCGGCAGTCGCGTTTTCATCTCCCACTTCCGCTCGGGACACAATCCGGAGACCGCCGCCGCCGAAGCGAAACTTCAATCCACCTTCGGTCGTGGCCGCTGGCGCACCGACGAGGAAATCCACGACCTCTTCGGCGAACTCGACCTCCTGGCTCCCGGCATCGTCCCCGCAGCCCAATGGCGCCCGGACCCGGCGACCATCGGGACCCCTGACCGCGAACTCAGCGTTTGGGAACAACTGATCGTCGCCGGGCTCGCCCACAAGCCCTAGCGGCTCGTTGCCAGCCGGGAGCCACCGCACAGAACGTAGTCAAGACGGCTATCTGTTGGCGCAGCTCGGGCCGACCGGGTACCGGCCCCGAGAATGCGCGACACCCTGTTCTGACACGGCCGCAGGTCGGTCCGGAGTGCTGTGCCCAGCCCTGTCACCGCAGCGGGTGAAGGGGTAGCTGTCGGTGGTCAGGACCCGGTAGAAGATCGTTTCGTCATCCTGGTGGCCAGGGGTTGTGAGGAACTGTGGCGGTGGCCGCGGCGCAACTGGTCGCGTTCGGTGGTGAGCGCGGCGTTGGTGTGCCGCAGTTCGGTGTTGGCGTCTTCGAGGTCGAGGATGCGCGCCATCGCGGCCAGGTTGATCCCCTGCCCGGCCAGACCGGCGATGCGTGCGAGCCGCGCCAGGTCGTCGTCGCTGTAGCGGCGGGTGCCACCTGCGCTGCGGGCGGGTGTGAGCAGTCCGTGCTGTTCGTACAGGCGCAGCGAATGTGTTCCCATCCTGGCCAGCTCGGCGGCCACCGAGATCCCGTACACCGCCTGAGCGGGGCCGGGCCGGTGACCGGGCGGCTCGTGGTCGTGGCGCTTGGACAGCATTCTGTTCCTCTCTCTCGCTTTCCAGAGATTACCTCAGCACTTACCTTGCACTCTCCTCTGTAGAGTGCTAAAACAAAATTAAGCCAGATGGCAGAGATTATCTGGCTATCGTTCGATCGTGAATAGAGCGAGCAGGAGGTGGCGACCATGCTGATACGTACCGATCCGTTCCGGGATCTGGATCGTTTGACGCAGCAGGTGTTCGGCACGCCGGCGCGTCCGGTGGCGATGCCGATGGACGCGTGGCGCGAGGGCGATGAGTTCTTCATCGAACTCGATCTGCCCGGTATCGACCCGCAGTCCCTCGACTTGGACATCGAACGCAACGTGGTGACGGTGCGCGCACAGCGTCCGGAGCTGGATTCGCAGCGGTCGATGATCGCGGCGGAACGCACCCGCGGGGTGTTCAGCCGTCAGCTGTTCCTGGGGGAGAATCTCGACACCGATGCCATCCGCGCGGACTACCACAACGGGGTACTGCGCCTGGTGATTCCGGTCGCGGAGACTGCCAAGCCCCGCAAGATCGAGGTCACCCGACACGACGAGCGCCAGGCCATCAACGCCTGACCCCGGGCCACTCCACGCGAGGTACCTGTGATGGTGCACGCGACCGGTCGTTCGACGACCGCGCCCGCCCAGGAGTCTCGCGGCTCGAGATCGCGCTACTGGCGCCCGCCCTCGATCACGGGGAGTGTCCCCCGAGATCGAGAAGGCCCTGCGCCCGACCCGGGACCGGCGGTGGCCGGTCTCCCGGGCACCGTCCGGGCGCGGGGCCGCTCCGCGATATTCGATACTCGAGTGAGAGCGAGGTGATGCCGAAGATAACCAGATACCACGCGAAACGTTCTCGCGCAGAAGTGTTCTCGCGACGAACCGCGGCGGCGGACCGGGCCCGGCGGCTTCAATTTCGGCCTCTGTATGTCCGGACCGGATGTCCGGCACGGGCCCGGCCACTGTGGGTGCCATGAATAGGCCGGTGACGGTTCGCCGTCGGCCGTGGGAGCTTCGCCGAGGTTCGTGGTCACAGTCTTTCTGTCGACGGGTGGGCCCGGTCAGCATCGGGCTTCCGGGCTCACCCGGCCCCTTGACCCGAATCGACCACACGATGACCCACGATGGTGGACTCGAAGGAGGAACCGCCGTGACCGACATCAAGGACATCTTCCCTGCCGGCAGCGACGTCGATCGCGCCGAGCAGAACACTCTGGCCCGCGACAGCGACCGCGATCTGGGCCTGGACACCACTGGCTTGCATCCGCTCGCCGAACGGATCCGCACCGCGTTCGACAGCGCCGAGATCACCGACCGTATCGACCAAGCCTGGATCACCCCTCTGGACTGCGATGCCGACGGCGACGACGACCGCGACAGCCGCACCCGCTGACCGCCTCTCGCGCTGCCCCGCGAACACATGCCTGTGATTCGCAGCGGAAGGTGGCGGTGTTTTCGCGCTGTCCGGTGGCGCCGATAACGAGGGTGCTGTGCGCGATTTCGACGACGGCCTGAGGTGTCGGTGAAATCGTCGGGGTCGTGTTCGAGACCGAGTTTGTGCCAGTGCCGGGACAGGACGAAGGTGCGTTCTTCGCCGGTGAGCGGCCGGTAACCACGTCGGCTACGAGTCGTGAGGCGAGGGCGCAGGCGGCCATGGCGGCGCTGGCTCTCCGGAATTCTCGACCGGTGTGAGGAACCTGCCGTCCGGGCGGTCGGTGCGGTACACCGCTACATCCGAGCCGTACATGTCGGTGATCTCGTGGAGTCGGTGCCGTACCAGCGACAGCGGGCCCTGTTTGGAATCCACGTAGACTTCGCCAGAATTCACGTCTGCGACCACCCCGGAATGTGTGAGGACTGAGTCGGCGTTCCGATAGACGACAACATCACCCGGAACCGCCGCACCGATATCGGATATCCTGCGGAACCCGTTGTCCGACAGGATTCTGTCGACCCAAAGCCCCCCCAGCCACCCCGCTTCGCCGTCGCGGCTGAAGGTGTACCCGTGACAGTTGTAGTGGGGGTTGATCGATCCGATCGACTCGAGCCGATCAAGCCGGACACCGCTTTCGATGTTTCTTTTGAACAGTTCGGTCAGACCGGCTCGACTGCTGAAGATCCACGGATCATCGGGGGCCGTGGCCGTGGCCTCGTAGAGGGTTCTCGGCGGAATCACCGTTCCCGTATCGGTCGCGTGGGTGCGCAGTGT
Source organism: Nocardia arseniciresistens (assembly GCF_046764875.1). Taxonomy (NCBI): domain Bacteria; kingdom Bacillati; phylum Actinomycetota; class Actinomycetes; order Mycobacteriales; family Nocardiaceae; genus Nocardia; species Nocardia arseniciresistens. The sequence goes on from NZ_JBKORD010000017.1 coordinate 149,374, forward strand.
GATCGGGTCGGTGGCCCACCCTGTTCTGACAACATGTGCAGCTACCTCATCGGGCGTCGGGATCTGATCGCCGCCGTGCGCTGACACCGACGGGTCGCTGTTCGGACGCGGTCCATGGCCGGGGTCACCCGCGACAGACAACGCTTGCCCGGGCTGAGCTGCAAGTTCGGCGTCACGGTCTCGCAAGGCGTCCGCGGCCTCGGCTGTCGTACCACTGTGCCGCCGCCAGTTGTCGGCGAAGGCTCTGCTGGCATTCGTCAAAGTCTCGGAGAGTGAATGCGCGAGGTCGGCACCTTCCGACTCACACTCCCGAACAATGATCTCCTTCTCGGGTCGAAGCCGCCGTCCGGACAGCCGTGCGACGAGTATGCATGCGGTGGCGGCAGTCTCGGCCAACAGCAGTTGCACACGATAGCGATTCCTGGACCGAACCCGACGGCCGCGCCGGAGCGTCCGGATACGATCGTTCACGAGACACTCTGCGGCGAAGAGGTTCGCAGGTCGCCTCTGTAATGCTTGCCGTGTACGCACCAATGTCAACCTGTCGGGGGTTCGCAATACACTCCGCGCCATGCGAATCGGCTACGGACGGGTCTGCACCCGCGACCAGCATTTCGAAGTGCTGCAGCCTGTCCCAGTGATCGCACATCGCGGCATCACTGATCGCTGAACATCCGCGTCAGTTCAGTCGGCCGTCCATGGCCGCAGCTTCTCCGGGTTCCGGATCACCCAGATGCGAGTAATCCGGCCGTCTACGATATCGAAGGCGTAGACCGAGACGACGGTGTCGTCGAGCCGCGCTATCAAGCCGGGCTGGCCGTTCACCGTATGCTCCAGCAGGGTTGGCGCGGGACCATAGGTGGCGATTTCCATCCAGGCGTCAGCGACCTGCTCGCCGCCGTTGATCGGAACGAGGAAGGCCAGTGCCAGACCGCCCCCGTCGGCCGTCGCGATCACGTGCGGGTCGAGCAGGCCGATCAGCGCCTCGATATCCTTTGTCTCCCAAGCCCGTTTGAAATCCCGGACCACCTCGGCGCGCTCGACGCTCGAAGGGCGCCGCGAGGTATCGATACGGCGGCGGGCGCTGGAGGCGAGCTGACGGCAGGCCGCAGGGGTGCGACCGACGATGTCGGCAACCTCGGCGAAGGAATAGCGGAACACGTCGTGCAGAACGAACGCCACCCGCTCGGCCGGTGTCATGGAATCCAGCACGACAAGGAAGGCCATGCTGATCGACTCATCAAGGGTGACCCGGTCGGCGGGATCGACGGAATCGGGACCACCGAGCCATTCGGACCGGCCGGGTACCGGCTCCGGAATCCATTCGCCCACATAGCGTTCCCGCCGGGCGCGTGCCGAGCCGAGCAGATCGAGGCAGATCCGGCTAGCGACCGTCGTCAACCACGCGCCGGGCGAGGCCACCTCCTGCCGCTGCCGCTCGGGCATCGCATACCAGCGCACGTAGGTCTCCTGCACCACATCCTCGGCCTCGGCCAGGGACCCGAGCAGCCGGTAGGCGAGATTGATCAGCTGACGGCGTTCACCGTTCACTCCGGGCGGATGCAGGTCTGTCATGGTCGGCTCCTTCGGTCTGTGCGTCCCTCATCGACTCGACGAATCAGCGACCCGATTTGTGAGGTGGCCTGACATTCCGGACGGCTGTGTCGTCGGAAGGTCGTGACACGTTCAGCAAACCAGGAGTTCCGGGCATGATCGGAATCGGCATCATCCTCGGCAGTACCCGGCCCAACCACAGGACGCCCAGAGGGTTCCGGACTCGGCGTCGCAGAGCACCGCCCTGCCACCGCTACGGCGGCCCGCCACCGATACTCCCGCACATCGACTCCGAAGGAACCAATCATGATGACGCCGAACGACTTTCAGTCACACACTGACCGTATCGAGGTGGATGAAGTCGAGATTCGCCAGCAAATCGACAAGGCAGTCGAAGGACTGCGAGCCAAGGATCTCGAAGCACTGAGACAGCTGTACACAACCGACGTCGTGTCCTTCGATGTCGAGCCGCCGCTCCAACATGTCGGGATAGCGGCGAAACTCGAGAACTGGGCCAAGGTCTTCATGTTCTTCGAGACTGTGACCTATGAGGTCCGCGACCTGACGTTCACCGTAGGCGACGATGTGGCATTCGGGCACGCCTTTGCTCGTCTCAGCGGCACACTGAAGGACGGGACCGCCACGAGCGGTATGTGGGTCCGGGTCACCTACGGCATGCGGAAGATCGACGACACCTGGTTGATCGCGCACGATCAGGTGTCGGTGCCGCTCGACATCGCGAGCGGGAAAGGCGTGGTCGACCTCGAGCCCTGACGGGTCGCAAGAGTGTTGTCGGGACCGTCACTGTGCGGGCGGGCTTTCGATGCGGCGGGCTCGAGCCCGCCCGCACCGGTCCTCGATCCAACTAGGTGAGGCTGTGCGGCGTCACGACGAGGATGTCCGACCACAGCGCACGACACAACGGCAAGGCCGTAACCCACCCCTCCCCCTTCAACATATATCGCACCAGGGGCCTTGCCACAAGACCCCGGTCATGCCGCAGAATCTCCAGCCGCAGCCAGAAACTGCGGAAACAACGCAACCTGTCGAATGGAGGTCTACATGATCGATGTGATCATCGCCGGTAGCGGACCGACCGGCTTGATGCTGGCCGGCGAACTGCGGCTGCACGGCGTACACACGCTCATGCTGGAGAAGGACACCGAGCCGACCAGGATTGTCCGCGCGCTCGGCCTGCACGTGCGCAGCGTCGAGATGATGGACCAGCGCGGTCTGCTGGAACGGTTCCTCGCGCTCGGCAAGCAGTACCCGGTCGGTGGTTTCTTCGCAGGCATCCCCAAGCCGTCGCCCGAGCGGCTCGACACCGCACATCCGTACACTCTCGGCATCCCACAACCCACCACCGACCGTCTGCTGACCGAGCACGCCACCGAACTCGGTGTCGAGATCCGGCGCGGCTGCGAACTGGTCGGGTTGAGCCAAAACGAGAACGGGGTGATCGTCGAGCTGGCCGACGGCACGCAGCTGCGCTCGCGCTACCTCATCGGCTGCGACGGCGGCCGCAGCACGGTACGCAAGCTGCTCGGAGTCGACTTCCCCGGCGAGCCGAGCACGGTCGACACGTTGTTGGGAGAGGTGGAGTTCACCGCGTCACCCGAGACGGTGAACGCAGTGGTGACCGAAGTCCGCAAGACCCAATTACGTTTCGGCGCAGGGCCTCTCGGAGACGGGGTATACCGCGTCGTCACGCCCGCCGCGGGAGTAGCCGACGACCGCGCGGTCCCGCCGACCCTGGACGAGCTCAAGCAGCAACTGCGCGCGACCGCAGGCACCGACTTCGGCGCCCACTCGCCGCGCTGGCTGTCCCGGTTCGGCGACACAACCCGGCTGGCCGAGCGCTACCGGGTCGGGCGAGTGCTGCTAGCAGGCGACGCGGCACACGTCCACCCACCGGTGGGCGGGCAAGGGCTCAACCTCGGTATCCAGGACGCGTTCAACCTGGGCTGGAAACTCGCCGCCGAGATCAACGGCTGGGCACCGGAGGGACTGCTCGACAGCTACCACACCGAACGGCACCCGGTAGCCGCCGACGTGCTGAGCAACACTCGCGCGCAGATGCAGCTGCTGTCCCTCGAACCGGGTGCCCAGGCCGTGCGCCGACTGCTGTCGGAACTGATGGACTTCGAGGACGTAAGCCGATACCTGACCGAGAAGATCACCGCGATCGGGGTCCGCTACGACTTCGGCGAAGGCCACGAACTGCTCGGCCGACGACTGCGCGATATGAAGCTGAAGCAGGGGCGCCTCTACGAACTGATGCACGGCGGTCGCGGGCTACTGCTCGACCAGACCGGCCTGCTTTCGGTGACGGGCTGGGCAAACCGGGTCGACCACATCGTCGAGGTCAGCGAGGAACTGGAGGTGCCCGCTGTGCTGCTGCGGCCCGACGGCCACGTTGCATGGGTCGGTGAAGACCAACAGGACCTGCTCGGCCAGCTGCCGAAGTGGTTCGGCGCTGCCGCCAGCTGAGCGCGCAGTTGTGGCCCGAGAGGGCTTCGGCCGATCGATACCCCATGTTCTGCAAACGGATCGCCACCATCCACAAACGCGGCATTCCCAGCTGATGAGCTGGGAGGAGTGCGCGCCGCTGGCCGAGCAGTTCTGCGCGCAGGCTGGGATTCCCGTCGAGGCCGGGGAGACGTTCAGGGTTCGAGGTGGCGCGGTGAGCACAGGCCGCCGATCAGGCACAGCGCCGCCCCGAGCGTGGCCCAGACGACCAGGACGGTGACGGCGGAGGTAGCGCCGCGGCCGTCGAAGAAGGCGGTCGATACGTCTACGCCGCCGGTGACAGCGTCTTCGTCATCGGCGACAATGGCCTGCCGTACCCGATGTCGTGCGCTTCGGCAGGACCAACCAGCAAGGCGGCGACGGCTGCGATCATCGGGGACCTGACCGGCCGCAAAGTCTCGCCGACCACGTTCTCCTACATAGGCAACCACATCAGCCTCGGCCGCAACGATGGGCTCTTCCAGCTGGTCGACGGTAACGCGCAAGCGAAGCCGGGAGCCCTACGCGGCTGGACGGCCGCGCGCGTCAAGTCGGCGATCATCGATACCGCCGCCTGGGCTGTGAGCCACCCGACCTTCGGAAGACCGAATCATAAGTACCGCTCGGCCGCCACCCAAAAGCACTCACCCAGCGGGGCCACCGCATAACGGAGTGCCCATCAACACCGCCACCGTGGCGCGTTTCGAGGCCAGCCGCAATCGGCTGGCCACGCTCGCCTACCCAAGCGTCGAATCGTTCGTCGATGCCGTGTCCTCGGTCCGGACCGAAACGCTGGTTGCGCTGCTGACCGACGACGCGACCGGAATTTCCGACAGCGCCGGGCTGGGGCTAGGGCTGGCCGAGAAGCTGATCCAGTACTCGACCCCGGAGCGACACGGTCGCCTCAGCGAGCAATCGCAGCGGCGCCAACAGATGTCCCGCTGATCGAATCCTGGTAGCTCACCGTCCGACGCTCCATTGCGCCTGCATCAGCTGGTGGGCCGAAACATCAAGCGCGGCGGCGTAATTCGAAGATACGGAATTCGCGGCCACCGGAGAGCTCGCACTCCATCTCGTAACCGGGCCAGAATTCGACAGCCAGGTCCCAGACGCGTTTGCGGTCGACGCCGGTGACTTCGTTGACGGTGACCTCGAGCTGCTCGGACTTGGTTCGGACGGTGGCGGCAGCGGCGGCGCGGAGATTGGCCGACCATACCGGATGCTTCGCACTGCCCCAATTCGAGCCGAGAACAAGGAAATTCGCGCCGTCCGGGACATACAGCAGTGACGTGCTGCGTGGGAGTCCGGTTTTGCGGCCGGGGACAGTGATTTCGATCGACGGCAGCCCCGCAAGATCGAGGATGCCTCGCTTGCCACCACTCACCCGCCGCACCACACGTTCCAGCCGCAACACCACCGGCGCAATGCGCATGACCCAGCGTCGCGCGGCCAGCCGTCGAGCGACGCGAGGCAACGGGTTGGACACCATCCTCGAATCCTTTCAGACATCGCCAGCGAACAACTCACCCGAACCGCCCAGTGAGACCACCCTCACTGGGCGGTTCGGCTAACCCGTGACGCATCGCGGACGCCGACCACCAAGTGTCGTCGCAACCGAGTGCTACCTATCTGCTTTGCCCGAAATGTCGGCCGCAAACCTAAGTGGTCGCGGGCGGGTGGCTGACGGCCAGCTCGGGCACCGCGCCTGTATAGCGTTCGATCTCGACCAGAGCGAGCTGTCCGATACAGCCCTGGCTCAGGGCCGAGGTGCCTCGGTCCCTGGTCAGCACGTTCGGGTTACCGTGCCGGCAGAAGGTGGGATCGTCGGGGTCCGGGTCATACCACGCGCCGGTGGACAATTGCACGACACCGGCGCGTACCGCGTCATCCACCACGACCCCCGCCAGACAACTGCCACGGTCGTTGAAAACGCGCACGATATCGCCGGCACCGACACCACGGGCGTCAGCATCGTCAGGGTGCAACCGAACCGGTTCTCGCCCAACAATTTTCGTCGACTGACTGTGCGCACCGACATCGAGTTGACTGTGCAGTTTGGTGCGCGGCTGGTTGGCGATCAACTGCAACGGAAACCGCGCCGCCCTCGGCCCGCCCAGCCATTCCTCGGGCGCCATCCACACCGGATGGCCCGGGCAGTCGGCATAACCGAAACCCTCGATGGTTTCGGAAAAGATCTCGATCTTCCCGCTGGGAGTGGTGAGCGGGAAGCGTTGCGGGTCGGCACGGAACTGCGCCAGCAGCACCTCGTCCGCGTCGGGGACCCGCAGATCGATCTTCTCGCTATCCCAGAACACGTCGAAATCCGGTACGTCCGCACCGACGTCCGACTGCCACCGCTCATAGAGATGGCGCAACCACTCCCACGATGTGCGGCCCTCGGTGAATTCCTTGCCGATACCGATCGTTTCGGCCAGCTCGGCGAAAATCGCGTAATCGTCGCGCGCCTGAGCGTGCGGCTCGGTCAGTGCGGGCATCGGAAAGAAGACCCGGTCGTTCTGCCCGGCTCCGTAATCGTCGCGTTCGATGGACATCGTCGCGGGCAGCACGATGTCGGCGTGCCGGGCGGTCGCGGTCCAGAACGCGTCGTGCACGACGACGGTGTCCGGCCGCGCGAACGCCGCACGCAACCTGGCCAGATCCTGATGATGGTGAAAGGGATTCCCACCGCACCAGTACACGAGCTTGATCTCCGGGTAGGTCAGCGTCTGACCGTTGTAGTCGTAGTCGGCACCGGGATGCAGCAGCATATCGGCGATCCTGGCCACCGGAATGAACGTTTCGACACCATTGCGGCCCTGCGGAAACCTCGGCACCGAGTGCTCACGCGCCGCCTCGCCGACATGCGCCGTCGATCCGTAACCATGACCGAAACCGCCACCGGGCAGCCCGATCTGACCAAGCATCGACGCAAGCACCACCCCGAGCCACAACGGTTGCTCACCATGCTCGGCCCGTTGCAGCGACCAACTGATGGTGACCATCGTCCGCGCCGCCGCCATCTCCCGCGCCAACCCCCGGATCCTGTCAGCGCGCAGCCCGGTAATCGACGCCGCCCACTCGGGATCCTTCACTATCCCGTCGCCCGCACCCCGCAGATAGTCGGCGAACCGGTCGAAACCGACAGTGTAGGTGTCCAGAAACCCTGTGTCCGCCAACCCCTCCGCGTCCAACACCTGCGCCAATGCCAGCATCAACGCAGCATCGCTACCCGGCCGCGGCGCGATCCACTCGGCCTGAGCCTCGCCGGGAATATCGTCACGCAACGGACTGATCGACACGAACCGGCAGCCACGCGCCCGCGCCGCACCGATCCACGTACGCGTGTTGTGGCGAGAAACTCCGCCCGGTGACACCGCCGCATTCTTCGGCGACAACCCACCGAAGGCCACCACCAACTCCGCATGCCGCACGAGCACACTCTTCGCTGTGGCATGCCCTTCGATCACCGACATATCGGCGATCACGTGCGGCAAAAGCACACTCGACGCCCCCAAGCTGTAGCTGTTCACATGCCGCACATATCCGCCGAGACAGTTCAGAAACCGATGCACCTGACTCTGCGCGTGATGAAACCGCCCCGCACTCGCCCACCCGTAGGACCCGCCATACACCGACTCCGCACCATGCTCGCGATAGACCCGACTCAGCTCACCCGACAGCAACCGCACCGCCGTCTCCCACGACACCGGAACAAACGCCTCGTCACCACGTCGAGCAGGTCCCGGCCCGTGCTCCAACCACCCCCTGCGCACATACGGCTGATCGATCCGAGTCCGATGATGCTGTGCGGAAGCGACATTATCGATCAACGCTGTCGGCTCCGGATCGCCGCGCCACGGCCGCACCGAGGTCAACCGCGCACCGTCACTGCCAGCCTCGAACACTCCCCAATGCGTCAGATGCGTGGTCATCCCACCACCGTAGATCGATCTCGACCAACCGTCCGCACCGAAACACCACCGCCAACTCGACCACAGCCCGCCGACGACCTCCCTGCCACCCCGCACACACACCGACACGCCGTTATAGTCGATGGCGTGTCATTCGTGCAGCCCGCACTCGATCGAATCCCAGAGCCCTACCGCTCCAAAGCGATCCAGCATCGCGAACTGCTGAAGTTCGCCGCCGTCGGCGCCATCACCTGGTTCATCGACACCGGCGTCGTCTACACGGTCAAACTCACCGTCCTCGGCGAAAAACCACTCACCGCACGACTACTCGGCGTACTGATCGCCACCATCGCCTCCTACATCCTCAACCGCGAATGGTCCTTCCGAACCAGAGGCGGACGACAACGCCACCACGAAGCCGCACTCTTCTTCGCCATCAGCGCACTCGGCATCGGCGTCACCCTACTGCCACAAGCCATCTCGCTCTACGCACTCGACCTCAGAGTCCCCCACGTCGGACCACTCACCCAAGCGATCGCGAACTTCATCACCGGCCAGATCCTCGGCGTGCTACTCGCCATGGGCTTCCGCTTCTGGGCAATCCGCCGCTTCGTCTTCCCCGACGACCTCGACGAAGCCGAAATCCACAGCCTCTGACCACTCCCGCACCATCTGTACCTTTGATGACAAGCACACCGTGCGTCCACCAGCGGAAAGGATGCAGCCCCTTGTCGATCGGCGCAGCATGCCCAGCCCATAGACCGTCCTCGGCGCCGCCGACCCGCCACCCGACACAAGGAATCGGCTGATGTTCGCACGCTGGGGCAACCTCGTCCACCGACTCCGATTTGTCGTCATCGGCCTCGTCGTCGCGACACTACTCGCCCTCGGCGCCTACGGCATCGGCCTCGAAGACCACCTCAGCTCCAGCGGACTCGACGACCCCACCTCAGAATCCGCGCGCGCAGGCCGCCTCGCCGACGAAGCCTTCGGCCGCAACCACGACGGCGACGTCATCCTGCTCTTCACCGCACCCCAAGGCAAAACCGTCGACGACCCCGCCTTCAGCGCCACGGTCATCGACCACCTCAACCGCCTCCCCCGCGAACACCCCAACGAAGTCGCCGGCATCAACGGCGCCTACTGGCGCACCGAAACCGGAAAACTCAGCGGAACCCAAGCCGCGAACAAGGACAAAACCAAAGCTTTCGCCGCACTCGCCATCCGCGGCGACAACGACACCGACATGGTGCGCAACTTCCGAAAAGTCAAGGACGCCTTCCTCATCCCCGGCATACAGGTCCAAATCGCCGGACTACAAGCCGTCGGAGGAACCCTCAACGACACCATCACCACCGACACCAAACGGATGGAGAAACTCGCCATCCCCGCCGTCGCGGTGCTGCTGTTCCTCATCTTCGGCGGCCTCATCGCCGCAGGACTACCACTGATCATCGGTGGCCTCACCGTCATCGGCGCCGGCGGCATCGTCCGAATCCTCACCAACTTCACCGAGGTCAACTCCTTCGTCAACGGCGTCGTATCCATGGTCGGCCTCGGCCTCGCCATCGACTACGGCCTGTTCATAGTCAGCCGATTCCGCGAAGAACTCGCCGAAGGTTACGACACCCCCACCGCCGTACGCCGCACCGTCATGACCGCAGGACGCACCGTCGTCTTCTCCGCCACCATGATCATCGCCAGCCTCGGCGGACTGCTGCTGTTCCCACAGGGCTTCCTCAAATCCCTCGCCTACGGCGCCATCGCCACCGTTTCACTCGCCGCTCTCACCGCCATCACCATCCTGCCCGCCGCCCTCGCCATCCTCGGCCCACGCGTAGACATGCTCGGCCTCAAGCGATTCCGCAAAACCAAGACCGCCGACGAAGTGGAAAACGGCTTCTGGGGACGCGCTACCGGCTGGGTGATGCAACGCCCACTGCGCATCGCCATACCCCTGTGCATCGGACTTTTCCTCCTGATCCTGCCCATGAAAAATCTCGTCTTCGGCGGCATGAGCGAAAAATACCTCCCCACCGACAACCCGATCCGCATGGCGCAACAGGACTTCGACGAACTGTTCCACCTGCGCTCCACCGACCCACTCCAACTCATCATCACCTCCGACGACCCATACAAGGTCGGCGAAGTCACCCGCCGAGCCAACCAGGCACCCGGCCTCGCCCAGAAATTCGGCGTCCCCACACCCGCCCCTTCCCGAGCAGGCATCTACCGACTACAGACCCCACTCGTCGACACCGCCAAGGGCGGCAAAACCATCGAATACCTCCGCTCCATGGACATTCCCGACGGCGTCACCCTCATGGTCGGCGGCAAACCAGCCATCGAAAAAGACAGCATCGACGCCCTGCTCTACCGCATGCCGTTCATGATCGCGATGGTCCTGCTCATCACCACCGTCCTGATGTTCCTCACCTTCGGCTCACTGGTACTGCCCATCAAGGCCGCACTCATGAGCGCACTCGGACTCGGCTCCACCCTCGGCATCCTGACCTGGATCTTCATCGACGGACACGGCGCAGACCTACTCAACTTCACCCCACAACCGATGATGGCGCCGGTACTCGTACTGATCATCGCGATCATCTACGGCCTCTCGACCGACTACGAAGTCTTCCTCCTCTCACGAATGGTCGAGGCCCGCGCCAAAGGCGCGAGCACCAGCGAAGCCGTCCGAACCGGCACCGCGCACACCGGCCGCATCATCACCGCCGCCGCCCTGATCCTGCTCGTGGTAACCGGCGCATTCGCCTTCTCCGACCTGGTAGCGATGCAGTACATCGCCTACGGCATGATCGCCGCCCTGTTCATCGACGCGACCATCCTGCGCATGCTGCTCGTCCCCGCCATCATGAAACTGCTCGGCGACGACTGCTGGTGGGCGCCGGCATGGATGAAACGCATCCAGCAGAAGATCGGTCTCGGCGAACCTATCCTCGACGATGAACGCCCCGGTACCGGCGATCTACACGACCTGGTGAAGTCCACACCCATCACCGACCCGGTCACCATGAAACTCCCCGTGGTCACAGCGTCGCACCCCGAGCGCGTCCCGTAGCGGCTCCGAGCGCCGAAAGCCCTCGACGATGTCGCCCACGGAGGTACGCTCGGCGCCGGAAAGCGTCACCGCCGGCCACCGGACCGAAGGACGACCACCGATGAGCAGCCCCCGCCTCGAAGCCGAATACGCCGATCCGACGCCGCTACAGGTGCGCATCGACACCCACCGCCGACACTCCGAGCAGCCACACGACCCCGGCGCCGACGTGCTGGCCGCGATTGCGCTCACCGGAACCGAGCACCTGGCCGATATCGGCTGCGGAGACGCCCGCTTCCTGGCAAGCCTGGCCGCACGCGGTCACCAAGGCCCACTGGTCGGCCTCGATACATCCCCGGCCATGGTCGCCGCCGCCGCCGCGATACCCGGCGTCCAAGGCGTAATCGCCGGCGCCGAGCACCTCCCGTTCGACGACAACAGCTTCGACGTCATCACCGCGCGGCACATGCTCTATCACGTGCCGGACCCGATGGCCGCCCTCGCCGAGTTCCGACGTACCACCAAACCCGGCGGAGCTGTCGCGGTAGTCGTGAATCACCCTCATACCTGCCCATTGACCGCGGAACTGGTTGCCGCTCACGCGGCCAGCTACGGCATCACCACCGCCGAAGCCTTCACCGCCACGGTCGATTCCGAGACACTTCCCGCGATGATGACCGACGTCTTCGGCGCCACCCGGATCCACCGATCCGATAACGCCCTGATCTTCGATGCCGCCGCCCCGTTGATTCGCTTCGCCGAAGCATTGTTCAGCTTCCATGGCATCGCCGCCGATCATCCACAGCGGCAGGCGATCCTGACCGATATGAGCGAAGACATCGAGGATTGGTTCGCCCATCATCCTGGCGAGAGCTGGCGTGATCCCAAGGGATACATCGTCGCCACCGCGGCAATTTAGGCCGCAGCACGGCGCTCCCGCCCCTCTTCTATGCGGTTCTTGTGCAGTATTGGTGAGGTTTGTGTGCGGGGTGAGTTGTGGTGGTAGTTAACAGGTACGCTGCATGCGTAGATGCGCATATCTACGTAAGGCAATGCTATTCATTCAAGATCAGGACTGCGCGCTCTCAACTCTGATACTTCGGAATCATCGAATTGTTCTGGCTCACAGGAACCTCCCTCCCTGCACTGCCCTCCCCTGGTCTATCCAGGGCCACGCTCTCTCCCCCACCCCCGAGCGCCGCCGTGAATGACCCTTCCGCCATCTCGGACTCCCCTCACCGCGCTGACACTGGCGGGAGCGTTGTACCTGGTCTGGCTGGGCATCAGAATGTCCGCGCGCGCCCGTCCCACAGGCCACCTCGGACCAGATTTTGGGCCCGGCGCTGCGGTGGGTGGTCAAGGGTGCGGGTATCAGCGGTTTGAACCGGCCCGGGAATCCTGAAGCTGGCCCCAGCCCCAAAGTAGCTTCGCGCTCAGCGTGATTCGTCTACTGTTGCCGGGCGTGCGTCAGGAGTGGTCGACCGAGGATTTGATCGGGTCGTGGACGCTGGTCGGTGAAGACTGGCGGCTGGTGGGCAATAAGTCGGGCGCGACCCGTCTCGGCTTCAGCTTGTTGCTGAAATTCTTCGAACTCGGGGGCCGATTCCCAACCGGGCCGGAGGAGTTACCGGCCGCCGCGGTGGCGTATATGGCCGATCAGGTCAAGGTCGATCCAGCGCTGCTGGACACCTATCGCTGGAGCGGCAGCACGATCGAGTACCACCGGGCGCACATCAATACCCGTCTGTTCCAAGCCGTCCTGGAGAATGCGGAATTCCACGACCTGATCGGCGACAACGAACGCCGGGCGATGTCGCCGTTGTTCTGGTCGAATATCAACCCTTATGGCCGATTCCGGCTCGACATGGACACACGCCTGGACCTGAGCCGAGAACATGTTGCAGGCTAGAGAATTCCTGTACGTCGGAAGTGGCCGCGAAGCTGGACCAGCAGTGGACGCTATGTCACTGCAACGGGACGTCCGCAGTCAGCCGGTCCACGAGAAAGGCGAGGATCTCGTCGCGGGCCGCGGCGGTCGGCTCCCCCGCCGTATCGACCAGATGCGCGGTGACCACACTGTGCGGGCAGCCGACGATCTGCGAGAAAAACGGCGGCGGAGAGGGATTCGCCGCGTCGGCGGGCAGCACTCGCGGCTCGAAACGCGGACCCAGCGCTGCGGCGTAGGCGGCGAAACGCTGCGCGGTGCAGAAGCGGTCGCCCTCGAAGCGATAGGCGCGCACCACGAGATCATCGCGATCGAGTCGCTCCCGCACGGCCGCGAGCTCACCGGGCGAAATCTCTAGTCCACCAGGCTCATCCAGTGGCAGCGACGGCTGGCACAGCACCGGCGCCAGCATCGCGGGCTCGAGCATCATGGTGAGCGCGAAATTCCCGGTGAAGCACATACCCAGCGCGCCGACGCCGAGACCGCCGCATTCGCGATGGGCCAGGGCTGCCAGCGCACGCAGCCACACCGCGACCGGGCTGGACTTGCCCGCGCCGAAGGCCCGGAATTCCGCGCTGACACAGGCTCGTTTGAAGACTTCCACGCCGGCCTCTGCCTCCGGATAGGCACCGTCGCGGCCGAACAGTGACGGCAGATAGACGGTGAGCCCGGCGTCGCGCACCCAGCGGGCGAAGCGAGCCACATCGGGACTGATGCCGGGCATTTCCGCCATGACGATGACCGCCGGTCCGGTGCCGCTGACATACACCGTGCGGGCTACTCCGTCGAGCGTGATCGACCGGGGTACGAAATCGGCGAGGTCGTCGTCGAGAGAATCCTGCGGGAGAGATTGCTGCACACCCCAAACCCTGCCGCAGCAGGTCAGCGCACCGCAATTGGCAAGATCGACACCCTTCGGTCTAGTCTCGCCAAATGATTACCCACCTCGCGCTGGACGGTGTGCTCGAAGGTGCACTCGGCCTCGGTATCGACATCGTCGACACGGCAGCCGGGATCGCCGGTGACACGACGGGCGGGCGGCTGCGGCAGCGCGTCGCATCACTCGATGGGCTGCCGGTCCGATCCAGCGGTGGGCGGCTGATCAGTGTCGATACCGAGACCCCGCTCGGCGCGGCGGAGTTCGAACCCGGCGATATTCTGGTGCTGCCGGGGCCGTCCGCGTCCAGCGAAGCGCGTGTCGAGGAACTGCTGACCCGACCCCCGACCATGCAGGCCGTCGAAATCATCCGGCGTGCAGCTGATTCCGGCGCTACGGTAGCTGCCTCCTGCTCGGCTGTCTTCGTGTTAGCGGCCTCGGGGCTGCTGTCGGGCCGGGCCGCCACCACTACTTGGTGGCTGGCGCCGCTGTTGGCCCGCCGCTTCCCCGATGTCACCGTGCAGTCCGATCGCATGGTGGTCGACAGCGGCGCAATACTCACCGCCGGTGCGGCTTTCGCCCACACAGATCTGCTGCTGGCGCTGGTCGCCCGCCTCGGCGGCGGTGCACTGGCCGAGCAGGTGGCTCACTACCTGGTGCTCGATGCCCGCATGTCGCAGTCGCGCTACATGGTGCTCGAGCATCTACGGGCCACCGACCCGGTGCTGCGCGCCGTGCAACAGCACGTGCACGCCAATCTGCACCGGCAACTATCGCTGGACGAATTGGCCAGTGTCGCAGCGGTTTCTCCGCGCACTCTGACCCGCCGCATCCGCGACCGCGTCGGCGTCTCACCCATCCAGTACGTTCATCGCCTCCGGGTCGGGCAGGCGGCCACCCTACTGACGACCACGCGCGAACCCGTCGACGTGATCGCGGGCGCGGTGGGTTACGCCGATTCGGCGGCCTTCCGGCGCATCTACCGCAGGCACACCGGCGAGACACCGACTGCCACCCGCACCCGCGCGGCCGAATCGACCTAATAGGAGTGCCGTTAACGGTCGTGTCACCTGGTACATGAAGCCCTGTTCAGCGCCCTGTTCAGCCAGGTATCCGGGCGTGGGAACCGCGGCCCGGCCGGTACTACGAACACGGCCGACGGCCGCACGTCGGGTCGGTCGGCTCTCGGGAGTCGTGATGTTGGCCATCGGCATGTTCCTGCTCATCGAGCAGATAGTCCACTGAACCTGGCAACAAACCCGATCCGCGTGAGCACCCGCGTTGAACAGTGACGGCCCACCACAAAGCGGTGTCCGCATTACGGCGTGTGCCTGTCGTCTGTGGCCGGACAGGAACGTGATGAGTTTTGAGACATCCATCCCGTTGTGCGAATCGATATTTCATGGCTTGTCACGTCGTGTGCCCATAAAGTCGGCTCACTGCCAACACTACTGACCTGGGCTGGGCCGTCTTCGATGACGGAGCGAGTGCGCGCCTTCGCTGGCGAAGGCGACCGGTCCGACTTTTCCGGCGGATGCGGGCGAAGTGTGTGCGGTCGAGCGGCTGCGGCAGACCGGTAGCGTCGGATTCATGGAGTGGAGTTTTCAGACGGCCGAAGAACTCGCGGCCGCATTGCGTGCCGGTGCGGTGACATCGATAGAACTGACCGACGAGGCGATCGCCCGCATCGAGCGCGACGACAAGGTGATCAACGCGATCTGTGTGCCGGACTTCGACCGTGCGCGGGCCGCCGCACATCGTGCCGATCAGGCGCGGTCCCGCGGCGAGGACCGGCCGCTGCTCGGTATTCCGGTGACGGTCAAAGAGTCCTACAACGTTGCAGGGCTGCCCACGACCTGGGGCATGCCGCAACACAAGAATTATGTGCCTGCCGAGGACGCGGTACAGGTGTCGCGGCTCGCGGCCGCCGGCGCGGTGGTGCTCGGCAAGACCAATGTGCCGTTGGGACTACAAGATATCCAGAGCTTCAACGAGATCTACGGCACCACCAACAACCCGTGGGATCACGAGCGCACGTCGGGCGGATCCTCCGGCGGCTCGGCGGCAGCCCTGGCGTCCGGATTCGGCGCGCTGTCCATCGGCTCCGACCTCGCCGGTTCGCTGCGCACCCCCGCGCATTTCTGCGGTGTCTACGCGCACAAGCCGACAGTCGGACTGGTGGCGGCCCGCGGTATGGTCGCGCCGCCCGCGCCGGCATTGCCGGTCGACCTCGACCTCGCCGTCGTAGGTCCGATGGCGCGCACCGCCCGCGACCTCATGCTCCTGCTCGACGTCATGGCCGGGCCGGACCCGCTGACGCTCGGCATGGCGTACGACTTGACGCTGCCGCCCGCGCGCCACGAGCGGCTCTGCGACTTCCGGGTCTTGGTCCTCGACGAGCATCCGCTCATTCCGACCGGGTCGGCTGTGCGGGCGGGCGTGAACCGGGTGGCCGACGCGCTTGCCGACAACGGCGCCCGCGTCGAGCGGCACAGTCCGTTGCTGCCCGATCTGACCGAAGCCGCGACACTCTATATGCAGTTGTTGTTTTCGGGCTCCGTTGCACGTTTTCCCGTCGAAGCGTACGAGCAGCTGCGGGCGAGCGCCGCCGGACTGGGCGCGGACGACCAGAGTCTCGACGCGGCGCGGTTGCGCGCCATGGTGTTCAGCCACCGCGACTGGATCGAGGTGATCGACCGCCGCGAACTCCACCGGCACAGCTGGCGGCGGCTCTTCGCCGAATTCGATGCCGTGGTGTGTCCGATCACGCCGACTCCCGCGTTCCCGCACGACCACAACCCCAATCCGCTGGAACGCCGGATCGACATCGACGGCGTCGAGTACCCGTATTTCAACCAACTCGTCTGGGCCGGTGTGGCCACCATGCCCGGCCTGCCCGCCACCGCCATACCAGCGGGCCGGTCACCCGAGGGCCTGCCGGTGGGAGTGCAGCTCATCGGTCCGATGTTCGAGGACCGCACCCCGCTGCGGCTCGCCGAACTGCTCGCGCAGAAGATCGGCGGCTTCCAGGCACCGGCATCCTCGGAGAGGTCGGCCTGAATCCAGGCCGACCCAGTCGTGTCGGTGAACACGAGAGTTGGTGTGGTAACGGCCAAAGCGCCGAGGCTACTCCCGTTGTCCGACAGGTCATCTCACCCACGCAAGAACGACACCGTGCTCACCAAAAGGTGAGCACGGTGTTCGGAATTCGCTTCCGGGAGTCGGATTGTATGGGCCTGCGACAGACATTCAGCGCGGTCAACGGCACATTTGGCCGCCTGATAGCAACTCGAGCGAAAGAAAGTAGTAGGTGAGCGAAACATCACCTTAGAGTTGGCGTGCCGGAAAAGTCAGCGCGACAAGGTCACATGACGGCGCACGAAACTCACCGGTTGGGCGGCGCGGCCCGTGTTCGCAGGACGTTCGAGCCGTCTCCCGACAACTTGTCGGCCACTTCATCGATAACGTCATCGCGTGCGGAACGCTGCCGGGCGACGCGATAAACGGGGATGTCACCGCCATCACGCGGGTATGTCTCGAATTCGCCATCAGCATGCTCGACGGGGATGACATCCCGCGGAAGATAGACAAACTCGCCGCCGCCGCCGCGGGTTGGGCAAGCGAGGGCGTACCGATCGACACGATCCTGAACGCCATCCATGAAGGATTCAAAGTCGGCTTGGACATGATCGTGTCCCACGGGAGCGGGAAGGATTACGACGCCATGGTCAGCGGCGCAAGGCTGGTCGTGGAAATGCTCGACACAATGAACGCCACCGTGTCCCGTGCCTACATCCGTGGGCACAAGGCGGTCGTCAGCGAACATCACACCGCCGTACACACTCTCACCTCGGCCCTGCTCGGCGGCCATCCCACTTCCACCGTGGCCCGCGAATGCGGCATCGCGATCGCCGCGTCGTACTCCGTTCTCGCCGTTGCCATTCCGGCACACCCTGACGAGACACCCCCGATGATCGACGGCAAGGTAGTGGCGCGCCGCAAGCTGCGCCGCGTCCAAGCCGAGCTGGCCACGCGCTGCGGGGACACCGCCCTGTCATTGCTCAGCGTCGACGGTGGCTCTTTGCTCATCCCCGAAGACGCCTCGGCAGGCCGAGACCTCGATGCGCTTCTCGACTTTCTGTCACATGCCGCGCAAGTACCCGTCACGGCCACTGTCGTGACTGCCGCGCCCGTCGACATACCGGACGCCGTCGAACGCTCCCACGAACTGCCCGACATGGTCCAGCGCCTCGAATGTGTGCCTGCCCTCTACCGGTTCGGCGATGCTGCACATCCATACCAACACCGTGGACTACCGGCTCAAACGAATCGGGCAGATCACCGGCCACAACGCCACCGAAGGCATGGGCCTGTGGTATCTGCGCTCGGCACTGAATGCTCGCGGCTTCAGATAGCTTGTTCCAGGTCGCCGTGCCACCGCGCGATAGCCTGCCCGATGGCAGTGGCCGGAGGCTCACGGTAGAGCCACTCGCGCGCGATCCGATGCCAATTGTTGGTTGCGTGCAACTGGCCGAGCACGGCGAGGGTGAACAGGTCCGCACGCCGCGAGAAGACATGTTCGGCGGGAAGTAGTTGATGCCGCATACCTCGGAACTCGGCGGCCCTCGGGTCGACAGCCAGCACCAGCGCTCCGGTGGCGAGCTCGGGGGTGATCGTGATCTCCTCGTCGAGCAGATGCCAGCCGGCGGCAGCCCACACGTATTCCAGGCATTCCTGTGTGGTGACCCCGAAATCCGGGTCGATGATGCCGCGGGCGGCCCAGAACTCGTATAGATCCTCGGCTCGGTTTTCACCCGCGGCCACCATGCACACACGCTCGAAGTCGACGTGGACCGGGTCCATATGGTTGTAGAGCCCGAAATCCACGAAGGCCAGCCGCCCGTCGGCGGCGAGCAAGATATTGCCGGGGTGCGGATCTCCGCAGAATTCGTGATCGGAGAACAGTGAACTGACATAAAAGCGGTAGATCAGCTCACCGATCCGATCACGTTCACTCTCGGGCAGAGCCTGGATCTGTTGAAACGACTTCCCCTCGACGAACTCCGTGACAAGCACGTGCCGCGAGCAGTGTTCTTCGATGCTGTCGGGCACCGTAATAAAGGGATGGCCGCGGTAGCGCGACGCAACCCGATGCTGGCTGTGCGCCTCACGCAGGTAGTCGAGTTCACTACTGATGTTGTGGGCGATCTCGTCCAGCACGGCGGCATCGGCCGCGCTCGGCAGGACGGATTTCCACAGCTTGCTGACGAACACGAGATTGCGCAGATCCGCCTGCGTAGCCTCGTCCACCCCGGGGTACTGCGCCTTGACCGCGACCTCGCGCCCGTCATGCAACCTCGCCCGATACACCTGGCCGATCGACGCGGCGGCGACGGGCGTCTGGTCGAAGTCCGCGAAAACCGCCGCCAATGGACCGAGGTCGTCCTCGATCACCTTCCGCATCGCCGTGAACGGAACTGTCGGGGCCCGATCCCGCAGTTCGGCGAGCTTGACCCGAAACAGTTCACGGTGCGCTTCCGGAACCAGGTCGACGTCGAGAACCGACAACATCTGACCGAGCTTCATCGCCGCACCCTTCATACCGCCGAGCACGGTGACGAGTTGCTGCGCTGCTTGAAGGGTGGACCGTTCGGCAAGAATCCGCCGAGCTTGTTCAGTGCGTCCGATCATCGACAAGCGGGTCCCGACCTCACGCACGGCCTGCCCTGCCGCAAGTCGGCCGAGCTTGCTCCCCCGCGCCAGACGGCCTTTGGGTACTCGACCGGCCATATCGGCACCTCCATGTGCATGCGCGCGGCTAATGCCGTGAGTCACGGTACCTTTCGCGCCGCGGCGAAGGAGGAGATCTACGCGGCCGCCTCTCGGACTTCCGCTTCCATCCATGCGGCGATCATCCGCGCGGTCATATCGATGGCCTCTTTGCGGTCGTGGCTGTCGACCTCCACAGCGGACCGCCCCGCCAGCGCCGACTTCCTGAAATCGCTCTGCGGTTGCATCGCAGGCAAATCCGCGGCGCATGCACGAGCACACCGGCTGCATTTCACATAGCGCGGAAGTCCATGGAGTGTCGGCTGGTCGTCGGACGACCGCGACATTATGCTGATCTCGCCGTGAGACGTGGCGGCGTCCTCGCGGCGCACGGGGAAGCGGCCCGCCCGGCGATGCGTATGCGTCGCCGGGCGGGTCAACTCGAACACCGCCCCTCAGCCGATGCCGGGCCTGCGATCCGCTGTCGTGCAGCATCCCCAACCCTCGAGTTCAGCGCCGAACGTCGAATGAGTACCCGGCTCCCCTCGTTCCCATTGTGCCGGTAGGGGTTACCGCGCGGGTAGGGAATACTTGCCGCGAGATGGTGCGATCGCCGCGGACAGAAAGCCGGGACAATCATGATCGAGCTCGTGCTTGCGGCGGTTGTCGTCGTCGAAACCGCGGGGCTGGTCGTGCTCTGGGTACTTTTCGTCCGCGGACGTCGCCAATTGGAGGCTCTCGAGCGCAAGGTCGATGCTCGACAGCTCTGGATGAACAGCAGCCGCGACGCGGTGAAGACGGTGTGGGAGACCGCGAATCTGGTGCGTAAGAAGGGGTTGCGCGGCGCGGTTCTGAGTTCGATCGAAGAGCTTGCGGATTGGGCGCAGGTCGAGCGCCCCGACCTCGCCCGGCTCACCCCGGATGGGCATGTCGTGATCGTCTTTTCCGATATCGAGGGATCCACGGCCCTCAACGAGCGGCTGGGTGACCGCGTCTGGGTCAAGCTGCTCGATCGTCATGAACGGCTGGTCCGCAAGTGCGTCGCCGAGCACGACGGGCACATTGTGAAAAGCCAAGGGGACGGCTTCATGATCGCCTTTGCCGAGCCGGAGCAGGCGGTGCGGTGCGGGTTGGACGTCCAGAGCGCACTCGGCAACGGAACGAAACCCTTTGCGCTCGACCGGGTTCGAGTACGTATCGGCATCCACATGGGTAAATCCGTCCGGCGCGGCGACGACCTGTTCGGCCGCAACGTGGCGATGGCGGCGCGCGTGGCCGGGCAAGCCGACGGCGGCGAAGTCCTGATCAGTGCGGCCGTGAAAGACGCGGTCGAGGGGGAACCCGACATCGTCATCGATCCGGGGCATGCGGTAGAGCTGAAAGGCTTTCGCGGCACACATCAGCTCTACCCGGTCCAACGCCCGACCTGAATCGGCACACCCGGCGAGATCGGCTGACTCCCATAGTTCGCGCCATCGGCGTCTGGCCTACATCTCCAGGAGGAAGTTCGTCAGGCATCGTCGCGACCTCGCGCGGCCACTTTCGAACAATGCGGACGGCTCGATCAATTCGACGGAAGCAGCCGCCTCGGCCACCTGGTAGCGCGGGGCGATCCGCCCCACCAGGCCGAAGGCCGCGCGCTCAGCGCGGCGGGTTCCATGGGATCAGTACGATCTTGCCTCTGACTCGGCCGGATTCGCTGAGCTGGTGGGCTTTCGCGACTTCCGCCAGCGGCAGCACCTGGTCGATCTCGACGCGGAGTTCACCGCGTTCCACAGCAGCGGTGATCTCTCGCAGGTCGGTGCCCGAGGGTTCGACGTAGTGGCGGCGGTATCGGGGATCGGTTTCCGCGTCGTTGCCCTGTGCGTCGATGAGAAGGCCGCTCGGGGTCAGCACCGGCAGCGATCGGGAACCGTAGTCACCACCGACGAGATCGAGCACGATGTCGATATCACGCACTGCGGTGGCGAAATCGGTGGTGGTGTAGTCGATCAGCTCATCGGCGCCGAGGCCGCGCAGGAATTCGTGGTTGGCGGCGCGTGCGGTGCCGACCACGTACGCACCGCGGGCTTTGGCAATCTGCACCGCCAAGTGGCCGACCCCGCCCGCGGCGGCGTGCACGAGCACCCGCTGTCCGGGCTGTAGCTCGGCAAGCGCCTGCCAGGCCGTCAGCGCTGCGGTCGGCAACGCGGCCGCGTGCACATGATCGAGAGTCGCCGGTTTGGCGGCAAGTGCCAACTCCCGCACCACCACGTATTCGGCATAGCCGCCCAACACCATCCCGTGGACCTCGGCACCGGGCTGGAACCGTGTCACGTCCGGGCCGAGCTCTTCGACAACTCCCGACGCGTCGAGACCGAGGGTGAACGGCGGATCTCCGAATTTGCCGATAAGCCCGGAGCGGAGCTTCCAGTCCGCAGCGTTCACCCCGGTTGCGGCCACTCGAATCAGAACCTCGCCCACCCCGGGCCGGGGCCGATCGACCTCCACCGTCTCCAGTACTTCCGGACCGCCGTATGTCTTTTGCGTGATTGCCAGCATGCCAATGATTGTGCGGTGGCCTAGTATCCGTTGGGAAGAAGGCACCTTTCCGATACCGAGGTACCCAATGGATACTGCATGCGACTGGGAACCCTCCCCCAACCTGGTCGAAAGTTACCTACACCACTGCCCCGCGCGGGAAGTGCTCAGCGTGCTCGCGGACAAATGGGTCCTGCTGGTACTCGGCGTACTACGCGAAAGCGGCGACCCTGTGCGGTTCAACGACCTCCGCCGCCGCCTCGACGGCATCACTCAGAAGATGCTGACCAAGACCCTGCGCGGCCTCGAACGTGACGGACTCGTCCGCCGCGATGTCTACCCGACGGTGCCACCCCGAGTGGAATACTCACTGTCCGAGCTCGGCGCCAGCCTCGGCGAACTCAGTCATGCCATGGGCAGGTGGTCGGAGCAGCACCACACCGAAATCCTCTCCGCACGAGAGGATTTCGATGCGAGGACAGCACGGACCCCCGCACCGCTACGCTAGCGAAGGCGAGCGGCCAACCGGGTGGCGTTCAGGTAGGCGATGGCCTCGATCGACACCATCGGATTCACGCCGGAGGCGGTGGGAAAGCAGGATCCGTCCGCGACAACGAGATTCGGGACGCCCCACACCACACCGTCGGGGTCGGTGGCCGAATCCGCCGCGGATCCGCCCGTCCGTGCCGAACCCCGTCGACGACGCCTACCCACCGCACCACGCGTTCCCCGAGCAACTGCTCGACGACGTCGGGAGCCCCGATCAGGTCAGCCGAACCGGGCACGCTCGAATTCGCCATTGAGCACTCCGGACCGGAATGCCTCGACCTCGGCCGAGCTGAAGTGCAGCTCCACCCCGTCTACCGGCTGCTGCGCGGCCACATCCGCGCTGAACACATAGTCGCCGTGGTCGTACCGAGTGCTCAAGTAAACACCCTCCGACCGGCCTGCCCGCAGATCGACCTGGAAGGCATCGAACTGCTCATCGGTGAAGTACAGCAACTGCTCTCCGGGCAACGTCGCATCGGGATCAGCGTGCTCGCCGGCAAGCTTGTCATCCCACACCGCCGTCCAGCCGTCCCTGCGGGCAACGCGGACACAGTTCTGGTTCGGTGAACTGGCCACGGCCTTGATGAATTCTCCAATAGTGAAGGTCGGCTCCATTGTCGTTCCTCTCTACGGGGTAAAGCTGGCGAGGCGCAGAGACTCACGAGTCCCTGCCCTCCCCTTGTTACGGCGTATAGCCGACAGCCGCGAAATTACACGGCCGTGCGGGATGTTCGACATCGACAGGTTGGTCCGGTCGCCAGTCCGGTGCGTATGCGATGCCCGGCTCCACCAGTTCGAAACCGTCGAACAGCGCCGCGAACTGCGCCCGGCTGCGCAGCGTGACCGGGTCCGACGTCTCGTCGTACAACTCGGCCGCCGAAGCCATCTGCTGCTGGATCTCGATGCTCGCGTCGTCGAGCGAAACATGGGTCATCGCGGCATAGCTGCCCGAAGGTAACCGGTCGCGCACGCTGGCCATCAGCTCCAGCGGGCGCTCGGATTCCGGGACGAACGGCCAGACACTCACGATCAGCAGCCCGACCGGTTGGTCGATGTCGATGAGGCGGCGAGTCTCCGAGTGGTCGAAGATCAGGTCGGGGCGACGAAGGTCGGCTTCGACGATGGCCGTCGTGCCGAGCGCGTTTTGATGCAGCAGGAGGTCATGGGCACGGTTCACCGCTTCCATGTCGTTGTCGACATAGACCACGCGCGCGTCGCGAGCGGAAGTACGGGCGACCTCATGGGTGTTGCCCCCTGTCGGCAGACCCGATCCGATGTCGAGGAATTGCCTGATGCCCTGCTCGACCATGAATCGTGTGGCGCGGCCGAGGAAGTCACGGTTGTGATGCGCCCAGGTGTCGAGGTGGGAGAACCGTGCGAAGACCCGCTCGGCGAAGAGTTTGTCGGCGTCGAACACCGGTTCGCCGGTCAGATAGTAGTGGTAGAGGCGTGCGGCCGACGGTACCCGCGGATCGACCTCACGTGACTCGAAGTCGTTGGTGGCCATGAGGGCTCCTGTTCGTGCGGTCTATCGCGGGGTAGCCGTCTTGCGTCGGTACGAGCGAGCGACATGTTCCATGAACTGCCGCGAATCCTCGGCACTGAGTGCGGCGGCGCTCAGACGCGACCAAACGGTCTCACGGCGCGCGACAGCAGGTTTTTCATCGATGTAGCGGATATCGCCCTGTAGTTCGTCGATCGCCATCTCCAGATCGCCCGCCGCACCCGGCGATGGCACCCGGATCAGGGTGTAGCGGTCCTCCATCCCCGCGCCGTTGGTCGGGATCGTGAACGGCAGCACTTGGATGAGGATGCTCGGTCTTCGGGATAGCTCGCTCAGGTGCTCGATCTGATCGAGCATCACATTGCGGTCACCATATTCACGGCGCAGACAGGACTCCGACAGGATCGCGCGGAAGTCGGGCGGATTGCGCTTGACCAGGATTTCCTGCCGAGCCAGCCGGGCCTGCACGGAGTCCTCGACGGTGATGCCTTCGGCCTCGCCCGCACCGGCGATCTCCGGTTTGTGCAATGCACGAATGTAGGACTCGCACTGTATGAGGCCTGGCATGATCTCCGCCTCCGCCGTGCGTAGCAGATCGGCGTGCGCCTCCAGATCGACCAGCAGTCGCAACTCTTCACTATAGGCGCGGCGATGGCTTGTGCTCCAGTAGCCGCGGCGGTGATTGTCACGCCTGAGCTCGAGCAGGGTATCGATATAGCGCGCGTCGCCGAAACCCAATCCACCTGCCAGTTTTTCGAGGTCGCCGACGGAAATCGTGCCAATTCCGTTGATCAGACCGTTGATTCGGCTCTGGCCTACCTCGATGATCTTCCCTGCGTCGGCCTGACTGGTGCCGGCGGTCTTGATCATGTGTTCGATTTCGCGTCCCAGCAGCAGTTTTCGTGCGGTCCGCAGTCGCGTAGCCATGGCCCCCAACAGATCCGGTCATACCGATATGCTCGCTCCACTTCCTGAAGCGTGATAATCACGGTACATTTAACACATTCACGATATCACGGAACACCGAGGCAGCAGGCGCTATCGCCCGCAGTCCCCGCAGCTCGGAGAGGGGCGTCGGCTGATGACGACCAGCGCGATCGCGGACGACGAGATGCGCAGGAAACCCGCTGCCCCGCAATCTTTTTCAGCTCGAAGAACCGCCTCCGCAACCGGACAGGCAGTTAGGAAACGGATCACCGTCGGTCACCTATGTTGTCAACACCACGACGGCGAACCAGAGCTGAACTACCTCACCGCCAGAGCGATCCTGGCCGACGAGCACACGCTGCCGTGCGATCGATGGCTGGCGGCTGCCGCCTACATGTCGGCCGACCTGGATGACGACTAGAGCATCGATTGGATCCAGACAGTACGACGCCTGTCGCAGGGCGTCTGCGAGCGGAGCAGAGATGACTATCCATGATGCACAACAGTTTCGACCGCGACCGACAGTAGCTCCGACCGAACCGCTGCCGAGCGCCGATGAGTTGAGAGAGGCGATCCGAGACGACGGCTCGAGCAACCACCCACTGGCGGTGTCGGCGTTCCACGCGAGCAGCCTGCACCGCCGACGCATGGCCGATCCCGCCCTGGGGGCCGAAATCGATACGCACCGACGCACATTGATCACCGCGATCGATATGTGGGTGACCCGAAATGTGCCGACAGCGCACACCGGTCCGACCATGCACACCGAAGGCATCGGGCCCGTTGTCGACCGCCTTGCGCAACGCCTGGTGGACGCCGAGCACGTCACCCGCTCGCTACCGGCAAACCACAGTGACGCACGCCGGGCCCGTCATCGGCTCGACGAGATCAGCGCCGCCTACGACGCGCTGGTCGCAGAGGTGCTCGGCGGCAAGCGCCAACTCCCCCGCGCCACGGCGCGGCACTGATCAGCCACCTCGGCACCGATCGTCCCGAGTTCGTCACATGTCTTGCGTTCAGAACAGTTGCATGTTCACAATAGTTGTGTGAATACAACTGTTGAGGAGCTGACGCCGCGACGCAAGCTGCTGATACTCGCGACGTGCTGCCTCAGCCTGCTGATCGTGTCGATGGACTCGACGATCGTGAACGTGGCGATCCCCACCATTCGCGACGAACTGCACGCCCCGCTGTCGCGGTTGCAGTGGATCATCGACATCTACACCCTCACCCTCGCCAGCCTGCTGATGCTGTCGGGCGCGGCGGCCGACCGCTACGGGCGTCGACGGGTGTTCCGGATCGGGCTGCTGACCTTCGCCATCGGTTCCCTGCTGTGCAGCCTCGCGCCAACCATCGAGACCCTCATCGTGGCGCGGTTGCTGCAAGCCGTCGGCGGTTCCATGCTCAATCCGGTGGCCATGTCGATCATCACCCAGGTTTTCACCGGCAGGGTGGAACGCGCTCGCGCGGTGGGCATCTGGGGTGCGGTGGTCGGCATCTCGATGGCGCTCGGACCGATCGTCGGCGGCGTACTGATCGACACCCTCGGCTGGCAATCGGTGTTCTGGATCAACCTGCCGATCTGCGCCCTTGCCCTGGTCCTCACGACAATCTTTGTGCCGGAATCGAAGTCGGTCACCGTGCGCAGCCTCGATCCGATCGGTCAGCTGCTGGCCATCGTTTTCCTTTTCACGCTGGTGTTCGGACTCATCGAACAGATCCCGATGGTCTTCGTGGTGTCGGTGGTGGCCTTTGTCGCGTTCCTGCGCCACGAATCTCGCCGCGTCGACCCGTTCATCGATCTGCGGTTCTTCCGCAGTGTGCCGTTCTCCGCCGCCACGGTGACCGCGATGTTCGCCTTCGCCGCGCTCGGCGCGTTCCTGTTCACTTGCTCGCTGTATCTACAGACGGTCCGCCACTATTCGGCGGTGCACACCGGTCTGTTGTACCTGGCAATGGCGGTCGCGATGCTGATCTGCTCACCGTTGTCGGGACGGATGGTCGGTCGTTACGGCACTCGACCGTCACTGGTCGCGGCGGGTATCGCGATGACCGCCGCCGCGGTGCTGCTCACCCGCCTGGAGGCGGACACCCCGATATGGCTGCTGATCGTCGTCTTCGCGATCTTCGGGACCGGGTTCGGCATGGTCAACGCGCCGATCACCACAGCGGCGGTCAGCGGGATGCCGCTCGATCGCGCGGGCGCCGCGGCCGCGGTCGCCTCGACGAGCAGGCAGGTCGGCGTGACCATCGGCGTGGCACTGTGCGGCGCGCTGACCGGGGCCGGGCTGTGGTGGGTGATCGCGGCACTCACGGCGGGGGTTGCCATACTCGGCATTGTCGCGAATACCCCGTTGGCCGAACGGTCCCGGGCTCGCGTCGCCCCGATTCTCGAACAGAAGGTTCCTACGCATGTCGGATGACGCACCCACCTCCGACGAGGTCTGGGCACTGCTCACCAACGTGGTGATGGACACCCGCGACCAGTGGAAGCGCGCGGTCACCGAGCGAACAGGGCTTCCATTCAGCAGAATTCGCATCCTGCGCCGCCTGCGATCGGGCCCATTGCCGCTCAACCAACTCGCGCACGCCGCCGCCATGGACGCACCCGCCACCACGGTGGTCGTCAATAATCTCGAAGAAGCGGGTTTGGTCGTGCGCGAGGTAGACCCGACCAACCGCAGACGCAAGCAGGTCTCCATCACTTTGGCAGGCCGCGCCGTGCTCGCCCAGGCAATGGCCACGCCCGATCCGGCCCCGCTCGCGGTAACCGCCCTATCCCCCGACGACCTGCGGGCGCTGCGCGACCTGCTGCGCAAACTCGGGAATTAGACCTGCTCGATCACCGGCCGGGGTTGCCTCGGCCGGTCGGCTCTCCGGGAAGATCGGCTGGCGGGTATCCAGGGGCATTGTCGAACGGCCATCGGGCGCAACGTCGTTGACCGTGGCCGGCAGGTATCCATCGGTAGCGTCGAGTACGGTGTTCAGGTGCGGGTCGAACGGAAGCCGAGCAGCTCGACCAGCCGGTCGAGATGGAGCTCGAAAACCTCCGCCCGGTCGACGAAGGTGTCGCGGCCGTACATATCGAAGACGTCGAAGCTCACCGCGCCGAACATCGCACTCCAGACGGTGATACCGCGAGAGAACAGCCAGTCCGGTGCGTCCAGCTCGAAGTCCTTGCGGATTTGCTCGAAACTTTGTGCGAGCGCAGGAGATACGGTGACAGGCTCGGACGGCTCGGTGAGCAGTCCGGCGCGGTAAGCCTGACCGTAGATCTGCATCAGCGCGGCGATCACCCGCACTCCCGGGGAAACGGTCTGGTCGGCAGGCGCGTCATAGCCGGGCACCGGCGTGCCGAAAAGTAGCCCATACCAAGCAGGTTCGGCGATCGCCCAAGCACGCACGGTCCTGCCGACCACCCGTAGCCGTTGCGCCGGGTCGTCGGGCGTCGCCGCGAGCGCCGCATCGACGGCATCACCGAGTGCGTTGTAGCCCTCCACTACCAGCAGGGTGAGCAGCTCATCCCGGCTACGCACATATCGGTAGACCGCGGAGGACACGACGCCGAGGTCGCGCGCCACCGCACGCAGCGACAGAGCGCTCGCGCCGTCGGTCGCCAGATGTTCGCGTCCGATCCGAACGATGTCGGCCATGGTTTGCGCGCGAGCACGGGCCCGGGGAGTTGTCGGCATGACTCCACCGTGCATTTTTTAGAGAGCAATGTCAACAACTGCGAGCACTGCTCTTGACAATGTGGCGAGACTGACGCATTCTTGTCGCAATGGAGAGCATTGCTCTCAAACGCGATTCAGGAGAGATCATGCCGGAACTGCACGTCATCACCGGAGCCGGACCCATCGGCGCCACCCTCGCCGAACAACTCGCCTCGGCGGGCAAGCAGGTCCGGTTGCTTACCCGTTCCGGTAGCGGGCCCGAGCATGAGCTCATCGAACGGCGCGCAGTGAACGTAGCACTCCCCGAACAGCTTTCGGGCCAATTCGACCGTGCGACCGCCGTCTACCATTGCCTGGGCGCGTCGCGCTACGCGGCGAAGGAATGGCAGGCCGAATTGCCCCCTGCCGAACAGGCGGTCATGGACGAGGCCGGGAAGGCAAACACAGTCGTGGTGTTCGCCGAGAACCTCTATTCCTACGGCAAGGTCGAGGGCCCCATCACCGAAACCGCTCCCCGCAATGCCGATTTCGGCAAGCCCGCGGTCCGCACCCAACTGGTGCGGGCTCGCGCCGCCCACGCGACCCCGACCGTGAGCGTCGCCGCGTCGGACTTCCTCGGCCCGTATGTGCGCGCCTCGGTGGCAGGCGAGCAACTGTTCACCCCGATCCTCACCGGCAAAAAGGTCCAGGCCCTCGGCAAGCTCGACCTCCCACACTCCTTCACTTACATTCCCGACCTCGCCGCCGCCATGATTCGCGCGGCCGCCGAGCAATCGCTGTGGGACACCTTCCTGCATGCGCCGACCGCACCACCGATCACCCAGCGCCAACTCATCGATTCCATCGCCACCGCCGCCGGTGTCGCGGCACCCAAGGTTTCCGCGGCGCCGGTCGCCCTCATGCGACTGATGGGCCTGTTCAGCGGGCAGATGCGCGAACTCACAGAAATGAGCTACCAGGTCGCCGGCCCGTTCATCCTCGACTCGAGCGACAGCCAGCAGCGCCTCGACCTGCGCCCGACCCCGATCGACGAATCCATCACCGCCACTGTCGCGTGGTGGAAAGCCCAGCTGTCACCTTCGCCATCCTGAATGGACGCGGGTCTACCGCACTTGTGAACGGTCACAACCTGCTCGGATTTGCCCGCTGACAGCCCACAATCGGACTTAACCTACTCGGTAGTAGTGTTAGCGGTGTCACCGTCGCCGCCCGATCGAGGAGCACTATATGGACCACCGTGAGACGGATTTCGACGTACTCATCGTCGGTTCTGGTTTCGGCGGCAGCGTGACCGCGCTGCGGCTGATCGAGAAGGGGTATCGGGTCGGCGTGCTCGAGGCGGGTCAGCGCTACGCCGACGGTGAGCTGCCCGAGACCAGTTGGGACCTGCGGAAGTTTCTGTGGGCCCCCAAGCTCGGCTGCTATGGAATCCAGCGCATCCATCCGCTGCGGAACGTCCTCATCCTCGGTGGCGCCGGTGTCGGCGGGGGTTCGCTGAACTACGCCAACACGCTGTACGTACCACCGGAGCCTTTCTTCCAAGACGCGCAGTGGCGCGACATCACCGACTGGCGCACCGAGCTCACGCCGTACTACGAACGGGCCCAGAAAATGCTCGGCGTTGTCCGCAATCCGCACATGACACCGGCCGACGAGATCTTCAAGCAGGTGGCCGACGACCTCGGCGTCGGTGACAGCTTCGTGCAGACTCCGGTCGGCGTGTACTTCGGCGAGCCGGGCAAGACCGTTGCCGATCCGTACTTCGGCGGCGTCGGCCCCGAACGCACCGGCTGCCTCGAATGCGGCGAGTGCATGACCGGCTGCCGGCACGGCGCCAAGAACACCCTCGTCAAGAACTACCTGTACCTCGCGGAAAGGGCAGGCGCACAGGTCATTCCGATGACGACGGTCACCGAACTGCGTCCGCTGCCCGACGGCACATGGGACGTGGCGACCGAGCGAACCGGAGCCTGGGTGCGCAAGCGCCCGGTGACCTACACCGCGGGAAAGGTCGTCCTCGCCGCGGGCACCCTCGGCACCCAGAAGCTGCTGCACGCGATGCGCGACAAGGGTGTGCTGCCCGACCTTTCCGATCGCCTCGGCGAGCTCACCAGGACGAACTCCGAATCCATCGTCGGAGCCGCGACCAAGAAGGTCTCCCCCGGTGTCGATTTCACAAAGGGAGTAGCGATCACGTCATCGATCCATCCCACCCACGACACCCATATCGAGCCCGTCCGATACGGCAAGGGCTCCAATGTGATGGGTCTGATGCAGACGCTGATGGTCGACGGCGGCGGTCGGATGCCGCGCTGGCTGCGGTTCCTCGGCGTGGTGGCGCGCAACCCGCTCACGCTTCTCAGTTTCCTCAGCGTGAAGAACTGGAGCGAGCGCACGATCATCTCCCTGGTAATGCAGCACCTGGACAACTCCATCACGACCTATACCAAGCGAGGCGTGTTCGGCCGCAAACTGACCAGCAAGCAGGGCCACGGTGAACCGAACCCGACCTGGATTCCGGCGGGCAACGACGTTACCCGCCGGGTTGCCGACAAGATCGGCGGCATCGCGGGCGGCAGCTGGGGCGAGATCTTCAATATCCCGCTCACCGCGCATTTCCTGGGCGGCGCACCGATCGGCGCCGACCGCGACGCCGGAGTCATCGACCCCTACCACCGCGTGTACGGATACCCGACCTTGAGCGTTGTCGATGGCGCCGCCGTCTCGGCGAACCTCGGCGTCAATCCCTCGCTGACCATCACCGCGCAGGCCGAACGGGCCGCCGCCTACTGGCCCAACAAGGGCGAACAGGACACCCGTCCTGAGCAGGGCATCGCCTACCAACAGATTTCGCCGGTAGCGCCCAAGGCACCGGTGGTTCCCGCGGGCGTGCCGACCGCACTTGTGTTGCCGATCGTCGAGATCCGTAGCGGCCGCAAGACGGCCGACGAGACCGCGACAGCCTGAGCCTCAGCCGGGGGGCGCGATCTTGGTGATCACGACAGCGCCCTCCCGGTCCGCCACGCT
The DNA here is from genome assembly GCF_046764875.1 of Nocardia arseniciresistens. Taxonomy (NCBI): domain Bacteria; kingdom Bacillati; phylum Actinomycetota; class Actinomycetes; order Mycobacteriales; family Nocardiaceae; genus Nocardia; species Nocardia arseniciresistens. The sequence goes on from NZ_JBKORD010000017.1 coordinate 181,197, forward strand.
CACGATCTGCCGGTAGGTCCGCACGGTCGAGTTGGGGCGACTCTCGGTGATCACCACGTCGAACCGACCGTCGCTCATCGGCACGATCAGCACACAGTGCTGGCTGCCCGGCGGGATGGACGCGATGCCGGAGTCGATCATCTCGACTCCCGGCACCGAAGCGTCCGGAGTCGTGACCGCCCTGACCGCTCGGCCCGAGCGTGCTACGTAGTAGGCGTGCTGGAACGCCAGGATCACCTCCGGCCCGGTCGCGGACGATCCAATGCCGTTGCCGCGCACCAACTGTTCGGTGCTTGTCGCCTCACAACCCGGGCCGCCGCCGAGTATCGGATCCGCGACGGTCGCGGACGGACGCGGGCTGGTCGCCGCACCGCTGTAGACCAGCACAACGGCCGCGGTCGCCAGTGACCCGCCGATAGCGAATGCACCGAGCCACCAGAATCGCAGGGGCCCATGCTGTGCACGGGCGGCGCGCCGTCGGGTGCGGCGCTGACGGTCGAGGCGCTCTCGCGGGTCCGAGCGCTGTTGCGGCTCCCCGCGCCGCAGTGGCTCCACACGCTGCGGTCGGGCCGGGCGCTGCTGTTGCGGCTGGCTCAGCTGTGGCAGCTCCGACGCGATCATGCCTGGCCACAGCGGTACCGCCGATGCCCTACCTCGGCCACGGCGCACCGCGATATGGCCGCCGGACCCGGATAAATTCGACGACATACTTCGCCGCACCCCCTTTGCCGACGCCTTTTGGGCAAGCTCGGGTTCCCTATGAATACCGTTGTGCAATAACAAGATTGCATACCTTCGGCGGTCATGGCGACCGAATGGCGAGAGATGATCGAAACGGATTCCAGTTATCTTCGGGCACACGCTCTTTCGATCACCGAGCGACCGCGCGCATGACCGGCGATCGCTTTGTCCACCATCACAGCAGGCCACGCTGCCGCAGGTCGGTGACGTATTTGTGGATCAGGGACGGCGACAGGTGCGGAATGTCGTTGTCGGGCCCGATATTCGCGGCTTGCACCGCGGTGGTGAAGCCCTTGGCCGCGATGACCGATCCCTCGATAGGCGGGCCCGGTCGCCGATAGGCGTGCAGCAGCGGCAACACCGATGCGTTCCGCTGCTGTTCGGGCAGGGCCCGGAGCGCGGTGTCGAAACGGGCGAACCACTCGCGATAGTCATCGATCCGCCGGATCGGGTGGCCCGCGTCGATCAACCAGTCGACGAACTCGTCGAGCGAAATGCCGTCGTCGTGCGGGTTCAGCACGTCGAAGGTCCGGAAGCCCTCTGTCGCCTGTGCGCCGAGGGTGGTGATCGCCTCGGCGGTGAAGTCGGCAGGCAGGCCGTCGTAATGCGCCCGCTGCCGAGCGCCGTCAGCGTCGAGCTCATAGAAGGACCGCGGCGCGATACCCGTCGCCAACAGGCTGACCAGCAAGCGGGTGAACATATCGGGCACGTTGAGCTGCCCGGCGTATCGGCTGTGGGCCAGGATCATGTCCGAACGGAAGACGGTGACGGGCAGGCCGCAGATGTCGTGCGCTTCCCGCAGCAGCACCTCGCCTGCCCACTTGCTGTTGCCGTACCCGTTCGCGTAGCCGTCGTCGACGACACGCACCGGACTGATGCCGCGAATGTCGCCGTCTTCCTCGAAGATCGCGGGGTCGATCTGAGTGGCCACCGCGACGGTCGAGAGGTAGTTGACGGGCTTGCGCCGGGTGCTGATCGCCAAGCGAATGACTTCCGCGGTACCGACGACGTTCGGCCCGAACATCTGACTGTAGGACAGCACATGATTGACCAGCGCGGCCGGATGGACGATCAGGTCTACATTGTCCGCGAGGCGCTGCCACGTCGCTTCGTCCAGGCCTAGATTCGGTTCGCCGATATCACCGGCGAGGACCTCCAGGTTCCGGCCGGCCAAGTCCCGGAAATGGCCGAGCAGTTCGGCGTCGCCGCTGTCGAATGCCTCCGCTAGCCGCTTCCTTGCCGCATCCACATCCCGTCCACGGATGATGCAAATCAGCTTGCCGCCCGTGCGATCGAGGCGTTCGAGCCATTCGAGGCACAGAAACCGACCGAGGTAGCCGTTCGCTCCGGTCAGCAGAACGGTTCGTGCGGGCACCGTGGTCCGCACGAGATCCTTTGCGGCAGTCAGGGTCTCGGCGTCGATGAACTTGTCCAGCGTGAGATCACTCGCCCTGGCTCGTTCGGGGCCGTGCACCGAGCCGAACGTCGGACGCTCGCCGGCGCGGCCCTTCGCCGCCTCGAGATAGTCGGCCAGCTTCCGCAGGTCGTTGGCCGGGCTCACGATGACGCCGACCGGCACCTCGACGCCGAGGATCTCCTGGAGCAGATTCGAGAAAGATAGTGCGGCAAGGGAATCGCCGCCGAGATCGGTGAAATGCACATCGGGGCGCAGATCGCCACCGGCACAACCGAGCAGTGCTCGGGCGGCGCGGCTGATGGTTTCGAGCACCGGCAGGTTCGCGGCCTCGTGGCGCAGCGCGAGCAGTTCGTTCGCCTCCCCATCGGCGAGGTCGGCATACAACCGCTGGAGGCGCTCGCCGTAACGCTCTGTGAGCTTGGGTCGCACCAACTTACCTATGCCGGAGAGCAATCCGTTCTCGATGGTGAACGGCTCGGTCTCGAGGACGAAGTCGCGCGGGATCTCGTAGGAGTTCAGTCCGCTGCCTTTGGCAATCCGTTGCAACGACTGCGTCAGTGCCATTTTCAGTGCGTCCGGGTCCGCGACTCCTGCCTCCTCGGTCGGCACGATCACTGCGAGCAGATAGGCGCGTTCGCTGCTGCCATAGACGAAGATCTGGCGAATCAGCGGACTATTGGAGAAGGCCGCCTCGAGCCGCGAGACGGCGACGAACTCACCCTGGGACAACTTCAGCACGTTGTTGCGGCGGTCGACATAGATCAGCCGATCCGGTCCGAGCTCGGCCACGATGTCGCCGGTCTTGTAGAAACCGTCGCCATCGAAGACCTCCGCGGTGACCTCGGGCCGTTTGTAGTAGCCGGGAATCATGGTCGAGGTCTTCAGTAGCAACTCACCGCGCGGGTGCGGCTGGTCGGTGCCGAAGTATCCCAGGTCGGGCACGTCGACGAGCTTGTAGTCGAGCACCGGCGGTCGTCGCACCATGTTGTCGATCACGAGGCCACCACCTGCCTCCGTCGAGCCGTAGCCGTCGTGCAGGTCCAGGTCGAGCAGGGACTCGATGAACGCCTTCATCTCCGCGGCCAGCGGCGCGCTCCCACACAGTGCGGTCATGCAGCGGCCACCGAAGAAGTCCTGCCGCAATTGCGCTTTTACCTCGGCATCGAGCTCCGCGTGGTCGCGCTCGGGTGCGGCGCAGCGGTCCATCTCACTCTGATAGCGCTGAAACACCATCTCGCACACCCGAGGTACGAAGAACAGTTCCGTCGGGCGAACCAACGCGATGTCTTCGAACAGAGTAGAAATGTCGCTTTTGGCGGCGAAGTAGCCGGTGCCGCCGCGCGCCAAGACTCTGAAAAGCGACATCCGCCCGGCGACATGGCTCATCGGCATGTAATTGAGATTGATCGCGGACACCGGGGGCGCACCGAGCCACATGGCCGACGCCAACCGGTCGGTGTACATCGCGCCTTTGGGCGTGCCTGTGCTTCCCGAGGTGTAGACAAGCAGCGCGAGCGGATCGTCGCCGGTAGCGGGGACCACGAGTGGGGCCTGTGGGAGCGCACGCCCCCGCTCGAGGACGGAATCCAGCGATTGGACCAGCACTTGACTGCCGGCGAGACGTTGCCGAGCGGATTCGACCGCATCGCGCTGGTCGTCGTCCTCGTGGTGGTAATCGAAAACGATCAGCCGACGCGGCGGCATGCCTGCCAGGATGCAGTCGACCGCGGCGGCGAGGTGCTCCGGAGTCGCGGCCACAATACGTGGTGCGGTCTCCTCGATGATGGCCGTCAATTGAACGACCGACGCACTCGCTTGCAGCGGGACGACGACCGCGCCGAGATGCACACAGGCGAGATCGATCGTGGTGTAGTCGAGGCTGGTGAATCCCAGAATCGCCACGAAATCGCCTGTGCGCAAAGGCTGCTCGCCGTCGTGGTGCCACGCGCTCGCTACCGCCGCCACCCGCGTCCACAATTCGCGGTAGCTGATGATGTCGAACGTCGGCAGCAATCGCAGCGAACAGCGCCCCGAGGCGAGGTCGACCGTCGTTTCGACCGCGCGCTGCCCGAGGGCGGGACGGTCGGCGTAAGCCGTCATGACCGCGTCCACGATCTGCGTCAACCGCATACCGGGCTGCCGAATCGCCTCGGTGACCGATTCGAGCGGCTTCGCGTCGCGAATCTCCCGGTCGGCCGCATAGAGCTCGACGATACGGCGCATGAGCCGCTCCCGGGTGTTCACCGCCATTGCCCGCCTCCGTGGGTCGTTGGTCAACCTTGGGTCGCTCCGTGCACTCACAACAGACACTTATACCCAGCAATACGTTAGCTTGTCTAAGTATTCCAGGGTCGGCACAGATCGGGCAATGGTCGATTTTCGACCCACCTACCGCGGCGTCACAGCGGGGGAAGTTCGAGATTCTCGCGGAATGTGCCGCCGAGGTAGTCGGTCCCGACGATGCCCCGGCGCCGCAGTTCGGGCAGCAGCCCGTTGGTGACGAAATCGCGGGTCCGGGGGTCGGCGAGCCCGCCGAGCGAGATGACATCGAGCACGCCCGCTCGGTAGCGCTCCTCGATCGCATCCGCCAGCTGCTCCGGGGTGCCCGCCGCCGCCCAGTGGCCGGTGTCTTTCGACGCGATGATCAACTCGCGCAGTGTCCGGCCCGATGCCGCGAGTTTGGTGAAGATCTCGACTCGTCCGCGTCGGCGGTTCACCGAGGCCACCTCCGGAAGCAGGTGCTGCGGGATGGGCTTGTCCAGGGGTAGTTCCGACAGCTCGAGGCCGCCGCCGAACATGTCTGCCAGGCGGATTCGTCCCGCATCGAGATCTATCGCTTCGACCTCGGCGCGGACCAGTCGGCGCACTTCCTCCTCGCTCGCACCGTAGGTGGCATGGAAGGAGCTCATGATCAAGGGCAACCCCTCGGAACGTCCGAGTTCGGTCGCGCGGGCGCGCACCGTCTTCGTATACGTGACAGCGTCTTCCAGCGTCGACAGCGAGGTGAACACGACCTCGGCGAAACGGGCGCCCAGCTCGATGCCGCCCGCGGACTGACCGGCCTGGAATTGCACCGGCCGCCGCTGCGGTAGCGGCGGGATATTGAGTGGCCCTTTCACCGTAAAGTACTGTCCCGCATGGTCTATCGGCCGCACGCGGTCCGCGTCGAGGTCCGCCCCGCCATGTCCATCGGGCGTCAGCGAACCCGAATCCCAGCTGTCGTACAGCGCGTTGATCACTTCGAGAGCCTCGGTGGCCCGCGCGTACCGCTGCTCCGGACTCGGCAGGTCCTCGTCGCCGTAGTTCTCCTCGCCCACCGACGAGGTGACGATATTCCACGCCGCACGGCCATTGCTCACATGATCGAGAGTTCCGAACAGCCGCGCGAGGTTGTAAGGATGATGGAACGTGCTGCTCACCGTGGCGATCAGACCCACATGCGAGGTGACCGAACTCAATGCGGACAAGAAGATCAGCGGCTCCTGCGCGCCTATCGCCCCCTGCGCGCCGAAGCTCAGCAGGTCGGCGGCGAACAGCGCATCGAACTTGTTGGCCTCCGCGATCTTCGCGATCTCGATCGAGGACGCGACCGTCGACCGGTGCGGATCTATCGCGGCGGCGTACACGCTCACCGCGCCGCTGACTCCGGTGACAGTCTTCAGCGTCCGGCGTCGAACAGAACTCATCGTCTCTCTCATCCCATTGTGAAATCGACTGCGGCTACCGCACTCCGGCTTCGGGTGCGCGGCAACCGGGCTACCGGCACAGCCCGGCGCCCGTTCGAGTCCAGCACTCGGCGCGACCGGTGACGACGGTTCCGATCAGTCGAATTCTTTCGCGGTGGCCGACGATCGCCGAGATTCCCTGGTGGGTGGTACGTGGTGCCATCCAGATTGTTCCCAGGAAACACCCAGCCTTCCCGCAGGTGGCGCATCGGTTGGCACGTCAATCTGGGCTGATGAGCGGCAATTCTCCCGAGGCACGCGTGCTCGTCGTCGACGACGAGCCGATGATCGTCGAACTGCTGGCGGTGAGCCTGCGATTCCAAGGATTCGAGGTGTCCACCTCCATCAGCGGCGCGGACGCCATGGACAAGGCCCGCACCGGCCGCCCCGACGCGCTGATCGTCGACCTGATGATGCCGGGAATGGACGGCTTCGGCCTACTGCGGCGGCTACGCGCGGACGGCATCGAAGCACCCGTGCTGTTCCTCACCGCCCGCGACGACGTGGAGTCGAAATTGACCGGCCTGAGCCTCGGCGCGGACGACTACGTGACCAAACCCTTCAGCCTCGAAGAGGTCATCGCGCGGCTGCGAGCAATCCTGCGTCGGGCGGGACACCGCACCCCGGCCGCGGACCTCTCGCGCATCAGTGTCGGCGACATCGAACTCGACGAAGACAGCCACGAAGTGTGGAAAGCAGGCGCACCGGTGTCGCTCTCGCCGACCGAGTTCACGCTGCTGCGGTACTTCATGATCAATGCGGGCAAGGTGCTGAGCAAACCGAAGATTCTGGATCACGTGTGGCGCTACGACTTCGGCGGTGATGCCAACGTGGTCGAGTCATATGTGTCCTATCTTCGGCGCAAGGTCGACACCTCAGAACCGAAACTCATCCACACCCTGCGCAGCGTGGGCTATGTACTGCGCGAGCCACCGGCCGGCCGGACATGACAATGCTTCGACGACGCCTGTCGGCCGTTCCGCTGCGAGTGGGGTTGGTCATCGCGCTGATCGTGTTGGCGGCGCTGGCACTGGTTGCGGCGGGCGCCGCGGTCACGTCGGCGCTGAGCAAGTTGCTCACCGCGCGGACCGATGAGCAACTCTACGACTCGGCGCACTCCTGGGCAGAACCACGCGCGATGCGGCAGGTCACCACCGGTGACGGTGGCACACAATGGATTCCGATCGGGATGCCGGAACCGGGGCCGAGATCATCCGGTGAGCAGCCGCGCCGATTCTTCGAACTGCGCAAGGGGCCCGACGGCCAGACCTACACCAACCTCCCCGGCGATATCAACGGGACCGCCGCCGCCCCGAACATCTCGGGAACGGCCGGATCCGGCGCGACCACCGTCGGCTCGACGGGCGATTCCCCGGTGCAGTGGCGGGTGCTGACGACCAGCAATCAGTACGGATCGACCACGATCGGACTGCCGCTGACCGACAACCAGGAGACGGTCTCGCGGCTGATCTTCTTCGAGGCGGGTATCGGGGCAGCCGCATTGCTGCTGCTCGGGGTGTTCGGCTATCTGGTCGTCGGTCGTAGCCTGCGGCCACTGCGGACGGTCGAGGAAACCGCCGCGGCGATCGCGGGCGGCGACCTGCACCGCAGGGTTCCGGTGCGCGATGTCGACACCGAGGTCGATCGGCTGGCCCGATCCCTCAACGCGATGCTCGCGCAGATCCAGCACGGCGTCGCGGCCACCGAAGCCTCCGAGGAGGACGCCCGCCGCTCCGAAGCCAGAATGCGCCGCTTCGTCGCCGACGCCAGCCACGAACTGCGCACTCCCCTCACAACCATCCGCGGCTTCGCCGAGCTCTACCGCCACGGTGCGAGCACCGACGCCGCCATGGTGCTGCGTCGTATCGAAGGTGAGGCCGAGCGAATGGGCCTGCTCGTCGAGGACCTGCTGATGCTCGCGCGACTGGACGCGAAACGCCCGCTGGAACGCGCCCAGGTCGACCTGCTCGCGTTGGCAGGCGACACCGTCCACAACGCGCAAGCCGTGGCGGCAAGGCAGAAATCCACCCCGCCTCGCCCGATCACCCTCGAGGTTTGTCCGGGCGAGGGCACCATGGATGTAATCGGCGACGCGGCCCGATTCCGGCAGATTCTGACAAACCTCCTCAGCAACGCCCTGGTCCACACCCCCACCGGCGCCCCCGTCGCCGTGCGCCTCACCCCCGCCATCGACGACGTCCGCATCGACGTAGTCGACCAAGGCCCCGGCCTGTCTCCCGAGGCCACCGCCCGAGTCTTCGAACGCTTCTACCGCACCGACACCTCCCGTACCCGCACCAGCGGCGGCTCCGGTCTCGGCCTCTCGATCGTGCAGGCACTGGTCGCCGCACACGGCGGCCGCGTGAGCGTGCACAGTGTGCCGGGCGACGGTGCCACGTTCACCGTCGTACTGCCTCGCGATTGCGGGGAGTCGAGCTGAGCAGCAACGCTTTCCGGCGCGGCTCGGAAAACGAGTGCACGAGAGGTATTTCGACTCCTCAGAGACTTGCACGCGGAAGCTAAAGGCGGACAAGAACTTTGAGGGCCTCGCGGGCGTCCATCGCACGGTAGCCGTCGGGGACGGCGTCGAGTCCGATCTCGAGGTCGAAGACCCTTCCGGGGTCGACGGTGCCGTCGAGGACACCGGGCAGCAGGGTGTCGATGTAGGCGCGGGCAGGTGCGGGTCCGCCGGTCAGGGTGATGTTCGGACCGAAGAGACTGCCGAAGCCGATGGGCGCGTCCTCGTATTGGGGGACGCCGACGCGGCTGATCACACCGCCTGCGCGCACAACGCCGATCGCCTGCTGATACGCGGGCATATGGCCTACAGCTTCGATGACGACGTGGGTGCCGTCGCCGGCACTCAGCTCCCGCACGGCGGCGACCCCCTCGTCGCCGCGTTCGGAGATAACCTCGGTAGCGCCGAACTCGCGGCCGAGGTCGGTGCGGTCCTTGTGTCGTCCCATCAAGATGATCTGCTCGGCGCCGAGTCGACGAGCCGACAGCACGGCCATGAGCCCGACCGCGCCGTCGCCGATGACGGTGACGCTGGTATCGGAGGTGACTCGCGCTTTGACCGCGGCGTGGTAGCCGGTGCCGTACACGTCGGACAAGGTCAGCAGCGACGGGATCAGCGGTGAGGACTCCTCGACGGGGACCGGGACGAGGGTGCCGTCGGCCAGCGGAACCCGGACGGCTTCGGCTTGTAGGCCGGCGACGTCGCCGGCGTTCCAGAATCCGCCGTGCCGGCAGGAGGTTTGCAGCCCTTCGCGGCAGAAGTCGCAGGTGCCGTCCGACCAGGCGAACGGGGTGATCACCAGATCGCCCTTCTGCACGGTGGTGACGTCGCGGCCGAGGTCTTCGACGATGCCGACACATTCGTGGCCCATCGAGCTGCCCCGCGCGCTCGGGGCCATGGAGTGGTAGGGGTGAAGGTCCGATCCGCAGATACACGAGCCGACGACCCGGATCAGCGCGTCGGTCGGATTCTTGATCACCGGGTCGGGCACGTCGATGACGCGCACGTCACCGGCGCCGTACATGTAGGTCGCTCGCATGAGCATGCTCCTGGGGGTGGGAGGAAGTATTACTGCTGCGGGTCCAACCGCAAGGTGACCCCGATGGCCTTGTCGCCGACGACCGCGCCGACGATTTGCGGTCCGTACTGGTCGTATTTGGCTTGGTAGGCGGCGTCGATCGTGGTGTGCACGTCCGGCGGCGCGCTACTGAAGGCGACATCGCGTTCGATCCCTGCGGCTCGCACTCGGCCGGTACCCGCAGCGGTCGCCCGGCGGAACCAGGGGTTCTCAGAGCCGTAGGCGGAGCGAATGTAGATGTCGTCGCCGGATCGGACGCCCCAGATGGTGACGTAAGGGCGCAACGAACCGTCGCCGCGGCGGGAGGTTATCTCGAGTTCGGTGGCCCCGCCGATGCGGTTGAGCTCCGATTCCTTCCAGCCGCTCATGTGCGCGATCCGTTCCGTTTCGGCGCGAAGTCGCCGATCATCTGCTGGGCGAGGGTCAGAGTTTCTGGCATTAGTCGAATCCCTTCTGTCACAGGTGTTTTGCTGGTTCAGGATTGGGTGCGCTGATGGAAGGCTGGTCCTTTCGCGGACGGCTGCTTGTCCACACGCTTCATTATCGGACTCCCTTCCACGCTCCACGCGAATTGCTGCCTAGTTGCTGTCTGATTCGTGATCCTCGAACATGCGCGTGAGTTCGAGTACACGCCGGATCCGGCGCACCCGGGAGTGACCGGTCTTCCAGGTAATGGCAGTACCCCCTTTCGCCGTTCAAATGCGCTTACCGTGGGGATATGGACGACCACCGGGCACAGGTCCGCGAGTTCCTCACAAGCCGCCGTGCGCGCATCACACCGGAACAGGCCGGTTTGCCCGCCTATGGCGGCGGCAACCGCCGTGTTCAAGGTCTGCGGCGCGAGGAACTCGCGCTACTCGCCGGGGTCAGCATCGACTACTACATACGCATGGAACGCGGCAACCTGTCGGGCGCCTCGGACAGCGTGCTCGACAATCTCGGCCGCGCCCTCCAGCTCGACGACGCCGAACGCGCCCACCTGTTCGACCTCGCCCGCACCTCGACGCCGACGCCCGCCCGGCAAAGCCGCACCAAACCAGCCCTCGGGGTGACCGACCCGATCCAGCAGATCCTCGACGCCATCACCGACGCCCCCGCTTGGGTGCGCAACGCCCGCCACGATCTGCTCGCGGCCAACTCCCTCGCGCGCGCCCTGTACGCACCGCTACTCGCCGATCCCCGCCGCCCCGCCAACAGCGCGCGATTCATCTACCTCGACCCCGCCTCTCAGGAATTCTTCGTCGACTGGGATCGCGCGGCCGACGACATCGCGGCGATGCTGCGTTCGGAAGCCGGACGTCGGCCCTATGACAAGCAATTGATCGAGCTGATCGGTGAACTATCAACGCGCAGTGCCGAATTCCGGATACGTTGGGCGGCGCACAATGTGCGATTCCACCGGACCGGACACAAAAGACTGCACCATCCCGTCGTCGGGCGGCTGGAGCTCGACTTCGAGGCGATGGAATTCCCCGCGCACCCCGGGCTCACGCTGCTGGTGTACACCGCAGCGCCTGATACGCCGACCTCGGACGGGCTGAAGGTACTGGCCACCTGGGCTGCCACCGAGAACCGCACCCACGACGCAGCCGGCCGCAGCACCGACTAGAACCACACCTCAGTCGCAGGACTGGGCCATATTCGAGACTCTGCGCCGTGGGTGCCAGTACCAGCTGCCGCATGCAGTGCCGACGTGCGGATTCAGGGATATCCCCTTCATTGCGACACGATGATGGGTAACGGCAGTGCCTGTCGCGTGCGCTGATCTGTGCCTACCGTGAAAGCATGACCGAAACCAAGATCGTCTTGAACAACGGCGTGGACATGCCGGCCATCGGCCTCGGCGTCTTCCAAACTCCGCCCGAGGCCACGACCGATGCGGTCACCGAGGCACTGCGCGTCGGCTACCGCCACATCGATACCGCCGCCGCCTATCTCAACGAACGCGAGGTCGGCGAAGGAATCCGCCGCGCGGACATCGACCGCGCGGACGTCTTCATCGAAACGAAGGTCTGGATCAGCGACTACGGCTACGACGCCACCCTGCACGCGTTCGACAAGAGCGCGCGCAAACTCGGCGTCGACCAACTCGATCTGCTGATCCTGCACCAGGCGCTGCCGAGCCGCTTCGATCTGACCCTCGACGCCTACCGGGCGCTGGAAAAACTGCTCGCCGACGGCCAGGTGCGCGCTATCGGCGTCAGCAACTTCATGCCCGAGCACCTCGACCGCCTGCTGACCGAAACCTCCGTCGTCCCGGCCGTGAACCAGATCGAGCTGCATCCATACTTCCAGCAGACCACGCTGCAGAAGGTGAACATCGAGCACGGCATCGTGACCCAGGCATGGTCGCCCATCGGCGGCATTACTTCCTACCGCGACGCCGCGAAGAGCACCTTCGAGGACCCGACCCTGCTCGATATCGCACAGCAGCACGGCAAATCGGTCGCGCAGGTGATGTTGCGGTGGCATTTGCGGCAGGGTCGCTCGGTTATCCCGAAGTCGACCAAACCCGCCCGCATTGCCGAGAACTTCGACGTCTTCGATTTCGAGCTCACCGGGGAACAACTCGCGCTGATCGACGCGCTCGACACCGGAGTCCGCGGCGGACCGGATCCCGAGAGCGTCACCCTGGAAGCGTTCGGCAGGGAGATTCCCGAAGCCTGAAGCCACGGAAGGCCACGCCGGTCAGGAGTGCCCGGGACGTTCATCGAAATACCAAGATGGGGAAGGGATCTCGTCGACGGGTGGAGGCTACGACCAGGATTGGGAAGCCACCGGCCGACTGTGTAATGTGACGGTCGTGCCAAAGCTGCTGCTGACGAGGGATCGGGTCATCGACCTGGTTCGTATCGCGGCCTGCGCCTGTTGTCGGTGACGCTGCGAATCTTCCACCACACCACGATGCCAGGAGCACAGCTGTGACGACGTCCCTTCCGGTGAACCTCAAACACACCAAGGACATTCACCCCGATATCGACCTTCCACTGCTCAACGAGCTCGTCCGCGCGGAACGACCGCTGTGGTCGCCCGACGAACTCCACGAGCTGACCAGCGCGGTGACACGCGAGCTCTCCACACCGCTGCTGGGAATCCTGCAATTCGACTCTCGTCAGCGCTGGTGGTCGCGGCTCGCGCTGACCATGGGCGTCGAATTGTGGCTGTTGTCCTGGGAGCCCGGACAGGGAACCGAACCGCACGACCACGGCGGCGCCTCCGGTTCGTTCACGGTATTGCTCGGCGAACTCGACGAGGAATTCGCATTCCCGAATGATTCGGTTCGGACCGCGCAGCGGCGGGCGGGTTCCACTGTCGCGTTCGGACCCAACAGAGCGCATATGCTCCACAACGGCGGCAACCAGCAAGCCGCCACGGTCCACGCCTATTCCCCACCATTGCGGCCGATGCGCGAGTACCGCGCCCTGACCGATTTCGCGGGCGCATGAGCGCCGAGGAGATGCTCGCGCAAGCACGCGAGCACCTGGTGCGAGTCGACCCGGAGCAGGCCGAGGCGCTGCGAACCGACGGCGCGCTGGTGGTGGATATCCGGCCGTTCGCGAATCGGCTTGCCGAGGGCGAGATCCCCGGTTCGGTGGTAGTCGAGCGAATAGTGCTGGAATGGCGCCTCGACCCACACGGCGAACACCGCCTACCCGGCCTCACCGAGGACACCCCGGTGGTAATCCTGTGCAACGAGGGCTACGCCTCCAGCCTGGCCGCCCGCGACGCCCGCGCCCTGGGGTTGCGAAACGCCACGGACCTCATCGGCGGGTTCCGAGCGTGGCACGCCGCCGGATTGCCGGTGATTGCGGGAGGAACACCCGCGGTGCCATAGCCTGGCGCGTACTTTCCTGCGTACCCAGCGATTCGATGTACGCCGGGAGACTGTCGAGTCGGTGTTCTCTCATCGCGCGCACGCCAACAGCCACATCGTCTCAGTGACGAAGCGGCGACACACTGTTCGGCATCGCACAGCGGTTCTACGGCGACGGAATGAAATTTCCGATCATCGCCGAAGCGAATGGAATCGCCGATCCCGATCTGATCTTTCCCGGGCAGACATTGCGGATACCAGACCTCGTTCCGCCCCCTGCGCCTGCTCCCGCGCCCCAGCCGCAACCCGAACCGCCCCGCAGGCGATCCCCTTCCGGCTGCTGCGTCCCGCGGATCTGTTGAACCTGCGCTGCGAGGCGATCGGATGCCGAGTCCGCACCGCTGAGGTCCCGCCGGGCCCCGTGATGACCACCTACGCCGTGGTATCCGGCGACACGTTGTGGGACCTGGCGCAGCGGTCCTACGACGACCCGCGGCTGTTCCCCCTTGATCGCCGCCGCCAACCAGATCCCCGACCCGAACCTGATCTTCCCGGACCAGGTGCTGGTCATCCCGCCGCCGCCGCAAGATCGAGGCCGCCGATGGCGATCGGGCCGCCCGGCTGTTCAAGCGCAACTCCGTTCACATCGGTCTCGATCGACCCTGTGGTCTCACCGGATCTCGATGAGGTGGCCGACCGGACGACGGTGTTTGTTCCGAAGGTGGCGGGTCAGCCATACCGTTGGAAGGTCACCGGCATCGACTACGCCGGGCGTCAGGTCGCCATGGTGACGCCGCTGCTGGCAGTTCCGTCCTCGGGATCCGCCAAAGCACGCGAGGAGTGGAACAAGATCGCCAGTGCTATCGACGTCGGCGGTGCCGAGGTCGCCTTCGGGCCGCCGGACAAACCAGGAGACACCACTGCTCGCGTCCAGTACATCGACTTCACCGGCGAGGCAGAGCAGTTCACCGGCACCCCGTGGATGGTGCGGGCGCACATCACCATTCCGGCGCTGTCGGCGATCAACCGAGGCGGCGGCCCGGTGGCCGTCCGTTACCCGCCCGCCTATGTGAAAGACGGTTTCCAGCTCGCGGATCCTGCGAAACTCTTCTCACCCTCGACAGCGAGAACCCCCTCGACTTCGCGGGCGACAGCGACCGTGGCGGCGGGTTCATCGAGCCCAGTGTCGCGGTGAACGCGTTGTCGCGCACACAGGGCGCGGTCGGCGACGCGGGCAAAACGCCCGGCGCGGGCATCACGGCAGGCGAGTTCGACCCGACCGCGTTCCTGGGGGGTGCGCTGCCCAAATTGTTCGGCCTTTTCGACCTCAGCGAACTGCTCGTCAGAGGTCCGCCGGCCGAGGCACCCGAACCTATTGCCGAACAGCTCGATCTGATCGGGTCGATCGGCACCGACTTCGCCGGTCTGGTCAGGGCATTGGAGAAAGCGCGCGAAACGCTGGACGCGGATCTGACCGCCTCGACGACCGCCGGAGCCGTGCAGCGTCTGCAGGAATTGCGCAATCAGGTTCAGCAGGCGCTCGATGCACTGCCTGCCAACTCGGTGCAGCCGCTGATCGACGCACTGACCATGGGCCCACCCGCCACCGACGGCGCCAATCCGGCGGCCGGGCCCGCGGGTCAGATCCTGGCGGCCCTCGACACCGTAGAGGCGCTGCGCACGAGTCCGTTCATCGCGACCTATCTTCGGGCTCTGATCGAACGGCCCTTCAAGGCACTGCATGCCGCGTTGCAGACCGTGCAGGATGCCGCGATACTCATCGCCGCCTTGCGGTCGCCGCTGGAGAACTCCACCATTCGCTACGAGTGGCCCCCGAAGATCAAGAGCTGGCCCGAGCCGCCCCCCAACGCCACGCCCCAGCAGATCGCGCAGAGCGCGGTCTTCCTACCCAAAGACCCGGCGAAGGCGCTCGCGATCGCCGTCGAGATCCGCACAGGTCCGACCGGCGAGCCGCAGTCCGACGTCAGCGCCCAACTGCGCAACTTCGCGTTGCAGTTGCTACCGGGCGAGCCGTTGATGGCAATGACGTTCGGCCGCATCGGGTTCCGGGTCGGCACCCGAGGTCGACGTCCAGTTCGACCGAATGGAATTCCTCGGCGCGCTCGGCTTCATCGAGAAACTTCGCCAGCTCATTCCGTTCGACGGCTTCGCCGACCCGCCCTACGTCGACATCACCCCCGAGGGCGCGACGGCGGGTTTCGATCTCGGGTTGCCCAGTGTCGCAGTCGGTGTGTTCACGATGGAGAACATCTCGCTCTCCGCCGACTGCCGCGTGCCCTTCCTCGGCGACGCGGTCACGGTCGGGTTCGGGTTGGGTACAGGTCGAGGAATACGAAGCGATTGGTCTACGCCGATCACTTCCGCCTCTAGGCGGCAGCTCAGGGCATCCAGAACACAGGTTCGATCGGACTACGCGACGAGTGTGAAATGCGCGCGCTCGCCGCTGCCGGTACCGCCCGCTCGCGTCATCAGGCGAGCAATGGCCTCGGCGACCCGCATCGGCTGCTCGAGAATAACCGAGTGACCCGCGCCCTCGACCATCACGAAATCCGAGTACTCGACAGCGGCGGCCATCGCGACGGAATGCGACGGCGGTGTCATCAGGTCGGCGGAGCCGCACAGCACCAACGTCGGGATCCTCGAGAGAACAGCGAGCGCTTCGGTTTGGTCGTAGGCCATGAAGGCGCTCAGGAAGCTTGCCATCGTCACGATCGGCGTCGCGTTGTGCATCGCGTTGGCCAGGGTGAGCACGCGCGGACTGACCTTGCGATTGCCGAATTCGGCAGTACGGACGATGGGGGCGAAGACCTTGCATGCCATCAGCTTCGCGTGGTGCATCACGCTGGGGGCGCGTCGGACCGCGGCCTGGAATACCGAAACGACCGGGTTGCGCAGGAGGCGACCGAAGCCGGCGTCGGCGAGCCCGCTCGCCGCGGTCGCGATCAGTGCGACACCGACGATGCGCGTGCCGATCTCGTGCGGGTTCTGACCGGCGTAGGTCAGCACGGTCATGCCGCCCATCGAGTGGCCGACCAGGACGACCGGCCCGGTGGGGGCGACAGCGTCGAGAACGTCGCCGAGGTCGCGGCCGAGCTGCTCGAGGTTGTAGGTCTGTCGGGACGCCGCGGCGGAGTCGCCGTGGCCGCGATGGTCGTAGCAGACGACCTTGGCGCCCGCGTATTGCCGCAGCACTGCGTCGCGGACGTAGGTCCAGGACTCGGCGCGCAGGCAATGTCCGTGCAAGAGGACGACCGTGAGCTCCGCGTTTCGCGGGCCGTATTCCCGAACCGCGAGTGCAACACCGTCACCGGTCGAGATCGTGGCACGACGCTCTGCCGAGGTGGCGATTGTGCTCGAGATCGACATCGTGGGCTCCGGTTCGCTGGCGGTGACATGTCCAACTGTCCGCCGTATCGGTCGCCGGTATCAGGACCCCGAGTGCTGGGCTCTGTCCCCCGAGGGGTGAGCAAATCGCCACCAAGGTGGTGGCGCTGACCGGTGCGGGTCTGTTCCCGACCGCGGCAGTCACAGACCGCCCGTTCTAGGCTGAGCCGGTGTTGCTTCAACCGGGTGCCCAGTTCGCGGGCTATATCGTTCGCGCACCGCTCGGGACCGGCGGGAGCAGCGATGTGTATCTCGTCGATGATCCTGGGCGCTCGAGTCAGGCTGTCCTGAAGATTCTCGAGCACCCGGTCGGCGATGCGGCCACCGCGAGACGGCAGTTCCACAGTGAGTTCGATATCGCGAGCACCCTGCATCACCCCAATATCATCGAGATGCTTGCCCAGGGAGAGTTTCTAGGGCGGCAGTGGATGACCTACGCATACGGCGAGCGTGAGCCGGGCTCCGGACTGATGCCGCGCCGCCACGAGGAGGTCGATCTGGCACGGGTCCTACCAGCGCTTGCCGGGATCGCCGCCGGCCTGGATTACATCCATCAGCACGACGTGGTGCACCTCGACGTCAAGCCGCACAACATGCTGATCGGCCTGCATGGCGTACAGACGGTGCTCACCGACTTCGGGATCGCGCACCGGCTCACCGACCATGCACCACTCGCCGGGGCCGATGGCCTTGTGCCCGTATCGCTTCCGTACGCGGCACCCGAAGTGCTGCGCGGCGCGCAGATCTCCCCGGCGACCGACCAGTATTCCTTGGCGTGCGCCACAGTCGAGTTCCTCACCGGACGTCCACCGTTTCCATTGCCGACTCAGTTCGCGATCGCCGATGCGCATCTGTGGGCCACTCCGCCGGACGTCTCGTGGCGACGGCCCTGGATCCCGCACGCTGTCGACTCGATACTGGACAAGGCGATGGCGAAGGATCCGCGCGCACGTTACGACTCTTGTTCGGAGCCGATCCGCCTGATCACGCGGGTACTTCGCGGCGTGGAGCAGACTCCGACGCATCGCTGATGCGAGTGATCACATCGCGGCAGTGATCGATCGAGTCGACATCGCGGTCGGTCCATGGCCACCGGCGCTTTGCCGCCGGCCGAGGTGGCGAACTCGCAGAGTTCAATCGAGCGCGAAGAGGATCCGGAAGGTGGTGCCCGCGCCAGGGGTGGCCAGTACTTGGATCCGACCGCCGTGCGCGGCGACGATCGCGGCGACAATGGCCAGTCCGAGTCCGGAACCCCCTGTGCGGGAACGTGATTCAGCGCCACGATAGAAGCGGTCGAATACTCGCGGCGCATTGTCGGCCGCGATACCGGGACCGTCGTCGTGGACGTCCAGTACCGCGAATGTCGCGGTATCTCTTGGCGATCCGCCTGCCTCGGCTGCCACGGGATCGTCGAGTTCCCGCGTGGACCGGACCCCGACACCAACGGTGATCGACGTATCGGGCGGCGTGTGCACCAAGGCGTTGTTGACCAGATTCGTGACGACTTGGCGCAGTCTTGTCGCGTCACCGGCGATCCGGACCTGGTCGTGCGAGCCGTCCAGCCCGATGTCCCGCCCGGGAGCACGGGCCACGGCATCGCCCACCACCTCTCGCGCGAGTGCCACCAAATCCACCTCGGCCAGCTCGAGCGGGCGTTCCTCGTCGAATCGGGCGAGCAGCAGTAGATCATCGACGAGCAACCCCATCCGGATCGCCGCGCCCTCGATGCGGCCCATCATGCCCCGCACCTCGGCGTCACTATGCGCTCCGCCGCGTCGATACAGCTCGGCGTACCCGCGCACAGAGGTCAGAGGGGTGCGCAGTTCGTGCGACGCGTCGGCGACGAAGGCCCGCATCCGCTGCTCGGAATCCTCTAGTTGGCGCATCGCCGAAGACAGCCGGGTGACCATCACATTGAACGCGGCGCCGAGCCTGCCCACTTCGGTGTGCGAATCGGTTTGCGCCACCCGGCGATCGAGGTCGCCCGCGGCGATCGCCTCCGCGGTGTGCTCGATCCTGGTCAGGGGCATCAGCCCGAGCCGCACAAGTATCGCCGCGACTATCGAGATCACCACCAGCAGCATGGCACCGGCCGCGAGCTCGATTGTGCGGAGCTTGCTCGTGGTCGCCTCGGTGTTCGCCAGCGACATGGCGACCGCCGCGGTGCCGCCGTCGGACTGCGACGGGGTCGGCGGCTGCACGAATGTGCCTACCCGCCATCGAGTGTCGGTTTTCCGGTCCGCGACGGTACGGGCACCGGCACCACGTTCACGCACCGATGCGATATCCATCGGCGGCAACTCCGGCACGGTGCTCGCGCCGACCGGTGCGCCCATCCTGCCGACCGGTTGACCTCCGGCATCGAAGAACAACAGCCGAAAGTCCGACGGCAGCTGTTCGTATTCGGGTGCGGGGGGCGGCGGCGGCGGCCGATTCGGCGATTGCAGGTCGTTGGCGACGAGATTCAGCTGTGCGTCCACCCGCTCCAGCTGCGACCGGTCGAGCAGCGTCACGCTCAGCACGCCGAAGGTGGCCATACCGACCGCCGCGATCGCCAGCAGCGTCAGCAGCAGCCGCGTCCGCAGCTTCAGCCGCCGCCGCCTCACGAGCGGGTGCCACCGCGCCGCAGCGTGTAGCCGACACCGCGAATAGTGTGGATCAGCGGCGGATTTCGCGCGTCGATCTTGCGCCGCAGCTGGCTGATGAAGGTCTCGACGACTCGCCCGTCACGCCCCGCCTCCGCACTCCACACCCGATCGACGATCTGCTGCTTGCTCACCACCTTCTCGGCGTTCAGCAAGAGGTAGCGCAGCAGGCTGAATTCGGTGGCCGACAGCCAGATCTCCTCGCCCGCCCTTGTCGCGGTGTGCGCGTCGACATCCAGTTCCAGATCCGCGTACCCGAGTACGGAGTCATCGCCCGCCTCGTCGCCCTTGGTGCGACGCAGGATCGCCCGCAACCGCAGCACGATCTCCTCGAGGCTGAACGGTTTGCTCACATAGTCGTCACCGCCCGCGACCAGCCCCGCGATGCGGTCCTCCACGGCATCTCGCGAAGTCAGGAACAACACGGGCACCTGATTCCCGGACTCCCGCAGCCGCCGTGCCACCGCGTACCCGTCGAGATCGGGCAACATCACATCCAGCACTACGATGTCGGGCGGGTGCGCCGCGGCCAACGACAGCGCCACGAGCCCACTTCTGGCGGCGTGCACCTCGAACCCGCTCATCCGCAGCGCGGCGGAGAGCAGGTCGAGAATATTCGGCTCATCGTCGACCACAAGGACGGTCGCGACCGGTGACGTGTCACTGTCGGGCACCGCTACAGAATAGGTGGATCCCACCGCCCACGCCGCCCACGACTCTCCCTGACCTGCACGATTGCCAGAATCGCCCCCGCATTCACAGCAACCTGGCAGTTTGGCCGGACACACCCCTGAGCTTCGCCACGGCCGCACGGCCCCCGTGACGCGTGCGGCACGAGCTTCGAGATGACTGCCGATGGGTCGGCAAGAGCATGGCTATGGAATTCGACCTCGAGTCGGGTCGGGCGCACCGCCCGCCCCACCAACGCCCCGGCAGCCCGCTGGGCACAGCGCACGTCAGCGCATTTGGCGGATGCCTGTCACCTGGCCGAGCCCAACGGAGCCGCCGTCGAGAGCTAGGCCCGCATTGCGGTCCGGATGAGATTTGCGACCACTTCTGGACGGGAGACATAGATGGCGTGGCTTCCCGGGGTCTCGATGACGGTCGCACCGATCCGTTCGGCCATCGAGGCTTGGGCCGCCGGCGGGATCATCTTGTCCTCGGTGACTCGCAGGTACCAACTGGGCTTCAGCCGCCAGGCAGCCTCACTCACGGCCCCGCCGAGTGCCTCCAAGCCCCACGGCACTTGGGAATCGGCCATGAACGCCGCTTCCTGCGGGGAGAGGTCACCGGCAAATGAGTCTTGGAACTTCGTCCTGTCGAGGAACAGATACCCCTGCTGCGGCGCCAGAATCGGGGGCTGAGGCCCTTCTTGCGGGAAGCTGGCGATGAGCGTGTTCACCGACTCACCTTTATCGGGTGCAAAGGCGGTGATGTAGACGAGGGCGGCGACCTTGTCGTGGGTGCCTGCCTCGGTAATGACCGCTCCGCCGTAGGAATGCCCGACGAGAACGACCTCGCCATCGATGTCGTCGAGGATCTGTCGTGTGGTTGCGGCATCGTCGGCTAGTGACTTGGTCGGGTTCTGCACGACGCGCACGCTGATTCCGTCCTTGGTGAGCTCGTCATAGACCGCGTGCCATCCGGACCCGTCCACGAAACCTCCGTGGACCAGGACGACCGTCTTGTTCGTCGCACTCATTCCAAGCTCCTCTGCGCTGAATTGTTCTTCGGCACGACCGAATCTAGGTTCACGGCAGGGACGGTGAATCCGTCAATTGACGTATATCAGCCGGGTTGTCTGCTCATCGCGTCGCGCAGTGCGCTGCGTGTGGTGATGCCCAGTTTCGGGAAGACGCGGTGCAGGTGTGTCGATACCGTTCTTGCCGACAGGAACAGTCGCTCGGCGATCTCTTTGTTGGTCAGTCCCGACGCCGCCAGTTCGGCGACCGTCTGCTCCTGTGGTGTCAACGTCGAACCCCGGATCTCGGCGGGGGCGGGATCACCGGTTACTCGCAGTTCCGATCGAGTCCGTTCCAACAAGGGAACCGCTCGTAGTTGTTCGAATACCTGCGCGGCAGTGGTCAAATGAGCTCGGGCCGCCGCTGATTCGCGCTCTCGGCGCAAGCGTTCCCCGTACAGCAGTTCTATTCGGGCACGATCGAATGCCCACCGGTCACTGTCGGGAGTGGACAGCGCGTCCTCGAACAGGCTGTGCCAATCGTGGGGATCGACAAGGGCGAGTGCGGCCTTGGTCAGCATCAGGAGCCGGGGGGAAAGGCCGGACACACCGGCCTCGACAGCGGCCTCGGCGTGCGCTCGCGCCTCGACCATCCGGCCGCTGCGGGCCGCGGCTTCCGTGAGGTCGAGTACCAGCCATAGCGCATGCGGTGTGTAACGCGGAAAACCTCCCGGTGAGTTGACCGCCGCGGCGCGCCGATACGCCTCATCGAAACTCGAACGCCCGAGCGCGGAAAGACATCGAATGTGGGACGAATACCCGGCATAGGTCACGAGGCGTCGCGGTGCGGCCCACAGCAGCAGTTCCTCGGCGGCCAGGTCGGCGGCGTCGATATCGCCACGGACCGCATCGACGAGTGCGCGCAGGAATCGGCCGGGACCGGCCAGCAATGTGTACCCGAACTCGGTGCACAACTGCAGCCCCTCGTTGGTGAGCTCGATCAGTTGATCCCAATCGGATTCGAAGAAATCGGCCTGTGCGATCAAGAACAGAGCTTCGATAGCCTTGGCGACCGCGCCACCGCGGCGACCGTCGGCGATCACTCGCCACAACGATTCGCGGGCGAGGCCGACGCGATCGACATAGGCTGCCGCCGTCGCGACGCGGACGATCCGCAGTGGATCGGCGGAGAAGCGCAGTCCGTCGAGTGCGTCGGTGAGCTGCCGCAGCGCGCCCTGGGTGGCTTCGACAGGGTTGACGAAGGTGTTGTGGAGCAACCACAGTGTGTCCGTCGGCCGCGACTCGGCGCGCTCGAGAACATCGCTGATGTCGTCCCAGAGTTCCGGCCGTCCGCTGTAGAAGCCGACGTACAGCAGCGTGTGCAAGGCCTCGATCATGGTGTCTTCGCCGGCACCGATATCACGATCGTGAACTCGGATAGTCGCGAGTAGCAATCTGTTCGCGGTGGTGGCGTCACCTTCATCGTTGAGGATCTGGGAGGCCGCGGCGACCGCCGCTTCCAATGACGGTGTTTCGCGCAGCTCCGTGCGGTTCGCGTCGAGCAACAGGCGGGAGGTGTCGGCGAGGTCGCCGGTGATCAGTGTCCCCAGGTAGGCAGCGCGCGCTGTGCGCCGGGCGCGATCGGCGTCCGAGGTGCTCAGCTCGGCAGCTCGCAGCATCGCGGCCGTTGCGCGCCTGCTGTCGCCATGATGAATCATCTTCTGCGACAAGACTTCGAGCGACGCGGCGATCTCATCGTCGGGACCGAACGCCGCTTGCCCGAGATGCCAGGCCCTTCGTTCTGGTTCCCTGGCGAAGGCCTCGGCGAGGATGCGATGGACCTGACGGCGTTCCGCACTCGTCGACTGTTCGATGACCGCTGAGCGGATCAGCGGATGCCGGAACTCCAATCTGCCGGTACGCGGGTTCGCACGGACAACGCCCGCGCGTTCTGCAGGCGGGAGATCGGCAAGCCCCTCGGGTGTGAGTGCGCAGTCCTCCAAGGTCATGCTGTTTTCGGCACCGGCGAGTATGACGAACAACAGCATCCGGCGCGTTCCCTCCGGCAACCCCGTGAGCCGATCGGCGAACAATCTCTGCAACCGGTCGGTCAGCGGCAAGAGCGCAGGCATATTGGCCGGGGAACTGCTGTCCTCGAAGGCGGCCGGCAATTCGAGCAGCGCCAGCGGATTGCCGCGCGCGTCGAGGCGCAAGCGTCGACGGACCCTCGCGGTCAGTGCCGGATACGCGGCGAGCAGCAGCGCGTCGGAGTTGCTGTCGTCCAGCGGCGTCAGGTCATGGACACGAAAGCCACTACGGGTGAAGCCATCATCGGATTCCGCGCGCACCGCGACGAGCATGCGCATGTCGATACCTGTCCAGCGCCGGGCCGCGTAACTCAGCGCCATTGTGCTGGACAAGTCCAGCCACTGCACATCGTCGACGATCATCAGCAGCGCAGCGCCCTGTCCTGCTGCCGCCCGTAACAGTGCCAACGTGGCCGCGCCCGCGATCAGCTGCGAGGGCATCGCTCCTGATTCCAACCCCATGATCACGCTCAAAGCCTGCCGATGCGCCGCACCGAGCTCGTCGATTCCGCTCGACAGCGGATCCAGCAGCTGATTGAGCGCACCGAACTTCAGATCGGCTTCGTACTCGTGCGCCACGGCTCGCAACACCCGAAGGCCGTGGGACGCCGCGATATCGGCAGCCATATCCAGCACGGCAGTCTTACCCACGCCCGGCTCACCGCGGACGACCAGCACCGGCTGGTCACCGACCTGTCCGAGGATGAACCCCTCAACCAGGTCACGCTCGACCTCACGACCAACCAACACGGCGACCCCGACCCTGTCCGACAGTACTGTTCACAGAGTTAACGCCATCAATGAACTGAAAGACAACCACTTCGCTCCACGAACGCGCGTGCCGCCTCCAGGTCGGTGACGTTCGGACGTCCCTTCCCAGCCGAGACCGCGATCGCGCTCGGGCGTGTCCCCGATCCCGACGCTGGATGGGTGTCGGTCGGACCGGTCGAGCGGAACCGGGAAGTCGCGTTGACTACGCTGATGCGGATGTCCGAATCTGTGCTACTGACGAGGCTTCTCGATGACGCGGGGCTGCTGTCACTCGAGCACCGACTGCACCTCGAAGACGTGCTGGGCGCACACGTGTGGCAGGCCGATCTGGATGGGCGCCGAATCGAATTCATCGGCGAACAACAGTCATTCGAGTGCACCGACGTCTACCTGCTCGGTACGGCGGACGCCGAGTCGTGGTTATGGGGATGGGCAAATCCCTGGGGCTACCCGCCGGCGCTGATCGAGGCCGCAGAGACGGTGCGCGAGTTCGGAGTTCGGTACGGCGTCGCCGAATTGTGTGCGGCGGAACTACCTATCGCGGTGGCGGGCGCGGCACCGGAGCCCCATCAGGTGGCCACGTTGCTGGCGGACGCCGCGAAGATCGTCTGTGGGCGTTGGAGTTCCTACTGCGGTGTCACCGACGGCACGTGCGTTGCGTTCCTCGTCGAACATCCGGCGTTCCTGCTACCGCTGCCCACCGCGGGCGGCATTGCGCGCGTGCTCGCCCACGGCGTCAACGCGCTACCACTGACCGATCATCGACGCGCCGTGCACAGCTATCTGACCAGACGAGGCCTGCTCACCGACTTCATCGACGACTACCACTTGCTCGAATTCAGCGGCCACGGAATCGGCGGCGAGGTCGAATTCGATGCCTCCGGCAATGTCGCGAACCTCGATGTCCGAGCGGTCATGGATCAGATCGACGTACCGTCCGGGACGAAAACGCGTACGGCCCAATCTCATTGAGCGTCGGTTGCCAGCTATTGAGCGCTCGCAACGGCGGTTTCGTGAAATGAGCGCCACTGATATCCGTGGTCGACAATGAGCAGAATCGCGATCAGCTCGCGTGATGTCTCTTACACCACGCGTCGCCTACGCGGTCTGGATCGGCGTCGGCGGCGCACTCACCGTCACCTACGCGATGCTCACCGGCGCGGAATCGGTTTCCGCACGGAAGGTTCTGTTCCTCGGCGGCATCGTCGCCAGTGTGATCGGGCTGAAGTTCGTCAAGTCCGCGCCTGCTGGGAGATGACAGGCACGGACACCACCTGCTGAGCCGATCCGGCACACGGCCACACAGCTCATCGTGTGGCCGTGTGCCACCGGTCCCCTGCGGTTACCAGGGCAAGGTCCCCGCAGCGTCGAAGTAGCCTCCGGTGGGGCCATCGGAGTCCGCCTCCGCCATCCGAACGATAACCTCAGCGCCCTCCTCGACGGTCTGAGTTCCCTTGTGTCCATTCAGGTCTGTCGCCGTGTAGCCGGGTTCCACCGCGTTGATCCGCATGTTCGGGAACGCCTTGGCGTACTGCACAGTGATCATGTTGACCGCGGCCTTCGACGCCGGGTACGCGACTCCCGGGTAGGCGTACGCGGGCGTGCCCGGCGCCGCGACCCGCGTCAGCGAGGCCAGCCCGCTACTGACATTGACCACGACCGGTGCCGTGGACCGCTGCAACAGCGGTAGAAAGGCGTGCGTGACACGCACCAATCCGAAGACATTCGTCTCGAACAGCGGCCACATCATGTCGGCGGTCACCTCCGCGGCGCCGAACACCCCCAACTCCCCTATCCGCGCTTCGATTCCGGCGACGCCTGCGTTGTTCACCAGCACATCCAACCCGCCATCGGCCTCGATGATTTTCGCCGCCGCCGCGACAGACGCGTCATCGGTGACATCGATGACCACCATCCGCGCACCCAACTGTTCGGCGGCCCGCCGCCCACGCTCGGCGTCCCTGCTGCCGAGGTAGACGGTGTGCCCTGCCGCGACGAGTCGCCGGGCAGTCTCGAAGCCCAAGCCTTTGTTCGCGCCGGTGATCAGTGTCGTTGTCATGGCTCCAGGTTCGCGCCGACCACGGCACTCAACCAGTCGTCCGGTCTTCCTGGGACTACTGATACCAGGCAGTTCGGCGATCGGCCGGGCACACTGAGAGACATGGCAACAGCGGAATTCGGGAAGGCGGTGCGCCGCTGGCGCGACCAGGTCTCGCCCGAGACAGCCGGGCTGGCTGCCAGCGGGCAACGGCGCGCTCCCGGGTTGCGCCGAGAGGAACTCGCGCTGTTGGCCGGTATCTCCGTCGACTACATCACCCGCCTCGAGCAGGGTCGCGCGTCCAACCCGTCGACTCAGATCGTCGAGGCACTGGCCAGGGCGCTGCGGTTGTCCGCGGCCGAGCGCACACACCTTTTCCTGCTGGCCGGGCTGGCACTGCCGGACCCGGAAACGGTGCCCACCTACATCACATCGAGCGTCCAGCGAGTACTGGACAGGCTGACCGGAACACCGGTCGCGGTCTACGACGCATCCTGGACGTTGTTGCAGGCCAACCCCCCGTATGTGGCGTTGATGGGCGATCCGCCCGGACCACACGACAACGAACGCAACGGTGTGTGGCGACATTTCCTCGGCCATGGCATCCATGCCGGTCGCACGCCGGAAGCCATGCGCCAATACGAAACCTCACTCGTCTCCGACCTCCGCGCCGCAGCCGCCCAGTATCCAGCCGACCAGCGGCTACGAAACCTGATCACAGACCTGCGCGCCAATAGCCCCCGGTTCGCCGCACTATGGGAATCCGGCGCTGTCAGCCGCCGCGAAGCCGCCCGCAAAACGATCGACCATCCGCGAGTAGGCACCCTGGCGCTGGACTGCGACGTACTCACCGTGGCAGGCAGCGACCTTCGCATCATGATCTACACGGCCGAACCCGGCACCGAAGACGCCGAACGCCTCGCCCTGCTCACTGTGCTCGGCACTCGGACACTCGTCGGCTAGCGGCTCGCGGTGCCATGAGGCGGCCGCCTTCGCGACCATATCCCGCTCCGAAAACTGTCGCCGAAATCATGTCGTCGGAGGTAGCCCGGCTGCGGCGCGCATCGCCGCACGGCCGCGTTGGGCCGCAGTGTGATCATCGAGGAGCTGCACCTCCTGGTTGACCGCCATCGAGATGCCGAGGAGAACGGTGGCAACCTCGGTCGCAGGGCGGTGCGATGCTGTTGTCTCCGCTTGTGCGGCCGCGATTGTGGCTGTGAGGAATGTCCGCCAGTCGGTGATCACCACTCGCAACCGATCCCGCAACGGCCCCGGTCGACCGTCGAGTTCGGTCGACACGGCGGTCACGAAACACCCTCCCGGGAAAGGACATTCGGCCAGGTAGTCGATCCAGGCGTCGATCAGCCCGGCCAGCCGAGCTGATCCCGGCGGCAACCCGGCGAGTGGGGCGATCACGGCTGCTCGGAAGATTCGACCGGCCTGCTCGAGGGCGGCGCTCTGTAAAGCTTGACGGGATCCGAACGGGCCGATGACACCGGCCTTGCTCATTCCGAGCAGGTCGGCGAGTGAGCCGATCGTCAGACCTTCCAAACCGACACGCGATGCTTCCTCGACCGCGATCAGCACGATCCGTTCCCGGGTGCGGGCCGCTTCGGCGAGGGAGCTGCGAGGAGACATGAGTCCACAATAGCTTCCGATCGTTCGCTATAGTGCTATAGCGAACGATCGGAAGCTATAATTCACAAGGTGGAGTCATGACGGAACTGCTCAGACTGGACGCGACGGCCCTAGCTCTCATCGGACACGATGTGGCCGTCTTGCGCGACGCCGACCTCGACAGGCCGACGCCGTGTACCGGCTGGGCGGTGGCGGACCTGATACATCACATGAACGAGCGCCACGAAGCCGTTGTCACGTCGCTGTTCGCGCCACTCGACGACAGCACCGACGATCCCCGCGATGGTTTCGCCCGCACCGCCGCGAGGTGGGTGGTGTCCATGGAGCAGACCGGCGACGTCGTGAACCTGCCGCAAGCCGGCCCGATGGCGATCGAGCGAGTTCTGTCTGTTCACTTCGTCGATATGCTCGTCCATCGCTGGGACCTCTCGCGCGCACTCGGCCGAACCTGTTCGGTCCCACACCGTCTCACCACCGTGGCACTGCCGATTGCCCGGGCGATCACCGCGCCGGGCAGCCCACTCAACGCCCGGAACGGCGTTTACCGTCCCCCACTGGCAGAGCACCGGACGCTACCCGCCATCGACAACATCGCGGCCCTTCTGGGCAGGGATCCGCACTGGTCAGCCCGACCTACACCGCCCTGAACGGCTCCGAACTCCTACTGGCTCAGGCGATATCGGCGGGAGCAGTCAGCGCGGCTCGCATCGCCACCCCATCGACGTAGGTGTGCTGCGACGGTTTGCCACCGTGCCGGTGGAGACTCGATGCTGCGTAGGAGCAGACCCTCGAGCAATTCCTTTGCCGCCGATGGGCGATTCCCCAACGTCGTCGTCACGAGCCTGGCGGCGTCTACGTCGATCGCCGGTGACGTCGATGCGACGTGGAAGGGCCTTCTGAACGGCGAGAGCGGTATCGACGTTCTCGAGGACTCCTTCA
>NZ_JBKORD010000018.1:0-208502 GCF_046764875.1 Nocardia arseniciresistens
TTTCCGGCTTCGGTCAGCAGTAGCGCTTGTGGATCAACCTCGCACTGGGACCCCCATTCGAGTATCACGGTCACAGTCGAAGCGGTGATTGGAGCGTTTCCGCCACGTACGAGCTTCACGTTGTGCACACCGTTGATGCGGGGCCCCTTGTTACGCATGCGGCGGCGTGTCTTCTTTGCTGGTGGAGCTTGCGTGTCGTCGTCGCTGGTCGACACGTTCCCGGCCTCCAATCGCAGGCAGCCGCGGAGCTGCAGCCTGCGACCCAAATCGCAAGAGCAGATGGACAATCGGTGGTCGACGCAGAGGACTGAGTGAACGGGAGCCTGATCGGTGGAACGCTTCGATTTGATCTCCGTGGACGGCATCCGGCTGGATGCCGTTGTTCACCAGGCCGCGAGCGATCCGGCTCTCGGAGTGGTGCTGCTGGTACATGGCATCACGGTGGACAAGGACGAGGGTGGAGGGATGTTCGTCAGGTTGGCCCAGCGTTTGGCGGCCCAGGGGTTGAACGTTGTGCGGTTCAGCTTCCGCGGGCATGGGGCGAGCGCAGGCACTCAGGAGGGAGTCACAATCGCAGGTGAGTGCCTGGATCTGGAAGCCGCGGTGGTCGCTGTTCGTGAGCGATTCGGCGGGCAACGGTTGTCGATCGTGGCGGCCAGCTTCGGCGCTGTTTCCACCCTCCTGTCGCTGCACTGGCTCGATGACCTCAAACGGCTCGTGCTGTGGAATCCAGTCTTGGACCTACGCCACACGTTCGTTGCGCCGGAACTGGAGTGGGGAGAAGAGAACTTCGGTATTGATCAGCGGAAACAATTGGAAGACAACGGGTTCCTCCTCGTCGACGGCGAGTTCCGGCTCGGCCATGTCATATTCACAGAGTTCGAGCACTACGAGCTGTTGGATGCCTTTTCAGCCGCAGGGCCGCCGATGCTGATCGTGCATGGTGACCGTGATACAGCCGTCTCCTACGACATCGCCGCCGACACTGCGCGATCGCGACCGGACACCACGCTGCATACGGTTGTTGGTTCAGATCATGGGTTCGACTCTCGGGAGCGGGAAGATCAGGCAATCGGGGTGACAGTCGACTGGCTGGTCGCCCAGTCTGTAGTGGGGCCGTGAGAGTCGCGGACCTGTATGCACCTGTCCAGCTTGGTGATTCGGTCGCTGTGGGGAGCAGTGCACGCTCGGTTACCCGAATTGACGATGCGGGAGCACGGAACGTGAGACCGAGAAGAATCCGGTTGACCGTCGGCCTGCCCGCGGGGACGCTTCGACCCTGTGAACGAATTCCGGTCGTCAGTCACGCTCGAAGAGCTCAGCGAGGACAATCTCGGGCTGCTGCTCGAAGCGGCCGTCGCCGATGCCGATCCGCTCGAAGTGATGGCGGCTGTCGACGGGCCGCCGGGATGGACTTCGCGCCGCCGCTGGGCGTTCGTCGAATTCCATCGCGGGCGCGCGCTGCATCCGAGCGCGCCGACCGAACGAACCTTCGTCATCAAGGTCGACGGCCTGGCGGTCGGCGCCACCCGGCTGCAACCGCATGGTGCGGATGTCGAAGCGGGAATCTGGATTGGCCGCTCGTATCGCCACCGAGGTGTCGGCGGCATCGTCGCCGCCCAGGTGCGCGCGCTGGCCGCCGGGACCGGTGCGCGCCGGATCACCGCAGTGACGACGTCGGGCAATATCGCGGCACGGCGGCTCATCGAAACCGGTCTGATGGCACCGGTGCACATCGAGGGCGACGAGGTCACCGGCAGTTCCCACCTGGTTTGACGCCCGTAAGCGCGCTGATTGGTTCGCTGGCCGTCCCATGCGGTGCCACCCGCCCGTGCCGACCACGCTGTCACCGCGACGGATCTCGAACAGGTTCCGTCCTTGCAACAAGCACACAGAACGTTGCGCCGCAACCTACCGTCACCGAAACATGATGATGTCAAAATTCGCCTGCACCAACATCTTCAAATTGAGGGAGCCGCCGAGATTACCCGGTAAGTGCTGTCACAGATGACCTGTACAACCACGTCAGCGGGGTAACCGGCGTGTTGAAGGCCGGTCGCGGTGTCAGTGGAGTTGTCAGGTTGGTGTCCGTCAGCCCGGCGACAGTGTGTACATCGAACAAACGACCGGCACCGACACGGGCGGTGCCACAATCGATTTCGAGGAGTACACGACATGTCCATCACCATCGCCCTGACCGACCAGGACAAGAGCGCCCTGCGCACCGCCGCCCTCGACGCCGCTTGAAAAGGGGTGACGCAGCTGGTAGCTGCTCGCGGGGTCCTACCCCGCGCCTCAGCCACCAGCCGTGGAACTGAGGGTTGCCGATGCCTGAGCGACAACAGCCGCCACCACGCAGCATGTCGGTCCGAGAAGCGCTATAAAGCGAGCGATCCGAAAGAACCTGCGAGGGTCGCGCTGTCTGATTTCACCGATGCCTACCCGGCGGCGCGCCTCGCGCTTTGCAGTCTGACCGCGAATCTCGATGGCTCTGAATCCTGGTGGTAGGCAAGCCCCGCCGCCCAGTCCGGGCATGTCATCCACACTCGCTGCTCCGGCGAGTGTGACGGTGGTAGCTTCGCATGGTGCACAGCAATCCCGGTCAGATGCACGCCACGGCCGACCGCATGTCGTCCAGAGCCGACGAGTTCTGGGACGATATCGAGACTTTGCGCAAGGAAGCCGATGCGCTCATGTCCGCTGACTGGGTCGGTGAGGCAGCCGATACTCATGCCGCGCTGTGGACGGAGTGGGTCGAATCTGCCCGAACAGTCGCTGTCGCACTGCGTGAGGACGCGATGTTGGTACGTCAGGCCGCGGAGAGGTATACGAAGACCGACAGCGACAATGCGAGCGACGTCACCTATGTGCAGTTCGATCTGGGCGATTCTTGATGTCGGCCTATGTAGCGAACACTGACCAGATTCTGGCGCTCGTCGCCAAGGCTCGTTCGATCGGGCAGCAGATCGAGCAACGTATCGCCGACGTTGAGCGTGACGTTGCCGCGCTGCATATCGAATGGGAAGGCAGTGCGGCCGAAGCGCACCGGACCAAGCATGACACCTGGCAGCGCGAGATGCAGGACATGAAATCGGCACTCACCGAGCTCGAAACCGCTGCCGGAGCCGCGCGGGATCGATATCTTGCCAATGTCGAGCACAACAAGCGAATGTGGCCCTGATGGCACCTATCTCCGTGGACTCGCGCATCTTGTACAGTGCCGCGACACTGTACAAAGCTGCGTACCACAGTGCCGACAATGTCATCAAGACACTCGCGGCGGCACTCGACAAGGACTGGGGGTGCGCTGGCAGCGACAGCGCAGGGCGAACGTGGACAAACAGCTATGACCCAGCCGCATTCAAAGCTGTCGCCGCCGGAACAGATATTGTCAGCGCGTTCGGCAAGTTACACGACCTCCTCGCCTTTACTGCCGTCAACCACGCAAACACAGAGAAACTCAACAAAAACCCTCCCGAAACGTCCGACCCCGCCCCCGCGGTTCTCGCGGGCGTGACCGCACCGATATTCAAGGGCGCATTCGGTGGTGACTCCGATCCTCCATTCGGCTGGAGCATGATCAGCAGCTGGCTCCAAGGCCATACGTGGCCGAATGGAGATCCCGACAAACTGAGGAGGCTCGGCACCGCGTGGCGAACCGCCGCCAGAGGGCTACGTGACGCCAGCGCCGGAACGAGCCAGGCGTGGACGAATCTCGAGGAGAATGCGTCCGACGAACTACCGCAGGCTATCGACCAGATGGACGCGGTATGGATGGGCGTCGGTGAAGTCGCAACACAATACGAGAAGCTCGGCGGCGCATGTGAAGACTGGGCGCAGCAGATCGAGGACGCGCATCAGAAAATACTCGCCATACTCGCAGGAGCGATCGGGGTCGGTCTTCTCGCGGGCGTCGTGGTCGGCTTCTTCACTGCGGGAACAGGGGCGGTAGCGACAACAACCGCTACAGGCAGCGCCGCTGGCGCCGCCGTCGTCACAGTGCTCATCGCATTCGACACAACTGCAGCCGTTGCGACTGGGGTGACGGTCGCCGCGGGTGCGGCAGCTATCGGGGTAGCCACGGAGTTACAACCGCTCCTCGAAGCCAATCCTTCCCAGTTCAATACCAGTGCGAATGCGGGTGGGGGTGGAAGTAGTAGCAGTTATTCTCGCCCGCCTGAAGTTCCAAATGACTGGGTGCCTCGTACTGCGGACAATGGGAAGGGAGTGGTCTGGCAGAAGCCAGGATCGTCCGGGAATTCCGACACGATTCGGGTCATGCAGCCGAACTCGCAGTATCCGAATGGGTATGTCAGGTTTTACAATTCACATGGCCAGCCAGTCGATCTCGCAGGCAAGCCGGGCCCCAAGAGCACAACACATATCTCAATAAACCCAGATGGAACTTTCCCCAAGCCACAAGGATGGTAATGGAATTGCCGATTACCGGGCAGCGCGTCTCGGTCGCAGCCAGCGAATACATGGTCGAGGTCACGACCGCCGACGGATTCGAACTTCAGATCGAGGGAGATATGGAGATCGAATCCAATCGAGGCGACCGATGGGCTGTTGTGCTCGCGGACGGGGGCGGTTCGCAAAGCGATCTCGAACCTGTCCTTCGCGGCGCGATCACTTCCGCTGTCGTGAACTCTTCGGGAACCCTGACCATCGACTTGGACTCCGGGAACCGGCTCGTGGTCCCGCCAGATGAGGAATACGAGGCATGGACACTCGTTGGTCCGAACGGTTACCGGGTCGTATGCATGCCGAATGGTGAACTGGCAATTTGGACGGCCGACTGATCGGCTGCTCGCAGGCGCGTAGCGGCCGACCAGGTGTCGAACATCTTAGGAGTCCTGGTGGAATATTTGGACCAATGGAACGAAGAGCAACGTCGGGCCGCCGCGGACTGGCGGCGCAAGAATCGTCAGTTGCAGCAAGCACTCGCACAGATCACGGTCCGCGCCAGTTCCCGTAACGGCGAGCTGAGCGCGACGGTGGACGCACACGGCAAGGTCACCGATCTGCGGATAACTCCGCAAGCGCTACGGCTCGGAGAAGTCCAGCTCAGGAAAGCTCTACTGGAAGCCATCCAGCGCGCGCACTCGGACGCACAGCGCCAGGCCGAAGCAATCGCACGCCCATACACCGAGGAACCCGCTACCGCCGCCGCGATGACGTTCATCCGCGACATCCTGGGCCCCTCGACATGAACCGGTCGTCGGCATGTGCATCGTTGAGTTGTCATGTGCCCGAGACCATGTGGACGGCGAGGATGTAATTCGGGTGAATCCTCGGCGGGGCCTCGCAGTCGTCGTGTGGCGCAATGTCGATCCATGGCGCCTTCCTCGAGTATTGAGCAGGATAGGTCCGTGGCAGGGCCTGATATGACCGATTGGGCGGAATTCGCCAAGCGACTGGCCGAGCTGGCAGACACCCGATGTCGATCACCGACCGTACTGGTGGATCGAACTGCCATGGCCGATCAATTCAGCCATATACCGCCGGTTGTCGGCGATGGTGGTGACTGGACTCCGTGACGCTTTCCGAATCACCGACCCGGGCGCCTTGACCTACACCGCATGGAACAAGAACGAGGACGAGCGCGACCTTGACCTGCCCGTGCTCGGGCTGGCACGTCAGGTCTGATCGGTCGTCATACCGTCATGCGGACCGAAGTGATTGAAGATCCTGAACCATGGCCGATGATCTGGGCAGCATGACCCCTGTCCGCTGTCGGGTTGCCCCGCCGTTCGAGGGCCCTCCAGTCACCCAAACGGCTCGGCTGTCATCGGGGATACCGTGAAACCGATGGCGCACACCGGAATCGAGATCACCGCCGAGTTGGTGCGGGACCTGCTGTGTGACCAACACCCCGACCTCGCCCATTACCCCGTGCGGCTCGGCGCACGAGGCTGGGACAACCAACTATGGCGACTCGGCGAGGACCTCGCCGTCCGACTGCCCTGGGCAACAGAATCCGCCGACGCCCTACTACGCAAAGAACACACCTGGCTGCCCACCCTCGCCCCACACCTACCCTGCCGGTCCCCGTCCCCCAACGCCTCGGCGAACCCTCCCAACGATTCCCCCGCCCATGGCTCGTCACCACCTGGGTACCCGGCACCCCCGCCGACCACGCCCCCGCCACACACGCCACCGAGGCCGCCACCACCCTGGCCGCCTTCCTGACCGCACTGCACCAACCCGCCCCCGAAAACGCACCCACAGGCCGAGACCGCGGAGGACCACTGACCAACCACACCGAAGCGTTCGCCAAGCAACTCGCCTCAGCCACCGAACTAGCACTCATACCCGATCCAGACGTCATCCAAGCAGTCTGGGAAGACGCCGCCACCGCGCCCGGCTGGGCAGGCCCGCCTCTCTGGCTGCACGGCGACCTGCATCCAGCGAACGTCCTCACCGCCCACGGCACGATCTGTGGCGTGATCGACTTCGGTGACCTCTTCGCAGGCGATCCGGCCTTCGACCTCGCGGCCGCCTGGATCTTGTTGCCCGACAACGCCACCGACCACTTCCATACCGCCTACCGGCCGACCCCCGACGCCGCGACCCTGCACCGCGCCCGCGGATGGGCGGTACTACGCGCCTTCGCCGGAATCTTCATCGGCCACGCTGGGCTCCACAACCGCCCAGGCGGCAAACCCACCTGGGGTCCACCCGCCCAGGCTGCCCTGCAACGCCTCATTGCAACGACACATCGCTGATCAATCGTGAGCTGAGCCGGTGCTTCCCGCGCGGGGTGACGCGGCGGTTGCTCTCCACGGCAATAGCAGCGAACCCACCGGCAATACGACAGCCGCGTAATGCGTCTCGTTCTCTACCGCGCGGCATGCGGCATTACCCGATGCCAGTGTGCCTTGCTATGTAGTTCTTTCGGACCTTCAGCCGGGCCGCCTCGCCCGCCTGGGGCGTACTAGACACTTGACTGATGGAGGCAGTTTCACCGTGGTGGAGATCTGCAACTGCGCGATTTGCCGCGCTCAAGCAGCGCTCGATCGGCCGGGCGTGGCGGAGGTGCAGGTAGAAAGAAGCGCTCCATTCTCCTGCTGTGTGCTCGTCGAGCTCTGTTGGCCATCCAATCGCTTTGCAGCCCTCGGATATCCTGCTCGCTGCCTGATATGAGCCGCAGAAATTCAGGACCACGGTCTGTGGCGAATGATCGGTGTCGGCGATCGCGTCGACGACAGTGTCGATGTCGACATGTGCGTGTCCGCCGCTGCTGCGGAGGCACAAGCCAAGGTCGTTGACGTGTGCGCAGATGTGTAGCACTTCGGGCTTGTGCCGTTCGATTTCGATCGGAATGTCATCAAGGGTCACATCCAGCGCCGGATATGTCGCGATGTACCCGGTGGTCACGCGTTGGATCCTGCCGATCTCCTCGTCGAACCGGTTCTTGCCTGGATGGGGGTTGCCAGCGAGGATCAGGATCCCGCCTCGTAGCGCTCCTCGATAGGTTGTGGCGGCAGAACTGCTTTGAGTGGTGTGCTGTGAGAACGATTGGTTGCTGGATTGAAGGAAGGAGATGTTCTGCGTTGCAAAGAGCGGGCGGTCGGTTTCTTGGAGAGCAGGCTCTTTTGGCGCGACGATCTTCGGCTCACGCGCGGGCTCGCCGGGCTGATGTTTTGGCTCGGCTAGATTTCGCTGTAGCTCGGTTGCGATCGCGCTGCCAAGCCATCGTTCGATGTCATGCCAGCGCACGCCGTGGTAGCGCGCGGTGCGGGCACTCTCGCACAAGCGGCTCCAGTGGTTCTCTGCGGCGAACCATGACTTGGCCTGGATCAGGTCCTCGTAGGCGCGCCGAAGGAGCCTTTGGTACTCCGGCAGATCGGGCGAGCGCTCGATGGGCTGCATGTATTGCTCATCCACCGGCAGCGGTGGAGTTGGGCACAGCCGAGATGGTTTGGCCGACCACGTCTCGGAACTCCTGGCGGCGTTCGATGAGCCGCCGCAGGGTGGCCCGCATGGTTGCTCGGTCTTGTTCAGTGCTCTGGGCAGTGGCCTCGGCGAGGGATGCCGCGGCGCTACCGGTGTCGCCGTGTGCCAGCTGGGCGACCGCGGTCAGGAAAGGGCCGTAGCAGTGCATTTGGGCAAGTCGGGGAGCGGCGAGCAGAATCGGTTGCAGGAGTTCGGGTTTGCCGTCTTGGACGGCGTCGAGCGCAGCGTCGCGGGCGGCGATCGGGTCGGTGACTAGGTCGAAGACGTCGGATAGCTTCCACCGGCGCGCAAGCTGCACGATGCCGAGATGCTGGGCAGCGACCGGGTCGCCGCCACTGCCGGGGCGGTCGAGACCACCCAGGTGTGCCAGGATTTTATCGGTCCGGGAGTTGTTCAGTACGGTGTCGTGGATAGCCTGGTCGGACAAGAAGTTTTGGGACTCGCGCCAGGACTCCGTCCGGGTCCAGTCGTTCAGTAGTTCGAAATGTTCTTGGTTGTGTCGGTGTTCGGTGAGTACGGGGTCGAGGCCGTGTTCGGCGATATCGGAGGTGAGCTCACTGATTTGGGTGGCGCTGGAGTTTTCGGGGTAGAGGATGCTGATCGCGTGCAGTGTCGGCGTAGTGGAGGCCAGGGCTGCGTGGTTGTCGCGGATCAGCGCTTCACGCTCGCGCCATCGCGCAGCCCGGGTCCACGTGTTGAGGATGTCGATGATCCCCTCATCGAGATCCATCAGCGCCCAGGGTGGGATGTCGTCAGGAGCCTCGCCGTCACGGACGATCGCTCGAACGGTATCGCGTATCTCGCGTCGTGCCGGGCCGGCGCAGTGCGGGTCCTTCTCAGCCAGCGCAATTTTGATCGCGTCGAATAAATCCGCTATGGCGCCGGCCCGGTCCTCGTGAGCGTGTCGGAACCGAGCACGAGCGGCCAGTACCCGCGCACCGCTTGCCTGGCGCAGTTCCGCAGCCGCCACGCCAAATGCTGCTAACGCGTCGCTGTGGCGTCCGACCTCCGATAGCCGGGTGCCGAGGTTGTTCAACGACTTGGCCAGGTTTGGTAGGTAGGCGGCAGGGCTGGCCGCTGCCAGTCGGCGGTAGAGGGTGACTGCTTCCTCGACGGGGCTCAGTGCCTCGTCGCGGCGCCCGACCTCCGACAACATGGTGCCGAGGTTGCTCAACACGCCCGCCAAGCCCGGTAGGTAGGCGGCGTTGTCCGCTGCCAGTCGGCGGTAGAGGGTGACTGCTTCCTCGACGGGGCTCAGTGCCTCGTCGAGGCGCCCGACGTCTGATAACCGGGTGCCGAGGTTGCCCAACGACATGGCCAGGTCTGGTAGGTAGGCGGCAGGGCTGGCCTCGGCCAGTCGGCGGTAGAGGGTGACTGCTTCCTCGGCGGGGCTTAGTGCCTCGTCGAGGCGCCCGACCTCCGATAACCGGGTGCCGAGGTTGTCCAACGACATGGCCAGGTCTGGTAGGTAGGCGGCAGGGCTGGCCTCGGCCAGTCGGCGGTAGAGGGTGACTGCTTCCTCGACGGGGCTTAGTGCCTCGTCGCGGCGCCCGACCTCCGATAACCGGATACCGAGGTTGCCCAACACGCCCGCCAGGTCTGGTAGGTAGGCGGGGTTGGCCTCGGCCAGCTGGTGGTGGAGGGTGACTGCTTCCTCGGCGGGGCTTAGTGCCTCGTCGAGGCGCCCGACCTTCGACAACGCGGCGCCGAGGTTGTTTAACGACATGGCCAGGTCTGGTAGGTAGGCGGGGTTGGCCTCGGCCAGTTGGCGGTAGAGGGTGACTGCTTCCTCGACGGGGCTTAGTGCCTCGTCGCGGCGCCCGACCTTCGACAACGCGGCGCCGAGGTTGTTTAACGACATGGCCAGGCCTGGTAGGTAGGCGGGGTTGGCCTCGGCCAGTTGGCGGTAGAGAGTGGCTGTTTCCTCGACGGGGCTAAGTGCCTCGTCGCGACGCCCGACCTCCGACAACCGGATACCGAGGTTATTCAACGTGCCAGCCACGTTCGGTAGGTGGGCGGGGTTGGCTTTGGCCAGTTGGTGGTAGAGGGTGACTGCTTCCTCTGTGGGGGCCAGTGCCTCGTCGTGGCGCCCGACCTCTGATAACCGGGCGCCGAGGTTGTTCAACGCAAGAGCCAGGTCTGGTAGGTAGGCGGGGTTGGCCTCGGCCAGTTGGTGGTGGAGGGTGACTGCTTCCTCTGTGGGGGCCAGTGCCTCGTCGTGGCGCCCGACCTCTGATAACCGGGTGCCGA
This sequence comes from Nocardia arseniciresistens, assembly GCF_046764875.1. Taxonomy (NCBI): domain Bacteria; kingdom Bacillati; phylum Actinomycetota; class Actinomycetes; order Mycobacteriales; family Nocardiaceae; genus Nocardia; species Nocardia arseniciresistens. Next base: position 10,210 of record NZ_JBKORD010000018.1, read on the forward strand.
GGTTGTTCAACGCAAGAGCCAGGTCCGGTAGGCAGGCGGGGTTGGCGGCCAGCTGACGGTGGAGGGTGACCGCTTCCTCTGTAGAGGTCAGTGCCTCGTCGCGGCGTCCGACCTCCGACAACATGGCTCCGAGGTTGCTCAACGACGTGGCCACCTTCGGTAGGTAGGCGGCAGGGCTGGCCGCTGCCAGTCGGCGGTAGAGGGTGACTGCTTCCTCGGCGGGGCTTAGTGCCTCGTCGCGGCGCCCGACCTCCGATAACCGGATACCGAGGTTGCTCAACGACATGGCCAGGTCTGGTAGGTAGGCGGCAGGGCCGGCCTCGGCCAGTCGGCGGTAGAGGGTGACTGCTTCCTCGGCGGGGCTTAGTGCCTCGTCGCGGCGTCCGACCTCCGATAACCGGATACCGAGGTTGTTCAAGGCACCCGCCAGGTCTGGTAGGTAGGCGGGGTTGGCCTCGGCCAGCTGGTGGTGGAGGGTGACTGCTTCCTCGACGGGGCTTAGTGCCTCGTCGAGGCGCCCGACCTCCGATAACCGGAATCCGAGGTTGCCCAACGACATGGCCAGGTCTGGTAGGTAGGCGGGGTTGTCCTCGGCCAATCGGCGGTAGAGGGTGACTGCTTCCTCGACGGGGCTTAGTGCCTCGTCGAGGCGCCCGACCTCCGATAACCGGATACCGAGGTTGCCCAACACGCCCGCCAGGTCTGGTAGGTACGCGGGGTTGTCCTCGGCCAATCGGCGGTAGAGGGTGACCGCTTCCTCGTTGCTGTTCAGCGCTTGTCCCAGGTTGTCTTGGCCACCGAGATCCGACAGCCGCCCGCTGAGCGTGCTCAACCTGTCGGCTTGGGCTGCAAGCTTGCTGTTGCTGTTGCTGTTGTCGGGCGCGGTGTCGATGGCGTGTCTGGCCGCCACGGCCGCCAGCCGTGCCAGCGCCGAATGGCCGAAGGGGATAGCGGTAGCGAGCTGGGTGAGCGGCAGCGGAGTGTTCCCGACTCTCGCGAGGTCTTCCAATGCGCCCGCGAACGGACCGCCGATCGCCAACGCGATCGCGTACGCCGGCTCCCAGTGGATCCGCTGCTCCGGTATCCCGTTGCTACGCAACGCGGTTTCGGCAAGTCGAGCGGCTGCCAGCGGATCGGTTTGCGCCGAACGAGTAATCGTCAGATACACATTCAGCCGCTCATCGCGGCTCATCGTGTCTTCGTCGTCGATGATCACGTCCGTGCACCGATCGAGGCAGCGCAGCAACAATGGGCGGCTCTCCTCAGCGGTCAAACCGGGCTGCGGGTCCAGGTCTGCGACAAAGGTTGTCGCGGCGAGATGGTCGCCGACCGGGTCCGGTTGTAGCCGTAGCTGTCCGTCGCCGTCGTCGGGCAGCATCGCGGGTATCAGCTCGGCGAGTTCGGCTCGCTGTACCGGAGTGAGAGTTGGGCATGCCCGCAGGATCACCTCGAGCCGTCGAGTGGTTGTGCCGGTGGCGGTGACGCACGCCAATGCCTGCCGCAATGTCGCATCGGGCAGCGGCGGTGCCTCGATCTCCTCCCCGTCGGCCTGCGTTGTCGCGAAGCGTCTCGCGTACACGCGATTCCAATAGCGGATCTCGTGGCGCAGGATCTTGTCGTAGAGGGCTGTCGTGTTCTGCGGCGCTGCGCCTTCCGGGTCATGCGCGGCAAGCCAGGCGAACATGACGATATCCAAGGTGCTCAACTGTGCGGTCGGCTGCCAAGGCTCGCCGGTCCCACCGAACGAGTCGTATGCGCGGTAGAAGAGCCGGTCCGGGTCGGGGTGGCGTGGTTGCAGAGCGATCGGCAGGGGCCGAGCGATGTGCCGTTGCCCTTCCCGTGGCGGCTCTGCCAGCAGACTTGTCAGTGTGGCCCACCAGCTGCCCGGTTCGGTGGGCAGGGAGCGCGAGGTGAGCAGCACGCATGCACGGAGCCCGCGGCGATCGCGGCGCAGCGCCAGCAACAGCCGCTCTAGATCTTGTTGGCGGGCGGCTTCGGCGTAGTCCACGACCACCAACAGCGGGGTGACGGTGCGGGCGAGCCAGTCGATGTCCTGCTCGGTCGAGTTACGAGGCAGGAATCCGGTGATCCACCCGTTCTGCTCAGCTAGCCGCTGGGCCAGCTCGGCCGCCAAACGGGTTTTGCCTGCCCCGCCCTCGCTGTGCACGACGGCGAGGCGAATCGCGTCGGAATCAACGCCGCCGTACTCGAAATGGTCACGCAGCAACAGCAATTCCGGGCGCGGCGTGAACCGCACCGTCGGGAACCGTGCCCACAACGCCCGCAATGGCCGATCGTCCTGGTCGGGGTCGGGGTCTTGCGCAGGGTTGGCGTACGGGGAAGTCAACGGGTTCGCACCCGGCCACACCTGATAGCAGTCGCCGCCGTCGTACACCCGGCCCACATCGACACCGACCGACCACCTGTCACCTACCAGCAGCCCCGCCCCGGAGACGACCGCCTCCTCGAACGAGACAGGCGTGCGCTGCGTACTTCGCGCGGCCAGCGCGACATCTATCGCCAGGAATGCCCCGTGCCCGTCGGCCTCGTCACGCACAGCGCCGACCAGCGCGCCGGGGATGCCCGACATGGTGTGCGGCTCATCACCTAACGGAAAGTCGGGGTGCGTGCCGCCGCGCCACTCGCCGTCCATCCACACCACCACGAAGGCGTGCGCGGGCGCGTGCTCACGGTCCACCACGACAATTATCGGATGCAGTCCCGCGTGTAGGCAGGCGCCTGCGTAGATCAGCGACAGGTCCAGACAGTTACCGATGCGGGGAGAACCCAGTACCTCACCCGGGTCCCGGACATGCTGGCCATGCGCAGCGAATCTCTCATCGGCGTAACGGATCCCGGCGAACGACAACGCTCGATACGCCTCGCGGGCTCGTTCTAGCCGTGAGCCGCTTCCGGGCCCTGGTAGCCCGCCTGTTGTGCCGTCGCCGCGCCGCTCCACCATGGCGGCGACGATGTCCGGGTGCACATAGCGCCACAACTGCCCTGGCTCGCGGTGGCGGTCCCACACCGGCCATACGGGTATTTCGCTGCTCATCGGCCCGTCTCTCCTGGCAGTACCGCGATAAGGTCGGTGCAGGTCAGGTTGTCGTGGCCGGGAACTCGGGCGGCTGAGACCTCGACGCGATAGTTGCCGGGCGGCAGCGGATCCACCGTCGCCGCCCACCATCGACTGTCGGTCGAAGCCAAATACGGGTCGGCCACCGGCATTCCGAGATCCCCGCTCTCCGTCAGCGCTCGCACCTGGACACGAAAACTGGTGGCCGCGTCGGGCTCGATGCCACGCAACCGGGCGCCGATCCTGATCGGCTGCCCGCTGACGTACTGCTCATCCAGGTCCAGTCCCAGCCACGCCACCGGCGTTCTTCCAGGACCCCGAACAGGGTCTGCGGGAACATTCCAATATTTGCGCAGCCTGTCCACGATCGCGTCCGTGGTCGCGATGGCCATGTGCCGGCAACCCTTCGGGTCCAGATCGTGGTCATCGACGTACTCGTCGGTGTCGAACTGCCAGGGCACCGCCGACAGACCCGGCACGGTAGCGTCCCCGTCTGGTCGCGGATTGTTCTCGGCGTGCCACTCCGGGTCATCCTTGGTGATGCTCAGCTTGCCGTCGGTGATTTCGGCTCGCCCCAGCGTGGCATGGCCATAGGAGTACAAGCAGACGATCTTCGGCCGGAGGTTCTCCGAAATCGTGGACCAGTCGCTGTCCATCTTCTCGTGCAGCAGATACGCCTCGCGCGCCTTCGCACTGTCCAGGCCGGGAAGCTGCAACTGATACGGGCGCAGCAACTCGTCGCCGTCTTTAATCATTTCGTAGCGCGGCAGCAGCTCATACATCGACGGCCACTTGCGTAGCACTGCCACGACCCGCTCAGGCGCACCCGAAATCCCGGCCAGCCAAGCCAGTGCCTTCGGCGCGCCCCGATGCGGAGTGCCCAACGTCAGCAGGCGATTACACACCTGCCAGCCGCCCAGGACGCTAATCCAGTACCGAGCAACCACGCCACCCATCGAATGAGCCACGACAATCACTTCGCGGTCGCCCCGCCAGTCGTGGACCACCTGATCCAGGTACTCCGCCGCATACGCGACACTCCGGCGGAAGTCGTACGGCACCACGACAACATCGGCATTCGGATCAACCGGTGCTCCAGGACGCGCCGTGGCTATCGTCGCTCCGAGTGTGCTTTCCAGTCGCCGAAACAGTCGCCGATAACGCGGTACTCGCGGGAGCGCTTGCACCACCGCAAGATCGGGCATCAAACCAACTGGAACGAGCTCCCGATCCAGATCCAGCCCCGACGGATCGAGGAAAGCACCTGGCGCGGACAAAGTACTCCAGCGCCCACGATCACCATCCGGATCGTTCAACCGCGAACCGGCGATACCTGGCAGATACACCACCAACTGACGAGCCTTGCCCACACCCCTCCTTCCAAGACCCATGACGGGCCTACCCCACGTGGTGCTGTACCGACTTCGATGTGAAGGACGCGAAAATCCTACGCTTCATTGGGGAAGCCGGTCCCGAACCAGCGTAGAGACGACAAACACTCCCCACAGTCGTTCAAACAGCTCACACCACCACAACCCAACCAGCCAGGGTTCTGAGGCTCCACACATCAACCTTCGAGGCCGTCGTATCCGATATTCGGCAGAAGCGGACGTTCACCAACCGCGCGCCCAGCGGCAATTGAGGACGTCGAATCGGTGGCGCAAACCATAGCTCTCGGTCTTGAATGTCTTGCCAACAGACGATCCGTCTAAGTGTTCGTTTCATTCACGCAGTGAAGGATGGGCTTGGTTGATAACAGTGCAGCGCGGTCTGTGAGTCCGATTGTCGGAAGCAGGTAGCTGGCAAGGGGCGGAGGGATCGATCGCTGGCGTGAGATCTGATCGATGGTTTCCTACGCCGCCAGGGCATTCACGCCCACTCGAGACCCGCGATTTTCACGACCTTGGCGGAGGTGAATACGGCGCGCGGAGAAGAAACGGCCCTGTCCGTGCAGCCCGTTATCCTCGCGTCATGGGAGCAGCGATATGGGTAGATCGTCAGGGTGTGTCCGAGATGGCCAAGGCGGCAAGGGAATTCGAAGAGGGGTGGACACGGTTGGGAGTCGAGGGGTTGCTCGCACAAGTCTGGCCGAATGCGCGGATTTCTGGCACCGATGATCGGGTGGACCACATTGTCATCGTGGTCGCGGATGCGCGCGAGCTCGACGAGGGAGATTGTCGACCGGCGTTGGCGGCCGCCCTGCACGAGGTGAGTACCGAACTGTGGCGGCTGTGGGACGAGCCCAGTGGTGTCCGAGTGGCGGCGGAAACTGGTGCGAGCTGGACGTTTCCGAAGATCGTGGTCGGAGTGACGGTCGGTGAGCGCTCGATCGACCTGTGGCTGATCAACCCGGCCGAACAGCGGCGATTGGCCGACATTGAACAGCGGGCGGTGGCCGAGTTCATTACGTCGAAAGAATGGACCACGGTTGTCGCAGCAGTAGCGGTGTTGGCGCAAGCAGACCCGGACACCTGGTCGCGCACCGATATGGGCCGTACTTTCGGCGTGGTCGGGTGGACGCTCGAGGAGGACGAGTCGGGGACTGTCCGAGCCAACTCCGGTGCGGCCTCCCTGGGCGCATTGCGCTCGTCAGAATTTCAGCGCCGATACGGCTACGGCGAATTCCAGAGCATGTGGCTGATGGCGCGCCTGCCCGCGCAGGTCCTTGACCTGGCCTACACGGCTGCGTTGGCGGAGTGCGTGCAGATACTCGGTACTCCGTCGTTCGTCGGTGGTCCCAATGCCTTCGCCACCTGGCGGCGTAGCGCGACGACACTGATGCTGTCGCGGAGTGCGCGGTTGGGGACCGGTCTGCTCGAAATGGATCTGCTTCCAACCGAGGCGAAGGAGAACGCGGACTACTCCAACGCCAAGTGGGACGAGGATTGGGAGCCGTTGGAGTGCTGGCGGATCCGCCCGGATGACACGACGAGTCGCGCCGATATCGACGGGATGTGGTTGGCGTCGGATCCGAAGGCTACCGACTGGACGTCCTTCGATCGAAATGTGCAGCGGCTGTTCAGTTCACTTGCTACCGATTTGCCGGTGCTGCACCCGTACGCGACTGCGATCGTGTGGGTGATCGTTCCGGCGGACGAGCAGGGTTTCGTCGCTCAGGGATGGTTCGAGGCGACGCGCAGCCGGGTGGAGACCAAAGAGGGGGGTGAGACGGTGTTTCGTGACTTTCCGCCGGGTGTCGCCGCGGCCGAGGAGATCATCGCGATCACCCAGGCAGCGGTGCGGGTGGCGGCTGAGGCTCCGGACGGATTGCGGTATTACGCGTTCGCGACCGCGAAACCGCAGTGCTTGATGGACTTCCGGCTCGGTCTCGCCGACAGCGTCGACAGGTAGCCCGACAGGCTGTTGACATTCCCTGAGAGCACGGATGGTCGCCGGTGTGCGCCCACGGGAGGTCGATATGACACATCCACCCACACGCCCCGGTGCCGATTCGAGTGGCGTTGCCTACTGCATGGATAGGGCAGGTCAATCTGTCACCTGATCGTGCAGCAGTCCCGTTTGAGTCTGCGCCTATGGCGATCGCAGTATGCTCGCCCGGTGAACCAATCTGCGGTGCTGGCTATCTCGGCGGTGCTTGCACTCGTGCCGTTGATCGCCAACCTCAGTGCTTGGCTAAGAGCACGCCGAGCGACAGTTCGCATCAGTCTTGTTGTCGATGGGACGTCTATCGAGCTGCGTGGGAACAGTTCTGCCGATGCATCAGCCATCGCTCAAGCACTATCCAAGCTGAACATCACTGCGGACTTAACCGCCGAGGCCGAGGTCGAGTCTGCTGCAACCGAAAGCAAAGAACCGCCTCAGGAGACCCGGTATGACCGCGACTGACGTTCAAGCTCAAGTACGTCGGCGCAGATCAACCGGTCATATAGACACGAGGGGGCCGCGGGGCGGCAGTCAGATCGGCGGCGCCACTGGCGGGACCGCCCTTGTTGTAATCGCTCAACAGCTAGGTACCCATTCGTGGCCCGGGATGCTCTTGATGTATGCGGCACCGATGATCGCCGTCGGATACAGCGGCGTGCTCATGCAGTTGCACATGTTGGTTGAGTCGACAAGAAGGCGTTCGGAGGAGAAGGAAGCCCAGCGGAAGATCAATGCCGCCCATGCCGGTGTCGAAGCGTTACTGAAGAACTCGCACGCCACGGAGAAGCACAAAAGAGAGCTTCGCGGTGTACTGGAGGGTATCGAAAGGGAGGCTGCCAATCGTCACCTTGGTCATGTCAAGGCATTGAAATGAATGCCCGCCAAACGTCCTGTAGTCAGTGCGGGTTCAGGCGGTCATCGCAACGCTTGGTTGAGTGCTTCTGATGGTGTCTTGAACCCCAGGGTTTGTCGAGGTCGTTGGTTGAGTTCGTCAGCGATGGCATCGAGGTCGGTTTGGGTGTAGTCGCGCATATCGACGGTGCGGGGAAGGTATTGGCGGACAAGTGGAGTGGTGAACCGTCCCGGGTTTGATGCCCACCTTCTTGATTGGGAAGGTAGACATCATGCCGAGCAAGTACGACGCGGCGACGAAGGCGAAGGCGGTTCGTCTGGTTCGCGAGCACCGGGACGATTACGCCTCGGAGTGGGCAGCGATCACCACGATCGCGGGCCGGATGGGGATGACCCCGGAGACGTTGCGGAAGTGGGCTCGCCAAGCCGCGGTCGATGAGGGCGATTCCGAGGGTGTCTCCACGGCGGCCTCGCGGGAGATCCGCGAGTTGAAGCGCAAGAACGCCGAGCTGGAAAAGACAATCGAAATCCTCAAGGCGGCAACGTCTTTCTTCGTTCGGGAGTGCGACCCGAAACAGAGGTGATCTGCCGGTTCATCGCCGAGCATCGAGCTCGGTTCGGGGTCGCACCGATCTGCCGCGCGCTGTCCGCGCACGGCTGCAAGATCGCCCCGAGGACCTTCCATGCCTGGAACAAACGGGCACCTTCGAAACGGTCGCTGTGGGACGCGGCGGTGACCGAGATCTTGGCCGGCTATTACGAGCCCGATGAGCAGGGGCGGCGTCGGCCGGAGTCGTTGTATGGGTCGTTGAAGATGTGGGCTCACCTGCGACGCCAAGGCATTCCGGTGGCCAAGTCCACGGTGGAGCGGCTGATGCGCGCCAACAGCTGGAAGGGAGCCACCCGAGCCAGAACCGTGCGCACGACCGTGGCCGATCCAGCGGCGCAGCGGGCACCGGATCTGGTCGACCGTCAGTTTCGGGTACCGGCACCGAACCGCCTGGTTGTTGCCGATTTCACCTATGTTCGGTTGGCGACAGGGACGTTTGTCTATACCGCGTTCGTGATCGATGCCTACGCCGGAAGAATCATCGGCTGGGAATGCTCGACATCCAAGCACACCAGCTTTGTCGAATCCGCGATCCGGCAAGCGGCCGCGGTGCGAGCACGCGAAGGTAATCCATTGTCCGGAGCCACAATTCACCATTCGGACGCAGGGTCGCGCAATACACGTCGGTGCGGTTCGGTGAATCGCTGATGCTGTCGGGGATGATTCCATCGATCGGCTCGGTCGGTGATGCATTCGATAATGCGTTGGCAGAGACGATAATTGGGCTCTATAAGACCGAAGCGATACGAGATAGCTCACCGTTCCGGCGCGGCCCCCTCAACAGGCTCGCCGACGTCGAAACCCTCACCGCGGATTGGATCCACTGGTATAACACCAGCCGACTCATGCACCGACTCAGCCGCACACCACCGGTCGAATACGAAGCCGACTACTATGCACACCGCGCCGAGCAACCGGCCGGTGACAGATAAACCGGTGAGTATCAAACCCGGGACGGTTCAGTGACAGATAAACCGGTGAGTATCAAACCCGGGACGGTTCAGTGGTCCCCTGAAGTTGGACACCGTAAGTAAGCGTCCATCTTCAGGAGGGCAGGCCGATGTACTTGGGAAGCACGTTGAGTCAGGCCGACGCCGTCTCGGCCGTCGAACTGTTTGAACAGAGCTTCACCGCGAAGTCCGCGTCCCTGTCCCTTGACCTCGCCCCGAACCCCGTTCAAATGTTGTACCAGCGATGGCAGCTGAGAGGACGGGACGCGCTGGTGACGAGGGAACGCAGGCAGTACGACTTCGGGACCAAGCTCGAGATCGTGCTCCGTCATGTAACGGGCGAGTCGGGACGGGCTCTCGCCGAGGAATACGGGCTCCCCTCGCCCAGCACCGTCGCCAACTGGACGAGTATCTATCGACGCGAGGGCGAAGACGGGCTGCGACCCAAGACGCGCGGCCAGCCCCCGACCGATCGCGGAAACCCTCCACCGCAGAACGAGATCGAGACGCTGCGCAAGGAGAACGAGCGGTTGCGCGCAGAGGTCGCGTACCTGGGAAAATTGCGGGCCTTGAAGTCACAGGAACGACGCTGAAGGTTCAAGCCGTCGAAGACCTCAAGGCGCAGTACCCACTGTCGCTCTTGCTGCAGATCGCGCACCTTCCCCGGTCAACGTTCTACGACCACCGGAACAGAATCGCCCGCGCGGATCGGCATGCTGAGCTGAAAGAAGCCATCCGTCAAGCCTTTGAAGAGGCAAGACGCGCATACGGGCACCGGCGCATCCCGGCGATCCTGCTGCGTCGCGGGTGGCGGGTGTCGAAGAAGACTGTGCTGAAACTGATGCGCACGCTCGGCCTGCAGTGCCCTGTGCGCCGCCGGCGAAGATACAACTCCTTCCGGGGCGAGGTTGGCCAGGCGGCCGACAACGTGTTGAACCGCGAGTTCACCGCAGCGGTCAAGCACACCAAGTGGGTCACGGAGACCGAGTTCGCGATCGGTGCCTCCAAGGTGTATGTCTCGCCAGTCCTCGACCTCTATAACAACCGAGTCATCTCTGCCGCGGCCGGGCCATCACCGAGCGTGAAGATGGTCACCGATGGCCTGCGCACCGCAATCGACAGCCTGCAGTCAGGTGAGAAACCGCTGGTTCACTCCGATCAAGGATTTCAGTACCGCCACCCCCTCTGGCAGGACGTGCTCCGCGAGGCCGGCCTCACTCAATCCATGTCCAGAAAATGCACGTGCCTCGACAACGCCGTCATGGAAGGATTCTTCAGCCATCTCAAAGAGGAATGGTTCCGAATCCAGCAGCCCGCGACCATTGACGAGTTCCACACCGGACTGACCGACTACCTGCAGTGGTGGAACACGACCCGCATCCAACAACGGCTCGGCTACCTCAGCCCCGACGAGTACCTCGCCCAAACCTCCGCCGCCGCATAAGGTTTAATTCCAAGGTCCAACTTTTGGGGACCACTCCGGATTCCAAGGGGGCAATCGACCTGTACACCGAGAACGAGCCCTGTCCCGCGTGCGACAATGTTATCGAACAGTTCCGGCAGAGGTTCCCAGGAGTGAAACTCAATGTCACCTACACCAACGTTCCCAAATGACACCAGCCTGCGAGAAGCGGAACGCTTCCGGCAGGCTTTGCTTGACACCGGCTTCGCAACTGCTGACGAGATCGCCGGTTGCACCGATGAAGAGATATCTCGCGTTGCAGCTGTAGCAACTTTTCCGTTGCCCGATGAGTGCCTGGCTTTTCTGAAAGTGCTGGGCCGTAAGGCTGGAACTTTCTTTCAGGGGAAAGGAATGTTTTTTCCTGAGCCGTTGGATACTTACGAGGCGGCTGAGGGTATCGCGGCGGAGCCTGGTGAGGATTTGACCGTTGAGGACAGATTCTTTTTTGGTCACCATCAGGGTTATCAGGTCTTCTTTTTTGAAAAAGGTCGTCCTGAGGTGTTTGTGTACGTTGAAGGCCATCCAGGTGAAATACAGAAGCTCGGGGAATCGTTCTTTGGCTGGTTGTGGTTGGTGTGTGAACGGTCCCAGCTTCTGAGGGAGGATACCGAGCGGCGACGGGCGGAGAACGAAGCCGTAAGACAGCAGATGCGCGCCGAGGGGAAACTTTAGGTGATGGCTGAACCGAGTGACTGGGAAGCGAAGCAGCGTGAGGTAGTCGCGGACCTGACGCAAAGGTCACGTGCTGTGGAAGAGGCGCTGAGCCGGATAAAAATCCGAGTGCCGTCACGCAACGGCGAACTGGGCGTAGTGGTGAACGCGCAAGGTCACATACTCGACGTCCGACTCGCCCCGCAGGCACTCCGGTTGGGAACAGCCGGACTGGCCCAGGCGCTCGTGGAGACCATAAAACGAGCCGAGGGTGAAGCGGCGAAACAGGCGGCGGAAGCCGCGAAACCCTTGACGAGCGACCCACGCATCACGGCCACCCTGTCGGAATCACGCCAAATGCGCAACGAGGCGGACTCGACTCGATCAACCACTCGATGATGCAGATAAGCGATGTTATAGGCCATGCGAAGGTCAACCCGCGGTCTGATATCCGCCTGGCTACCTTCGAACCCGCTCAACGCCTGAATTCTGTTACACACTCCTGAACAGCGGCGGCCATCGGACCTACCACTGCTGCCGCGTTCAGGGCGGCAGGTGGCTAGGCCTGAGTCAGCAGAGGCCTCCGAGAGCACCGCCGGGCCACGATGTATGGATGTGCGGCTGCGCCGCTGACAGGCTGGTCTTGGCAGAGGACGTCTCGGTGGCGAAGGAGTATGAGGGGTTGTGTTGCGATAATCAGTTGAGACCGGCAATCCGCAAGCACGACGATAACGCGGTGGCCGACAACGAAGACTTTACGAATCGGATCGAATGGCGCGAGCTGCCCCGTTCAGCGCGGAATGCGGTCGAGCGCCGCCTCGGCTCGACGATTCGATCGGCGACCACCCAGAAGGGTGGGTTCAGCCACGGTGTAGCCGCTCGACTTGAATTAAGTGACGGCCGAACGGTTTTCGCGAAGGCAATCGACAACGACGATGCCCTCGTAACGATGTATCGCACCGAAGCCGAGACTGCGGCCCGACTGCCGCGCACCGTGCCCGCACCCGCAGTTCAGGCCTCGATCAATACCGCAGGATGGCTCATCACGATATTCGACGACGTCGAGGGCCGTCATCCCCGACTCGAGCAACCCATAGAACTGGCGGCCGTGCTCGCCGTGGTCGAGCGGCTGGCCGAGCTACTGACTCCCAGCCCACTGCCTGATGCACCGACGATCGCTGATGAATACGGACCAGAGCTGATCGCCTGGCGGCAGTTCGCCGAACACGGACCGCCCTCGGATCTCGACGAATGGTCGCTTCGCCACCTGGACCGTTTAGCCGAACTGGAAACGATGTGGTGCGAGGCGGCGGCGGGTGAAACGTTGCTGCACACCGACCTTCGCCCGGACAACATGCTGCTTCGATCCGACGGCAGCGTCGTGGTTGTGGACTGGGCGTGGCCATGCCGCGGCGCCACCTGGGTCGATCTGGTCTCCCTGGCACCCTCGATCGCCGCCAGCGTGATCGACCCCGACCCGATACTCGCCACCCATCCCACAACTCGTGACACCGATCCCGCCGCGATCAGCGCCTTTGTGTGCGCGCTGACCGGCTATTGGGAACGCAACAGCCGCAGGCCAGCACTGCCCCGGTCACCGAAACTACGTCGCTACCAAGCCCATGCGGCCTACGTATCCACTGAATGGTTGAGCCGCCGACTTGGCTGGCAATAGCGCCAGCCTTGGAGATTCCCGGCCTTTACGCCGACCACGCGGGGTATGCCGGGGGAATCACGATCCATCCGTGGTCAATGCTTTCGGCTTTGGCGTTCGCTCCGAGTTCTCGACGTAGATGTCCCCTGAGGTCACGAAAGGCGTCATCGACTGACTGTGGTGCCGCCTTATGTCTGCCACGAGGCTTCATCAAAGTGACCGATACTGGTTTGATGGCTGACACCCTTGAGGGGATCGCTGGTCGGGTGATGCAGGCGGTTCCGTCAGATCGCGCACTCGTCGCGATCGATGGCGTTGACGGGAGCGGCAAGAGCACGTTCGCATCGAAACTCGTGAAGCATGTGCACACTCGGCCCGCAATCGTGCTGCACGCCGACCACTTTTTCAATCCGTCCGCGGTCCGTCACGCGAGGGGCTGGAACTCCCCGGAGGGCTTCTGGCTCGACTCGTACAACTATGCCGCGCTGCGCTCGTACGCTCTTGAGCCTCTCCGCCGAGGTGGTGACGGTTGGTACCACAACGCTTCCTACGATTCGGCAACAGACACCACCACGTGCCCTCCCGAGATACAAGCGCCCCGCGACGCACTTGTGCTGGTCGAGGGGTTGTTTCTGCATCGCGATGAACTCGTGGACCTCTGGGATATGTCGATCTTTCTCCATGTGCCGTTTTACGAGACCGGGGCTGGACCCAGGAGCAACTGGACAAGGAAGTCAACAGCCTCCCCGAAAAGTTCCATGTCGAGGATTCAACCGGAAACCGAAGCGGCCGAAGGGAACAGAAGTAGATGACGCAACGAGACGAATGGGGCCGAACCCCACTGCACTACGCCGCCTTGAATGGTGATCTCGACGCGATCGAGCGCCTGCTCGCGACCGAGGATGTCAATGTCCGTGACAACGAGGACTGGACCCCGCTGCACTTCGCCGCGCAGGACGCGCACCCCGACGCAGTCGAGCGGCTCCTCGACGCTGGAGCCGACGTCGATGCGTTGACCGACAAGGGGATGCCAGCGATCTACTGGGCGGCCACCGCCACAGGCGGTGACCCTGTGGCCACGATCCGTGTCCTGCGTGCACGCGGTGCTGATCCGAGGCGGGAGACGATCAAAACCTACTTCGGTCCCAAGAGCCCGTTGCATTTCATCAACGAAACCACCAACAAACCCCACATCAAAGCTGAGTTCGCGGACCTGCTGTGAGTGACGGCCCCGACATCGACGCCGCGATCGAGGAGATGAAAACCAAAGCCGCGCAGGTGCAGGCAGCGCTCGCCAAGATCCGCGGCATCGGCACAGCAGGCAATGGCACCGTCACCGCGATCGTTGACTCGGGTGGGCATCTGCGTGATCTGAAGCTCCACCGCAGCGCCCTGCAATGGGGGGACAAGCTGTCAGGCATGATCCTGCAAGCGACCGTCACCGCCGAGCAGGACGCGGCGGCTAAAGCGGAGCTGGCGATACGTCCACTCACGCAAGACCAACGCGTCGAGGCCGGGATGCGAACGATCCGCGAAACACTCGGACAGGCCGAGCCCAAGCCGCGTGCCCCGGAAATTATGACCGAAGAGCAAATCCAGGCCGCCGACGATGCCTACTTCGAGCGCATGAACGAACGAGGCTGGAACCAGTAGTACCTGATCAACAAAGCCCACGAGGTACAAACAGCCTGCCCGTTGGCTTGTAGCTATCCGCCAGTCGATACCGAACTGTGGATGGGTGTGGAGTCGCACCCGGTGGTGCAGAACGGGATCGAGGCTGGCGATCGTCTCGCCGCCACACTGGGCGCGCACCGCACTGTGGGCGGAGTGTGCACCGTGTTCGTGAGGCGCACCAAGTCCGCGGTTTTCGTCTGGATGGGTGATCCGCCATCACTGCGGATAGGCAGCTTGACCGATGATGCACCGGTAACGGACCGGTTGGACATGATTGCTGTCATCCTGACGGACGCGGGCATCAGTACTAGGGTCTCTTCCGACATTCGCCAAGATCTATGGCGCAAACTGGTGTTCATCGCATCCTTCGGTGGTGTTGCCGCACTGTCGGATGCATCTGCCGGGTTGTGCGCGGCCAGCCGCGGACTCGAGGGTTGATCCATGCAGGTCTGCGCGAGTGGCGACGGTAGCGCGAGCGGCATCGGTCGATATCACCGAAGCCGATGAAGCGCGGCACTATCCAGACTGGACGGGTCAGATCCAGACGCCACAGCATCGATGATGCGAGATGTCTACGCTGGCAGGCCATTTGAGCTGTATGACCATACTGGTGCGGTCGTGCACTATGGGGAGTGGCTCGGCGTTCCTATCCCCACCCACACTGTTATCTACAGCGCACTACTACCGCGCGAACTGCGGGCACGTGGCGATATAACAGATCCGACTTGGTCGCCGTCACCACGCTGTGCCTGCCGGGTCATGCAGCCGTTATCTCAATAGGGAGGAGATACATCATCGCGCGATCCGCGAACACCTCGCATGACGCTGTTGTGGGTCCCAGACGGCTGGCTGCAAGAGGCCAAACCAGTTCGCGTGGTGTTTCGCCGTCGTGCCGATCATCTCGGCGATCCTGCACTAGCTACTCAGCTGCAAGACAAATTCTACGAACTGTTCCAGTGTCATGCTCCTGGTGTCGCTTCCGCCTGAAGACTGGATCTGGCACGGTTTGCGTGATTGACCCGACTCGGATTGCCAACGGGCGCTTGATGATCGATCATGTCGCTGGTGTTCTGATCTTGGACCGTTCGCGGTCTTGTTCCCGCATCTGGCTGGGCTGCAGGTCGACGGCGTGGCCTCGACCGGGCTTCGAGTGAACCTTGACGTGAGCACCGTCGACGAGGTGGCCACCTGTCCAGACTGCGCATCGCAGTCCTGGCGGGTTCATAGCCGCTATCGGCGGCGGTTGTCCGATACCGCGATCACCGGTCGGGAGGTGGTGATCAGGTTGCGGGTGAGGCGGTTGTTCTGCGATAACTCCGATTGCGGCAGAAGAACTTTCGCCGAGCAACTGCCAGGACTGACCGCGCGACATTCCCGGCGAACGGCCATTCTGCAGCGCTTGTTGTGTGCGGTCGCGTTGGCATTGGGTGGGCGTCCAGGTGCTCTCCTCTGGTCGGGTAAGGATCGCGCGGGCCTGGCGGATCTACTCGGCGGTCATGGCAGGTGGCCGGCCGAGGCGTTGCCCGCGGGCGCGTGCGGCGGCCAGCCCCTCGTTGGTGCCCTGCACGATGAGTTCGCGGATGAACTCGGCGAGCGCGGCGAACACGTGGAACACGAGCCTGCCGCCAGGGGTGGTGGTGTCGAGGGCTTTGTGTAGGGAGCGGAATCCGAGGCCGCGCTTGCGAAGTCCCGCGACGATCGAGATGAGGTCTTGCAGACTGCGGCCGGGCCGGTCCAGTGACGGCACCACGAGGTGTCGCCGGGGCACAGGTAGTCGTGGCACGCCGCCAGTTCCTCGCGTTCGGCGTTCTTGCCCGATTTCTTGTCGGTGAAGATTCGCTGGCATCCGGCCGTGGTGAGCGCGGCGATCTGGCGGTCGAGCAGCTGGCCCTTGGTTGAGACCCCGTGGCCGACGAGGGCGCCGCCGCCTCCGATCGGATCGAGTGCGTCACCGTCGAGTGCGAGCGGGTTCGGCGATGTCGAGGGCATGAGTCTGGCTGGCCATGGCCGAGACTGTACGAGAAACGTCCGACAGGACTTGCTGAACACCAATCGTTTTCGACACGTTTGTTGAACACCGTGTCGGCGCGAACGACTGTGACTCACAGCCATAAGTGGCGGTGATTTCGCGCTGTACGGTGGCGGCCGGTGATGAGGGGCGACGCTGCTGCGACCCCCCAGCTATAGACGGCGGTTCCCAGATTTTGTTGGGCTCGGCGATGGTCTGAAAGCCCTACGGCCCACTGGTTGATCATCTGTACGCGACGGGCCCTACGAGCATGGCGCGGCTGAGCATGTCCGATGTGAACCGCACCTGGGTGACTTTCGCGGCCAAGGCGAAAGCTCTCGGTACGGCGGCGTGGTAGTCGGTGTCCCAATCGCTCTCGTCGTCCCGTGTGTCCAGCGCCATGCCCAGCTCCCGCATGAACCCGTTGAGCCGGTCGGGCTCGGAGCCGTATCGGTCGTGCGCGCGCGTCAATCTGTAGCCCGTGACAATCGTGCCGTCGATCGCGTACTCGAGACTGTGCTCGGCGTAGTCGTGCCGAGTGATCGCCAGCACCTCACAGCCTCGCGACAATTCGGCCAGGACCTCGTGGAGCGTGCCCATCCACCCGAACAGCTCGATGGCTACGCTCCACTCACCGACCTCCAAGACACCCACGCTGCCGCCGCCGTACCCCCCGTCGGTCTTGCCGACGAACTCACGGACTTTCTCGGTGAGCCCATTGAAGGTCGACTCCTGGCCGTAGTCCTCGCCACAGCTGAAGCGGCGCACCACCTCCGACGGGTCGAGCCCGCGGAAAAAAGCCACGGTGAAGATCTCGCCCAGCAAGAAGTCCTTGCTGTTGTGGGTGTTGAGCCACTGGAACGGAGCCAACGGGTCGGCAGTCGTCATGCGGTCCATGTTGGCAGGTGTTACCGACAATCAGCGGCCCGCGCTGCTCCTTCGCCAGACGACATCTCGCCGACCTCGAGGGTGCGAACGGTTACAAACGCGGCCGTATATACACGAGCTTCACACTGAAACGACCGCTCATAGCCGCATACCGCTCTTCCGGACACTTCGGCGCAGATCGTGTACGTGGCCGCCAAGGAAACCTGGCAACACCCGCCAACTTCACCGGGGAATCGACGGAAACAGGCTTCTCAGCAGCTCCTCCGGGCTGCGAAACTCTCGATCGCGACTGGAGCAGCCATCGCGTTCACCTGAGAAGGGTGTCGGCAAACGAACTTGGGCTCAAGGAATCACTGCATCACCGCGTGGATGATCATGTCGGCCTGGAGGTTTGGGTGCGGGATTACGGGATGTCTGCTGCTCGCCAGGACGAGGTGTGGCGCCGGTGCGCCGCGAACGCGATCGAGACCTACACCCGACCCTGCTATGTGGTGCTGGATCCGATGTCCTGCATCGGGACTACCCTCGTCGAAGCCCTGCACCGAGGCCGCGGTGCCATCCGGGTCGAATGTGGATCTCGCTAGGCTGAGATCGCCCGCGTTAATACCGATCTCGCCCACACAGGAGGTCGCAAGATTCAATGGCTAGGTGGGCCGTGTTCTGCTTAGCTGAATGTGATCCCGGTGTGGGTGCAGTCGGTGTTGTCTGTGTCTCGGGGGTACATGGCGCTGAGTGGGTGGCAACGGGGAGCGGGGTGGGTATCGACGCAAGTGTGTTGAGGTCGGCTCGGCGGGCTCGGGGATGGTCACAGACGCGGCTGGTCTCCGCTCTGCAGGAACAAGCCGACCGCGACCGTGTGGGGTTGATGACGACTGCGAGTCTTCGGGTGGCGTTGTCGCGTTGGGAGAATGGCCATGTTGTCCCAGACGAAGTGCACAGCCGCCTGCTCTGCAGCGTTCTCGAGCTCGATGAAGCGAGTATCGCGCCAGTTCCGACTTCGCATGATGGCGCAGGCGATGGCTCGTTGTTCGCGCTGTTGAGTGGGCATACGAATAGTTTGCGGCTGCTGGATCGTCGGCTGGGCGCGCCAGCAGTGCGGGTTCAAACAGCAAGCCACGTCATCGCTTTGGAGACGTTATGGCGGGGGGCTTCGGGTTCGGACCGGGTGAGTATCGCGCGTGCGCAGGCTGACACGGCCGCGTTGGCCGCGTGGCAGGACCTCGATGTCGGCGACAACGACGGTGCATCACGGCACTACATGTTGGCCAAACAGGCTGCCTCGCGCGCCGGGGACTCGGCGTTGCTGGCTCACGCGATAGGCGAGCATGCGGTGATGCTCGCCGAGACTGGCAAAGCGGCCGAGGCCGCCGCCAACATTGCCAAAGCCGAGGCAATGCCGATGCTGCCGATGCTGCTGCGATCGTGGCTGGCCGCAACACACGCTCAGGTCGCCGCAACGCTGCCGGGCCACGAGCAACCCGTGCGGGCGGCGTTATCCCGCGCGGAGATTGACTTGGTCCGATCAACCGACGGCGACGAGGCATCTATGCCCTATCTGTCACTCAACGCTGTGCACCTGCAACGGTGGCAGGGCCATGTCCTCGTCAGAGCCGGTGACACGGCCGGTGCCGATGTAGCGCGAGCAGCGTTGAACGGCCTGCCCGAGGAGTTTGTTCGAGCCCGTTGCGGACAACTACTCGATCTTGCAGAGGCGAATCTGGGCCATACGTGGGACGAGGCGCGCGAGCACCTGGATGCCGCCGACTCGACGATCGCTCAACTCGGCTCAGTGAGACTCAGGAAGCGCCACGAACTGTTGTCCTGGCGACTGCGTTGTAGGTTCGCCCTTGAATAAGGCTGCGGCGGCGAGCATTCCGACTGCGGTCCCCGAACCTAACAGCATCCCTTTCGCCAGCAGGGCGGTGGTTTCCTCCAGCGGAATCCAGAGCAGTTGGGCCGCTTCCTCCGCATCGCTGGGCATCGCGACCTGGCGTGGATTGCTTCCGAGGTACACCAGGTGACGGGTTCGGACAAGGCTGGGCATAGGTTCGAGATCGGCCACGAGCGTCAGCTCGTCGATCTCAAAGCCGGTTTCTTCCAGCAACTCTCGCCGAGCACAGTTCAGCGGTTCCTCGTCCAGATCGACGATTCCGCCGGGAGACTCCAAGCCGATCGTGTCCACGATCCATCGGTGGCGGCGCATCAGGAGCGCGCGGTGATGCTCGTCGACGGCGATGACTGTGGCGACCGTGTTCAGCTGGATGGAGTGGTGGGTGCGGTCGAGTCCGTCTGGGGTCGTGATCTCGTTGCGGGTCACCTCGAGCCACGGAGTTCCGTCGTAGACGGTCCACGTCCGGTGAACGATGGTGCGCGGCGGTTCGATCATGGATTCACCGTAGCGGGACACCGGCGCTACGGGTTGCTACCTTCCGCCAGAGGCCCATCCCCGAGAATATTGGGGGGCGGCCAGTGATAACTACACTCGTATCGGCATGGCAACCGATCCGATTGAGGCTCCCGTGGTTGCCGATCTCAGACTTGCCTGGCCGACCTCGAGATCGGGGCGAGCCAGTCGCAGAGGCCCGCTCGTCGCGGTCCAGCTACCGAGAGGACTATTGCAGTCGTGACCCAGACCCGGGCCAATGCCCTTGACGAGCTCTCCTGGCGCGGGCTTGTCGCGCTGTCCACCGACGAGGACGCGCTGCGTGCTTCCCTGGAGGCCGGCCCGGTGACTACGGCTGCCCACAATCCGCGGCCAGTTCGGCGAGATATCCGACACCGCATCCCGCGAACAGATGTCTTACCGAGCCTTTCTGGCCGAGCTGCTATTGAGCGAATGCGATGACCGGGCGCGGCGCCGCTCCGAGCGCCGCATCCGCGCTGCCGGATTCCCACGCGACAAGTCGTTGCGCACCTTCGACTTCGACGCCAACCCCAACATCGACGCCGCCGCCATCCACACCCTCGCCACCTGCGACTGGATCCGAAAGAATCTGCCACTCTGCCTGATCGGTGACTCCGGCACCGGCAAATCCCACCTACTCATCGCTCTGGGCACCGAAGCGGCCATGCAAGGCTTCCGCGTCAAATACACCCTGGCCACGAAGCTGGTCAACGAACTCGTCGAGGCCGCCGACGACAAGGTTCTCGCCAAAACCATCGCCCGCTACGGTCGCGTCGACCTGCTTTGCATCGACGAACTCGGCTACATGGAACTCGACCGCCGTGGTGCTGAGCTGCTGTTCCAGGTCTTGACCGAACGCGAAGAGAAGAACAGCGTCGCCATCGCATCCAACGACAGCTACTCCGGCTGGACGAAAACCTTCACCGACCCACGCCTCTGCGCCGCTATCGTCGACCGGCTTACCTTCGGCGGTCACATCATCGAAACCGGCACCGACTCCTACCGCCTCGCCCACACCCGAGCTGCCAAGGGCTGATTCGAATCAGCTCACTGACACACGCTGTATTCAGCCAAACTGGATGCGTGAGTTGTCGCAAGGGAACTCAGGTCGAGTCGATGACGAAGTATTCTCTACGATGGTCAGGCGGCGACCGGATATTTTGCTTGGAAGGCGAGCCTCTGGTCGGCGTCTGCGGCTATCCGATCAAGCTCATCGTCGAGTGTCATGAACACCTGCCATGACTGTTGACCACCGACGGCACTCAGGTGCTGCACAACCAACTGTTCGAGCTCGGGAACCCGCTTGGCCTTCCATATCTTGTCGGCGAGGCTGACAAGCAGGTCCTCCACGCCGATATCGGCTTCGGTCCATGATCCGTGGGTTCGTGCGAAGCGAGCCGAACTGTTCTCGAAGCCCTGCGCCAGGAGAAGTTCATATCCGGCCTGTTCGTGGGCGGAGCCGGGGCCTGACAGCTCATTGGGATGGATGGTCTTTCCGATGTCATGCGTTGCCGCACCGAACAGCATGGCTGTCCGGTCGAAGCGCGCAGCGTCGTAGTGCTGTTGAACCCAGTCGGCCAATTGCCAGGCCACGTCGTGGACCGCACGCAGGTGAGCAGCCAGCCGGGGTGGGGCATTAAGGCTTTCGAGGAGAACCTCGACTCGTTCTGGCAAAGACCGCAGTGCCGGATAGCCGGTCTCAGCCAGGGCAAGCCGCAGCACAACGGAGGTCACCCGAGCCATGGTAATCCCGGGCAGCCGGATGTCCATCGGGACAGGACGCTGTCCGACACGCTGGTGGAGCGATGCCGAAATTCGCGACCAGAAACGGGCTGCAGGTGGCCCGACTGATGCCCGAATTCGCGATCAGCCGACCCCCGAATTCGCGACCGAAGCCACGGGTCCAAGCTCGGTGAGGGCTCGACGCCGTCGGCGATCCTGCCGCCGTAGTGCCTTGCCTTGCCCTGAGGGCTGCGAGATGGTGACCGGCCGCTCCCACTGCCAGTGGAGCACGGACCCGCCTCACGTCTTCCCTGGCAGTCAGTCGCGGAACGTGCGGGATGGGCGTTAGCGTGTCAGTTGAATCTCGTCAGGTTCGTGACCGAGCAGGGTCGCAATGACCTCGTTGGTGGGTCCGGCGACGGGGAACTCCCATTGATTGATGGATCCGAAGGCTTTCTCAAGAAGATGGTCGGCGGAGTTGATGCCGGTTCCGTCGACTAGCGCGACCTTCACGTCGTCGGGCGACCCTGGAGGGAACACCGCCAGCGCTGGCCCGAACTGCAACCCGGTCGGAGCACGGCGGGTGTGGATCGCAAGTCGCAAGGCTGTCATGTCGCGGTGACCACGGTGGCCGCCAATGGTGATCGTCTCCGAGAGGCGGCGGGCAACTTCTTGGTCGCGCACGTGGGAGGCGCGGATGTGTTCGGTCAGTGACGGTTCGTTAGTGGGGACCTTCCGTCGTGGCTGGGTTTTGTTGAAACGGCGGGCGTTCTCCCAGAGGTCGGAGAAGAGATCTACGACTGGGTCTTCGATTCGAGGCTCCCCGCGTACCTCCGTCGTAAAGTTCATGATGCTCTGCCCCGGTTTGAGCGCGAAGAGCCGTTCGAGGTTGTAGAACGTGTATGGGCTGTCCATCGATTGATCCGCGGGGATCTCTTTGACGAGGACGGTGTCGAGGCCGCGGAGATCGGCCCAATAGGTGGTGTCGCCAACTTCGGCGACACCAATTCCGATCGCGCGGTCCAGTCCCAGCGCTTCGCGCTCTAACCCGCCGGTCTGGGATCGTACGAAACGCATGGCCTCAAGTTGCCGCCAGGCGAATACGTTGATAGGCAGTGTGATGTCGGTACGCATCCACCACTTGCTCTGACTCCGCTCCATCTGCAGACCGGTTGCCATATTGAGGGCTCTGAAGAATCGCACCGAGGGAATCGGTTCGCTGGGGTCGACCACGACCTTGTCGACCGTGAAAGTACGCCCGAAAGACGACTCGTTGAGATCGTCGAGTATCCCAAGTGCGGCGGTCCGGAGCGCCTGGTTGTTGAACACCGCGGTCGCGAAGAACGGCTGCTCTCCAAAACGGGCACGGATGGCGACGCCAGGCGCGCCTCTCATCAACGGCGGCCGGATGTCGTCGATGAGCGCGATGAGGTCGTTGGTGTCGATGTCTTGGATGGCGAACGTCATGGATGTCGATTCGAGTCGGACCTTCTCCAGATGCGTCCGCGTGACGTGCTCGGCAAGGTTGGGAACCGCGACCTTGCGGAGCTCCCCCTGGATCCTTCCGTGCAGCACAGTGATGGCATGGCCGGTGCCGAAGTTCGGATCGATCCGCATCTGTTCGGAGGGGACCCCGGGGCTTGCGACACCCTCAGTCGCCACAGCCAAGCCGAGCGTTCTCAGTTTATCGAGCGACCTGATCAGGTTGCCTTCAGCACCGAACATGTTGCGAGCGTGCACGAGGATGGCATCTGCGGTAGTAAACGCCAGTTCGGACGGAGAGGTCAGCTCGATTGACGCGGCGGCCACAGCAATGTCCGGCAGATCGAGTGCTACAACCGCGGCGAGCATGGGATCCCTGTCCTGCGAAGCATGAGCGTAGTTCGCCATACGCGCGATCCGCACGACCAGACCGGCACTGATTTCCGGATTGGCTTCGAATTCGTCGATGAGCTCGTCGTACGCTTTCTGCCCGATTTCGCGACGCTCCTGATCGTCGAGGACGACATCCCACAGATGAGCGCGGCGCTGCTCATGGAACCACGCCATCCCATCTCGGTCGGTCGTGAGGATGCGTTCTCGGGTGAGTGCTCTCCGGATCGTGCCCCATTCGATCGCGGTTACTCCCATGTAGGTCGCGATCCGGTCACTCCGGGGCGGCTGGTTGAACGCGGCAAGCATTCGGGCCGCATGCTGGGCGTTCGGCGAGAGTCGGTCTAGGGCGGCATCGAGTACGCGGACAAACATGCCCGAGCCTCGGAAGTCGGCCGGGTCGCCACCCGCTTCGAGGTGTGCGAGCATGCCCTCGATGAGCAGTGGGTATCCTGCGGTGAGCGAGTGAACCTCTGCGGCCACTGCCGAGTCGATTCGCTCGTGATCCATCCATTGGCCGACGGCCCTTGGGGATAGGCCGGTCAGTTCGAAAACCGTCGCACCTGCATCCTGGAGGATTGCGATCCCGGATGCGTCGGGTGCAGCTGTCGACCAGGCGGCGACAATTCGAAAATGCGGAGATGAACGTGCCGCTAGTGACGCAAGGATTCGGCGGTCCTCGTCTGAGAGTCTATTGGCGTCATCGATGGCAAGGACGATGTCACGGTTGAGGGCTTCCGCTACCTGCTCGGCGAGACGTGCGATCTCCCGCACCACTGTCGCGTCGGAGCGGGAAAGGATGTCTCGGCGCAGTTCTGCGTCGTTGGACGTACGAAGTTCCTTCACGAAATGCGCCAGCGCGTCACCGGTTTCGGCGCCGATCTTTCCCTTCACGAACGCTAACAACTCTTTCGCGATGGCCTTCGCCAGATTCTTGCCGACCTCGCTGGCCGTCGCGAGCGCTGCCGCCTTGACCTCACGCCCGAGCTGCTCAATCTGACTACGTCCGGCCCGTCCGATCGCCAATGCCGACGCAAGCGAGTCGAGCAGGGCCGCCTGCAGCGCTCCGGTTTCGTAGCTGCATGACACCGGTGCGGGTGCCAAAAAGGTGGCCGCAGCGATACGTTGGGCGTCCTGCAGCACAAATGACTTTCCGGTACCAGAGTCGCCGATGAGGATCGCCACCGGTGCAGACGCTCCGGCCAGTGCCTCGGCCTCGCTGCGCTCGACTCTGAACAACATGAACGACCTCCCACCGACGGCTTCTACCAGCGACTTGTCGTGGGTGGACGCGACGACGTTACGCTGCCAGCGTAACGATACCGCCCACTGCTGACATGACCTCTGCATAAAGGTCGAGACCTCCACTGCGCCTGTACAAACTGGGCGAACTTGGTCACGAGACGAGCTAGTGTCTCGCCCAGGAAGGTTGATGCGGAAATCGAGTAGCGGGTTGCTCCACCTGGCGTGAACCATGATGCTGCTCGGTGAGGTGACGCCGGACGCTCGGAAGCCGGATGTGTTCGCCAGAGCGGTGACCCGGGAGATGGCCGCAAGTTGGCGCGCATCGCGCGGCGTAGTAGAGCGCCTACGAGACTCCGACCACCCGAAGAACCGCCGCTACGAGATCCAGTTACCTGAGTTCGGCAGAGTGACGGACGTGCAGTTGCACGAGGTCGCTGCCGCAGTCGAACTAGGCGACGCCGGAGAGGCTATCCGCATAGCCGAATCGATCGACGCATCGACCGTGTTTGCCGCACGGCGCGGTCGGCTGATGATCGATGTCGCGCGTGCTCGGGCACAACGGCGAAGTGTTGCGCGAGCTCTGGCCGCGTTGGCGGAAGCCGAGAGGTTGACACCCGAACAGGTCCACGCTCACCGGCTCGTGCATGCCTGCGTCCGCGATCTGATACCCATCGGAGACCAGCCGCAGCCGGGATTGGTCGAGTTCACGCAACGCGCGTTGGCATCGAGGTCTGACCAGACGCGCGATATGCGGCTATGAGCGGATTTTGGCTGCGGACATGATTAGTCGCAGGGCGATTGGCCAAGCGGTCAACGCCAGAAGCGGATGTTCGGGTTCAATTTCGTGCTTCCAAGTGGTCGCGCCGTGGCGACAGTGTGATTGGGCTGCGAGCAGTGTGTTAGTGACGCCAGGCGTGCCCGCTGCGGTTGTCAGGTTCACCCCGAACGGTGGACAGTGTTTCAAGCAGCGTGTGCTGCGACTGTCAGGGATTGCTCGTAGCGTACCGGGCTGAGCATCCCGATTGCGGAGTGGCGTCGGTGATTGCTGTACCAGTCGATCCAATTGTCAACCGAGGCAACAAGTTCGGACTCCATGGCGTAAACGTGTCGGTAGTAGTGTTCGTGCTGTGCGACGCGAAGTCGCGTGTGTGAGTGAGCTTCTCGATAGGAGGCTGGCTGTGCCAGACGGGTAGCTCTCGACCAGTGTTCGAGGTCGATCCCCGCCCTGACGTGCGTCGGCAGATCCTGTCTGTCCCGGGTGCGAAGCTCAGGGAAGAAGCCCAAGGGCCTGCGTTCCGTCCGCGGGAGCAACCGGGCCAGGGGAAGACCGGACGGGTGAACGCAAGTGAATCCTCGTTGATGCCTCGTCACACTAACTCCAGGGAGGCGGGATGAATGCCTGGTGCAGGACGGTGCCGCTGGAAGTGGCGGCGAGCGGCGACCGGTGAAGCACGGCCGGTCGTGTGAACACCGCTGGTCCCGGGGTCAAGAGGGCACCCAACCCGGTCGTATCTCATGCGCGTGGAACGCGGAAACCCCGCCGGGGTCCGGGCTTTTGGGCACCGGTAGGCCGATCGTGAGCGGAACGGAAGTCCCCGGCAGGAACAGGAAGCCCAAGAAGCGAATGCCGATGACCGAAAGGTGACGGGACGCGCGCCCCAGCGCCGCCGCTCCGGCGGTGGTCGCGGGGAACCGGTCGGATACCGGCCCTGGTGGCCAGGCTCGAAAGGGCGCTGACGTGGGCTGGTGAGCCTTGAAACATGCTGGTGCCGAGCAATATCACGAACCGGAGGGACAAGTTGGACACCGTCGAGGTGAACGGACCCCAGGGCGCTGCTGGATTGGTGTGGGGCGCTGTGGACTGGCGTGCCCATGAACAGAACGTAGCGAGGTTGCGGCGCAGGATCTTTCAGGCGACACGGAACCGGGACTGGGCGCAGGTCCGGTCCTTGCAGAAACTGATGCTGGTTCATGGTCGAACACGTTGTTGAGTGTGCGGCAGGTGACCCAGCGCAACGCCGGACGGCCGGAATCGACGGACAGACAGCGCTTTCCGCCGAGGCCCGCGCGGATGTTGCGGTGCGGGTGCATCGCTTACGGTCGTCGTGGGAACCGGCGCCGGTTCGGCGGGTGTATATCCCGAAGGCCAACGGCAAACAGCGGCCACTCGGAATTCCGGTGATCATGGACCGGTGCCATCAGGCCCGGGTCCGCAACGCACTGGAGCCCGAGTGGGAAGCCCGGTTCGAGCCCCGTTCGTATGGGTTCCGGCCGGGCCGCAGTTGTGCCGATGCGATCGGTGCCCTGTATCTGACGCTCAAAGGGCCACGCGCCCAACGGGTATGGATACTTTATGCCGATCTTTCGGCCGCGTTCGACAACATCGGACATGCCGCGCTGCTCGACCGCCTCAACTCGTTCCCAGCCAGGGATCTGGTCGAGGGTTGGTTGCCGGCCGGTGTGCTCGAAGACGGGGAATTCGCACCGACCGACCGGGGCTCGCCCCAGGGTGGTGTGATCAGCCCGTTGCTGATGAACGTGGCCTTGCATGGCCTGGAGGAGGCCGCAGGAGTGCGTTAGCGAACCGGCCGCATCACCGCCGGGCGGACGGTGACCGGCGCTCCGGTCCTGGTGAGGTATGCCGACGACCTGGCCGTCTGCTGCTATTCGCAGCAGCAGGCCGAACAGGTCAAGGTGAGGCTGGCGGAATGGCTGGTGCCGAGGGTTTGTCGTTCAACGAGACAAGACACGTATCGTGCATGTCGAGTCCGATGGCGGCTTCGACTTTCTCGGGTTCACCATCCGCCGGTATCGGCAGCATGGGCCCCGGCCCTCGAAGCTGCTGATAACACCGAGCCGGGACGCGGTCAAACGCATCCGCAAACGGCTCGCGCAGGAGATGCGCGGGCTGCGCGGCTCCAACGCGGCGGCGGTCATCGCCCGGCTCAACCCGATCATCCGGGGGTTGGGCGGCCTACTACCGGCCAGTGGTGTCCAGCAGAGTGTTTGCCGCGCTGGATCATTACGTGTGGTGGCTGACTTTCCGGTGGGCGTGCCGCACGCATCCCGGCAAGCCGAAGCAGTGGATCGCTCGCCGCTATTTCTGCAGGTTCAACAAGTTCCGCAACGACCGCTGGGTATTCGGGGACCGCGACCACCGCAGCAGTGGTGGCGGGGTTCCTCACCTGGTCAGGTTCGCATGGACGAATATCGTCCGGCACCAACTGGTTACGGGTTCGGCATCACCGGATGATCCCGAGCTGCGTGACTATTGGGTGGCCCGGCGGCGGAAGGTGCGGCCCGCACTGGATAGCTACAACCTGCACCTGCTCACCGAGCAGGACGGGCGCTGCCCTCTGTGCGGGGATCCTGTACTGTCCGGCGACCAGCCACCCGAATCGCCCGAGGAATGGGAACGGTGGTGGCTGGCCACCATCCGGCGCGCTATCGCCGCTGACCATCTCACTCACCATGGGCAGCCGGACGGAACCCGAACCCGCCTCGTCCACACCGCCTGCCACCGGTCCCTGCGGGCTCGACAACGCAGGGGCACAACAGTTTCCGCATCACCGTGAACGCCCTCGGGGCGTGCTTGAGCCGTATGCCGGGACAACCGGCACGTACGGTTCTGAGGGGGCGGGGACGCCGTAATGCGTCCCTGCTACCCGACTGAAGGTCGACCAGAATGATTCGGTGGGACTGTTGTCCCAACATATTCCGGTCTCGCCCATTGACCGGCGCAAGCCGTGCCTGTGGCAGGCTTTCGCGGTTAGCGCCGCGGTGAACTCGCCCTCCCCACCACGATCGGAATGCAGCACCGCGCCCGTGACCGGCCGTGACCGGGTGGCCACTGCGCGGTCGATGGCTTGGCAGACCATGTCGGCGCCGATGTGCTCGGCTACGACGTGCCCGAGCACCCGGCGGGAGTTCCCGTCCCGGATCGCGCACAAGAACATGTCACCTTCCCCGCAGTTCAGATAGACATCCCACGCGGGTGAGTTGTCAAGCGGTGGTGGTTTCGCGATTGTGGTAGTGGTCAGGCCAGGCGCCGTGTTCGTCCCAGGGTTGGTTGTTGACCAGGCACCACCACATGCGACCGAGGAGTTTGTTGGCGAGGTTGCGCAGGGCGGCGTTGTGGCGGTCGCCAGCGGCCTTGCGTTTGTCGTAGTGGGCGCGGGCACCGGACGATTTGGTGAGTGTGGCGAATGCCCACTGTGACAGGCGTCGCCGAGGCGTTTGTTGCGAACTTTTCGGGCCTTGACGAATCGGGATCGGCCCGACGCCACGGTGACCGGTGCAGTGCCAGCGAAGGCTTTCAAGCTGTTGGCGTCCGCGAATCGTTTTGGGTCGTCGCCTATTTCGGAGAGAAGGCGGGCGGCGAGGATCGGTCCGAGGCCGGGTGCGGACCGCAGGATTGGGGCTTGGGGGTGGCTGGCGAACTCACGTTCCATCTCGGCTTCGAGTTCGTCGACGGCTTGCTGCATCGCGGTGATGATCCTGATCTGTCCGATCACGGTGTGCCCGAGCGCTTCCTCGACCCGCGACGGTTGGCGCAGTGCCGCGGATTTCAGGTCGGTGAGGATCTGCTCGACCAACGTCGGATCGTTTCGCCGCCCACACTGTTTCAGCAGAGCGATCACCCGGACGCGGGTCAGCCTGGCCGCGGCAGCAGGAGTGGGCACCGCGGCGAGAATAGTCGTTGCGGCGCGATGCTGGAGATTTGAAAACGCTTGCAGTGCTTGCGGATAGAACTCCAACAGCACCGAACGCAGGCGACTGACCATCTGATGCAATGCCCAAATCGCCTCCTGGTGCTGACGCGCCAGCGCCTTCACCGCGCGGCCCTGCTCGCTCACAGCCGCAAGCGGTCGGTGCATCGGCCGGTCGGTGCGCAGAATATGTGCCAGCACCGCCGCGTCTCCGGGATCAGATTTGCCACCTGCCTGACCATGGCGTTCCCGGTAGCGTGCCACCGCGCGTGGGTTGATCGGATACATCGTGAACCCCGCCTCCGACAACGCGACGACGAGCAGGTTCTTGTCGGTCTCGATGGCTATCGGTGTGTCTTCTGGGCTGCCGCCGTGTTCGGCGACCAACGCCAGCAGAGCACCGAATCCTGCTGCACCGGTGTCGATTCGGGTTCTAGCGACAATTACGGCGTTGTCGTCGATCAGAGCGATGTCGTGATGTCCTTCTGCCCAGTCGATCCCGCATGTCATCGGCATGCGTGCCTCCGTTCTCGTGTGTAGTTGTTCTCCCTTCGTGAGCTCGAGGCGGTGCGGCGACCTAATGGAAGCGCTCGATGGCGCGGCATCTCACAAGCCGATCACCGGCCCTCGCGGCGGACCGGCAGGGTCACCGTCTATCTTGAGATCTTCGAAACGCAGTCCGTGTCATCACATGTAGTGATCACCTGCCGGCAGCTCGCTGTCGGATAAGACTGCGCCCGGATCGGTGATATCTCAGTGATCACCTACCGGTCCGCCTCTCGGCGTGTCGGACCGGGTCCGACTCTCCCATTACGTGATATCGGTGGTCCAGACGGCGTCGGGACGGCCCTGATCGAAGTGGCGGGCGACCAGGTCCGGCGGGAACGACGCACGCGGATGGACCACGGTGGTACGAACTTTGAAGGTGCGGGGGCTGATACCTTCGACACCGAGCTCGGCCATGAGCGCCGCGACGGTCTTCTCGTTCGCTCGCATCCCGCGTTCTCGCAGTTCGGTCGTGATCCGAGGTGATCCATAGGTGCCGTCCGAGGCGGCATGGGCGTCCAGAATCTTCACCGCCAGATCAGCGCGGCGTTGCTGACGCGGCGTCAGAACTGTTGCCGCCCTGCGTTTCACGTACTTGTAGTAGCCGGAGGTCGATACCTTCAGCAACCTCGCCATCCGGCGACCGGAAACCGCTGCCCTGCTCGCTCGGCGGTGTTGTCGAGGCCGGCGTACTTCACCATCGGATCGAACCGGGCCGGTTCTTCTGCATCACGGCAAAGTACGCCGAAGCTTTTACCAGGAAAGCGTTGTCTTTCTCCAACTCTCCGACTTGCTTTCGCAGCCGCAGCAATTCGGCTCGTTCGGCCGCGTCCAAGGGTTTCTCACCGTGGACCTCAGCGGCGGCGTTCCTGCGCCGCTCGTCCTTGACCCAGTTGCTCAACAGGCCCTCGTTGAGGTCCAGTTCGCGGGCGACTTCGGCGATCGTGCGATCGGAATCGATCACCCTATGGGCAGCCTCGACTTTGTACTCGGCCGTGAACGACCGACGCTTGCGAGGAGGCGTAGCAAACATCCTTACCAGCAGAACCTTCGATCCTGCTAACTCGGTGTCCACTTTCCGGGGTGAACCTCATTGCTTATCTCGCCTCAGTGTTTTCAAACCATGACGTAGGCTCGACGAGTGTCGGCCAACTCTGAAGCCCGGAGAGGCGCAGGAGGTGCGAGCCCGTATTCGACGGGAGGCGGTGGCACGGTCTTGGAGCATCGTTACGGCGCGCTGCTGCTGTCTCATCTGCTCACCGCTGAGCCGTTGCCAGAGCTTGGGGACGACGTCACCCCGAACGAAATCGCCTTCCAGGCGAGCGCTTTTAGCGCCGTGGACGACCTTGTACTGGGCGGGCTTTCGTCGGTTGGTACGGAGCGGCGGGTGTCGATCGGGGTCCGCAGGGATCCGACATTCGTGCCCAGTGACCAGGCAACCGTAGATTTGACCGGTTCCTATCTACGAGTGGTGCACGACCATCCAGAGGAAGTCAGCAAAGGAGAGTGGCGGCTTGCCCTCGTCGTTGCAAGCCCAAACTTTCACGTGCGGCAGATGCGCGAACTGGCGGGCATCGCAAGGGACACGAACAGCGATGAACAGTTCCGTAGTGAAGTTTCTCGCGCTGGCCGCGTGACCCAAGCAGTCCGAGAGCGACTGCGGCACTTTGACAGCGTTGTCGTCTTGGCAATAACAGGCGCTGTTATCAACACGAATCGAGTGCCCCCTGCGGAGTGGACTTGGCGAGTTCTCCGAGCGTTACGCCTGCGGGAGGTGAGGCTCGAAGGTGTAGACGAGACTGACAGAACGACCGCTGTCGGTCGACTCATGAGTGTCGTGCAACCGGGAACCCCCGAGGTCGCGGACCGTCTTTTTAGCCGACTCTACGAGCTGGTCGGCCGGTACGCTCCTGCGGCAGCGACAAAGACGGTTGATTCGCTGAGGCAGGACCTCAACGGATTTCCTCTCTCGGACAGATCCGAGCAGCACCTCGACCCTGATAACGATGGTCCGGTGAGGGAGCGTCGCCCCATGGTGCGCTCCGATTACCTAACCCAGGTACGGCGCATCGCTCCGCGGCGGCTTCTTGGACGTGAAAAGGAACTAGAAGAGCTGGCACATTTCTGCACGAATCCAGAATCGGAGCCGTACCTTTGGTGGCGTGCAGAGGCATGGGCTGGGAAATCAGCGTTGCTGTCCACTTTTGTGCTGGATCCGCCTGTCGGAGTTCGGGTGCTATCGTTTTTTATTACCGCCCGGCTGGCAGGAAATGCGGACAGAACTGCGTTTAGCGAGGTTGTCCTGGAGCAGGCACTGGAGCTTCTAGGTGAGCCCTTACCAACGCTTCTCACAGATGCCACACGCGAGGCGCATCTTCTAGGCGCTTTCGAGCGTGTGTCCGAACTTTGCCAGCGTAAAGGTGAGATTCTAGTCCTGATTGTGGACGGGCTTGACGAGGACCAGGGAGTTAGCCCGGCGCCGGACTCACATAGCATCGCTGCGATGTTGCCGGGCAATCCGCCAGCCCGAATGCGTGTAGTTGTCGCGGGTCGGCCGAACCCTCGAATTCCGGGAGACGTTCCTAACGACCACCCGCTACGCTGGCCGAGTGTCGCGCGGCCACTCGTGGCTTCACCGCATGCAGCAGTGGTTCGTTACGACGCCGAGCGTGAACTGAAGAGGCTCCTGCAAGCTAGTCCGGTCGAGAAGGACTTGCTGGGTCTGCTGACAGCTTCCGGGGGAGGCCTCTCCGAAGTGGATCTGGCGGAACTCACGGGGTTGGCCGAGTGGGAAATTGAAGATCACCTCGGGTCGGCATCCGCGCGTACTTTTACTCCGCGGGCCGGACGCTGGCGACAGGAGGTAGCGGTCTACGTCCTGAGTCACGAAGAGATTCAGCAGCAAGCGGTTCGATTCCTTGGCCCGGATCGTCTCGCGACATACCGCGAACGGATCCATCTGTGGGTTGACAGGTACCGTGCCAACAAATGGCCGGTGGAGACGCCCGAATATGCGCTCCGAGGCTACTTCAAGCTCTTGCAATCTGAGGGCGACATTCTCCGAATGCTGAGTTGTGCGACGGAATCCGACCGGCACCGCCGCATGCTGGATATCACCGGAGGTGACAGCGTCGCCCTCGCCGAGATCGCAGCGACTCAAGAGGCCATTTCCAATCGGTCCGTTCCAGATCTCGTCGCATTGAGCCGCCTCGCTGTCCATCGAATCAAGCTAATCCAGCGAAATGACCACATCCCGACCCACCTTGCGGTCGTGTGGGCGCAACTGGACAGATATGATCGGGCCGAGGCTACAGCCCGCTCGATCACAACGCCTGCGAAACAGGTCGAAGCCCTCGCATCTGTGGCTCGTCACATGGCGGCAGTCGGCGATCTGCGGCGGGCCCGCATCTTGGCAGGGCAGGCCGAGAGTCGCCTTCCCGCTATTGCCGACACTGGTGCCGCAGTGCACGGATACGCACATGTCGCCCGTGCGTTCGCTATTGCAGGAGACGCGCATCGCGCGCAGCGGCTGGTAGCCAGCGCGGGGAAGATTGCACGGTCGCAAACGGATGGGGCACAGCGAGATCGCGCACTCATCTCTGTCGCCCGTGCCACTGCGGCGGCAGGGGATATCGAGCGAGCAGTCAGCCTCGCGAGGTCTCTCAAGCACTGGTCTGAGAAGGCTGAAGCACTTAGTGCAGTGGCGAATGAGGCAGCGAATTCTGGCAATTGGAAAAGGGGCCGAGCCATTGCTTACATGGTTACCCCGCGAGGTGATCGAGCTCAAGCGCTGGCAGTTGTTGCGAGGGCGGCAAACGCGGCAGGCGCCCGTCGCGTTGCCGCAGTCATCGCGGAAGAGGCTGAGACGATAGCCATGGCTATAAGGAATCCAGGACGTAGGGCCTGGATTATGGCAACTGTTGCACATGAGGCTGCAAATTCTGGCGAGGATGCGAGGGCGAGGAGGATCTTGCGCGACGCCGAACAGGCAGCTCGCCTAGTAACGCACGGGGCCACCAGGGACGACGCTCTCCTCGCGATAGCGCGAGGGATGGCGCTATCCGGTGAGCCAGATCCGGCAGTGGCTTTTGCTCGAGAAGTCACCAACCAGTCTCGGCGGGCGAAGGCTCTGGCAGTCGTAGCTTCCAGCCTTGCCACAAGCGGCGACTCGCATCGTGCCGAAGTGATCGCGACCGAGGCAGAGGTTACCGCTAGGTCGGTGAGCATCCGATATCACAGCGGAAGCGAAGTAGCTATGCTAGTGCAGGCCATAGTATTGGTTGGGGATCTCGGTACGGCGGCGGAGATGGCCCAAACAATCTCTGAAATTCCGAGAAAGAACAGTACGTTGACAGTCGTCGCGGAGGCCATTGCAGTGCACGGCGATCTGACGTGGGCTGAGGAAGTTGCGGCCTCGATCGCCGATGTTTCCCAGCGATCGAAGGCGCTAATGCTGCTCGTCAAGGCGGGGATCTCTCGCGGCGAAACCGAGGTAGCTGAGAGAATTGCCGGTTCAATCGAAGCATCGAAAGTCCGCGTTAAGGCAATGGCATTAATATCGCAGGCCGAGGGCGAAATCGGCGAAGCGGATGAGGAGCGGGTCACGACTTTTAGATCTCCCCAAGATCGGTCATTTGCGGTGAAGTCAGACAATTTGATCGCCTCCGATCCACGCCCCGCTGAATTGCCGCTTCCGGACTCTTCCTCCGAACCGTATGTACTGGCTACGGGGCTGACTGCCCGCGCGTGCGCGGCTGTCGTGGATGGTGACATGGTTAGAGCGTGGGCGGCGGTCGAAGCAATCACTGTTCCGGTACTCAAAGCGAGAGCGCTAGTGTCCATGTCAACAGCATTGGCACAAACGGACGACCTGCAGGGAGCACTTGAGCACGCCAATCTCGCACTGACGGCAGCGGATGCGCTTCCAAGTGCGACGAATCGAGACCAGACGGTCCTCACGGTCGCGCAGCATTTCGCTGTACTAGGAGAGTTTGCACGTGCTGAGCGACTTATCGACTCCATTGTGAGTCCGCCGCTTCGCCAACGGGGCTACGGAGCTATTGCCATCGCAGCAGCAGGTGGCGGCGAGTTGGACCGGGCGGAGCACTTCGCGCGAAGGATCTCGGACGCCACCCGGAGAGCCAAGGCCCTGGCTTCTATCTCGGGATTTGCGGCGGAAGGCGGGTTTTTGGCGGAGGCGGAGCGCATCGCCCATTCGATCGCTGACCCGATCGTGCAGGCGCGCTCCCTGGGTGCGATTGCTCAGACGTGCGGAAAGGTAGGCGATTCCCAGCGTGCTGTGAAACTTGCTGCCGCCATTACTGATCCGGGCGAACGTGCAAAGGCTCTGGCAGTCCTTGCTGTCGACATTGAAATCAACAGGGCCGCAGCCGTCCTCGCGCAAGCACTATCATTCGGTCACTGGGGACCTTGCCTGCCAGCACTGGTCCGTATCGAACCGGAGGCTGTCACCGCCGTGTGTGAGGAGTTCCTGCGCGCCAATGATCAATAGGACAGTACGTGCTCAACGGGTTCATGATTGACGGATGTTGTACCTGGATGAGAGAGCGCGACCAGCCGTGTGGAAGCCCGCCCTCAACGCGTTCGCCATCACCTTCGAAGGCCGGATTACCCCGAGCGCGACTCTCAGGTGGCGCTTTCGCTGACGTGATGCGAGGCCAGCCGCCCCATCACCGAAAACTCTGAGCTGCTGCGACACCGGGCCCGTTGGTGCCGACGGAACAGGGTCAGCTTCGGTGCAATGCTCTCATCGCGACTGTTTTTGTGAGACCGGGCCGCGTAGCTTCTCGCTGGTGCGTTGTGCCCGTTGGTGACCGGCGCGTTGCCACCATGTGGTGGCCTCGGAAAGTTGTCCGCGGTAGCGCAGGCGGATCGCGAGGTTGTGCATTGCGTCGGTGTGGTCGGCTTCGGCGGCTCGCCGGTACCAGGTGAGGGCTTCGTCGAGGTGTCGGGATTTGTCGAGCATGATGGCGAGGTTGTACATGGCGTCGGTGTTGCCGGACTCCGCCGCTCGGCGCCACCAGAGTTCGGCGGCGTTGACCCGTTTTACCTGGTGTAACAGGGATGCCAGATTTCCCATGGCATCGATGTTGCCCCGCTCGGCGGCCACGCGATACCACTCGTGCGCTTCGCGGGCTTGACCCTGTGCATCGAGCAGGTTAGCGAGGTTGTTCATCGCGCCGGTATGTCCTTGCGACGCGGCGAGCCGCCACGAGTTCTCGGCCTGGGTGAGGTCGTCTTGGTCGGCGAAGCGCCGAGCGCTCTCGAAAAGTTCGTCGGCGTCGGTATCAGAGCTGGTGGGGCGGTCAATAATCGGCGCGATCGAAGCGCTGCCACCAGATATCGGTCGGAAGGCGGGTGGGGTGAACAGACGCAGTTCACCGGCGATGTTGACGGTTCGTCGTTGGGGGCGAGGGTAGCCATCGCGGTGCAGGGTCTGGTCGACCTTCTGATAGAGCTGATCGAGCGTGAGGCCGGTGTTGGTGGCGGTGCTGAGCAAGGCTGCGGTGAACGCGGTGTGGCGGTGACCTTCGGGCGCGACCGAAGGTTCGTGTCTGGCGGAGGAAGCGATGGTGTAGGTGCCCTGGATGTCGATTTGACCGTCGACGAGCGAGGAGGACGCCCCCATTGCCTCGAATGCTCGTCCTGAGAAGCAGCAATCCAAGATCAGGATGCGTGCGCGGGCCGGACTCGCGATGAGTTCATCGCGCAGCGTCGCGAACGGTACTGAGCTCCACTCGGGGTGGTCTCGGCTGGTGCCGGACAGCGCCAAAAACAGTCGCCCCCGCCGATCCACCACACCATGTCCGGCGAAGTACACCAACAGGACATCATCGGCTTCCCGTGCGGCGGAAGCGACCGCTTTACCGATCTCCGTGTTGTGCTCAGGATCGGTCAGGACTCTGCACTGGCGTTTGGTGAGCGCGCTGCCTGTGGATGCGGTCAGCAGCCGGGCGAGGTCCGTGACGTTGTTGAGAGCAGCCGGAATGTTGGGGAGCTCGGGATCGACGTACCGGCTCACCCCGATCAGGGCGGCACGCCACCCGCTGCGACTCGGTGCCGGTGTCACTGTGGGTCGTGGGGCCGCTCGAGCATGCTCTGCAATGCTTGGGTGATCTCCGGTGTCTTGATTCGCTTGGCGTCCAGGGTGATCTCGGTGTGATCGTCGATCTTGAGGGTGATGGCGATATCGGATCGGCGCACGGTGAACCACGCTGTCAGACATCGGGCCAGGGCTGGGGCGATTCCGCCCGCACCGACGGCGACGACAAGCACATCGGAGAGATCACCCATCTGGCCCGGGCGAATCTTATTCGGGGGCAAGCTCACTCGGCCTCGCAGCTCATCGTCGTCGTTGAACCATTCGAGGAGTTGGAACAGGTCATCGGCGTTGCCATGCGTGTGGATCGTCAACTGGCCCTTAGCTTCCGGCATGGCATCCATCCTGCCGCGCCGAGCCCCACCAAGCACAGTAAACCAGCGAGATCGCAACGTCGCCTGCCATCTGAATCTCAGACCGCATCACTGTGGGGACAGCGACTGGGCGCGGAGAACCGAGGCCTGATCGACATGTCCGGCTGCCGGACACTGGCGTGTCGACGCATGTTGTTGCGCAAGATCATTGCTGGCTGGTACTGCGGTGGCTGGCGAGGCTTTGACGGTATTCCACTGCCTCGGCGAGCTCATTGAACTCGAGGAGCTCTCCTGTCAGTTCCTGCAGGTGCTCACGTACTTCAGCGGGAGTGGCTTTGAAGAATTCGCGGCGCTGGTTGACCTGGTTGACGCGTTTGTGCGCCAGTCGGCGATGCAACTCGGCTTCGATTCCGGCCGCGTCGTCGGCGTAGAAAATGGCGTGGATATCGTATTTGAACGGCACCGATGCGTTGCTCAGGTCACGGATGCGCTCTGACGGGTCGTGGCGGCGGGTCATACCGATCTGGACTACACCCTCGCCGAACGCACCGATGTTGGAGATGACGTAGACATGGCCGATGCGAATGTCGTTCTCCTGGTTGGTGATCGTGGTGAGCACACGCTCCCGGGCCTCCAATCGTGCACGTAGATCTTCCGCGTCCGCGGTGTCCTTTTTGTCTGCGGCCTCGAGCACGGCGAGGGCCTCGCGGTCCTGCTGTTGCAGTTGTTCGAGTTTCGCTCGCTCGCGGGCTAGCTCTTCGTGTGCTTTGCGTTCCTCACGCAGGCGGTCGCGTTCGTCGCGCTCTTGCTGTTTCTGGTGGGCGAGCATTTCGAGATGATTAGCGGTCCACTCCAGCTCGCGGCGGCGGAGCTCGTGATAGCTCGGGGCTACGTGCAGCTTCATCGTCTTGCCCAGTCGTTCGATGGTGATCGCGATCTTGTCGAGGCGTTCGAGCGCTGAAGGTAGCTTGTAGGGCTTGAGGCTTCGGACGAGGTTGTCGGCCTCCGCGTTGTAGGCGCGCAGCATCAGCATCGAGTATTCGCGGATCATCTTGCGGCCCTCGGTGACCGACCCCTCGACCACCCACGTTTTCAGCGTCTCGATTGCACCGCCGTCGCGGCGAGCCAGTTCCTTGATTTCGCCTTGTAGATCTTTGAGCGCGTCGCGGTAAGCGACCGCGTCCGACAAAGGGTGACGGTATTCGTAGATGCCGATCTCTTGAAGCACCTGCTCCTCTCGAGTGCTGATCACTTGTGTTCGCAGGCTGTCCAGCAGCGTCTGCTGGTCGGTGATCTGCGCTGCGAGCTGGTCGCGTAGGCGTTGCAGTTCGGTGGCCTCGAGTCCACCGAGGCTCGCCAAGTGCGCTCGGAGTCTTTGGTTTTCGGTGAGCGTGTCGGCCAGTTCCTGTGATTGTCGTTTCGCGTAGGCGCGGGTGCCGAACAGTGGGACTTTCGGGGCCTGGGCGACGCTCTGCTGGGTCAGTCCGGTGATATCGACGGCAGAGACAGGTTTGCGGCCGCCGGTCCAGTCCGTGCCGCTCCAATACCTCAGGAAGCCCTCGTCCTCAGGGTCGGGATACCAGTTCGGTGGTGCGGTAGTCATGATCCCCTTGCTGCAGTTGCTGTTTCGAGGATGCCAGCATGCACCAACGTTTGGAGACCCATCGCACGAATTGCGGCGCTCTCTGAGCTGACGTCAGTTCAGCCCTCCGAGGTCCCCGCCGTGCCGCGTACCGCCTGATTGGCGGTCATGAGGTTGATGAAGGCCGAACAGGTGATAAGGAAGTACCGCGCGAGCTCCTGAGTGATGGCGGCGGCAGGAACCGCCTCGCCGCCGTGGCGGATGCCGTCTTCATCACTGGTCCAGCCGTAGAGCTTCGACCAGGCTTCGAGAAGTACAGGATGGCCGTAGTTGCCGTGCTTCTTCATCTTTGCCAGCGCCCTACCAAGTGTGTTCTCGCCGAGCTGGGGAGCGAGTAAAGACTCGACGGCGCTGATCGATTCTTTGATCGAGTTGGGGTAGTCAGGATTTTCTCGATCGGCCAGCAGCCGGATCGCTTGCTGCAAGTGGTGCTTTACTACGTCTTTTTCGGTGCGCAGCGCGGACTCAATCCCAGTGAGCTCGTGGCTGTCTGCGATGGGGACGATCTGTTTGTTCAGCAGTCGGTATCCAGCGAGGTTGTGCTTGAGCATCTGGTTGTAGATGTCGCTGGTGTCCTCCGATATGTCGATGAATTCCTCGACCAGGTCGTACACCTCGTACCAAGTCGCAGTCTTGAACCAATGCTTGATGATCGCTTCGAAGTTGTATGTCACCGGAAACTGATCGATGTCTTTCCTGAGGAGGCCAACCCAGATGCGGGTGAAGTTCAAGGGATGCGTCGCATGCGCGTACTGAGGTTCGAAGTAGAGCGTGTGGGTCACGTTCCACAGGTCAGTCCGAAGGTCGTCATCGATCTCTTCGACCTGGACCACTGACTTGACCGGAACGCATCCGTGGCGCTGTGAGAATCGCATCTCCAGATAGTGCCGCAGACAGGCCCAGCCAGCGACAATATTCACATCTCGGTCATACCGGCGGTCAGGTGTCCCTCGGGTCCTACTTGCGCCAGCGGCGCCGTGACCTCCGCGCGGGAACCCCTGCAGTGCCCTCCTTTTGAACGAGCGGGCTGGTTCCGGGCCGGGGCATAGCCGGTGGTCGTACTCGACCACAAATCCGTTTGTCTTCCGAGCGCCGAGCACGGACGATGGCCCGGTGATCTTCGATTGGTGTCGGCACTGTGGTGAGCACAAGGAGATGACGGAGGAGCACCTTCCTCCGCGGGCGACACGGAATGACTCTGAGGTCACTCTCTTCACGGAATGGGAGGACCCCGCGCGCGTTGTGTTGCAGCACTTCCGAGAGGGGCACGCGTTGCCGTCGCTCTGCGGCCCGTGTAACACCGGCGCGAGCAATCGGGGTCTGCCTCAGGCGTACACCGCCTGGAACCGCGATGTGATCGCCTGGATCCAGCGAGCCGTCCATGAGATCTGCGAGCACTTCGGCGCTGAGCCGGAGGACATTTGGAGCGTTCACCACACCGATGGGCGAGCGAAGGAACTTTGCATCGACCATGGCAAGGGCGTGGACCTCGACGGGATGAACAATCTCCACCCTGGCCGGATCGCACGACATGTGCTCGGGATGGTGCTGGCGGTCCAACGCACCGACGCCCTGCTGAAACAGCACCCGCAGTTGGCTGCGACGTACTTCTCGGAGGATTCGTCGTCGATCGCGCCTTTCAGCTTGCACGTCGCGCTGGCGGACGCGGGCATCAACTACCTGAACTCAGGTGCGATGCTGGCGACGATTCCACTCACAGCCGACGCGGCTGCCGCCATGGCCGACTCTTCTCCCGGGATCCGCTTCTGGATGATCAGTTTCCCCCCCTTCCTCATCTGCCTGACGGAAGGGGAGAAGTCGCCGATCACCGCCACCCGCATCGACCATTGGTTCGACCAGCCGACCAACAAGACATTTCCTAAGTCGATGCGAAAGACTGCCTACCCGATCGCGCTGCACAACGAGCCCGTAGTGAGGCACCTGTACGCCGGCCTCTACGAGGAGACGGAGCCACCGATAGTGCGCACGAGGAAACCCCACAGCCATGAGCCGCCGAGGTCGAGGACCGGCGGCTCGTAGTGCGGTGTCGCGATCTCCAGAAGTTAGGTTCAGGCACGTAGATAGGAGTAGACGGT
This sequence comes from Nocardia arseniciresistens, assembly GCF_046764875.1. Classification (NCBI taxonomy): domain Bacteria; kingdom Bacillati; phylum Actinomycetota; class Actinomycetes; order Mycobacteriales; family Nocardiaceae; genus Nocardia; species Nocardia arseniciresistens. The sequence goes on from NZ_JBKORD010000018.1 coordinate 51,089, forward strand.
TTCGCGGCTGATCCCGAACTCCCGAGCCAGCCCGATTACGGTCACCAGCGGCGGTCATGGGTTGGGCGGTCCGGTCGCTCAGCACGTCAACCGGGCAGCGGGACTCGATATCGATAAGGATCGGCCGTAGCTGTGGCCTCGGCGCAGGGCGAATTCGTCTAGCCCCGGAGAGACGGCGGTAGCACGATCACTTGGTTGATGGTGTGGTGGGCGTGGCAAGCTGTCGCCCGTGTCCGGCAGGTCGATTGATGCGGCGGTGGGATGAGCGGCGGCGTGACCGCGTGCACTGAAGTGTCGGTGCGGCGCCTGGGCGGGGACCAGGTGGATCGGTTTCCGTGGTCTGGGTTGACCGCTGAGCGGGGTTGCTGACGTCGTACCGTGGCGGACGTTTCGGTGGCGTGATGGCCAGCAACATTTCTCGGGTACCTACTGGTCGGCGACCGTGTCCGGGCATGTGATCTATGAGTCGCGGCTTGAGCTTGCTCGGCTGCTCCTGGCTGATTTGGAGCGCTCGGTGAAACATATTGTGGCGCAGCCTTTTATGCTCCATACGGTTGTCGGGGGCAAGGTGCGGCGGCATATCCCGGATTACCTATTGTTCACCGAGGGGTGTCCGGTCGTGGTGCATGTGAAGCCTCGGGTGCGTCTGCCCAAGCCGGCTGTGCGGTCGACGTTTGCGTGGACGCGTGAGCTGGTCGAGGGGCTGCGCTGGCGGTATGAGGTTGCAAGCCAGCCGGATCCGGTGGTGTTGGAGAACATCCGGTTTCTGGCCGGCTACCGTCGGGCCTGGCTGTTCCCGGCCGCGCTGTTGGAGGTGTTACGCGGTGGTGAGGTGGACGGGCTTCGGTTCGGAGCGGCATGTTCACAGGTTCGGGACTGGCCTGCGTCGTTGGTTCGGGCGGCGATTCTGCATTTGATGTGGACTCAGCACTTTCAGGTGAATATCGAGCGTCGGCTGGATTCCGGGCTGGCTCTGGCCGGGAGGGCCGCGGCGTGAGCGGTGCTGGTGTCCAGATCGGTGTCGGCACCCGGCTGGTTTATGACGGCGAATCCGGCGAGGTCGTCGAGATGGTGGCCGCTCGGTCCGGTGCGGTGGTCACGATCCGGTTGGGGCGGGGTGAGCGCATCGTGCGGGTTGGGGTGCGTGAACTGTTGGATTCGGGTCGAGCCCGCATTGTTCCAGGTAGTTCGGGGCCTTCGCCCGGTGATTCGGCTGATGTTGCGGCGGTGGCGTTATCTGCATTGCCGGATCCGGATCGAGAGTCGGTTTTGGAGCGCACCTCGAGAACACTGACACCTCACTCCGAGACCGCGCGATCACCGGCTTGGCCAGGAGTTTTGAGATTCCACTCCCGCTGCGGGCTGATTGGCGGATGGTCTTCGCCAGTTAGTTTCTGCAACAGGAGGTTTCGAGTTGGCGAGCGTGAGTGCGCCGAGGTCTCGGCGATTGGTCGGCGTCGATGCTGCGAGGTCGCTTTTCGGCGTGCCGATGGTTCCGAGCGGGTCCAGCCGCTGGAGGCTGTGGGGCTGAGATGTTGAGCAGGCGGTTCCGGGCGGAGGTTCCGCTGGTATCACGGCATGTGCGCCATCGAGGTGGACGGCTTCCGCACCCATGAAGCGGACCCGAAGCAGCTCGCCCGCGATGCGTTGAAGAACGAGATCTGCCGTCGCTATGACTTCCTACTGATGCGTTTGGCGACCACCGGAAGCAACGAAGCCGCACGGGTCCGCCGCTTCCTCGACCGACTGCCCTGAACACCACCGGAACGCCCGCCCGAAGCAGCACCGACCTACTTTTCCGCGGCCTGCCCTGAGGATCCGCCACGCGATCCCCAGCCGTTCCAACACAGCACTGTGTGAGTGAAGTCGTGGTGCAGTCGTAGGTGATTCTGCGTAACCCCTTCCAGGTATGCCGAAAAGTAAATGAAAATGGGAGGATTGAACAGAAAGAACGCAGCTCAGGAAGTGTGCTCCCCGCACGCGCAGGGATGAGCCCGCGCCGAACGAGGAGCGCGTTGATTGGCGGCGGTTCTCTGGTGGATGGGTGCGTCGACACAGGATCTCTCGGTGCTGGATGTGAGGATTCAATTGTCCGGGCGCCATTCCGCAACACCGCTCACCGTTGCGTCGATCCGACCGCCACGAGGTCGGCCTCGAGCCCAAACCTCCGCTTAGCGCTACTTTGGTGCCGATGTTCCTGCACTGTCGGCAAGATCAAAGACCAGCCCGATTCTGATCTCGATAAGTGAACCGAATCGGGCTGTAGCTATGACAATTGAAGGATGGGCAGACGCTTGCGCCGTCGATGTCCAGTATGTCGGACGGCACTTCCTCGCGGCGCTCATCCCCGGCGCCGCTACTGTTCTCCGGCCTGCGTCGCCCGCGCCTACCGTGCCCGTAAGAGGTTCGGTGCGGTGTATGAGCAGGTGCTAGCCGCTGGCCAGTGCCTGGTCGCCGCCAAGGAGCCGGAGGCGGGGATTATCTGTCCCGGCTGTGGCTGGTGGATATTTCCGGGCGGCAGGGACCTCCGCGCCGATGCCCGTCATTGCTCACAGACTTGTCGCCAGCGCGAATACCGCCGCCGCAAGCGCGAAAGAAGTTCGTGATCATGACGCATAGCCGTGACACAGTCACGGCTGTCGTCATGATCAGCGCCGATGCTGTCGGTACCTGGGTTCACACTGGCTCGACATGAAGTCCCACCGGCCATGAACGCGCCGGAAACCAAAGGGGGAGAAGCAATGTCAGGTTGCCCGTGGGTTGAGCGCGCAATCAAACCAGGAACCGGGACGACGACCGAGTTGTACGCGTACCTGCCCTACGAGAACGGCTCGAACCGGTACTGGCTCAAGAAAGTGCTCGGGAAACGGGTCAGGCTCACGCCGGTGCGGCGCAACGGCCGCACGGCGTGGAAGATCGGCCGGGAGCATATGCTGCGGCTCGCGTCGGCGATGGCCGACAAGTACGGCGAGATCGAGCTACAGCTCGAGATCTCGAAGACGATGCAGTGTGACACCAACTGCGAGGACGCGAACCCCGCCACGGTCTTCAAATGTGTCTGCGCCTGCGGCGGGGAGAATCACGGCGGAGTTGGCCGCTACAAGGACTGGTACCGCGCCGGACAAACGACCCTGCTCCGCAGCGACAAAACCGAAGTGAAACAGGTAATCATCACCCGCGGCCAGATCCAGCTGCCAAAACAGAGAACCGAAACCACCCGCCCCACAATCGCACCGGCTGCCCCGGTGGAGCCGCCCCACCAGCCACAGCCGGCCCCGCCACCGCCCCGCCAGACGACGTCACTGCCGTCACCTCCGTCGGAACCCGCACCTCGCACAGTGATTCCAGCGGCGAACCGCTTCGGTGATCCCGGACGTGGGCCCGCCGACTTCGTGCCGCGACCGCCAGCCAGCCCTGCGCCACCGGCACCCGAACCGGTACGGCGCAGACTCGGAGGCCCGTTGATCGCTGCTGTCCTGGCGCTCATCGCACTTGGCGCCGGGATCTGGCTGATCGCGCCGCCCGACCACCCCGCCGCGCGGCAGGTAACGATCCAGGAAACGATCCAGCCGCCTACCATGCAAGCGGAGCCGCCGCCCGCGCCACCGCTCACCAAGGCGACTCCGGCCCCACCGCCGCCGGAGGAAGCTCTGGCCCCGCCGCCACGGTTCCCGGTGGGCTGCTACCCGTTCCAGCCAGGCTGCTGAGGGGCGCCGGGATGGGAAGACGACGTGGTCGGCGCGGCCGCGGATCGGACGCGGCGGCGTTGATGTTCATGGCCGCCGTCGCCGCGCTGGTAGTAGCACCCAAGGTCGCGGACATCGCCGAACGGCAGGCCGTGGTACTCGCTTCTGCGGGGATGTGCGCGCTGGCAGCCGTCGCCGTCGCCGCCGTGCTGGTGGTACGGCATCGCCGCAGGGTGCGCGCTCGCGATGACGCGCGGGTGCTGGTGGCGCTACGGCAGAACTCGCTGAGTCCCTCCGAGTTCGAGGAGGCACTGGCCGCGTTGTGTCGGCGGGACGGCTGCAGCGATGTGCGGGTGGTCGGCGGATCCGGCGATCTGGGCGCCGACGTGATCGCCTGTGCACCCGATGGCCGCCGAATCGTGCTGCAAGCCAAGCGATACCGCAATGGCCGTAGCGTGGGAAGCCAAGACGTGCAGCGGTTCGGTGGAACCGCGCACACCATCCACGGCGCCGATGTGGCCGCCGTGGTGACCACCGCGCATACGTTTACCCCGCAAGCACGGGCGTATGCGGCCAAGGCCAGGATCCTGCTTGTGCCGGCAAGAGAGCTCGCAGCGTGGGAATCGCAGACCGGGCCGGCTCCTTGGGACTGAACCGGGCGAGTGGCTGGCCAAGCCCACGTGCCGTAAATCGTGGCGGCCGCCTGGTCTTCCACGCCTTTGCCGCTCTCGTCGAGTTCATCCGCGAGCTGATTTTCGACGGCACAACCGAGGGCGGTTTCGGATGTGCTGTGCTTCGGAGCAGAACGCCGTCCGGCGCCGATGGTCTCGCGAAGGGCGATCGCGGAGTGAGCCCCTTGACGACTGTTTGCTACGTCGTTGCCAAACGCTGAATCTGTCGGCGTGTTAAGAATTCGCCACACCGATGGGCATCGGTTCATGTGACTATGCTGCTGCGGCGCGGCGATATCTGGGTTCTCGGCCACTCGACGAACGACACGGAAACGACACGCTTTCAGCGGGAATTGACCGGATTCAACGGGATTCGTTGAGATCCCACCTTCCGGCGTCCGTGCAGCTCATGGGCAGTTTTGAGAACTCTCGAGAAGTCAGAAACACTGCCGACCCACAATCGGCAGGTTTCTGGTTCGAGTCCAGATGGGGGAGCATAGCTACCACGTCGGGCACGGTCACCGTGCCTGACCTGTTTAGTCTGCGGGCTGCGACCAAAATACGCCAAGAATTCCGGTCCAAACTCCTGGCGCGGGACCCTAGCAGGGCTTTTCGCTGATTCGCCCACAAGATTCTGACACTCTCCGTGCACGACCTATCTCAGGCGGTTGACAACCTCCGTGCTGTGTTGGAACCGCCAGATTGTTGACAGCCCTCAGCCGGTTGAGCGCGCATGGGTTAGGACGCTGCTAGGCGTGACTCCGTACGACTGCTTGAAGGCGCGACCGAAATGTCCGGCATCGGTAAATCCCCACCGGAAGGCGACTTCGGCAACCGTGTCAGTAGGCCGAGCTCGGGTGAGTTCGCGGTAGCACGCATTCAGGCGGCGGTCGCGGATTCGGCGGCTCACGGTGGTACCGGCTTGCTTCTGCGAAAACGAGTTGCAACGTGCGAACCGAGATGCCGTGGGCCGCAGCTATCGTATCGTATGGCCGTGTAGGTCGACCCCCTGTCGGAATGATGGACCAGTTGGACATGTTCCTCTGCGCGATCCGCGACGCGGCTGGTGCCGGACAGCGCCAACCTTCCGAGGCCACCACCCGGTGGCAACGCGCCGGTCATCGCCGGCCACAACGCACCAGCGAAAAGCTGCGCGGCATGGCCTCACGAAAACAAGCACGATGAGAGCGCTGGCCCGCGTCGCAATATTCGCCTCGTGCTCGGGCCGCAACCGGACTATCTCGTTCGTCACCGACCAGCCTTCGGTGCGAACCCGAGGCCGATACCCGAGCACTCATGCACCGAACAATACGTTGCAGGGCGGAGTGCTCAGACCCCCCGCTGTTGCAGGGGAGTGGATGTCGGGCGCCTTGGTAGATTTCTTGATGAGTGGCAAGCTCGGAACGGCAGCGATTTTCGTGTGGTCGTGGGCGGAGGGAGGGGAGAGCATGGCGGTAGAGGGCAAATCGCTAAACGTTGTTCCCGACGCGGTTGTGGCGGTCGGCAGGCATGCCGGTGATGTTGCGCAGCAGCTGAAGTCGGGATCGATGGCGTTGGATCGTGAGGTTCAGGCGTTGTTCGGCACGTGGAAGGGGAGTGCCGCGGATGCTTATCGTGAGGGGTGGGATGACATGCAGGACGGCGCGATGAAGGCATGGGAGGCGCTCACCGATCTGGCTTCGAAGCTCGGCGTCAGTGTGTCGGTGTTGCAGGATCAGGACAACTCCAACGTGGCGCCGATCAGCTCGTTGCAGTTGGACTGATGGCATGACCTCTGAATTCGAGTTCGACCTCGATCATATCGAGCAGGTGACCGCTCGTGCCCGCGGCTTCAAGGAGTTCTTCGCCGCCCATCTCGATCAATTGGACCGCACCGTGCAGGGGCTGGTTCAGAGCGGGCAATGGACGGGCGCGGCTGCGGCTGCTTACGCCGAGGAGCATCAGGTCTGGGTGGTGGCGGCACGTGAGTTGCTCGACGGGCTCGATCAGATGGAACAGGCCGCCCGAACGGCGCACGAGTCCTACTCGGACGCGGCTACTGTGAACCTGCGTATGACTGGGGGATGACGTGGCTGTTGTTGCGCCGCAAACGTATTACACAGCCGCAGAGGAGTGTTACAAGCTGTCGCGGGAGTTCCAGTCGGCATATAACCCGCTGCAGACGGTGTTGCTCGAAACCAGCGGGATGGCCGGTAGTTGCCAGGCGGTGAAGGTGTGGTCGCAGGCCTACGATGAGCGCGGGGGTGCCTTCACCACCGCGGCGACGAACTTCGCGAGGGCGCTGCAGCATTTCGGTGACATTTTGATCGCGTCGGGCTACAACTGGGAATGCTCCAACTATGCGGCGAACCGTAGTCCGAACAAGGGGATCGGTCCGGCTTGTCCGCGTACCATCCCGTCCGAATTGCCTTACGGTGCGGGTGTTGTCGTCGGTGTCGCGTCGTCGCGAAGCAACGGCCCTGGACTCGAGACCGATTTCCCAGAGCTGTACGACAAGGTCGTCGCCAAGCTCGGGGGCGACAAAGTTCCCGACGGCGACACCAACAAGCTCGATAGTGCGGCTCAGGCGTGGAAAGCCTTCGCCGACAACAACACGATATTCGCTGCCGGACCCCGGCTGCGAGTCGTCGCCGACGGACTCGGCAAGTTCGATGCACCCGATATCGCGAACCTGACCGGCCACCTCAGAACCCTTGCGACGAACGCGGACGACATCAAGCTGGTCGCGGACGATCTGGCGAAGTCGGCGGCTAGCCACCACGCTGCGGTCGTCGCGGTGCGCGCGGACATCAATACCCAGGTCGCGGCGACGCTCGTAGTCGCGTCGGTCGTAATCGCGGTAACCGCTGTGGCAATCCGTAATCCACGGGCGGCAACAGTGGAGGGACCTGCCTTGGACACCGCCGCGACCGCCATCGCCAGCGTCGTCGGGTCGTTCGTCACAGCGCTGGCCGGGATCAGGTTCAGCGCCGCAGCACTCGCGGTCGGTGCACTCGCCACCATCACCGGCTTGACCATCTTGTCCGTCGGTGGTGACTCGACATTCAACGCGAACTACAAGCCACCCTCGGATGCCTACAATCCCAACGGTTCCAAAGCGCCAGGTTTGCCTGGCGAGGCGGAAGGTTTCGTGCCGCCCAAAGGTGGTGAACGGTGGGTGCCGAATCCGAGCCCGAAGGGGCCTCGCTTCGGTTGGGAAGATGCCGATGGAAATGTGTGGGTGCCGACCGGGCAGGGCGGTCTCGCCCATGGCGGACCCCACTGGGACGTGCAGGGCAAGGACGGCGATTATGTCAACGTGTACCCAGGAGGCAAACGGCGATGAGCGACACTGAGATCGCGCTGGAGGCAACCGGCGTCGTATACAGGTCATCGCACGACGAAGCGGCCTTTTTCGAGTGGCTGGACAAGATTCCCGCCGTTCGATCGTACAAAGGTGAGTTGCGAACGCTCTATATCACCGTCGATGCCTCGGCCGATGACGAGTCCATCTACGAACTGGTAGCGCTGTTCCATCGATACCACGTCGACATGTCGCAGTTGCGGGTGTTCGACACGGATCGGATCGGCGAATGGTTTCGAAAGCCCAACAGCTACTGGTACGAGTCCGTATTCGGCACGTCGGGCTAGTGAGGATTAACCCGCTCCTGAGACGCGTGGACTGGAGGACGAAGCACACGCGGCTGCGGACGCGTTCCTCGAGCCCTTGCGCAGGAACACACCATGACCGATGAGATTTCACGACTGCTCGTCGAGCGGGTCGACGTCCTCCAGGGCAGCGGAAACATCGGTGTCATCGATGTCCAGCTCCCCAACAGGTTCCGCGGGCAACTGCTGAAAGGTTTCGGTCTGCGCGGCCTCCCGCAAGAACCGGGCCACCGACTGCATGTGGTCAGTGTGTTCGATGAAGTCGTGCAGCACGAGGCGGTCCATCGCGCCCCCGTTGGTGACCGCCCCGGATAGCCCGGGCGTCGAGACGCGATATCCGCGGTCTTTCGCGCGACACCGTTCGGATTTCGGAACGTGTCGCTGCGCACCTCGGCGGCGTGAATCGGAAGCAGTTGCAGGAGGCCGGATAGCTCGATGACCCGCGGATCAGTATCTTCGAGCTGACGCCAATTGTTCTGTACGACCAGATCGCACAGCTTCCCCGCAACGGCTCGACCTTCGACCGATCGACCCGATCGATACCCAACTCGGCGGCGACCTGCCCGGCCCGCAACCCGCCACCCGACTCGGCGAACACCGCCAGGATCTCGCCGTAATCCTCTGGCAGCGCCGACGCGTTCATCCCCGCTGCCCGCTGCGGCACCTGCACCAACTCGATCGGCGATCCATCCGGAATCGGCTGTGACGCAACCGTTCCCGCGCTATCGGCCGAATCTTCGCCCACTTCGGGCGGGGTCGGTTCGGCGGTCTCGGCGCAGAACTCGCTCAGCGGTTCCCGCGTGATCGTCAGCCGTGACAAGCGATGCTCCTCGGCATTCAGCTGTTCGGTCGGCTCCGCGATCTGGCGACGCAGCTGCTCGACTTGTTCAACAGCGGCCGCCTCACGCCGGTGCAGCTCCTCACGCCACGACACCATCGCCGCCTACATCGCCCACCCCACATCGACGATAAACTCCTGGCAACCACCACAACAGTGGCCCAAGCGTTTTCGCAGGTCAGCCGACGCGGGTCGCTAAACGATCAGTTCGGCTCACAGGCACCAAGACGCGCACAGAGGGTGCCGCAGATCGTCCGCAGTCGGGACCGTTGCCACGCGCCGCCGCCCGAGATATCGGCGAAGTTGCGCTGAGCAGGAATTTTGTGTGAAGGTGCTTCGGTGTAGAGCGGCCGGCGCGCGGCCGAGAGGGGAGGGAGATCTGATGTCGGAGACCTTCAAAGTCGACCCAGCCGCAGTCGACACGTTCGCCGCGGCTTTGAAGACGCTGGCCGAGGCCAATGCGAATGTCGCGACCTATCTGGACAAGTGGCTGGTCTTGGACAACACCGTGTGGGGCGACGGCGGGCTCATCCGTATCGGGCTGAGCGCCGTTGCCGAGGCGCACAACAAGCTGAAGCCCAATTACGTTGCCCTCGGCACCCTCTCCGAGGCCGCGGCGACCGAATTGACCAAGGTCGCGCAGGTTTACCGGACCACCGACCACGCGCGCGCCGACGAGTTGGACCGCACGTACCCCACAGGCAGCAACTGATGACCAAGACGCCGTCCGAGCACCTAGCGGAACCTTCGCTCGAGGACCCGCTCAACGACAGTTTCGAGTTCCTCATCACCTCGAACGCCATTTCCCCGACGTACTGGGCCTGTAAGTGGTGCGAAAACGTCCTCGGGACAGACCCGCTGAAGTGGCTCACCACCAAGATCTCCGGTGATTGGGAGTCCCTGCAGACGGCGGGCAAGGCGGTGGAAAACCTGGCTTCCTACAGCGCGAGCTTCTCCGAATCGGTCAAGTCCGCCGCGACGACTGTCGACGCGACGTGGGACGGTAACGCGGCGACCAACGCCCAAGCCTATTTCACGAAGCTCTCGGCAGCCATTTCCGCGCAGGTAGAGCCATTGAAGGAGATGGCGACCGAGATCAACCGCTTCGCGTCGACGGCGTACCACCTCTCCACGGCCATGAGTAATGCCTTGCAGACCTTGCTGGACTGGGGCGCCATGGCGGTGATCGAGCGGGCCGCGGCCGAGGCCTCCGCGCTCACCGGCGTCGGAATTTTCGCAACGGCGGCCCTGGTCGCCGCCGCTACCGCGACCACGGCGAAGGTGATCGCGGAATGGGGCCTGCTGGTCGAGAAGTTCAACGCCGCGTATGTCGCACTCGAGGCCATCGCCGGAGTCGGTTTCGGCGTGGTCGCGGTGGTCGAGTCCGCCGATCTGCCGAGCCTGCCCACCGCCACCTACGACCACCCTGGAGCCTGAATGAACGCGCCCGAGCCGATTCATGATCTGGCCCATGGCGATCTCGGGGCCTCGCGCCAACTGTCCCGGGCGATTCGGGTGTTGATGGATACCGCCACCGATCCGCAATTGAAGGAGCAACTGCGCGGTGTCCTCGAAGGCAAGGGCAGCGCACGCGAATTGATGCACAGCGAGGCATTCAATCGGGTGCTCGATCGCACGTTGCCCGCCGCCATGCAGCAGTTCGCGGACACGCCGGAGGAGGAACGGCAACGGCTGGCCGCCCGGGGCGAAGCCGAGTTGGTGCGACTCCGGTCTGAACCACTTGGGGACCAGCGGCCGTCGGACCGGCCGATGTCCCCTCCCGAGGATCGCCCGCCGCCCGCCGGGAACGCCGTTATCCCGGGCACCCGCAAGCCCAACCGCGATCGCACCGTAACCCCGACTGATGACGACGACGAGGACGACGCATACTTCCGCGACCACCAGCAGCGCGGATGGCTGCAGTGACCCGGGCGCAGGTGGTCTTCGACACTGAGATCAACCCGGATTGGACGCCGACTCTCGCGACGGCGCCGACGGAGCTCGTTCTCACCGAGCCGATGCCGGGGTTGTGCAGCGAGCACGGTTTCACCGCTATTGAGACCCGTTCCTTCGCAGTCAATTCCAGTGGCCCACTATCGGAGCTGCCGACACCGCGAGCCATGTTGCGCTCCATGAAACCCGGGCGGCGGGACCCCGTCCTGGCGCGCGTCCGCTTCGACTGCCCGGCCTGCGAGTTCTGTCTCCACGAGGTCCGGCGCTTCCGTCGAATCGCGCTGCTGGCACTGCTGGCGATACCACTGGCAATCGCGGCCGTTCTCATCGTACGGGCGCTCGAACTCGAACCGCTCTATCTACCTTTGGCTTTCGTGATCGTGCCCGGATGCATGCCGATCGCATTGCTGGTGGCGATGCTGTCCTGGAGTCGCTCCCGCTATTTCGCCGATGTCTGGATGAATGAAACAGTCGACCAGCTGATCGTTTTCGCGCACCCGGATTTCGTGGCCGCGGTAGAGCAAAATCGGGCCGGGAATCGCTGAACGCCCCACCGGGCCCACCACAACAGGGGCCTAAAGTCTTTTCGCAGCTCCGCCCATCGGAGCCACTAAAAGATCAGTTTGTTCCAGCACTTAGGTACCGGTCCGTGTGGATGCCGGTTCAAGCTCACGGGTAGGTTCTGTGATACTGGCCAGGCCGAAAACGGTTGGGGGTGTGTTGAAGACGGACGATGAGCCCGACAACGGCCAGTTCGTATTGGAGTGGGCGGAATCTGTTGCGCTCGCGGCGATGCAGATCACGTAACGAGCCAAATGGTGCAGTCGAATACCACTGCAACGCGCACGGTGTCGCTCGTCGATGTTGCCGGTCGTCGGTTCTCACCGGACGGGTCGGATCTGCTGGTGACCGTGGATGTCGAGTCATAGGTGGGGTGTGAGTCCTCTGATGCTGTCGAAGGGGCAGAACCTTTCCGTTGCCGGAAGATGTCGTCGTGATCGGTTGGGGGAGAGCAGATGTCGAGGTCGATGCCTCCGTGTTGCTCCTGGGGGTTGATGGAAAGGTCGGTGCCGATGGCGATTCGTCTTCTACAACCAGCCTGAGTCGCCGGATGGTTCGGTGCGGTTCGCGGGTGTCCAGGCGGCCGATCGCTGTGCTCAGCCGCGGATCGCTATCGACTTGTCTGCGCTTCCGGTCACTGTGGAGATTGTGGCGTTGGTCGGTAGCGTTGGGACCGGAAGTTTCGGGGAGCTCGGCGAACTCACGGTTTCGATCGTTGACCGAGGTGGGCAGTCGTTGGCCGAGTATGCCACCAGCGATGCCGCAACGGGATCGGCGTTTCTGTTCGGCGAGGTCTATCGACGCGGCGGCAAGTGGAAGATTCGCGCGGTTGGGCAGGGGTGGGCATCCGGCCTCGCGGGTCTGGCAACGGATTTCGGTGTTGATGTCGTCGATGAAGCGGAACTCGAGCCAGTCGATGGGCGATCCGACACACGGCCGTCGAGCGAGAGGAATGTGACCAGCAATACCGCTGGTGCTGTTGACTCGGCGTTTGACCACGTTCCTCGTGGCGCTGGTACGCATCGATGCTGCCGCCAGACCCCTGCGCACGAGCCCGTACCGGCTTGGTATTAGCAGGTACGGGCACGTGCCGTTCAGCCGCAGTGCACTTTGAATACCTGCCACTCGTCATCACCGATGAGGCCGCCCCAGTCGATGCATTCGCCCTTTGCCTCGACCTTCACCGGACCCGCGAACTCGGTGTATTTGGCGTCGTCGACGACTACGGCGCGACTATCCCCTGACCGCCGGAGCCCGGCGCCCATCCGCACGGGTTTCCCCGGCTGGTCCCGGACGGTGACAACGCAATTGTTCTTACCGTTGTAGGTCAGAAAGGCGGTGCCACCGACGATGTCGTGCGAATCGATCACGTCATATCCCTTACCGCACTGACCACCGTAGGTTGCCGCGGATGCCGTCGCGGGGAGGAATACCGCTATCCCGGCAGTGATTCCGATTACGCTCGCACACACGGCAATTGTCTTCTTGGCGTTGATCACGTAGAAACCTCTTCTTCTTGACGTGCAGTCTCGCGTACGCGGGTAGCGCAAGATCTCCGAACGGCGGTCGACGCTATTGACACACCGTCGACGGCTTACCAGAGGAAACGTTGTCCAGCACTTGATGGTTCACTCTGTTTCGAAATTTCCCGTTTGATCAGTAGCACTGCCCACCGGTCATACAGCGTCAGCGTGCCTTCTTCACCAAGTACATGCTGTACTGCGTCCACAACTGGAAAGGGGCGCCGTGTCACTCGCGTTTCTCCTACTCGCATCGACAGCCGCGGGCGGCGCATTCCTGACAGGGATGGGTCAGGCGCGGAAAATGCTGCCCGCACGGCGGCGTCTGCGCTGGTTCCCGACACAGGTGGCGATGTGACACGGATAACGACCGTGTCTCAACGGCGAGGCGAGCTTTCATCCTCGAGTCGATCGAGTCTGCGATCTCGCACCCATACCTCCGCACGCCAATGCCCGGGCCGCAGCTCGACGAGTTTTGCATCCCCCGGCACACCGACAGGACGCGGAGGTCGACCCGTCCTAGCCGCAAGCCACCTCCGGCCCTTCGTTGCTGTGCAATAGCTCTGATGCAGCCCGACGCCGCACGCCCGGCGACGAGGTCGCTGGTTGTGTAGTTCACAGCGATCGCGGGCCGCAATTTCGATCTCGAAAGTTTGACCGCGCCTTGGGAAATCACGCGATGGTCGCCGCGATGTGCAGGGTCGGCGCGTGTGGAGACAATGCCGCGATGGAATCGTTTTTCGCGTTGCTGCAAAAGAACGTCCTCGACCGGCGGGGCTGGGCGACCCGTGACGAGCTCAGGATCGTGATCGTCACCTGGATCGAACGGAACTACTATCGGCGTCGACGCCAGACCAGGCTCGGCAAATTGACCCGGTCGTCGAATACGAGACCATCATGACCACACCAGCTCTTCAAGCTGCCTAACCGCTGTCACCCGATCGTGCAGCAGTCCCGCATTCATGGTCGCGGTGACAGCATTCGGTGAAATGAAACCCCTGTACCAGTGGGGAGTCGATCCCCGGGCGAAGTGCAGCGCGGCGACGTTACGGAGACGAATGCGAGACGGATGGAATCCGGAACAAGCGATCACGCACGAGCCAGACTCTCGCAGCACGCTCGGCAACGGCGTCCCCTGCGCCGCGTTCGGGCATCGGATGGGCTTGGAGGACTGGGCGCGCCTGGCCCAAGTCCCGGCGGAGTTGATCAGACAACGAATGGACAGCTACGGCCTTACCCTTGAAGCGACCCTGTGCTCTTTCGGATGGGTGCCGCATGGTGCGGATATCGCTGAGCCGGATCTGTTGCAGATCCGAGCCGATGCACTGCAGCCTGGTGACACCATCGTGGCTATCGCTCAGGATTCGAACTCGAGTCACCTCTGTTTCACGGTGCGCCGGATCGGAATTCCCGCGAACAACCCTTAGCGAAACCGAACCTCGATCCATACAAACGGCGATACTTGCTCCCCATGGACCCAGGTTGGATCGCTCTGATCGGCGCCGCTGTTGGCGCGGTCGGAGCTTCGAGCACAGCGGCGATAGCGGGACGATCGGCTCGCCGTGTTGCTTTGTCCCAGAAGGCAAGTGACAGCACCCAGTGGCAGAGAGAGAAGCGACGAGACGCCTATGCCGCGTTTTTGGACGCGGGGGCACAGGCCCGGGACGAACTCATTTCGATATGGCGACTTGTCCGTTCGGCGGGTCTGGACGATGCGGGGATCCGAGCGCGATTGGAGTCGGCGCACGTGCTCACCGATCAGGTCAGACGCGCTAGCGCTACCAACTTTGTCGAAGGGCCGCAATCCATACTGGTGCCGACGCGCCGAGCCGAGGAGAGCATCGTCATCTTCCGGAGTCTGCTGGAAAAGTTGCTCTTGAAGCCCCTGCCGGAGCGGAACTCCGTGGAAGAGGCAGGGGTGTGCCTCGGCTTGGAGGCGCAGATTCGCATCGATCTCGACCGTTTCGCTGCGAGCGCACGCGAGGTACTGGATGCCGCCGAGCATCAGAGCGTTCTGATCAACGCAGAGTCTTTGCCACCTGCGGCGGCGGAGCTTCAGTGGCTGCTGGCACAGATACGCGGATTGCAGCCGGAACCGTGGCCGATCGACGTCGAACAACCGTTGTTCGCGACGGGAATCGACTCGCTGGCCTTGCTGGCGATCGGGAGAAAAGCGCGACATGAGCTCGCATTCGATGGCGAGAGCACCTGGCTGCTTTCCTCGATGACGACGAAATCGGTCGAAGAGGTGGCGGGGTATCTCGCACTGGGCAGAACCAATGGTGGACCAGGTAGCGCAGTCGCCTGAGCCGACCTTCCGAGCAAGTCAAACTCAAAGCCATTGCCCTCCCAGTTCACAACGCGACTCGGCCAGGAGGAGCCAACGGTTCTCCTGGCCCGAAATTGCATGGGGGTCCGATGCGCCTCGGCGGGTGCATTTTCGCGTGTTAGGTGCGGTCGATGGTTTCGATCAAGTAGTCCAGGACCTGCCGTGCACCGTCGGTGTACCCGGTCTGATGCACGCGCGAGTCACGCCCGGCGAGGTCAGCGGCGATCGGGGCGAGGCCGATGAGTTCAAGCCCACTGCCGAGCCAGTCCCCGGCAGAAGCTTTTTCGGCCGCGCGACACGCCATCTCTGGGCCGTGGCCGATGTCGGTGGCGACGCGGGCGACATCGACGCGGGTGAAGAATGTCCACGACCTGCGCTGCTACCGCAGTCCACCCCGGGGAGTCCAAAGGGCGCGGTTGGGGAACGTCTCGTCTATGCGATTGGGAGTGAGCGACTTCCGCGTCGTGACCTCGGCGTATAGCCAAGATGGCATACGTATCTGCGACAAACGTGTGTGACGCGTATTCTGAATCCGGCACTAGCGCAAGCGAAGTCGCCGACGGATCGACCTCCGTCTCGGGTGTCGTCGATTGGTCCCTCGTCGAGGGATGCGACACCTCGGGCTTTACGAAGCCCGGCACTCAGGATGGAGGTCGATGCATGAGGCGACATTTGCCACGACATGTCGTGGACAAGGCGAAGGCCGCTGCGGTTTTTTCTCCGCAGCGGCCTCACTGGTAAACGCTGCGTACGCGGTCTACCGGGTTGGCCTCCGCGATGAGAGATGCAGCGTTCTCGCACGTCCAACCCGCATGTGCATCTGTGACGGCAGTTCCGGACATCCGCACTCCTTGATCGTTCTCGGGGTTCCGGTAGTAATCGCCGAACTCCTCGGCCAGCTCCGTGAACATGAGAACTCGGCGGACGGCGGAGATATCGGCCAGTTCGCCAGCGAGATAAGAGATGATCCGGCATGGCCGGTGCCCTGCCCGGTTGACGACGCTCGCCGAAGTTCAGTGAGCGCCGTCATGGTGGCCAGGTCAGCCGAGGGAGAGGCTGATCTGCGACGAGGCGTTGTAGCCTCCCACGTTTGAGCTGCTGATCGACGGCGAAAGCTGGTAACCGGGGACGGTATCTTGCTGGCTGATCCTCGACACGGACGAGCTTTCCACCCAGAGGAACGATGCGACCTCGGTGCCTGCGTTGTTCTGGTCCGCCACGGTGATCACCCAATCGTCGGTGTCGCGGTCCACAGTTGGCTCTGCGCATCGGTGGTTTCCAACGGCCAGAGCACAACCGACGTGCCGGGTTGCATCCCGTCACCCTGCACGCCCAGCACGAGCGGCTGGTCGGTACCCATCACCTGGCTCATGATGTAGAAGACCTGATCAGGTGGAGGTGTCATCGGTGATCATCCTCTCCGAGGTCGCTGCAACCGGAACTCACACCAGCCGGGAGCGACCACGAGCAGATTCACCCCACCATCGGGGGACCGGTCACCTCCGACGAACGCCGATACAAGAGATGGCACCACGTGATCCACCATGAACAATAGGCGATCGTGAGCTCGGTCGATGCCACTTCCCGCAACATCAGGCCCTCCGAGAAAGCAAGGGACGCTCACGCAGGTCGCCCTCCCGCTGCTTGGCTGCGCATCTCCGTTTTCGGTTGGTAGAACGAGGATCGATTTTGCACGGCGCCTGGCGAAGTCATGGCCCGATCAGATCGACCACATCTTCGTCTGACCGATCGCGCGCCATTCGGAAGTTCCGGACGTTCCACACGGACGCCAACGGCCCGAGATAGCCTCGGGCCGTTGATCTTCGGACTGTTTCATCTGGCCGCCGTGCAGGGGTGCCGACAGTGTCATCGATTGCGAAATCCAGCTGGGGACTTCGAATATGCCGCTACTTGACCGAGTTGGCCAACTGATCCGCATATGGGGCAGTGAATTTTCCGACAATGGGAAGCCCAGCGCGGACACCGCCTGTGTTGTTCGTCTGGACCATGGCCATGATCCAGACGACGACTGCGAGGACCGCGACCGCGAGTCCGGCGAGGCTGAAGATGATCCCCAGGACTCCGAGGAGCGAGCCGACGATGCTCAGAACAATATTGATCACCGAGACCGCCCCGAAGAAGACGATCGATTGCGAGGCATGGAATTTCACGTCGGGATCGTTCTTTCCCATAAATAGGAAGATGATTCCGGTGAGCCACCCCAGCGCGTACGACAGGATCGCGCTGGTCTTTTTGTCCAAGCCGGCGGGCTGCGGTTGGTTCGTGGGAGATTGAGAAGATGTCATGGGGTAAGTAGATGCCGCGCGCGCCACCTACCGATCCCAGGTTTCAGCACGGCCCCACAGGTCGCGGGCCAGCTGGCGACCGGGATCCGGGACGTGGTTCTCTCGACCAGATGACTGCCAACGACCTCGAAACGCCTGGGTGATGGCTCATTACACAATCGAGCACCGAAAAGGCCGCAGAGTAGCCGAGTTGGTCTCCGAGCTGACTTCCGTCACGTCAGGTACTAGCGGCGGCGGATGATGTCCTGGGACACCATCGCGCAGGTTCCGCGCTCGAACCGGCACTGCAGCAGGCGGGCGACCGTCGACTTGCCAGGCCGAATTGCCTCGAATCACCGCAAGAGTGCTCATTTTTGAGGAATTGCTTCCGACCTGCGTGGGCTTTGGGGACGGTTGCCGGGCTCACAAGGTATCAGCAGTCGTGGTGGCCGGGAGGGCGTACCCGGTAGCTCGGATCGCCAGCGGTCAGGACCAACGGCCTGGATTCGACGGTCGGTGAAGTCCAGGCGGTAGATCGCAGGCATCGGCCATCGTCTACGACGAGCGCCGGTTCGTGGAGTGTGTCGCTGGTACGTGAATTACGTTGCGTCACTACTGATTCAGCTTGGGCAGACCCGTCCGCGAACTACCCGGGGCGTTCGCGGACGAGTCGAGCCGGGTCAGCCGCCGATCGAGCGGACCCACAGTTGCCAGCCGCTGCCTTGCTGGCCATAGACGCAATCGGGCCAGGTGTCGGAGCCACGGTACTGCTCCCCGGCTGCCACACACTGTGCATTGGTCTCGTACTCGCCGGCAAACACGCCTTCGGCGGTCGCGTTGCCCGCCGCCGCACCGAGAACAACCATCGCCGTGGCACCGGCTGCAAAAACTCCCCAAACTGTTCGCATGGCCGACAGCATGCCAAGGGGACACGGCTCCGCTGTTCCCCAAACTGGGGAGCGTTGCTGTCGCGTCCGTCGGTTGCTGACCGAGCGGCTGGACGAAGCCGGGGTCAACGCGCTGCTCTAGCCGCCTCCCGAGCTGGTGGCCCGGCGATAGTGGGCAATCGGGACCAAGATCGGCAGCCGATCGCCAGAATTGGAGCCATGTCGACAGGGGTCGTTTCAACGTTGGTTACGGGCCTGCTGCCATTACTCGGCGCAGGGCTCGGCGCATCGGCAACGCTTATGGTGCAACGGAGTTCGGCACGTTCGGCGAAGCTCAAGTTCCTTGCGGAAAGTCGTCTTGCCCGCAGAGAGGAGGTGAAGTCGGCGATCATCGACTACTTCGAGGCAACCCAGAGATTGCAGGGGGAGCTCGATATCCGTGAGCGTGGAGGTACCCCCGCCGATCTGAAGCGGCTGATCGAGAGCGTTTGGCTAGCAGAGAAGCGGGTCGAGATCATCTGCTCAGATGCTTTGCGGGACCGCGTAGTTGCTCATGCCCGGGGATTGCACGCCGCCGTGCGGGACCCTGCGACCTACCCTGACTGGTGGGCTCATTGCTCGGCGCTCCAATCCGACCTGCTCGCAGAAGCAAAGGCAGAGCTGATACCAAAGCACGATTGGTGAATGCGTTCAGCGGGCGGTGCGCCATCCGCTGCACTTCTGGACAGTGGGCGACATCATGGCGATGCCGCGATGGTGGTTCTCGATGCCACGGCGCTGGGCGAAATCGCCGAGGGATCGGTACTGCATCCGTCGCCAACGGCGATCCAGCGACCGGCATCGTCGATATGCCCGGAAACCGCCTGGCAGTGCTCACGGCCATCAACGGAAACCTGATCGCCATCAATCAGCCGGTTGGCCGGTAATTTCGCCATCTCTAAGTCGGCCTGCCACCGAGATTCGCCGAGACACGGATGCTGCGCGCATCGGCATGTGCGAGAAGTCTTCAGCTGCAGCAGGTCTCATCCGCTGACCGCGCGTTCCGCGGTAATAGCGTGGCACAACTGTCCGAAACTCGTCCAGGACAGCTGATACCACGCTAGAGTCGGCCCTCGAAGGGTGGAACTGGAACACGTTCCAATGGGAGGGGCTTCATCATGCCGAGATGGCGAATCGGATCATTGCTGTGCGCGGCCGCGGTGGCGGTGAGCATGGGCGTCGGGCCCGCACAGGCGGAACTACCGGTGGAATACAGCGCGTTCAGCGGAATACGTGCCGAGCTGGCCAACCCCGGCGGCTCACTGCCGGGCAGCAACAACTGGGACTGTAAACCCATTGCGGCACACCCGAATCCGGTGGTGCTGGTGCACGGCGGGGCCGGAGCAGGTGCCCAAACCAATTGGGGCACAATCACTCCGCTGCTGATCAACGAAGGCTATTGCGTTTACGCGTTGACCTACGGCGCCCTCGACCTGCCCTGGCCGGTTTCGGCGCTCGGCGGGATGACCGGCACCGCCGAGCAGAACGCGCGCACCATCGGCAGCTTCATCGAGCGGGTACTGGCCGCGACCGGCGCCCAGAAAGTCGATATCGTCGGCCATTCCCTAGGCACGCTGCTGCCGAACTACTACGCGAAACGATTCGGTGGCGCGTCTCGGATCGACCACTACGTCAGCTTGGCTCCGGTGTGGCAGGGCACCTTCGGCGATCAGTTGGCCACAGCTCGCGAGTACGCCGCTGCACTGGGCGTCGGTCCGTCCCTTGAAGCGGTATTGGCCGCCCAACCCACTGGGAAGGAAGCGCAGACCGGTTCGCCGCTCATGGTCGACCTGCATTCCGACGGCATGTACGTCCCCGGCATCACCTACACGAATATCGTCACCAGCCACGACCAGGTCGTCCTGCCCTACACCTCTGGCCTGCTGCCCGGCGACAAGGTGACGAATATCGTTCTGCAAGACGGCTGTTCGCAGGACATGGCCGATCACCTGGGCATCGTCGCCGATCCGCGCGCAGCCACCTATGTACTCAACGCCCTCGATCCGCGACACCCGCGCCCGGTGCCCTGCGCCGCTGGATAGTTCACGGCCGCGCGTCGATGCAAAATCCGGTGCTGGGCAGAGGAGTCTCGAGGCTGGCACGCGGGGTACTGTCGTCAGCCGCAGCGGGTCTCATCCGCTGACCGCGCGCTCCGCGGCATAGAAAGACGTTCTGCGCCGCGGTGTGGACGGGTGAACGTCCTCCTGATGTTCGGATGGCGTGCGGCTAGCGGTCCGCACGACATGGTCAGTGGCCGGGCGTCAAAATTTTGCAGCCTGGCACGCTGTGCTCGGTGGCTTCTGGTCGGCAAAACCGATTGTCAGGATCGGGGGCGCCAAGCAAGATTGGGCGCGTGGATACGTCAGGTTCTACCGTCCTGCGATGGCAGTTCGATCTGGTCTGGTCGTTGTTCGAGTTCCATCTCGATCGGCTGGAGGACGACGACTACCTTTGGGAGCCTGTGGGTTTGTGTTGGACCCTGCGCCGCGACGAACGCGGCGTCTGGGTGCCGGACTGGGCGGACTCCGAGCCTGACCCGATTCCGGTCCCAACCATCGGTTGGATCAGCTGGCACATCGGGTGGTGGTGGAGCGTCGCCATCGATCACATGCGGGAACGTGCGCCACGAGACCGGACCGAGATCGAGTGGCCGGGACCAGGACCTGCGGTCACCGACTGGCTGCACGGCCTGCGCAAGGAATGGCTGCGGATTCTGAACCAGATCGCCGAGGCCGACCTCGATGCCCCGGCGGCGTTTCCGTGGCAGGGCGAGTCCGGCATGTCCGTCGCTCACACCCTCGCATGGGTGAACGGCGAGCTGATGAAGAACGTCGCCGAGATCGGCCAGTTACGGCTGCTGCGCGCGGCCCGGAACGACGATTGACGCCGGACATCCCGGGGACGAAACGCGCGCATCGGCTACTTAACACTGGTGCACGGGCCTGATCCCGGCCAGGATCGGGTCCAGGTGCCCGGTGAGAAGCTCCCTAATCGGCTGCCCATTATGGTGCGTTGGTCGCACGGTTGAGGGGATCGACGCCGGCAAGCGCCGAACTGGCGGCCCATAGCTTGGCGGCGGTGTCGAGGTCCGTCATGTTTGGGTGGGGCGTTTCTTGATGTGGTCGTCCGCGAAGACCGAAAACTCGTGACCCCCAGAGTTGCCCGCTGGTGATCTCGGTGTCCAGAACGGCTCGGACGATGGGGTGGGCCCCCGCGTGCTTGCCGTGCAGCACCGCATTCGCGGGAGTCCGCGCAGGCGTTGAAAAGTGGTGTGAGCGAACAATGGTGGCCGGGCCGGAGTCAAGGTGTCCAGGGCGCCGCCGGGGTGGACGACAATGCTGGCGGTGCCGACGGCACGCAAACGGCGATCCAGTTCGAAACCGAACAGCATCTGCGCCAGTTTCGATCGCCCGTAGCTACGCTTGGGCCGATAGTCGTGCTCGGACTGCAGATCGGCAAGATCGAGCCGCTCCGACCGGGCCGCGAAGCTACCCACGGTGATCACCCGGCTGTTGGCGACTGCTCTCAGCATCGGCGCCAGATGAGCGATCAGCGCGAAATGCCCGAGATGGTTTGTCGCGAACATCAATTCGTGTCCCTGAGCGCTCACGCGGCGTTCCGGCCCCGACAGCATGACCCCGGCATTGAGCACGACCGCGTCCAAGCTGTCGACGCCGAGGGCATCCACCGTCGCAGGCAGAGAGGACAGATCTGCCAGATCCAAGCGAACCTGACGCAGCCGAGCACCCTCGACACGTGCCCGGATCGCCTGCACCGCCAGGTCGGCCTTGCCGGTGTCGCGGCAGCCGAGCACAACGGTGGCGCCGCTGGCCGCGAGTTGTTCTGCGGCGAAATACCCGATGCCCGCGTTGGCGCCAGTCACCAGAAACGTCTTCCCGTCGGCACGATGGCCGCTCTGCCAGGTCATGCCATCGACCCTCACACCAAACTCTTGCACCGCGCTCACACCTCACTGACATGCGGGCGCGGTGTCAAGTTCGGCTGCTCTGCTGGGTGATGCTCAATACCTCTGTGGAGGTGAAGATTTGGGAACCAGCGGCGGTGTAGACGGTGGAGCCGTCGCGACGCCGAAACATCACTCTCTCCGGCTCGGTTGGCCCGGCGGTTCGGAGCCGACGTCATGACGCATCGCAGCTAGCTGGCGTAGCTGAACAGCACCAGCTGCTCGCTGTCGATGAACGAGCCCCTAATCCGCCGGGCATCCCGCCCAGCAGTGCTCGCACCCCTCCGCAAGGTGCGCACTCGACGTTCCACCTCGACCTGGACGTCCGAGCCGCACAGCGTCCGAACTGAACTGGTGCGCGCCCGGTGACGTCAGCTGTGTATGCCATCCAGCCCGGAACGGATAGCAACTGTCCTGTTCGGGTATGGGTTTCGGGGGTTAGTTTTCGTGGGTGGTTGCGGAGTGCGGACATAGTTCGGGTTCTGAGCCGTGTCGGGTCGAGTGTGCTGCCCGGCGGGGCACCGCCGCCGGAGGCAGGGAGTTCGAGATCGCTTATGTCGATGCCGAATTCGGCGAGCAGCGGCGGCTGGGGTTGGCGGATGCGTGGTGGGGTCGGTCAGTGAACGGCCCTACTTCACACCCAGCCCACACCGCTGCTTACAGTGAGTTCGGCTGAGGACATCGCATCTGTGTCACTTCACTGTCAGGGTCGCCTCGATGGGAGCCGCATACTTTCTGAATGGCAAGGTGGAAGAAGACGCGGTGAAAGCCCTGGTCATCATGACTGCGGTAGTAGTCGACGCATTCGGCGCCAACCCGCAACCGGCAAGCGTAGAGGAAGGCGCGATTCTGATGAACGCGGCCGGAGTTCTGATCAACGCTGCATCCCTGGCATCAGACTCGGTAGCACTGCACACCGGCGAGGATTGGATGACTCGGGTCGTGGAGAGCGGCCTGCTGGTCGGGACTCGTTTCGAGTCGGCCGCGGTCTACGACCTAGCGAACAGCCGACTCGGGATCGCGCTGGCACTGGGCGGCCTGACCCCCACACAGTGGTTCAAGATCTTTCACTGGTCCCGACGGATCCCGAAACATCCCACTACCAGTCGTTATGGCAATTTCAGGATTCCGAACACTGCTCAGTACGCGGGGTGAGCGCACCGACGCTGGGAGCCCGCTGCTCTGATCGGCCGTCGTCTCGATAGTGAAGAGCGAGGCCAGCAGCCGACTGCTGTCGGTGCCGACAGCTACTGTCCGCGATATGGACACAGCCGGTGCCGACAGCACCGCCACCGAAGGTCTCACACAGATCAATCGACCTAACCGATCTGCTCGGCGGCGCGCCGAAAGCAACGATGGCGAGCTGCTCAACGCTGAGTTCTCCGTCGAGGCAGACGGAGAGGCATTTTCGTTGATCATCGAAAGTGCCGGCGGAAAAATCGTCGGCAGCGCACTGCCCCGCAACAGCGACTATGTACCTCTACTAGAGGTGCTCCTCGCCCGGCTGCGTGAGCTCGACGCGACAATTGTTGCAGCCGAAGTCATCTCGTCGAACGCCGCCAAACTCCCAGTTGGCGAACGCCGACTAGTTCACAGCCCCATCGCAATGTCCAGCATCTCCGACGTCCGCCAACTCCGGCTCGATCTCACCCGGACACAGGGGCGGGTCGGGCTGCCACCGTCCTCGAAAAAGGAAGGCAATGGCCGCAAACGAGTTCTCCTGCGAATCACCGTTGCCAACTACGGCCCCGAAGACGCCGATCAACTGGCTACAGACCTGTCCCGCAGCGCGGTCACGCTTGCAACCGAACACCTAAGCATCGGCGAAACGGATGGTCACGCCCAGGTCAGAATCCGGCGTGAACAGTCGCGACTCCGACGAATTCTATGTGGATCAGGCGAAACCGGCATCTGCGCCCTGTGCGGCCACGAGTTCCCGACCGGGCTTCTCGTCGCTGCCCACATCAAGAAGCGCCGGAACTGCACCCCGAATGAGCGCCGCGACCTGTCCAACGTAGCCATGCTCGCCTGCACCTTCGGCTGCGACGCCTTGTACGAAGACGGATGGGTCTCCGTCGATCACACAGGCCGCATCCTCATCGCCAACAAGGCAGTAGCCACCCCTGCGGTCCGGGACCGCCTGGCATCTCTCGCTGGCATCGTATGCGACGCACACAAACCCAGCTCGGAACCCTACTTTGCATGGCACCGCGCCACCGTCTTCCGTAGCAGGCCTTGAATTCACAATCAGCTCGACCGATCTGCCGGATCTCCCCCGCTTTCGTGCCCCGCTTGTTTAAGCTGCTCCAGGGTCAGGGGTCAGTGTCGATCCAGTGAAACCTTAAACGCCACAGTAAAGTTCGCAACAGCACCGCGATACGAATGCGCGCACAAGGGGTCTCGACTTAGCAGGGGGTTCGATTGAACAACGAAGCTATACTTGTCAATCAATATCTGAAGGCGGCTCAACACGCCCGGGAGACTCCGCTGCCCGACGACATCGCGTTCGAGCTGTTCGCGGCGCAGTGCGTCCTGCGGGAGTTCGACTTGTCAGATGAGGAGATCGAGCTGGGCCGCATCGGCGGAGGCATGGACGGCGGTATTGACGGGCTCTATGTCTTCCTGGACGGAGTCCTGCTCAACGAGGACTCAGGGTTGTTCGCTGACGACTACAAGGCGTCGAACGTACGCAAGAACGCCGAGCTCGACGTATGGATCATCCAGGCCAAACAGGAGTCGTCCTTCACAGAGACGGCTTTCGACAAGCTGCAATCCTCTCTCGGACGGCTCTTCGATCTGGCTAAGACCGACGAGCAGCTAGAGATCCTCTACTCCAAAGAGCTGATCTCGCGCGTCCGTCTGTTCACCGACGCGTGGTTGAAGCTCGGCATTCGTAAACCCCTGATCACCATGCATGTGGACTACGTCACAAAGGGTGACTGCAGCGCAGCAGGAAAAGCTGTCGAGCACAAGCGATCCGAGCTTGAGACATTCCTCGAGTCTCAAGTTAGCGGTGCCGCCTCAATCGCACGACTGGTCGGAGCGGCAGAGCTCTACCAGCTGTCGAGCACCGAGCCTGAGTATGACCTCCAGTTGCGGGTCGCACATTATGTGCCGAAGGGCACCGCCTACTCGGGGCTTGTGCGGCTAAACGACTACTACGACTTCCTCTCCGACGACCGGGGGCGGCTGCGCACGAACCTGTTCGACTCCAACGTCCGTGACTACCAGGGCGAGGTTATGGTGAACCGCGCCATCCAATCAACGCTGGAATCCTATGCCGACGAGGACTTCTGGTGGTTCAACAACGGCGTCACGATACTGTGCTCATCGGTGTCGATCAGCGGCGACAGCACGTTCACCCTCACTGGCGTGCAGATCGTCAACGGCATGCAAACCTCGCACGAAGTCCACACAGCTGTCAGCAAGAGCCGACTCGAAGACGAGCGGTGGCAAAATCGATCGGTTTCGGTCAGGATCATCCAGGCGCTCGACGAGGAAGTCCGAGACAAGATCATTCGAGCGACCAACAGCCAGACCAAGGTCCACGACGCTTCCCTCCACGCGACCGAGAAGATCCATCGTCAGATCGAGGCCCACTTCAAAGCTCACGGATGGTTCTACGACCGTCGGAAGAACTTCTATAAGAACACCGGCAAGGCTGCGGATCGAATCATCAGCATCCCCGCGCTGGGACAGGCCATCATGGCGATGGGCCTCTCACGACCGAACGATGCCCGCGCCCGTCCGACCACACTGTTGAACAACGCCAAGGATTACGGTTCTCTGTTCAACGAGAGGACCGATTTGGACGTGTACTTGTGGCTTGCCTCGGTCCAGCGCCGCGTCGACACCCTGATGCTGACCGCGGCCGAACGGTTCGTGCGGGCCAACTTGAGGTTCCACGTGAGCTGCTTCATCGCGACACGGCATCACGGTGCCGCGATCTACAATCCAAAGCAGTTGGCCAAGCTCGCGGCTGATCCGTTGAACTTTGATCTGGACTATGTATCGAAGGTGACAGAGCAGCTACAAGACCTTGCTGAGTCAGTCGGCAAGGGGAATGACTGGACCCTGGATCGGGTCGCGAAGAGCAAGCCGTTCGTCGAGGTGACCATCGCCGCGGCGCTTGAAGTCGTTTCCGAATAGTTCATTCCATCCGCCTGTAGCCCGGTACACCGCCATGATGTCCCCCTAGCGCTCACCCACAAAGAACGCTATTGACCGAGTCACCACGGGGCGGGCCGACGAGATACTTGGGGTCTTTCGCGAAGGCTGAGCCCGGCCAAAACTTGTCGGTGGGCGATGGGATGCTTTGGCGCATGATGCGATTGACGACCGACCAGTACTTCCGACTCGTTGCGGTCGAGGTTGGCGGCGTTGTCGTATCGTTGGTGCCTGGCGTTGGCATTGATGACGTCAGGGGAGTGACTGACCGGGTGGAAGGTTCCCGGCATCGCGACAGCCCCATGAATGGCTTTCGCGGACGCGAATTCGATCTAAGGTAGCAGCAGCTGATGTCCGTAGATATGTACGAGTACCGCTTTCGGCAAGAACTGGATAAAGTAGACAAGTTTGAACCGAAAGAGACACGCGACCCTCACGTCTGGCCCCGAGCCGGCTCCAAGGAAGGTGAATTCCCGGCCTGGCGAGCGTTGTTCTCCGCACGGCTGCTGCATGGGCACAGTACGGGTTATCGGCTGTTCTCCCATGAAGAATTCTTCATGTTCTGCGAGCAGTCCTACACCAAGCACCACCCGGAGCCGGAACGCTTCGCGGACTATTTCAAAGGGGACCTGCGTGCAGGAATGCATCAACGGGTCGGGGTTTGGTATGAGTCCGGAATGGCCGAGACATACCTTTACGTGTGTCTGGTGGAAGCGCTCGAGGATAAAGCGCAAGTCGGAATGGTGCTCTATGACACGCGCGTGGATTGGAAACTGAAGTCCGACATTGTCGTTCACATCAAGGGCCGCCACACGATCCGAGTGAACGCTCACGTAGGCCCCAGCGAGGAGCGCCCGAACATCGAGCGGCGACGCGATGGCATCGAACGCATGCGCAAACAGAACACCTCCGATTCAGCTCACTGGGGCAATAAGGCGCTAGCGGATATGCCAGTGTTCGAAATCTCGATCACCGACGACGACCTGCAGGTCATCAACGGATGCCGGGTGTTCTCGATGACTGCGATCAATCGCCTACTGAACCAGATGTATGTCCACGCTGAAGTAACAGGCGACAAGCGTTGGGTCTTCCCCTTGTCACGTCCGCGGTAAATCGGACGAAGCGACCGCCCGGCGGCTATGTCGGGCGGTCCCTGACCTGCGCCAACAGACTGGCAAGCGCACTGGGATCTCGCGTCTGACACTCCCAGATGATGAGAACGCACCAGCCTTCCGCTTCGAGTTCCTCGCGTCGGCACGCGTCTCGGGCGATATTGCCGTCGAGTTTGCTGGTCCAGTAATCCGTATTCGACGCTGGCCGTACAGATCTCGGGCAACCAGGATGCTGGTGCCAGAAACATCCATGGACAAACAATGCGATCCGTCGGCTGGGGAAAACAAGGTCCGGCTTCCCGGGTAGACGCCGATCGTGGAGACGATACCGCAGGCCTGCAGCATGGAGAAAGCGGCGCACAGCCATCTCTGGGGCGGTGTCGCGTGATGGAACTGCCCGCATCGTTCTGCTTCGTTGCTCAGGCGTCTCATTCATCAGATCGTTTTAGCCGAAAACAGGCAATAGATCGGAAATCTCGAAGCTGACGGCATACTGCTTCAGCCACCGAGCTCCGAGACCGTCACGCAGCCTGTTCCTCAGCCGAGGCGGGATGCTGGTCTGCAGAGACAGCGACCAATGGCTCAATCAAGTTCTGAGCAAGGAAGCGAACCACGTTCACCGCTACTCCGTCCCCCGCGAGATGGTACGCATCGTTGTAGCGCTCGGGCAGCTGGTAATCGTCCGGCAGCCCCATTAACCGAGCTGCTTCGCGTGGTGACAGCAACCGTGAGCGGACGCTGTCACCTTCGACGACGAGGATGGTCTGGCGACTGGAGCCTCCAGACGGGGTACGCAAGCAGCCGGCGACTTCGTCGAAACGGACCTCCGCCCGTTGCACCTTCGCCCGGATCTCTTTTCCGTCGATAACCGCGGTGACTTTCCCTTCCGGGCGCATCCGCTTGTAGACGGTCCCTATCCTGCGGCCGCCTTTTTCTTTCGTGTACTTTTTCGCTGCTTCAACTTTGGCTTGGTTGACCGGGTTCATCAGAACGTTTACGAGGCGTTCGGTTACCTCGGGACTGTTCCAAGCGACGCCCTCGGGTTCATCTCCCTCGATCAGGTCGGCGAAGGTCTGGTATTCGTCGCGCTTGGCTGGCGCCTCCGGCAGCTTCCACCACAGCCACGACTTCTTGGCAGCAGGCGCCAAGTGTCCATACGCCGTGCGCAGGGCCTTGGTGTGCCACAAGCCATCTGGTCCGTCTGTGACGAGGTGGTCGGGTACCGGTTGGCTCTTGTCTATCGCGATGATGAACAACCGCGGCCGGGACTGCGGCACCCAATGGGAGGCATTGATGACAACCGCGCCGAAGTTGTAACCGGCCTCCTCGAGTTCGTTCCCCAGCGTCGAGAATGCCTGGCCCTCCTCGGAGGTCAGCGCTCCGACAACGTTCTCCAACACCACTACCCGGGGAGCGGAGCCTGCCGCCCGGAAGCCCTTGACCAGGTTCCAGAAAGGATGAAATGAACCGGACCTCTCACCGCTGAGACCTGCGCCGTTGCCCGCCAGCGATAGGTCTTGGCAGGGAAATGATCCCCACACCAGATCGGCGTCGCCATGCTTGCGCGCGGCCTCAACTGTCAGCTTCGCCACGTCGCCAGGAACCATCACGGATTCCGATGGCTCAGGGTGCCAGTTCTTATTGTAGATGGTGACCTTTTTGTCATCAAAGTCGTTGGCGAGCAGGCACTTCCAGTTCGCGCCCAATCCTGCCCGAGCCATGCCGCCACCGGCGAAGAACTCGTAGAAGCTGTACTGGTGCATCTGTCCCCTCTTGTCTCTCCGCGCTCGTCCGCCGTTTTGCGCACAGCACGCCCGCATTGCCAGTTCCTATTGCTCACCACAGCGGTCACCATCGAACTGCTCCGGACTCGGGACTCACGCCAGCAACGCCTAGGTGCCACTTGCTCACCTGAATTACAACCCTGTCATTATCCATCCCATTCCGGCGGACACGCTACAGCACACACCCGACAGGCGCGGCTGACATCTGCCGGCAGGAGGGCTGCTCGGTGATGGTTTTGACCGCCGCACTGCCGCGCGTGCTTCCAAGGGGAACGCGCAGCAACGGTTGCCAGTCGACGTCTCCGAGACCCGCTTCATGCCCCCGACCGGTTAGCGAAACTTCGGTGAGGACTTTCTTACTGTCTGATGTCCTTTATCGTTGAAGTCAGTTCGGCATGGAAGCTCGACATCGATGCCCTGCCGATCATGATCGCAGTGCGAGGATCTCCCGCCCCAGGCTTAGAGGCAAAGGCCACAGTCCGCGGGTCAGCGGGTTACGCAGCGCTGCCTTCACCGCCGTGGACTATCGTCGGCACGGCGCGGTGGGTGCATCAGAACGCTCACAACCGCTGGACCTGCTCAGCGGGCTCCAGTCACTCCGCAGTGGGTTGAACCGACCTACGGTATTACGAACTCCCCGTATCTCGCCTCAGCGTTTATCGGCATCAATCCGGCTACGACTGAACCGGCCCCACCACAGACGAGCTGGCTACAGGTTCTCCGGAATCACAACCTTGAGGGACTGGTCCGCCTCGGCCACTTCGATGCGGGCGTTATAGATTTCAAGAAGTCGTCGCAGCTCAGCGCGCACTTTGTCCTGCCGGAACCCTGCCACCTCTTCGATGTTGGTTCCAACGAAATCCTCGATTGTCTGGATCGCGACTCTGTTCGCGATCCCCGCATCTTCAGCATGGACCTCGGCTCTGAGCAGCTGATCCTTCGGGACGAGCACACGCGGTCGAAAGCCTTGTTTAAGATTCTCAAGGCAGCGTCCCTGAAAGACGTCGGGCCCCGGTGCCATGGTGACGTGGATGGCGGTGTCGCCGATCTGGTAGTCGCCCGCGCGTTGGGTCTGGAGATCGGCGGTGGTGTAGCTCTCGCCGTTGATCTCTTCGAGGGGAAACCGGATCTCAAGTTTGGCGCCGACGAGATGCTGGACGATGGCGCCGGCGGAGTTGCCGCCCCGGTCGCGCCCGGCGGCTATCAGGCTAGCGACGACCGCGCGAATCGACCAGGCAGGGTCGATGTCAGCGCTGATCTTCTGCCGCCCGAAGTAGTCTTCCCAAACGCGGTCGACGAACCATGCCTGCAACAGCCGAGCCAGAGCGTGGCGCTCGGCGAGGCCCAGGGCGTGCACTCCAGCCGCCGTACCCGTGCTGTTGATCGTATCCGCGAGCTGCGCGGCGAGGACGATGGTTTTGCGAGAGGTGCGCCCACCTTCTCGGGTGAACTTCCGGATCTCCCCATGGTCGGCTAGCAGCATCTTCGCTCTATAGCCGCTGGCTCCCTTCACCTGGGTATCCGCCTTGTACACGGCGCGGCTAGGTACTCGGTGACGTAGAGCCCCGCGCACATCACGTTGGAGTCGACTTTGCCCTTGCCGCTCCGATTGCCTTCGTACCAGGGCTCAATCGCGGCTAGCAGCGCCCCGGCGATCGCGGTGATCTGTGCGGATTCCTCGTGCCCGTTCGGCTTGACCATGTCGTACAACATCCTTCTGTATGAAGCTGCCGACCTGAATGAGCGTCGTTGATCGTCGAAAAGTTCTTCCGGCCGTCAGAACCGGCCGCTACTCGGTCGCCAGTTCGCCGGAGAGATGCAGCCCAAGGCACTCGTCAGCCAGCCACTGCACTGCGTTCACGCACACCGCGTCGCCGAATCCCATGATTGATTGGTCACGGCTTACTGGAAGCGTCGATTGCGACGATCGGCGGTCGATTGCCAAAAGGTGCCCGAGCGCACACCGGCCAGGCCCTGTCGACCGCCTGCGATGAGAGATCGGTGCAGGGAAAGGACGCCCACGCGAGACTCAGGCTGGTCGGCAAGCGCACGGCCTTGATGTTGTTGGCGACTTTCCGGATTTTCCTGACGTGATAGTACATCTCGGTGTCGACGAAGTTGCCTGTGTACATGCCCTGCTTGTCAGGGGCGAAATCGTTCGCCCAAGTCACTTTGAAGGTCGCGTTCTGTGCCTTCTCCAGACCGAGTCGCGCCAATCCGATCCCGGCGGAAGAATTCCGCGACTTCGAATTCCATTGTTGTGCCGCCTGCCGGCACTGCCCTGAGAGCTCGCTCTCGCACGTCGACTGGGAGAGAGGGGCAGCCAAGGCGAGACCAAGATCAAGGGCGCAAGTCACGGAGCTGACCCTATGCGACGTCTCCGACAAGAAGTCCGTTCGCCGCGTGGAGAACATGGGAGTGCTCGCGTCGCTCGGCTGCGGCGACCTATTGTGATCGGGTGGGACAGATCACGGAATCGTGGGCATCCTCACCGGGTGCGCGTGCCAGCATGCAGGCCAACCGAAGTCGAGACACCCGGCCCGAGTTGGCGTTGCGGCGTGCCGTCCACGCGCTCGGTCTTCGCTATCGCGTCGCGGCTCGACCAGTGCCGAGTCTCCGTCGCACCGCCGATCTGGTGTTCATAGGTCCCAAAGTCGCCGTCTTTTTGGACGGCTGCTTCTGGCACGGCTGCCCCGAACATCACACGGTGGCGGTGCGCAACGGCGCTTACTGGGCCGAGAAGGTCGCGAAGAACCGCATGCGCGACGCGGATACCGACCGGCGGCTCGCTGCAGCCGGCTGGGCGGTTGTGCGGATCTGGGAGCATGAAGACCCTCTTCCGGCAGCCCGGCGGGTCCTCGGGATCGTCTCCCCTCGTCGGCAGATCCAACGAGGGGAGAAGGACTGCGGCTGAAGGTGATCAGCCGGTCTGCCGGCCACCGAGACTTCTCACGCTGAACCGAATCCGGAAACCGTGAAACCCGGGTCGAGAGTAAGGTTTGACCGTCTCCACAACTCCTTTGGAGGCGTGATCAAGGCTGACTTCTCCCAGACGAACCCGGTCGGGTCAGCCGGGACCATTCGGCGAAGTACGTGCGAATCAAGCTCGTAGACGGATTCGACATGCGACTGGTCGAGCTCTTCGACGACGAACGCCGCACTCTGGAAGACCACCTGCAGCAGACGCCATTCATCACCGTACTGCTGGCTCTTTTCGAACTCGTTGCGGGAGAGATGGAACGCCTGAGCTGTCCTCGGCCCCGCGCCCTTCACTTCGATTCGGTCCACAAATGGGTCTCGCACTTCGATGTCGTACCCGAAGACGTCGGATATACGGGCTACGTGGGCGGGTTTCAATCCGGAGTACCGCAGCGCTGCGAGCACGAAAAGCTCTGCGGCGTCGCCGATCTGCTTCTGCCATTCGGTCTGCGCGGAGAAATAGAGATTGTCGTAGGCGTCGATGAGAAGCCGGTCGAGATTCGGTTCGAGCCATCGCAGCGAATCGAGGTCGCTTGCCGGAATGTACTCTCTTGCAACGGCATCGTGGTTCACGGCCAGGCGTAGCCACGCAGGAGGAGCCGTGATCAGCAAGAGCCGAGCCACCTGGAAGAGCCCGTCGGCGTCGTGACAATCGGTGGCGGCGTCCAACTGCGGTGAGAGCTCCAACGATCGCCCGATTCGCGCCAGTCCGCTGCCGACGAGCATCTTCGCGGAAGCCTCAAGATCGAGGGCGGCAGCAAGGAACGAACCGTGCATTCGAGCTGCGGCAACCCAGTCGTCCACGCTACGACGGGGAGCCAGGGTTGCGGTACGGGCGAGCAGCAGGACTCCATAGCAGAATCCGTGTCTAGGTAGCATTTCCGTCTGCGGCTTGAAGGTACGCCGTCAACACCTCGGCGTCGTCGATCGCGACCGGCGGTTCGCTTGTTCCCGCGTCCGTCTCCGGCAGCGCAACTTGGACGAGCCCGGGGTCGTCCATCAACTGCGCCAGCGCCACGATCTTCTCGCGGAGACGTCCGTCTACGAGCTCGTCGATAGTTCCGCCGCTGATCAGCAAAGTATATCTAGTGAGCACGCCGTCCCGAAGCCCTAGACGATGAATTCGGTCCTGGCTCTGAAGATAGTGACCTGCGTTGAAGGTGCGGTCGATGTAGATAGCGTGGTGACACCAGTGGTGGAGGCTCACGCCTTCGCCGCACGCCGCTGGATTGGCCAGTAGGACGGTGCAATCGGGGTCATTGCGGAATCGATCAAGCTCGTCGTCTCGCGTCAGGACCCCCGGCGCGGCACCGTCGGCCGGCGGGACTCCGCCGTGGACGACGGCTGGATGGT
Organism: Nocardia arseniciresistens; assembly: GCF_046764875.1. Taxonomy (NCBI): domain Bacteria; kingdom Bacillati; phylum Actinomycetota; class Actinomycetes; order Mycobacteriales; family Nocardiaceae; genus Nocardia; species Nocardia arseniciresistens. Next base: position 84,865 of record NZ_JBKORD010000018.1, read on the forward strand.
AGTCCTTGAGATGCGGCGCCAGTATGCGCAGGTTGCGAACGAACGTCGACCAGACGATCACCTTCTCTTTTTCGCTCGCCGCTTTCGCGACGATTTCTGCGACTTTGTCATACTTCCAAGGGATCTCGTGTTCGCGATACCGCTGAAGCAAGTGGGCGAGGTGCTCGTCGCCTCGCAGTTCCACCGGCGGATGCGTGAACTCCTGCAGGTCGTGCTCGTCCGAACCAGCGACCAGCAGCATTGGATTCGTGGCGGCCTCGAGAAGGTACATCATCACGCGACCGATTCGGCCGAACTGACGCCGTGTATCGCGGTCCAGTGCGAATGCTCCTCGGTACTGTCCGAGAAGCGCGTCGTAGATCGCCTGTTGAATCGGCCGCATAGGCGCGGTGACCACGTCGAAGTTCGTCGGCGGCAGTTCGAGTCGGGACTTGGGCGTTCGGACGAAATAGCGTGAGATGGCAGCGCCGGTCTCGAGGAGTACATCCTGGTCGCGGCCGGAGCGCTCGAAGTATGCGCTGGCCGGAAGGATCTGCTGATCCTGCCCGGGATACAGGAATCTGATCGGCGCGATGAGGTCGAAAGCTCCCTGCGGAGCAGGGGTTCCGGTGAGGACGTCCCGTCGCCGTGCGGCATAGGCGAGGTCGAGTACAGCGCGGCCGTGAACCCCCTCCTCACCTCGCTTGATCCGGTGCGCTTCGTCGAGAATCACATGAGTCGGTCGCAGGTCGACGAACTCTCTGATCCGGTCGTAGTCAGACGCCACACGGTTGTAGTTGGTCAGCAGGATGTCGAGATCGTCCTGGATGAGCGATGCATTGCCTGTGTGTATCGCAATCGAGGGAGCAGACGACAGGCACTCTACAGAGTCCTCTTTCCATGCCTGGAAGGCTGCGATCGGAGCGACGACCAGCATCTGCTCTACTCGGCCTCTCGCACGGTTGAGGGTGAAGTTGGCGAGAGCGACTGTAGTTTTGCCCGCTCCGGGCACGGAGAAGTCCGCCCCGTGCGGGAGTCTCAGAATAGTGGCAAGATTCTCGAGCTGAAACGCCTTGAGCACGCGCTTGAAACCGGCGCTGCGCAGCTCGGCTTCGAGGTCGTCCGTCGGTGCCCAAACCGGTTCTGTGAACACCTTCTCTCGAGCTTTCCGATCTTGAGCGAGAGACCGCAGTTGGTCAGTGAGTGTCGGACCCAGCTGGATCTTCTGGCCGAACAGATCCCGCACTTCGCGAACGGCGGCGAGCTCGGCCAGGAACACATCGGCGCGCACGTCGGTCCGGTCAGTCGATCCGCCGACGATGCCGCGAGAGAGCGCTTCCTGCAGTCGAGCCCAGGCCCCGTCGTTCGCGTCATCCCGACGCTCGACGATCACGAGCGGGCGACCGGCTCGATACAGCTCCGCGAATATCAACGAGTCTCCTTGAGCGCCTTCAGGAGCTCCTCAATCTTGGCGATACCTTCTGTGAGGCTCGACTCGTCCCACTCGGGGAAGGCTCGGGCTTTGGGCAGTGCGGCGACCGCTCTCTGGAGTTCTTCGATCGCTTTGTTCACTCGCTTGATCGGCGATGAGAGTGCGCTCTTGTCCCGGCCCTGCTCCTCCGCCTCATCGGCCGCAGCAGTTATCGAGCTCTTCAAGCTGCTGAGCAGATCGTGCACGCTCACCTTCTCGCCGTCGACAAGCGTCAGGTTCGCTTCGGGACGCTTTGTCGCGACGAACCCCAGAAGGCTGTGCAGAGGTGAGGCGGGCACCGTCTCGCCCAGCACATCATCGAGGTCGTCGTCGACGTCCGACGATCCATTCGAAGTCTGAGCGTCGGCCGTTTCCAACAAAGGTCGAAGCGTTGGCTCTTTCTCTAGCTCCTCCCGGACTAGCTCGGCGGCGTCGGCGCGGCGGAGGTTGCGCAGCTTCCGGTACTCGGTTCCCGCGAGCGTTCCGAGGAAGTAGACCGCCTTCACAGCGTCGGCCTCCTGGGTCGGCTTGTTGCGGATGAACGCCGCCAGCTCGTCGAAGGCCGACTCGTTTCCTGTGAAGCTCAGATGGTCACGTGCACCCTCGGACAGTGCTACCAGCTGGTGAACCTGCTGCAACTTCTCGTACAGATCGCGAACATCGCTCGGCTTGCGGTGCGTGCGGGCCGCGACACGGTCCCAGTTCTTCCCCTCTCGGTTGTAGTGCTTCTCGATCCTGAGTGCCGTGTTGATCCAGGAGTAGCCCTCTTTGAAATCTCGCGCCACCTGCAGTTCGGTTTCGAGATCCTCCAGCTCGTCTGCAGTCGCGTCAGAGGGTAGGACCAGGCACTTCACGTATTTGGTCTTCAGAAAGCCGTCTTCGAATAGCGACCGCATCGCGGCTGAGCGTCGATTGCCATTGATGAGGATTCCGTCGGCGGTGATAATGGCCGGCTCCTGCTGGCCGCGTTCACGCAGATCGGCCTTGAGCGCCTCGAACCCGTCCTGGCTGCGAAGGATCTCGTACTGGGCCTTCTGCGCGTCGGGGCCCAGTGGATCGGAGCTGAAGAGATCAGGGCGGCTGGTGGTCTTGACCATGCGGAGCTGCTCGGCGCGGGTCCGGCCGTTGAGCGTGGAGAAGCGGATCCAGGTGACCTCCAACTCGACCTGCGGCATGTCCCTGTCCTCCCGCGGCCAGGCGGGAAGAGTGACAGGGTTCTTCTTCTCTCGGGCGGCGAGGAGCGCAGCGCGGTCCGGGGCGAGAGCAGGGAGGGGCATCGATCAGCTCCTGGAGGTCGTGACTCGGATGCCGCCGTAGCGGGAGGTGATTGTGGTGCGCAATGTGCTCGCACGGCGCTGAAAACCGATGTGGCCGGTAAAGGACTGCGCCTTCTCCTCGGGTATCCCGAAGGCCCCGAGCAGGATGGTCGGAAAGAACCGCTGCTGGGTGCCGTTCCAGTTCCACTCGTCCGCGCTGACCTCACGGTCCGGCATGACGTAGACGCAGGGCGGCGGTGCCTCGATCCCGCCGAAGGCCGCTGAGTTGGCGGCCTTCGGGCAGGGGCGTTGCCCGCGTCCGCAGAGCTGGTTGTGGAAGATCACGCCGTCGACGGTTCCGGGGAGCTCGCCGAAGAAGCGCTGGCGCAGGCGATTCACGCCTTTCGAGATGTGCTCTCCGGGTTCGTACCGCATGCTGTCGCACAGCCACCATAGATACGTCTCCTGCGCCCAGTCAGGCACTGACCAGCGGACGCTGTGGGCACCGTCGGGGCAACCCTTTTGGATGACGGCGACGTCGCCGTGCTCTTTGGTAGTCAACCGGTAAACAGTGTCGTCACCGTAGGTCGGTTTTTCGAGACCGACGATGTGTCCGTTCGCCAGCATTCCTTCAAAGAGCGTGCCTAGGAAAAGTCGTCTGTCGCCGACGCTGGCGCTCATGCTGCCGCGGATCCCCTCGATGGCAGCCGGCAGCGCCTCGCGATACTCCTGGGACGTGAGTCCATACCGTCCGAGGAGGTTCTCCTCGGACGACAGGTCAGTGATCAGGCGAGAAACGCTGTCGACGACGGCCGTTGGCGGTGCGCCCGCGTGTCGACACGGGGCGGCTTCCTCAGCGCCCATACCCATCCCCCTCCGTTTGGTCGGATATCCACGTGCGGCCGGTTCTGCCGAGCACCTCGTGCGTCGGCGCTGGGCCGAGTCCTCCGCCTGGGTAGCCCATCATTTGTATCACTCACATCATCTAAATCCGTTGAGACCCAGCTTTGATCGCTCAGGGTACCGGCGGGGGTGCGGCATGATTCCGACCCGTCAGTTCTCTATGAGGCCTTACTGATTCGCCGGCCTCGCGACCTTCGTTGCCCTCTTCCGCTCGGACCACAGGCGACGCGAAGATGCACGGCCAGTCCTAATGCCGGACCTTCCATCGCCGAAGGCTCGACACCGCACACCAAGGCAGCGCACCGCTAGGTACAACCGATGGTACGAGTTCGGTCGTCGGCCCTCCGCATGATCTCGGGAAGCGACGTAGGTTGTGTGGACGGGAATGCTGGGCACGAGAATTCGAGTGCTCGGCGAGCTCGCGGCGCGCATTCGCAGCCATGCCACCCACACGCCTGTCGCGGTCGTCTGAGCCACTTCTCGCCGCGTGCCTGTGTCGCATCCGCCGCACGGCGGGGCAGGAATGAAATCGCCTGCCCCACTACATAACTGGGGCACCAGATCGTCTGGCGGCCTACCAGCGCTGAATCGCGGCTCGCAGAGCAGGCACGGAGTCTTGACCGAATAGCCTCGCCGCGATGGCGATACACAGTAGGGACGCGGCTTGGGCGAGGATTGGCTCTGCGGAATTCACCATGTCGAACCCCGCGCGGTCGAGGCGGAGCACGCCGGCAGGGAGCTCGATGTCGGTCGCGGTGAGACCAGTCAGAACTGAATCGGCGAGATCCGTTGGCAGGCCTGCCGTGAAGGGGTGCCGCCATAGCCGACTGTGGCACGTCGGTTGCCCGTCAGCATCGAGCATTCCGAACGCTGCGACTCCTACCTCAAAGTCTGTGGTGGGGCCGGTTCCCGCGACGAACTCCGCCCCGAGCAGCGCACGCGGCGCGATACCGCCGAGGCGGCGTTGCACCTCGACCAGGATGCGCACATTCTCGTATCCGCCGCGTTGCGACGCAGGACTAGTTGCAGTAAGCATCCGCGCCGCCGGATACGCCGCGTCCGTGGCGTCCTCGTCAATGGCGGCGAGTCCGTGTCCCTCGACATCAATCACTATCATCGCGGCGGTAATCCGTTCATTTTTCGCCACCATGGGCCGAATTCTGGGTATTTGTTCGACCTCAGCCCGTCCTATGTAGTCGACGGCCTTGTCGATGCCGCGAACTTGGATTCGCGGCGAGTGGACTTCCGCATCATCGGTGAAAACAGTGTCGGCGTCCGCCCGGCGGTACTCGGGAATGGTCACACCAGCCGCAGACCTGCGCAAGGCTCGCGCAGTCGGGCATGATGGCCGGGACATGGCGTGACGAATTTCAGGGTTGGAGCAGAAAGGTGTGCACGAGGCGGCTATGAGGTTTATGAGTGACGAAATCGCCCGGATGTTTCGGGTATCTGTGACCGAGTCGCCGCGCGGGTGAGGGTGCCCAGAGCGTGGCAGGTGACGTCCGACGCGATGGGGGCTTCGTTTTCGCATACATACCAATACGGGCAGCAGGTTCAGATGCCACTGCCCGTATCCGAACTATCGGCCTTTATCATCTTGTCGTCGTTACGCTCGCGGACTGCGACGGCCGAACTCGGTCGATGACACCGGAATATCGATCCAACACTCCGATGATTCTCTCGAAATCACGTACCGAACGCTGACAAAACTCTCGATCAGCCCTAACTAAAAGATCCACAGCTTGTGCTTCGGTCGCCAGCCCGCGTCGTTCCTTCTCGGCCATTACTTGTGAAGGTACGAGCACCCAGTTTCGCCTCGTAGTGTCGAACAACCAATCGATCTCTCGATCGTCAGCGAACGCGGCTTGGTGCAACAGTTCAGCAACACGAGTCGGCCGCGGTTCAGGAAAGCGCCAGACAACAAGCGGCGGCACGGGAACGCCGCCATCATCGATACCGCCCGCATGGCGATACCACTCCAGGTCTCCGTACCGCTTCAATCGAGCAATAAAATCGCCAGAATTCATTCCCCTACCTTATTGATTGTAGCTTCAGAGCTATCGCGCATAGCAGTCTTTCGCCATTGCTCAATAGGGATGGGATTTAAGGCCGTACCACCGGTCATAGCTAGGCGACTCGCGAGCATGAGCTCAATATTTAAGACTTAATTCCAGAAATCGCAGCTAGGGCCTCGTTGATCGCATCTGGATAAAATCCTGTGCGGAACCGGGCCTCTTCACCACCAAGGGCCTCGAAAGCGGCTGTCAATAGATCAGGCCATAATTCAGCGACAGAGATGGGCATGTACCTCACAACATCGCCAGCCGAATCAACCCCGCCGGTCGCAGTCTCGGACCCATTCGGTCCGTAGGGGTCATCAAATTCCTCGTTGATGATGATGATCCGGACACGGGTCGGCGACGTTGTCTTGGAGGGTACTGATCGGGCAAATCTCTTCAGAAAGTCCCCATACTTCGGACTCCAACCTAGCCGAACCAAAGGTTCCTGTGGAAGGTTCGCCAGTTCTAATGTCAGCTGTCGAATCACCTTGAAATTTTCCGCCGTCACATCATACTCCCGGCGATATGCACCGACTGATTCGGGCATCGTAATAGGATCCTTTCCATCTATTCCAAGTCGTGGTCGAAGTACTCGCGCCCATCCTTAGGCGTCAATACCGTTCCCTTGCCATTGTCTTCGATAATAACGGCACCCTTTTCTGGATCCAAATATGCCACCCGCCCATTGTCCAGATATCTCTCCTCGGTTTGAACCTCGCCGTCGAGTACTTTTCGAACGTATTCAGCCAGATCCTTGGGAGCGACCCCTTCCACATAATGGGATCCATCTCCCTGCTGTGCTCGACCATTCGCATGGTCGGCGATCTTTTTCGCAATTTCTTGCGTGACCGGATCGTTTCCACCAAGAACTGCTGGCGTCGAAGGGTTGTCATCATCGATGAACACCTTCATGCCGATGATCGCGATGAGTTTCGCGGCATCAGTGAAGGTGGGGACCTTGTCGAACGCGGTGACCGTGAAAGCTGCCGCGCCCGCCACCGCTGCCGCGGTGCCGATTATTTTGATGAGTTTGCTGGCGTCGTAGGTGTTTTTGAGGACCCTCGCGGTGTTGCCAGCGATAGCTACGACGCCGATACCGGCGGCGACGTCGCTGAGAGCGGCGGTGATCCATGAGGCCGCGACTCCGACGACGACAGTCGTCCCGGCCGCTATCAGTGCGTTGGTGACCGCTGATTTGAACTTGTCGCGGACCTCGACAGTGGCGGTGTGGTACTCGCCGACGGGCAAGGCGAGATCGACCGACGCGGCGGCGAGATGAGTGGCGCCACCGTTGAGGGTGGTCAAATGCCCGAGGAGGGGATCAAGGCCCTTCTTGTCCTGAATGTCGTTGAACAGGTTGCTGATCTCGGTGATCCGACCGGCAGCGCCTTTGACGGTGGTGTGGTCGGCGAAGGTTTTCCAGGTGGACGCAGCCTTGCCGAGCTTGTCTTTATTGCCGTTGGGTAGTTTGCTTCCGAACTCGTCCTGGATCTTCTCGACCAGGGCGTCGTAGAAGCCGGGAATACCGCCGCCGCTTTCGATACCGTCACCGTTCTTGCCGACCGATGTCGGGATCGACACCTTGTACTCCGACATCACGGTCACGGTAGGGCGGTCGGGCATCGGGTCGGAGTTGTTGCTCAGCGCCCAGTTGTATCCGGCGGCGGAGAGCATGTACCCCATGTTGGTGAGAGCGTCGGCCAGATTCGTGCAGGTCTGCATCGTTTCCCCAGCGACGCGGTCATAAGTCTTGCCCCACTGCTCGCAGCCCGCCGTGTCGCCGGCCATGCCCGCGCACTCACCCTTGACCGCATCGTGGACCGGTTTGTCCGCGGCACGAAGATCAGTGGCCAGGGCGTGGCATTTCTTGGCGGCGTCGTAGTAAGTCTGCCAGTCGATGACCAGTACACCCATATTGTTCTATCCCCCGGAGAACATCTTGTAATTCGTGTCGACGGCGGTGGTGTAACGCGTGTGGGCTGCCTTGGCCGCGTCGCTGACATCCTTCACACCCTCGACGAATTCCCTTGCCCCAGACGCCCATTGAGCGTGGGCCTCGGTATATGCCTGGGCGGCAACACCTTCCCAACCGCTTCCGGTCAAAGTGGCTACCCGGTCATCGATCTCATCGAGATGCTCCCTGACGAACCCGGCCAAACCCGACAGGCGGGCCACGATCTCATCGAGATGGTCCAGATCGACCGAAAACCGGGAACTCACGGCAGATCCAAACTCGAAGAGTTCAATACCGCGGCGTTGCTCTCATCGCGGGCCTGGTAGGTGTCAGCGGTGACACCCAACTTTTCCGCCATACCGGTCAGGGCGGTCATGATCTGGGAGCCACCGTCACGGACTTCGGTCCACCCCTCGGAGAACTCGGCAGCCGCGTCACCGGTCCAGCTGCCATCGGTCAGCGAAGCGACATCCTTGGCCGCGGAGTCCAATGCCGATCGCAATGCCTCAGCCAATTCGTAGACGTACTTCCCGACCTCGCGCACCTTCTCGGGTACCACCGAGAGGTTCTGTCCAGAGGCTGGAGTCCCCCCATCACTCATGACGAGAAGCTTAACCGGTTCCATCAGCTGAGGTTCATGAAGCAGTGATGCTGCCAGGTCGTGCTCAGTCCGGGGATGATCCAGGTGGCAGTGTTCGCGGCGAAGTCCTCGGTGCGCTTGGCGGGTGCTGGTAGGTATGAGCAGTACTTCGTAGTGGCGAAAACGGATGTCCACGTGTGGAATCAGACGGGGTCTACCAGCGGGTGGTCGTTCGCTGACTCACCCGAATGCTTCGCGAGCCGCCGTGACCCCGGCGTCGTAGCTGTCGACAACCCGACCGCTTCCCGGTATGTATCTCGACCCGAGAGCCTCAGGATCGTAGGTCATGAAGACGACGTCGGGTCGGCCCTCGTTGTACTTGCGGTAGGTGTCATGGTCCCAACCCTCCGGAGCGAAACGGTCGTCCCAGGGAAGGCGGGCGGTGGGTGTGAATCCGCAGAAGGAGTACAGGTCGGGCAGGACGGTGTCGAAGCAGTTGAGGATCCGGCCGCCCTGCGACACTCGCACTCCGAGGAGTGCACTGGAGACGTGTGGGTAGTTGCCGTCCTTGTGAGCCCAGAGCGACATGAGTTCATCGCCCCGCAGCGCGCCACCGGCCTTGCCGTCGTCGGTGACGAACAACCGCATGTTCCGATACTCGTCGAGGCTGTGTACATTCACCGAGGCCGAATACCGGCTGCTGTCTTTCAGCGCTTGCATTTGCGCCTGAAAGTAGTCGGCATCGGCCGGGGCCAATTCGTAGACATCGGGTGTGCTCCGCCCATGTTTTCGTAGAAATTCGGAGTAGTCCTCCGGCAATGTGTGCCTTGCGATGGGCTGGATTTCGCGGTCACCAAAATTTAGAACCCGTAGAACTTCGCCATGTGGATTGCCTCGTCGGTCCACCTCTCCTCGATCAGGCGACGGTCCTGTTGGGGAAGTTCGGGACTCCACCCCATTGTCCGCCAGAATTCTTGGCGTTCGACTGAGGTCAACTCCGGTACCGGATCCGACATTTTGGATCTCCCTTCTTGTTTCGTGGTCCCTGTCAACGATATCGCTGACGCCCTTAAGCTTCCCGCCGGTCTCTCTGAGAGGTAGCTCGGCAGCTCTGGCCGCACCCTCTATGGCGGCGTTCACACCTTCGAGGAGCTCCTTCAACCACATGCTCGAGAAGTTCCTTCATCTGAACTGCTCGCAAAGCGCCACCGATCGCGCGATGCGAGTAGAAATGGTGCTGGCCAAGGCAATTCGGAATCAGTGCGAACAGGTCAGCGAGCCCTCCCACGTAACGAGCCGTGCCTGGACCATCGCCGGTCGACGGGATAGGTGCCCCCGATGCGAGTGCCGGTGCATGGTTACATCGATTTGAGCAAACACAAGTGTCAACATTCTCGGTCGGTATACGGTGGGAGGCGATCCTGCGTCGTACTGTCCCTGACGGTGCTCTTTCCGTCGAAAGTCAGCGGAAATAAAGCCGCGACGCCACCGATAGTTCGTTCCGAATCGTCCGTGGATCGCGGAGACGATAATAAGGATGAGCCAACCGACTGTCGATGATCCCGATCAGCGTGAATGCAATTGCCACGTCTATCGCCTGCAGGTAGTGGCAGACGGCAAATTCTCCGATGTATTCGGATAAGGTGATCGGTTCGGGAGGATCACATCGGGCACACCGCATTTGGGTTGGGCTCGGCTCGACCGGCGGCTTGTCCCGGAACAGGTGCAGCGCGCCGGATCTACAGACGGGTGTGCGCCGGTTCGATGGCCCCGTCGATGTAGCCGTGTTCGGCGGTGATCCACGAGGTGGAATCTTTGGTGCCGATGAGTATGTCGGTGTTGATCGCCCCTACACCGAACCCACGGCGCACCTGCCGTGAATGATCGACACCTGCGGCATATCCGGGCCGATAACTCCTCATCAGACGCCGATGCGATCGCGACGGCTCGGCTGATATCAGCGAGTCCGCCTGATCCAACTTTCACGGAACCGCGCAGCCAGCGACCCATGTGTCGCGAACAATTTCGTCGATGTTCGAATGCCTTGGTGACCAATTGATTTCGGTGAGCGCCTTTGACGGATTACTAACCAGGAAGGCGGGCTCATTAGCCGGTGGTCGGTGCTCTAACGTAATGCGATGGCCTGTCACGCGTTCGGCGGCGGCCACGACATCGAGGACGCTATTCCCGTGCCCGCTGCCGATGTTGTACCGCTGCACCACACCCGTAGTCGGGAAGTGCTCTATGCAGGCGACAAAGGCGCTGGCCGCGTCGGCAATGTGCAGATAGTCGCGAACCGCCGAACCATCCCCGTTCACTCCTAGTGGAGACTGCTTCGCGGCCGCCGCGAGCACCCGAGGCACCAGCCGCGTCGGGTCCGGGTCGATGCCGCCGGCGACGTTCAGCAACCTGACTATGACGGCAGAGAGCGCGCCGCCGTGGGTTTGCGCCTCAACAGCCAGTTCGGCGGCAAGCTTGCTGCTCGCATACGGGTGCGGTGGTGCGTCTGCGAGCTGTTCGGTCATCGGCTGGCGGTCAGAGGTTCCGTATATGGACGCCGTTGAGGCAAGAACAATTCTGGGTACATCAGCAGCAGCCATCGCATCGAGCAACGCGATCGTGCCAACGGTGTTCACGCGTAAGTATCGGAGCGGGTCGGCCACTGATTCGCGGGCCCGGCCGAGTCCGGCGAGATGGCAAACAGCATCGACGCCGACTACGGCTCGTCGAAGCCCGTCCTGGTCGAGCAGATCAGCGGCACGGATGTCCTCGGCCCAGGGAATCGCTGAACCGCGGGTATGGACCATCGCAACCGGGCGATGACCGGCCGCATGCAGCGCCGCGACAACCGCCCGTCCGATATAGCCAGCTGCCCCAGTGACAAGCACGCGCACACTCTCATCCTCTCACCGGGGCAGAAGCCAGGGCCCGTTGCTACCGCACGGCCGCAAAGCCGTCGGCGGATCGAGGCTCAGTCACCCGCAGTGCACTCCGAATTCCTCCCAGAGGTCGTCCTTGATGCGGCCTCCCCAGTCGATGCACTTGTCTTCCGCCTCGACCTTCGCATAAGCGAAGTCGGTAAATACGCGGTCGTCGTTCACGACCACCTGGGAGTGGTCCTTCGACTGCCGCACAGCGGCGCCCATCGATATCGGGGCGCCCGACTTGTCCCGCACGGTGACCACGCAGTTGGTCCTACCGTTGTAGGTAAGAAAGACCGTGCCGCCCTTCAGTTCATGTGAGTCGATCACCTTGAAGCCGTCGCCGCATTGGCCGGCATATGTTGCCGCGGACGCGGTGGCCGGGAGGAATACCGCCACCCCAGCAGTGATCCCGATTGCGGCCGCGCAGACGGCGATCGACTTTTTGGCGTTGATCAATGTATAACCTTTCCTCTTTCATGTGACATCTAGCTTTCGGCTTTACCCCGCGTGCTCGGCACCCAAACGCGGGCACCATTGCTGCTGCCGCGCCGAACCTACGGCGGCAATTGACGATCGCGTATTCTCGGCCTCTCAGATTTGGGAACCCTGTTCTGGCCGAGGCGTTCACAGAAGCCCTGTTCCGAAGTGTGGTCGGGTCGGACCGACGCCGCCTACTAGCCAATCGCGTTCGCGATCGAAGTCGCGAGTGGTGTTGCGTCGCAGGATTATCCGCAGACAGGTTTACAAAGCCTATGCGAGGTGTCGAACGAGCTGGGCCGGGTGGGTGAGTTGTGGATAGTGCCCGGCCTCAGCTGTCTCGGTGATTGATTGGTCGTGTGCGGGGTGGCCGAGCCCACAGTGACCTCGTTGGCGCGGGTGTCGAGAATGATGGACCGGCGTTACCCTGGCATACGAGATCGACGAGTCAGGGGTGTGGGCAGATGCGGCGGACGATGGCCATCGAAATCAGTCGGGCCGACCTCGCGGGTTATGAGCCGGTGGGGACTGTGGAGATGGTGCTGAGTCGGATCGGGCACGGTGACTTTCACGGCTCGATAGATGCAGTGGCGCGTGCTGCCGCTGGTGTCGGTGGTGATCATTTCTGGGTGGCGGACAGCGGTGGCGACCGCATAGTCGCGGTGGCGTGTCGGCGACGCAGTATGTCCAAGCGAGGTCGTTGCAAGTAGTTTGTGGGGATGCCACCCCCGATGGGATGCCGCGTCGCCTGCGACCCCCGGCCGATGTCGATCTCGCGCCCGTAGGGTCGTTCTAAGTCTCAGCGCCCGAGCGGGTTTCGGCGTGGGAGCGCGGACACGCCGGAGGGGATTTTTCCTGCGTTTTGCGGTGTCGTACTGTGTTCGCCAACGCACTGACCGGAGTGATCGACTACTCCGAATGCTCTTGTTCTCCCACCCCGGACCCCGGTGGATCAGATTGAATCCGACCGCAGATCATCATGGTATGGGATTGGATATGTAATGGGTGTTTTCAGGATCGCATCGCGGCTACTGGGCTCGAGTGAGGCGGGGGATTGGTTGAGATATTGGATGATTGGGTGATGCGGGATCGTACGTCCGCGCAGCGACTCGCGCTGGAATTCCCCGGGGTCTCGCCCGGCGTTATCAACGCGGCCATCGCTGGGGCCCGAGCGCAGCTGCGGCCCAATCTATCCGAATCGCTCGCCGAGATGACCGAATTAGTTGCGCGTCAGCGTATTCAGCTGATCGCCGGTTCGGTCGCCGACACTACCTCCGTCTGAGGCTGACGTCGGTGAGGCTGATCGCCGCGCGTGTGTGGCGTCAGGTGTCGAGGTGGTGGGCCGAACTCGACCCGCCGCTTTCGGCAAGCCGCGCCAGGCTGCGGCGGCAAGTCCGTCATGGACCGCCTGGACGGGCTCTGACCAGCAAGATCTGATGGTTGAACCGGCCGAGGGGCGGATGGCTCTGCGATTCGTTCTGTGGCACTGTTGGGTCGTGGGTCATCGATACTGGAAGGTAACCGCGGGAGTCTGTGCGTGGGGCATGCTGCTCTGCGGATGTGCGCATGGTTCGGCCGGTTCACAACAGAGCAGGCGGACCTCCAGTGCTGAGCCGGTGTCGTCGACCGGGTCGGCGTCGGCGGTTCCCATCGCCGACGATCGCGTCGTCGTGCTGGATCCGGGCCACAACGGCGGCAATGGCGCGCATCCCGAAGTGATCGGTCAGCTGGTGCAGGACGGGCGGGGTAGGACCAAGCCGTGCAACACGACCGGGACGTCGGCGAGCGACGGGTACGCCGAGCATGAGTTCAACTGGGATGTAGCGACATTGGTGCGTGATGCGCTCATCGTCCGTGGTATTCGTGTCGTGATGACTCGTGACGACGATGCCGGTGTCGGGCCGTGTATCGACGAGCGTGCCGCCATCGGAAACCGTAGTGGCGCGGCGGCTGTCGTATCTATTCACGCAGATGGCGCTGCCCCTGGCGCGCACGGATTTCACGTCGCCTACTCCTCGCCGCCGCTGAACCCAGCCCAGGGTGAGCCGTCGGTTCGGCTGGCAACGACGTTGCGCGACACCATGGTCGGGTCCGGTTTCGCCCCCTCGACCTATGTCGGCGCCGAGGGTCTGAACCCTCGCGGAGACCTGGCCGGTCTCAACTTCTCGGAACGTCCGGTGGCGCTGGTGGAATGCGGAAACATGCGCGACCCCGGCGACGCCGCCCTGCTCGAGTCACCCGACGGGCGAGCGAAACTCGCCGACGCCATCGCCGCGGCGATTACCACCTACCTCGGTTAGCGCCGGTCTGATCGGTTGGCGCCATGCTGATGGGATAGCGCCGAGCTGATCGGAAAACGCCGCGCGGAGCTGAATCATACTGACTCACAACCGATCTCAGTACGGCCCATCGACGGTACCGATCAGCGCAACGCCCCGGCAGCGGCAGCGGCGATCGCCACGGCTATGCCGCTGAGTGCGGGAGAGTCCAGCCGCCACTGTTGCCAGTACAACGGCACATCGATAAAGGCATCCCCATCGATCGCCACCAAGCGCCCCGCAGCCTCGTCGCCGCTGACTTGCAAGTCGGGGAGCATCCCCCACCCGAGCCCGAGCCGGACCGCCTCGGCGAAACCGGCCGACGACGGAAAGTAATGGCGCGGCGGGTCGATCGGTTGCCGACTCCGCCGTCGTAGCTGCCTGTCTTGAAGGTCGTCTTTGCGATCGAACAGCACGACAGGGGCCGCCGCGTAAGCCTTGGTGGTGGCTCCGCCGCCGAACCAGGTCTCGGCGAACTCCGGACTCGCCATCGGCCGGTATCGCATGGCGCCGAGCTTGTCGACCTTGCAACCCTGCACGGGCGCGGCGGTGGAGGTGATCGCGGCCATGACCGTGCCATCGCGGAGCAGTCGGGTGGTGTGTTCCTCGTCCTCGCGGTGGATCTCGAAGCACACCCCGGACGGAACTCTGGCCAAGGCGGGCATGACCCAGCTCTCCAGCGAATCGGCGTTGACCGCGATGGGTACCCGGACGGGTCGGCCGGTGGAGCGGCCGGAGTCACCGGCATCCTGGGCGGTGCCACCCAACTCCTGAGATGTATCCCCGGCGAGCAGTTCGATCTGCCTGGCCAGCCGCAGCACCGCGAGCCCGGACTCGGTGGCGCGTACGGGTTTGGTGCGCTGTAGCAGGATCCGTCCCGCCGCATCCTCGAGCGCCTTGATGCGCTGGCTGATCGCCGAGGGCGTGACCCGCAGGCTGCGCGCGGCAGCGTCGAAGGTGCCTTCGGTGACCGCCGCGTTGAGTGCCCGGAGCTGATCGAGTTGTAGGTCCATTAAGAAATCGTAAAGGTACATGAAAATCTTTAGCTGGTCTTGTCTATTTCCCGCGCCTAACGTCGGTGGATGTGACGGCTTCATCCGCTGCTCTCGCAGCCATTTCTGGACTCGGTTTCGGGCTATCGCTGATCGTGGCGATCGGTGCGCAGAATGCGTTCGTGCTGCGACAGGGGCTGCGCGGTGAGCATGTGTTCGCGGTCGTCGCGGTGTGCGCTGTATCGGATGTGGTGCTGATCGCCGCTGGTATCGGCGGTTTCGGGATGGTCGTCACCTCGGTGCCCGCGGTGGTGGTCATCGCGCGCTACGCGGGTGCGGCTTTCCTGGCTGGCTATGCGGCGATCGCCGCGCGCCGGGCATTCTCGGCAGGGGCACTCAACGCGGCAACCACCGGCGCTTCAGTAGCGCTCGGCGCCACCGTCGCCACCTGTCTGGCGCTGACCTGGCTGAACCCACACGTCTACCTGGACACCGTGGTCCTGCTCGGTTCCTTCGCCAGCACCTACGCCGCCCCGGACCGCTGGTTCCTCGGCGTCGGCGCGATGCTCGGCAGCGTCATCTGGTTCACCGCACTCGGCTACGGCGCCCGACTGCTCGGCCCGATGTTCGCCCGCCCTATGGCGTGGCGAGTCTTGGATTCGGTCATCGCGCTGGTAATGGTCGGCCTGGCCTTGGGACTGGTACTCACCGGTTGATCCGGGCAGCGAACGATTTTCTGGTAGTCGCCGACACGGTGCAGTCGCAGAACTCGATCGTGCTCGGGCCGTGACATGGGTCACTGAATTGTTGCGGGCTCGTTCTGTTCATGCTGAGGTAACGGCGT
Organism: Nocardia arseniciresistens; assembly: GCF_046764875.1. Lineage (NCBI taxonomy): Bacteria > Bacillati > Actinomycetota > Actinomycetes > Mycobacteriales > Nocardiaceae > Nocardia > Nocardia arseniciresistens. The sequence goes on from NZ_JBKORD010000018.1 coordinate 100,623, forward strand.
TACGCTAACTGCGTTAAACCTACGGGCAATCGAACAAGGGGAGTTGCTCATGCTCGTTCGGATCGCACATCTGGCCACCCGGCACCCGCGCACGATACTGGCCGCGGCGGCACTGCTCGCGGTGCTCTGCGGGATATTCGGCGCCTCGGTGACCTCGCATATGAAGACTGGCGGCTTTACCTCCAGCGACGCCGAGTCGACGCGGACATCGCGGCTGATCGCCGATAATTTCGGCGGAGCCGAACCCAATCTCATCCTGCTGGTCAGTAGCGAAGAAGGCGCTGACAGCCCGGCCGCGCGGGCCGTGGGCGCCAGGCTGGTCGAAAACCTGCGTGCTCGCGGTGACGTGATCGGGGTCCAGTCCTACTGGAACGTGCCGCAGCCGCTCGCCGCCGCGCTGCGCAGCAAGGACAGCAAGAGCGCGTTGGTGCTCGGCTACATCACCGGCGAGGAGACCGCGGCCCAGAAGGTGGCGGGCGAAATCGCCGAGCAGCTCACCGGGACCACCGATGGCGTCACCGTCGATCAGGGCGGCCTGAGCTCGGTCTATCACGATGTCAACGAACAGATCACCCACGATCTCGCCGTCGCCGAGGGTGTGGCGATTCCGCTGTCGTTCATCGTGCTCGTGCTGGTGTTCGGCAGCCTGGTCGCCGCGCTGCTGCCACTGGCCGTCGGCATCTTCGCGATCCTCACCACGCTGGCGATCCTGCGCACGCTGACGGTGTTCACCGATGTGTCGATCTTCGCGCTGAACATGACGACGGCACTCGGGCTCGCCCTCGCGATCGACTACAGCCTGTTCATCGTGAGCCGCTACCGCGAGGAGCTCGCGAACGGTTTGGACGTGGAAGCGGCGGTGGTCCGTGCCGTCCAAACCGCGGGGCGCACAGTGCTCTACTCGGCGCTGACCGTCGCGCTGTCGGTGGCCGCGCTCGGTGTGTTCAACCTGTACTTCCTGAAATCCTTTGCCTACGCCGGAGTCGCGGTCGTCGCCGCGGCAGCGGCGGCCTCGATCCTGATCCTGCCCGCCGTATTGATGGTGCTCGGACAGCGGGTGAACGCGGCCGATCTCCGTAAGCCGTTGGGGCGCTTGCTCGGCCGGGCTCCACGCGCCGATCTCGCACCCGAGCAGACGTTCTGGTACCGGACGGTGAGCCGGGTGATGCGGCATGCCGCACCGGTCGCCATCGCGATCATCGTGCTGTTACTGGCGATCGGATCGCCGTTCCTTTCGGTGAAATTCGGCTATCCGGATGATCGAGTGCTCAATGCCAACGCGACCGCGACCAGTCGCGAGGTCGGCGATGCGCTGCGCAACGACTTCAGCGCCAATGCGGCCACCAACACCACGATCGTGCTCGACGGATACCACGGCAACCCCGCCGCGCTCGGTGACTATGCCGCCGGACTGTCGAAGGTGCCGGGCGTGGCCGGTGTCCTCTCCGGGGTCGGCGTGTACTCCGGCGGTGCGAAGGTATCTGTAGGCCCGCCGACGATGTTGAACGACACCGGCGCATTCCTTACTGTCGCAACGACGGTCGATCCCTTCACCTCGGCCGGAAAGACGCAATTGGCGCAGCTGCGCGCCGTCCCGAGTCCGGCCCCCGCGCTCTTCGGTGGTGCCGCGGCGACCAATGTCGATGCGCTCGGCGCGCTCGGCTCTCGGCTCCCGCTGGCCGGTGCGCTGATCGTGCTCGCCACCTTCATCGTGCTGTTCCTGTTCACCGGAAGTGTGCTGCTTCCGCTGAAAGCGCTTGCCCTCAACACTCTTTCGCTGACGGCCGCATTCGGGGCGATGGTCTGGATCTTCCAGGAAGGGCACCTGTCGAGTCTGCTCGGCAGCTCCGCGACGGGGTATCTGGTGCCGACGATGCCGATCCTGATGTTCTGCCTCGCCTTCGGTATGTCCATGGACTACGAGGTGTTCCTGCTCTCGCGTATCCGTGAGGAATGGCTGGCTTCGGGCCGCACCGCGGCCGACAACGTGCGCGCGGTGGCGATCGGCGTCGCGCGTACCGGCCGAATCTTCACCGCCGCAGCGCTGTTGATGGCCATCGTGATGGCCGCAATGGTCACCTCGAAGGTATCGTTCATCCAGATGATGGGTCTTGGTCTGACTTTGACAGTCCTCGCGGACGCGACACTGATCCGCGGCCTGCTCGCGCCCGCGCTCATGCGGCTGATGGGCACGGCGAACTGGTGGGCGCCCGCGCCATTGGCCCGACTGCACGCCAAGATCGGGCTGAGCGAAGAGTCCGCCGTCTCCGATTCCGACGAGCCCGCACTGGCAGGTCGCCGATGACCTTTGCCCGCAGGCAGCGGTCGGCACGCGGCTCCGGGCAGGAGTTGCGTGCCGAAATCCTGAGCGCCGCCAAGGAATTGCTCGCGCGCACCGGCAGTGTCGAGGCAGTATCGATTCGCGAAGTCAGCAAGATAGTCGGCGTCAGCGCGCCCTCGATCTACCGGCACTTCGCGGACAAGGATCAACTCATCGATGCCGTGGTCGCCCAGGTCTTCGAGGACCTGGAGGCGGTGATGCGCGCCGCAGGCGACCCGAACGACTCGCCGATGGAGCGCCTGCGTAGGCAGGGGCTTGCCTACGTCCGCTTCGCCATCGAGCATCCCGAGCAGTATCGGCTGGCCACCGCTCCCGGCGAGAGCGCGGGTGCGATCGACCAGGTGCTCGGCAGCGGCGCCTTCACACATTTCGCCGCCGCGGTCAGTGCGTGCATGGCCGCGGGGCTGATGGAACCGGGTGACCCGATTCCGGTGGTGCTGGAACTGTGGTCGAGCGCGCATGGCATCGCCTCGCTGCTGATCGCGAAACCGTATCTGCCGTGGGGTGATCTGGAGGCGGTCGCCGACCGGGTGCTGCGCGCGGCCTGCGTTGGTCGTGTGGTGATCGACAACGTCCTCGGCCCCGACGTGACGCCGGAGGAGCTCACCCGATGGGTGGTCCAACAGCGTCAGCATCGCTGATCACGCCGTCAGTCTATGGTCGCAGGCACCCGCCCCGACTCGATCGCGGCGAGTAGGGCTCGATGGTCGGCGATCGTCTGATCGGCGTAGGCGAGGGCGAACTCGCCCATGGCACGGTCGAAAGCGTCGCCGGTACCGAGATAGGCGGCGATGGCGATGCGATCGCCCGAACGGGCGTGGGCGCGCGCCAGGGTATGTCCACACAAGGCCGAGTACCGGCGCAACGCGGTGCGGGACATGTCATCGATGACCGCGGAGCCCTTCATGTCTCGTAACTGCCGCAGGTAATAGTTGCGTCCGTCGGGGCCGGTGGCCCAGCCGAGAAAGATATCGCCGGAGGCCTGAATCAGCCGCTGCCCGTTGACGACTCGGTGCCCGTGGTGGCGGAACCTGCTGCGCTTGGTGTGCGGTGCGAGCACCGATTGCTCTGCCTCCTTGACCTGCAGGAACAACGGGTTGCCGGTCTGCTGGCCCGCGAGCAGCACAATGAAGCAGCGGGTACCGACGCTGCCGACCCCGACCACCTTGCGTGCTATATCCAGCACCCGGTGTCGTTCCAGCAGCACCCGGCGTTCCTCGGCAAGTGTCCGACGGTAATCGGCGAACACATGGTCGAGCGCCAGCGAATCCACCTTCTCGATCGGCGTGAGCAGCGGTGGTCGACTGCGGATACGGGGAATGCCGTCGGGCCCGGCCTCGGTGAGTTTGCCGAGGGCCTGGAGGCTGGTATTCGACTTGGCCTGGGTGAGCGCCTTCTCGACGCCCTTGCGGTGCTTGGGCTTTGCCACCAGCGCCGCCACCTGCTCGGCATCGACCTGCTCGTACCAGACGCTGAGCTCGTCGAGTCCGGAGAGGCGGTTCATGGACTCGCGGTAGGAGCGCGCGGCGGCCTCGGCGGATTGCCGCGCGTCGGCATCGTCGCCGCTGTTGGCGCGCGCGGCCACCGCGATACTGGCGACCAGCCGCTTGACGTCCCACTCGAAGGGACCGGGCAGGGTCTCGTCGAAGTCGTTGAGGTCGAATACCAGCGCGCGTTCCGGCGAGGCGAAAAGCCCGAAATTGGACAGGTGCGCGTCACCGCAGAGCTGCACGGTCAGCCCGGTATTCGGGGAGCAGGCCAGATCGGCGGCCATGATCGCGGGCGCACCACGCAGGAAGGGAAACTGTGCCGCCGCCATTCGGGCGTAGCGAATGGGGACGAGCTCCGGAACCCGGGTGGCGGCCTGTTGTTCGAGCACCGAAATCGGGTCGACACGGTCGTGGGCGGCCGCCCAGCTGCCGAGCGCGGAACGGGGGACCCGCTGCCGCGCCGCCCGCCCGATATCGGCAGCAGCCTGCGCGGTCGTCGCGATCGTTGGGTCCGACATCCGTTAAGTCTCGCCCGTCCGATCTGCTGCCGCAACCATTCGGCAATCAGCTGGCGCGTCGGACCGCCGTGATGTGCGTGCGGTCGGCCGAACGCACCTCGATGGAGCGACCTGCCCGGGGCAGACTATCGGGCGGGAACGATCGGTGTGTTTCCGCCAGGACCCGGTGCGGGCGGAACCAATGCGCCGGCAGGGGTGTTCGAGGTCGGCGCGGGCCTTGCGGGCGGTGGAGCCAGTATCGACATCGGTAGTGGTGGTGGCGCGACGGCGGGCCCTCGCCCGGGTCGTGCCGCGGCGCCATCACATGCGGGATCTGTTGTCGCGGTCAGAGTTTCGCCGCATCCCGCCGCCGGAGCGGCCGGGACGATCGGTTCCGCATAGGCGGTCGCGGCGGCAGCGACGAGGGATACCGCCGCGCCCGCCGGTGCGATCCAGCGGCGCCATCCACGCATTCGGATCACAGCCATATCGGATCCCCGTAGACCGCGACCGAATTGTCGGCGGTGGTTGTGGATATCGAGACGATCGCGAACGAGCGCAGACTGACCGCACCGGCACACGCATCGATCTTGATCTGCACCTGGTCGACGGAAATCGAACCGTGCGGTCCACCAAGCGTTTTCGTCCCCAGCGTGATGCTGCTGATGGTGCCGGGCTTGATCGTCGCCGAAATGCTCGGCAGCGCGAGCGCGCTGCCGCCGACCGCGACGCTGGGTTGCGGGATCACGGTCACCATCGCGTTCGGGCCGATCGCCGCCGAAAGTCCGAGGGACAGACCATTGGACACATCGGCCTGACAGCCGATCTGATACCCCAGCTGTACTGTTCCTGAATTCACCGCCGCCTTGCCTTCGCCGCTGATGTCGGCCGCCGCCGACAAGCTGACGAAACCCTCACGGGAAAAAGGCGTAGCGGCCAGATTGGGCACGTGCTGAACGTCTTCCGCGGTCTTGCTTATCCGCAGATCCCAGCCGTCTTCGGTGCCGATAGAGCGGGATTTGTCTGCCAGTTGATCAGCGGTCGCGGTGGCGGCGGTCATGCCGACTGCCGCCGCCGCAGCGATGCTCAGCATCGCTATGGTCGAGCCCTTCAATGATCGAATCCTTAGCGCTAGTCACAGTCGGACGTCATAGTACGGGCTCGGCTCCGCAACTCAGTATCGGACGGCTGACCCATTGCCTGGTATTCGCTGCCGTGGCGGCGGTTAATCGGCAACCAAATGGTTCTGTCCCCGTCCGTGTTCGCGTTGGCGACGGATCACGTAGCGGCCCGGTGCTATCGCGCTGGCGCCGTGCTCCGGGTGAATGAGGTAGGCGAACGCCGAAGCCTCGAGCATGCCGATCGCTAAACCGGTGGTGTCGCGAATGAATCTGTTCCAGCGGCAGGTTCGATCGTCGGCGACCAGTGCATGGGGATTACCGCCCGCCGCGCTGCGCAGCAGTTCCAGTCCGCCGGTGGGGACATCGTGCCAGTAATGGCCGTGGCTGAGCTCTGTGACGGCGTGCTCGACGAGCGCGAAGGGGATGACGATCAGGTCGCCTTGGGCCTGGATGCCATCGGTGACAGGGGTGGTCAGTTCGCGCTCGAGATGGTCGAGCACTTCCAACCCGGTGCGGGCGGTGAGATCGGCGAGGGTGCGGGTAGCGGTCGATGAAGAAGTCATGAATCACCTTGGGAGAAGTCAGGTTCGGCGGACGAGCTGCGCGTACTGCGCGCCGCTCAGTCCATAGGTCCATCCGGCGGCATCCACCGGGTTGTCGATCCAATACGGGACATCGAGCCCGTAGCGGCGGCGTTGGCCGTCGCGCTCGACCGAGCCGTTCACCGCGAGCAACACTCGACTGCCGCGGCCCCACTCCGATGGCGAATCGTAGAGTTGCAGCGCCGAGCCGGGATTGCCGGGATCATCGGCCTCGCCGACGAGTGTGAGCTGGGCCTGGTCGAGGTAGGCGTCCCAGCCGAGTCGCTCGATGGCGCAGCGGCGGATCTCGATATTGCGTTCGTTGCCGATGCGTTCGGCGGTCGGGTCGAGCACAACCCACTCGGGGACGATGGTCCCGTGGTGCACGAAGACCTCTGTGCCGTCGAGGAAACCGAGGGCGGGCCCGTCGGATTGGTGGAGTCTTTGTTCGTTGTGGCGGCTGTTCGGGGTCGGTTCGGTGTGCAAGGTGGTGGGCCGCTCCGCCATGACACATACCTGGCCGAGGGCCCACCACCATCCGGTCGACTGTGCCAGCGCGGATTGCACATCGAGCAATGCCAGATCGTCGTGGCGGAAGGCGGCAATGCCTGCACGCCGGAATGCGTCGTAGTAACCGATGCGATGGGCTTCCTGCTGGCCGTACCAAGGTATGCCCAGCGCGTCGCGCGCGGCGTGTGGCACCAGCGTGCGCACGGCCGTCGCGACACCGTCGAACAGCGTGGTCCGCAGTGAATTACGCACCGCCACATCGAGAATCACCTCGATGCGTGCCCCGTTGCGCGCCAATGCCTCGGCCGACTGGATTCGGATTTGCGCCATGCGGAGCTGATCTCTCCAGGGATCGTGCCCCGGCCCGATGCGTGCGTCCATGCGATATCGCGATGCGGATAGCAAGGCCGCGATCCGACCCGAGGGTGGCAGCCGGTGCGCTGCCCGTGGCCACCACGATTCGGGGTCGAGTCCGAGTTCCGCTGCCGCATGTGGTGCTGCGGAAGGTGAAGGGACCCATACGAATTCGGGTTCTGGCGCGCCGACCAACCGATACAGCTCGGTAACGGCGGCTTCCGTGGTGGGTCGATCGGAGGGTTCGGTGCAAAGCCCGTGCCGAACCCATTCGTCACGCAGGCTGATTGCCGAGACGATGTGTTCGGATGGTGGGATTGTGCTACCGAGGAAGGATGTGCGGCGTTGCGCCGCGGGCAGAGTGGACACGGCGCTCACCTGATGGTGGTGGTGTCAGCCTTTCCTGTGGTCATGGTTACCGATGGTGGCACGGGTGCGGCGGTCGCGCAACTGTCGCTCGGCGTGCGCCCGATGCGGTGTTGTCCGCGCAACGGCCTCTGACCAGGAATGTGGTGGTCCCGATCAGTGGCCGAAACTGCTTGTAAGACAGGCGTATCACTCAAGGCTTTGCTGATCTGCCGGGTATCGCGGCCAGGCACAGCGCGCCGAAGGCTAGGACGGCGGCGACGGTTCGCACCGCATGGGAGATCTGCCAGCGGTCGCGGACGCTTGCCCAGTCGGTGGGTGGCATCGACACGATCCAATCGCGTTGATCGGCGTTGATCGGCAAGTTGACGATCACGGTGAGGATTAGTACACCGGCGAGCAGGGCGAACGCCACGATGGGCAACCATCGGGCGAACCCCTTGTTTCGGAAGGTGATCGCGATGACGATCGCGGTGGCTACGAGCGTGGGCAGCAGCGTCACCGTGGCGAGCACATCGAGACCGACCAGCTCGATGTGCCGCATCTGGGTGTAGACGATGCCGTCGACGTCGCGCATCGAGAGTTCCAATACCAGCACCGCGACCAGGAATCCCGCGAAGATACCGCCGAACAGCAGCCCGGCGAGGCGGGCGAGGCGGAGCACTGTCGGATTTCGAAGGGGGCTCTCGATGGTTTCGGTGGCAGGGAGCATGGCGACATCCATTCTTCGAGTTCCATAACGTAGGGAACTCATACTAGATGCCCGATGGTGGTCAGATGATATGAGTTACGTAACATCTTGCGTACCCACGCCAGGTCGCTCGGTGTCAGGCCAGCATGCCGATAAGCAGGACGAGCAGACCCGCACTGATCATCCGGCGGCGTGCCTGCGCGGCCGCGGCCTCGCGGAGCACGGCGGCGGCGCGGACACCGGGGACGGCGGAATGGGACGTTTCGGCTCGGCCAGGCACTCCTCGACGAGGACATCGGCGAGCTCGTCATCGAGGTGCACCGCGGACGCCAGATATCGCGTGGCCTCATCGGCTGGGTCGATCACCGGAATGCCCACGTCGGTCCCCCCCACCGCGAATTCGAGATCGGAGGCGCCGACGGCATCCGACATTGGTTGAAACCCCTTGAGGTGCAGAGGGCATCAAGGTCATCGCGGCTCCACGTCCGAAGTCGGGAGTTTCGCCGACAGGCCGGATTCGATGGCACCCGGCGCACCAGTAGCCGAGTTCGCGGCCGTTGCGCAGCGTGCCGTCACGCGGTGACAGCATCCGGCCCGGTTACCGTGGCCAGGTGATCTTGCTCGTCATCGGATTGTGTTTGCTGGGTGTCTTCGCGCTGCGGTTCCGAAAGGATCGACGGCGACTGAGCAATGGCAGCTATCTACTACTCGGGCTGATATTCACAGGTGTATGGCTGGCCGATTCGGGCGCACAGGGTGAGTTGCCCGTCGAGTTGCTCGGGCTGCTTATAGTGCTCTCGCCGCTGCTGGTGCTGGTGCTGTCGGGGTTATTTGTTCTCAATGGTGCGCTCATGGTGCGGCGCGAGGGCTTGCGCGCGGCGAATTTGCTGTCGATGGGGCTCGGCATCGCCCTGCTCGTGCCGTATGTGCTGCTGGTCGCGGCGATTGTCACCGAGCATCCGTGGCTTGTCGTTGTCTTCGCGTCACTGGTCACGGTGATCAGTTACCTGAGCTTCGTGTTCCTCAATTTTCTGCTGTACTCGCTGTTTTACGGCCGGCTGCCGTACAAGCGGGGCATGGACGCGATCGTGGTGCACGGTTCCGGACTGATCGGAGCGGGGGTGCCGCCACTGCTGGCGAGTCGGCTCGATCGGGCAATCCAGGTCTACCGCGCCGAGGTCGCCTCGGGGCGCCATCCGCTGCTGATCACCAGTGGCGGAAAGGGATCCGACGAAGCGGTCTCCGAAGCGTCCGCGATGGCGGGCTATCTCGTCGATAAAGGCGTGCCCGCCGACAGCATCGTGCAGGAAGGCCGATCGACAACTACCCACGAAAACCTGCTCTACACCAAGGAACTCTTGGGTGCGCGCGGTACGTCTACCCGAATGGTGTTGGTTACCAGTAACTTCCATATCCTGCGGACGGCCATTCTGGCGCGCGGCCTGCATCTGGACGCCGAGGTCGTCGGTGCCCCGACGGCGTTCTACTTCTGGCCGAGTGCCATGTTGCGGGAGTTCGTCGCGATCTTGGTCGAAAGCAAATGGGTCAACATCACCGCGTGTATCGCGCTGGCGGCGCTACCGGTGATCGCCGCGCTGGCGAGCGGCTTTCATACCCGGTAGCGCCCAGCGTGCTCAGAAGCTCTTGTGCGGGACGCCTACGGTGAGGCCGCCGTCGATGATGAATTCGGCGCCCGTCGAATACGAGGACTCGTCGCTGGCCAGGAAGGTCACCAGCGCCGAAACCTCAGCGGGTTCGGCGGCGCGGCCCATCGGGATCTGCAGGAAGTCGGCGGGAATGCCCTCGGTCATCGGGGTGCGGATCAGGCCAGGGTGTACCGAATTCACTCGAATTCCGTACTGCGCCAACTCGAGTGCGGTGGATTTGGTGAGGCCGCGGACGGCGAATTTGCTGGCCGTGTAGCCGTGCAGGCCTGGGCTGCCGCGCATGCCTTCCACCGAGGAGATATTGATGATCGACCCGCCGCCGGCTTCGGTCATCGCGGGGGTGGCGGCCTGCATGCCGAGGAAAGTGCCGGTGAGATTGATGTCGATGATCCGCTGCCATTCCGACAGCTCGAAGTCGACGAGCAGGTTGCCGTTGACGATGCCCGCATTGTTCACCAGGACATTCAGCGCACCGAAGCGATCGACCGCTGCGGAGACCGCGTCGCGCCAATGCTGCGGCTCGCGGACGTCCAGGTGGACGTAGGCGGCATTGTCGCCGAGTTCCTCGGCGAGCGCGGCGCCTTCTTCGTCGAGAATGTCACCGAGCACCACCCGCGCGTCCTCGGCGATCAGGGCCTTGGCGTGTGCCGCGCCCATGCCGCGCGCCCCGCCACTGATCAACGCCACCTTGCCGGTCAACCGCGCCATCGCGGCACCTCCATTTCTCGTTCTGTTGCCGAACACCGTCAACTTACTGGAACGCGTTGCAGAAATGTGCTCGATAACTCTATGGCATCATCGATGTAGAACGCGTTCTAATTCTGTCCGATGTGAACCCTGCCGCAGGAGGCTCACGATGACGAACCCGAACCGCGGTGCGGCGATGGCGATGCGACGGTTCGGCCGGCGCGCCGGGGTGCCCGATATTGCCGAAGTGCCCGGCGGGCGGCTGGTGGAACTGCCAGGACGTGGCCGCACCTATGTGGTCGACATTCCGGGGCCCGAGGGCGCGCCGACGCTGGTGTTGCTGCACGCCACGGCCTGCACCGGGTATCTCACCTGGTTTCCCGCGCTCGATGCGCTCGCCGAACGATTCCGGGTGATCGTGTTCGACCAGCGCTGGCACGGCCGCGGTATTCGTTCGGAACGGTTCTCGGTCGAGGATTGCGCCGACGATGTTGTCGCGGTGCTCGACGCGGTGGGCGTCGAGCAGGCGATGTGCGCCGGGTACTCCCTCGGCGGCGTCGTCGGATTGCTTGCCGCGCACCGGCATCCGGATCGGGTGAGTGGTCTGGTGCTGTGTGCCACGCCGTATCGCTTCCAGGAGAAGCTCCGTGAGCGGGCCTTCCATCAGACCTTCGGCGCACTGGCCGATGCGTTCGGGCCCTATGCTTTTCAGCGTGCGGAGTTGCATCACGGACGGCTGCCGGAACTACCGGAACACACCTGGGCGCCGGGCCGGTTCGAACGGTGGGCGTTGACGGAGTTTCGCAGCACAAGTGGCTGGGCACTCGCGCAAGTCATCGCCGAGGTCGGTCGATTCGACTCCAGCCTTTGGCTTTCCACGCTGACGATGCCGACGGCTGTCGTCGTAACCACCCGTGACCGGGCGATACCCGTCTATCGGCAGTTGGAGATGGCGACCATGATTCCCGACGCGAGCATTCATCTTGTCAAGGGCGGCCACGCGTCCTGCGTGCTGAGCGCCGACCGGTTCGTGCCGGTACTGCTGGAGGCCGTCGCCGCTGTCGCTGCACGAGTGACGTCGGGCCGGGCCAGGTCAGGAGAGTGATTTCCACATCGGCCACGCGGGGAGACTGCACCCCGCTGGGCGGGGGATAGGCGTCGCCGCCGATGCCCTGTGAGCCGGGTTGGCAACCCCTGTTCGGCGGCGATGGCGAACAGGGCGGCGGTGGATCAGCTCAGGGCGCGTGCCGCGGCGAGCAGTTCGTCGACCACATTCGGAACGGCCTCGGCGAGTGCTTCGATATCGGGCACCAACTCTTTGCACGCGATGAAGCCGAAATCCAGGTCATCGTTATTGGACAGCACGGTGACCGTCAGTCCCGCGCCGTGGAAGACCGGGCCGAACGGATACATGCCGTCCACGCGAACGCCGAGGAAATACAGCGGCATCGGTGGGCCGGGAACATTGGAGACCACCAGGTTGTGCACCACCGGGTGGCGTTCGGCCAGCTTCAGCGACGAGTAGACGCGGGCCGCGAGCTGAAAGGTGTTCGGCGGTGCGTACTTCGACCAGTCCTGTAGGAAGTCTGCGCCGATGAGCTCGTACTCGTCCTTGGCCCCCCGGTTGAACTCGGCCACTTGCCGCAGGCGTTCCGCGGGATCGGCGATGTCGGTGCCGAGGCGCGAGAACATTGTGGAGACCTTGTTGATGCCATCGGTGTGGCGGGAGTCGTCGTGTGTCGAGACCGGCACCGAGGCGATCAACGAGCGGTCGGGTAGTTCGTCGTGCTTCTCCAAGTACGCGCGCAGCACCCCGGCGACGACGGTCAGCACGACGTCGTTGACCTTGACCCCGAACGCTGTCTTGATCTCCTTGATGGCATCGAGATTCGTCTCGGTGAACGCGACCGCGCGATGCGGGGTGATGGCCCGATTGAACGGGGTTCGCGGCGCGGTCAACGGTAAGGCCATGCCCGCCTTGTTCTCCCGGCGTCGCTGCACGAACCCGGCCACCATGCCGAGGGTCTTCGGCATCATGCCGACGAGCCCCAGCTTGTTCGGGAGGTTGACAAGCGCTTCGGCGGCCAGTTTCCAATCGCTCGGCTCCGCCTCGGGCCGCCATTGCTCGGCCGGTTCCTGCGGTGACGACCCGGGTTCCAGATCGCACAGGTGCATCATCATGCTGGTTCCGGTGACGCCGTCCACCGCCGCGTGGTGGTATTTGCAGATCACCGCGATCTTGTCGCCGTCGAAGCCCTCGACCACGTTCATCTGCCATAGTGGACGGTCGCGATCCATCGGCCTGCTCGCGATGTCGCCGACGAGTCCGGCCAGTTGCTCGCGCCCGCCGGGGCTCGGTATGCCGATGCGGCGAATGTGATAGTCCAGGTCGAAATTCGCGTCCTCCACCCAGACCGGATGGTCGAGATTGAAGGGCACCTCGTGTACCCGCCGCCGCATCTGCGGGACCAGCGGTAGCCGTCTGCCGAGTTCTGCCTTAAATGTGTCGAATGAGTACTGCGTGCCTCCTGCGGCGGGATCCAGGATCAACAGTGCACACACGTGCAGGTGCTGGGTCCCGGTCTCGAGATACAGGAAGCTGGCATCCAATCCGGTTAGTCGTTCCATAGCAAAACCCTACTAGAACGCGTTCTAGTTTTCTGGGCATTGGGAGGGAGGTCGATCACAGTCTAGTTCTCGATTGTTAAGCGGGCTAACGATGTTGGGATATCGGATGCCACGGGAGTGTTCGCCGGTCGATTGGCGCGTTGTGGCGCTCTCGATTCCTAGCGCTGACCGGGTACGCATTGTGTGTTACCCGCGGTTCTAGATATGTGTATGCTTATCGCTACAGCCACGCAGGAAGGTGTGCAACGAAGCGGCGTGGCTTGTGCGAAAAGGAGTACCGATGAAGCTACTTCGCTGGGCGCAGCGGCCGCCGGACATCGATCCCGGCGAGGTCGCTCTGCATGCCCGCAATGTGCAATTCGACTGGGCGGATACGCCGCTGCACTGGATGCCCGTCGAGCCGATCGCGTCGCATCTGATCAACGCACTGAACCTGCTGCTACCCGAGGGTGAGCGCATGTTCTGTGCCACCTACACGGAGGCGCTGCCGTTCGTGAAGGACGACAAGCTCCGCGAGGCCATGCTCGGCTTCATCGGCCAGGAGTCGATGCATGCCGAAACGCACGACAAGGTGCTGCACGAGGTGCTCGCCGCCAACGGCATCGACCCTGGACCGTATGTACGCCAGGCCGAGTTCCTGTTTCGTAAGACGCTGGGGCCGAAGGATGTAGCGGGCGTAGCGCAGCGTCAGGTGATGGTTGAGCGGCTGGCGTTCATCGCCTGCCTGGAGCATTTCTTCGCCTTCCTCGGCGACTGGGTGCTCAACGCGGATCTGGAAAAATTCGGAGCCGACCCGCGGGTGGCCGACCTGTTCCGCTGGCACGGCGCGGAGGAAGTCGAGCACCGGCACGTCGCCCATGATGTGGCCGTCTACTTCGACGCGGGATACCTGCGGCGTGCGGCGCTCATGACGATCGTGTTCCCGATCTTCCTCACGCTTGTGGTGCGCGGCACGAAATACATGGTGCACCAGGATCCGGCGCTGCCCGACCTCGGCTATCCGCGGTTGATCAAGCGCGTCCTCGGGGCGATGTGGCGCGGTGCGCTGCCCGGGGTGCCGTCGCTGCTATGGAGCGCGCTCTCGACGTTCAAGCCCGGCTACAACCCGGAATCGGTCGGCTCTACCGCGCAGGCTGTCGCGTATCTGGCCAAGTCGCCCGCGGCGCGTGCGGTCGCATCGTGAACAAGCCGAGCGCAGGTCAGGCGGCATCGTGACCTATCTGCCCACCCCGGAACAGCTACCAGCGGACCTGTTCGGCAAGCGCGATCAGGACCGGGCGGTCCGGGTGCTCGACGTGGTCGCCTCGGCGCGGTTGCGGTGGAGCACGCTGATCAACCGCAAAGACTTGGCGCCGCGCATCGACGACCACCGGCTTGCGCTGGTGGTGACCGGTCGACGGATCGAGGCGCACGATCAGGACGTGATCAGTCTGCGGCTGGAAGCATCGGACGGCCGCGAACTTCCGCCGTGGCGTCCCGGAGCGCACCTGGATCTGGAATTGCCCTCGGGCCGGCTGCGGCAGTACTCGCTGTGCGGCGATCCGGCCGATACCCGTGCCTATCGGGTTGCGGTGCGTCGTATTCCGAACGGCGGAGGTGGGTCGATCGAGGTACACGACGAGCTGCCGGTCGGCTCCCGCATCGCGGTGCGCGGGCCACGTAATGCCTTTCCGTTCGCGGTGCCTGGCCGCGGATCATCAGCTGCCCGTTTGCATTTCATCGCGGGCGGAATCGGGATCACGCCGATACTGCCGATGGCACGACTCGCGATGCGGCTCGGTATCGATTGGTCGATGGTGTACACCGGCCGCAACCGTGACGCCATCCCGTTCCTCGACGAGATCGAGACTTTCGGAGATCGGGTCACGGTCCGCACCGATGACGAACACGGACTGCCGGATGCCGCAACGCTATTGGCGGGCGTAGGCGGCGATACCGCCGTGTACTGCTGCGGCCCGGTCCCGATGACCGTCGCCGTCGCCGCCGCGGTGCGCGAAATGTCGGGCGTGGAGCTGCATTCCGAACGCTTCTCGCCGCCACCGATCGTGAACGGTCGACCATTCGAGATCGAATTCGCTTCCACCGGTGAGGTTGTCGAAGTGGCCGCGGACCGTTCCGCGCTCGACACCATCCTCGACAGTCGACCGGACCGGCCGTACTCGTGCCGCCAGGGCTTCTGCCGCACCTGCAAAGTTCGGGTGCTTTCGGGTGCACCCGAACATCGCGAAACCGTGCTCACCGCGGCCGATCACAAGGCGGGCGAGATGCTCGTCTGCGTCTCGCGGTCACAGGGTGGGCGATTGGTAATCGACCTATGAGCGAGCGACCGCTGCACAGCGGCCTGGCGAAGTACGAATCAGGGGAACAAGGAGACACGTCAATGACGACGACCGAAATCGGCACGGTGGTCACGGAGCGGATCGTTCGCAGCGGCGAATTCGATATCGCGGTCTACGAATACGGTGATCCAAGCGCGGAAACTATTGTGCTCGTGCATGGTTGGCCCGATACCCATCACCTCTGGGATGCCGTCGTGCCGCTGCTGACCACTCGGTTCCACGTCGTCACCTACGACACCCGAGGCCACGGCCGGTCCACCCGCACCCAGCGCACCGAGGACTACCGCCTCGACGCGCTCGCGTCCGACTTCTTCGCGGTAGCCGACGCGGTCAGCCCCGACCGGCCGGTGCACGTGCTCGCCCACGACTGGGGTTCGGTGCAGGTGTGGGAGGCGGTGTGCGAACCGCAGGCCGCCGAGCGGGTCGCGTCCTTCACCTCCGTGTCGGGTCCGAACCTCGATCACATGGGTAAATGGATGCGTGACCGGCTTTCCCGGCCGACGCCCCGCAACCTCTGGCAGCCGTTCAGTCAGCTGCTGTCCTCGGCCTACACGTTCTTCTTCATGACGCCGGGACTGCCGCGCGCGACCTTCGGGCTGCTCGGCACCGAGCAGCGTTGGCAACGGGTCGTTTCGATCATGAACGAGACCGCGCCCTCGAACGTCACCCTTGGACCGACCTTCCGCAAGGACATCGTCGACGGTCTGCTCATCTACCGGGCCAATATCGTGCAGCGCATGCTTTCGCCGCGCGAACGGCGCACCGAGGTGCCGGTGCAGCTGATCGTCGCAGGTCGTGACGTCGCGGTTCGTCCGGCGGGCTATGACGACGAGCGCAAATGGGTGTCGCGGCTGTGGCGTCGCGATGTCCCGGCCGGGCACTGGATGCCGTTCTCGCACCCCGAACTCCTCGCTACCGCGACCACCGAGCTCATCGACACGCTCAACGGCGGATCGGTGCCGCGCGGGCTGCGTCGCGCCGAGGTCGGCCGCGGTAAGCGGCCCTTCGAGGATCAGTTGGTCGTCATCACCGGTGGCGGCAGCGGCATCGGCCGTGAGACCGCGCTGGCCTTTGCCGGGCTCGGTGCCGAGATCGTGTTGTCGGACATCAATCTGGTGGCCGCCAAGGAAACCGCGGACCTGATCAGCGCCCAACACGGTATGGCGCACGCCTATGAGCTGGATGTATCGAACGAATCGGACGTGACCGCGCACGCGGCGGCCGTATTCGAGGCGCACGGAGTGCCCGACATCCTGATCAACAACGCGGGCATCGGCCAGGCCGGAGGCTTCTTCGATACCCCGTCGGCGGAGTTCGATCGGGTGCTGCGGATCAATCTGGGCGGCGTGGTCAACGGCTGCCGCGCCTTCGGCTCCGCCATGGCCGAGCGCGGGCTCGGCGGGCACATCGTCAACCTGTCCAGCATGGCGGCCTACAGCCCGCAGCAGGGGTTCAGCGCCTACTCCACCAGCAAGTCGGCGGTGTTCATGTTCTCCGACTGCCTGCGCGCGGAACTGGCCGCCCACAATATCTCCGTGCACACCATCTGCCCGGGCATCGTGCACACGAATATCGTTGCCACCACCACATTCTCGGGTCTCAGCGCCGACGACGAGAAGCGCAAGCAGGAGCAGTACGACAAGCTCTACCGGATGCGTCGCTACGGACCGGAGAAGGTGGCCGAGCAGATCGTGCGGGCCGTGGAACGCGACCGCAGCATTGTCCCGGTCACCCCGGAGGCGCGGTTGCAGTACCAGTTCAACAAGTTCGCACCGGCGGTCGTGCGATTCGTCGCCGCGCGGGTGAAGCTCACCTGAGACCTACCCGGATGTCTCCGACGCCCGGCCGAGTTCGGCTTCGATAGCCGTGACTCGCCGGGCGTCGATGCCCCACGGGTGGTCTACGCCGACTCGGGCATCGAGATCCCAGAGCACGCAGGTTTCCTCGGGTGCCGCGACCATGGACCAGGCGACGACGGTACGGCCGAGCTGTTCGGCCATCGTGCCGTGCGACTTCTTCTGAGGCGAATTCCGCAGGGGCCCAACGCCATCCGGATAGTGGTGCAGGAATCGTCCGTAGGCGGTCGCGCAGAATTCGGCATAGCGCTCGGTGCAGAGGATAAGGCCGTGCCAAGCCTCGTCCACCGCGTGCGACGGCATGCCGATCACCTGGCCGTCGCGCATCGCGGCACCACAGCAGCGCAACCACTGCCGCAAACCGGTTTCCACCAGCTCGCGTGGCTGCCACGGACTGGTCTTGAACACGGCCTCCGGCAATTCGAGTGTGGCCACGGTTCTTTCGACCTCGTGGAGATCGATTCGACGCCGTAAGCGGTTTCGGGGGCGCAAGAGGACCACGATTCACTCTACGACGCTTTCGGACCCCGCCGAGATCTTCCTGGCGCCTGCGGTCAGTTTCTAACGGTTCGGCTACCGGTAGAGAACGGGGCCGCTGAGCCGTTCACGGGGTGGCTTCCGGCCGATACCATTCCCCACATGGTGTCGATCGGCCTCGCGCTCGTGTTTTTCTTCGTCTTGGTGGCGGGGATCGGCGGCTTTATCGCGGTCGTCGTCCTGATCATCGTCAAGGCTTCCAGCGCCCAGCCGTCGCGCCGTCGGCGTCCAGGGCGCGGTTCGGCGTGGATGGCTGGTGATTCGGGCAGTGGTGGTAATTCGGGTAGCGGTTGCGGCGGTGGGAGCAGTGACGGTGGGAGCAGTAACGGTGGCAGCGGTTGTGGTGGCGGCAGCAGTTGCAGCGGCGGCAGTAGTTGTGCCGGTGGCGGAAGTAGTTGCGGCGGCGGCAGCAGTTGCGGTGGCGGCGGTTCCTGATCGATTTCGGCGGCTCAGTCGGTGGATTCGAGCCGTGACCGACGATGAGCGGACGGGGCGAAGCGGAGACGTTCGCGGCGGCGGAAAACTAATACACCATATTGGCGACCCGAGCTATCACCACATCGATGCCACCCGCAATCGGCGTCAGGAACAAGCCGCTTCACCTGTATGCGACGCCCGCGCCCGGCAGCATCTTCGACGAGAAGTGTGATTCAGCGGATGCTCGGTGCTGGTCTATTGGGACGCCGGGCCGTCGATGCTGGTCCGTGTGGCCCCTGGCAATTCTGGTTCCGGTCCCGCGGCGCGTCCATGCGTCCTTCGGCGCCGGGCGATAGGTACGTTGTTGCCGTTGGACCCGCTCGATCGTGCCGATGAATGATCGCCGCGGATCGCTCCGGGTCGCCCCGATGTCCTGGGCAAGTCCACTTCAGGACGACGGAAGAGGTTGCGGCGGACGGCGATCAGAAGTCGCGAAGCGGGAACTTCTGCGGTGGACCGCGGCGGCGGGTACTGGCGGCGGGTGTCGGACTGCTGGCGGGGATGGCGCTGCTCGTGGTGGGGCCAATGTGCGGCTATGGGTGGTCTCGTCCGGGCGCAGATTCGACCCCGCCGCGGCGCCAACGGTTCCGGTGGTGATCGTGCCGGGAGCGAAGGTGGGGCCGGACGGTGCGCCGATGGCGTATTTGCGTGGGCGGCTCGATGTCGCGATCGAGTTGTTGCGGGCCGGGAGGGCCCGCGAGATTCTGGTTTCGGGTGATGCGGCGGGCACCTCTGGGGATGAGATTGTCTCGATGACAAGGTATCTCGCTGAGCACGGTGTCGATCCGGCGCTCGTGCGGTCCGACGGTGCGGGGCTCTCGACGTGGCAGATGGATGATACTTCGATCGGAAGTGTCGGTGTTGTTTGCTGCCGTCGAATTATTGTGGGGAAGCGGCACTTTCGGCCGCTACCGTTTGGGCACCTGCCGAGCTGATCAAATGCGATCGACGAGCATCTCTGGGTATGCCGCATGCGAATTGCCAAGTGCTCGGCCATGGACGCCCGAACCCGATCGAGTTCGAGATAATGTGATTCCCGGGCCGTCGCCTGAATCCGGTATGGCATTGTAAACCTCACGTATATCACGTGCGACTGGCCACATTCCCAGCACTGGGAATGTGGCCAGTCGGCGCGAACAGGGCGCTTGGTATGCTCGGCCGTCACTGCGGCAAAACGGGAGCGTCGGCATGGCTCAGGTTCAGTGTATCGGACCCGGCACGTTGAGTAAGTCGGTCTGGGTATGACTGTCACGCACTGGTCCAAGCTCACGAACAAGGATCAAACGTGACCGGGCACATGACGTCGGCGGAATTCCGAAAGATCGGCCACGAGCTCGTTGATTGGGTGGCCGACTATTGGGACACCATAGAAGAGCGTCCAGTCCTGTCTGCGATCGAGCCCGGCGGTGTCAGTGGACTTCTGCCGAAGAGTCCGCCGGAAAAAGGGGATGGCCTCGGGTCGCTTGTCGCAGATCTCGACGGGATTATTCTGCCTGGACTTACCCATTGGCAGCATCCATCGTTCTTCGGGTATTTTCCGGCGAACACCTCCGGCCCTTCGGTGCTCGGAGACCTGGTGTCTGCCGGGCTCGGGGTGCAAGGCATGCTGTGGACGACGAGCCCGGCGTGTACCGAGCTGGAAACCGTCACCATAGAATGGCTCGCGCAGTTGCTGGACCTGCCGGAACGATTTCGCGCAAATTCCACCGGTGGGGGTGTCATCGAGGATTCTGCATCGTCGTCCACCTTGATCGCTACCTTGGCTGCCTTGAATCGTGTCAGCGGCGGCGCATGGTGCCGTGACGGCCTGGGGGGTCCGGGGGGCCTTGACTACGTCGTATACGCGTCGACGCAGGCGCATTCATCCGTGGAGAAGGCTGCTCGTATCGCAGGCTTGGGCTCGAGGGGCTTGCGGTCGATTCCCGTCGGTGCGGTCGACCTGGCGATGGACGCCGAGCGCTTGTCGGCCCGGATCGCCGAAGACAAGGCGGCAGGCAGAGTTCCCGCACTGGTCGTCGCGACACTCGGAACCACGTCGACTACGGCTTTCGACCCGCTCCCGGAAATTGGGCGGATATGTGAAGAGAATGGTATCTGGCTGCATGTGGACGCAGCTTATGCAGGAGCGGCTGCGATTTGTCCTGAGTTTCGATGGATGCACGAAGGTATCGAATACGCTGACAGCTATTGTTTCAATCCGCACAAGCTGCTACTCACCGGCTTCGATTGCAGTGCCTTCTGGGTGGCGGATCGCAGTTCACTCATACAGGCGCTTTCGGTGCTCCCGGAGTATTTGAGGAATGCCGCCAGCGAATCCGGATCGATCATAGACTACCGTGACTGGCAGATTCCTCTGGGCCGGAGATTTCGGGCGTTGAAATTATGGTTCGTGTTGCGCTGGTATGGAGCAGAAGGCCTCCGGAAGCATATTCGCACGACAATTGGGCTTGCCGAACAGTTCGAGAATCTCGTCCTGGCCGACACGCGTTTCGAGTGCGTCACTACTCGAACACTAGGGTTGGTGTGCTTTCGGCTCCGAGCTGATAACGAGCTGAACGAGGAATTGCTCCACCGGGTAAATTCCGATGGTATGGCTTTCCTGACCCACACGGTCGTGGCGGAACGATTGACGCTGCGGCTCGCTATAGGATCACCGTTCACGGAATCATCGCACGTGTCCGCCGTGTGGTGTCGGCTGCAGAAGTTCGCAACGGAAGTCCTGTCGAGTTGAAGATGACACGCTCGGAATTATTGTCATCAGTGATCGCCTACCGGCATTCGCATCGCTTTTCGAAGGTTTTTTCAATTGAATCTGCTCCATCTGATCCACGGCTTTCACTGTAATTCTAGTCATTTCGCTGCACCGCCTTTTCCGACGAAGGGCTGACAGTGAAAAATTCAATGCGCGGTACGTACGAGCGCGGACGGCACAGTATCCATTTGCTGGCCGATCCGAAGACGATCGCCGATCCCTCGGTCTACCAGCGGGCCGTCCATGAGCTGGATCCGGTCTTCTGGGACGATGTGGGGAAGGTCTGGGTCTGTACGGGATACCGCGAATCACTGGCTGTCCTGCGCGACTCTGCGCGGTTCGGTTCGGCCCGATTGCGCAGTCCAGCGGACCTTTCCGACCAGGGGTTCACCGAGATAGGCCGGATAACCGGGATGCTGTCGCGCCAGATGCTTTTTCTCGATCCGCCCGCACATACCGCGATCCGAACCGTGCTGAAGCCCGCCTTCAACCCCGCGGCTGTGGCTGCGCGGGAAAAGCAAGTGCAGAAGATCGTGGAGGACCTCCTCGCAAAGCTTCCCCAGAGCGGGCGATTGGACATCGTGGAAGGCCTGGCCGGACAACTGCCGACCTTACTGATCGCCTCTCTGCTGGGACTGGACCATCGGGTTTCGGAAGTTTATGCCTGGGCGGAAGCCTATGAAACATTTCTCGGTGGATTATCGACGCTGCCCGATATTCGTGACCAGGCCATCATTCCGATATTGGCGGAAGCGTACGGCGCATTGCGTTCGGAGGCGTCGATCCGGCGGGGTGGCACGGGCGAAGACCTCGTCACGATATTGGCGAACGGACTGGCCGGCGCCGAATTATCCGGCGATACGCTCGCCGAGGCGCTCGACCTGGTCGCCGCGAATGCGTTGGTGCTGATCGGGGGCGGCTATCAAACCTTGACGCAGCTGATCGCGATGGGAATCGTGTTGCTCGCCCGCCATCCCGAGCAGCTTGACATGCTCAGGGCCGAGCCCGAGTTGATCAGTGATGTCATCGATGAGGTCATGCGTATGGAGGGGTCCAGCCAGTACGTTGGCAGGCGCGCCACCGAAGCAGTGTCATTGGCAGGTCATGATATTTCGGAAGGCGAATCGATACTGGTTCTGTTGGCGGCTGCGAACCGTGACCCCCGCCAGTTCTCCGATCCGGATCGGTTCGACATAGTGCGCCGAGAGGGAAAACATCTCGGTTTCGCCAGCGGACGCCACCATTGTGTCGGAAGCGTGGACGCACAGCAAGCGGCCCAGCTGGCGCTGCTCGCTTTTGTGGACAAGTACGAATCGTTCAGTGTGGTCGACGAGGACGATGCAATAATTTGGGGCGGGCATGCGAATACACGAAGCCCACAGCGAGTGTTGCTCACGGTCAGGCCACATGCCGCTGTGGCACACGCTATCGATGCGAAACCGCCAGTCGAAGCCCGAGCCGAAGGGCTCGGGCCTGAACCGGGCACTGAAGCCGAATGGATGCCGACCGACTCGGCACCCGGTCTTGAACTCGAAGCCGAGGCCGCGAGATCCCGGCCCGATTCGGTCCCGGGCCACGTTGGACGGGCACGACCGTGGCATCGAGCGACAACAGCCGAAGTCGACCGATTGCGCTCCCGGAACAACCGACCGATCTCGCTCGATGGTGAACGGCTGTGGATGGACGTAGTGGCCCGCTTCGCGGTCAGCGCGCCGCATTCTGTCGCGCTGCGCCAGGGCGGGCGGCAGATGTCCTACCGCGAGTTGGACCGCGGCGGCGATGTCGTCGCGGGCCGTATGCAGGCGCTGGGAGTCGAGCCGGGCGTTGTCGTCGGTGTGCTGATGCCACGATCGTTCGAGCAGTTTCTCGGCGCCCTCGGCACAGCAAGAGCAGGTGGTGCGCTGCTACTGGCGGACCTCGCCTGCCCGCGTGAGCGATTGCGAACAATGCTTGCCGAGGCGGGTGTCTCGGTGATCTGCGCGCACGCACGCGCACAGTCATTGGCGCAGGACGTATTGCCGGTCGGAGCGCGCGTCGTTGTCGTGGACGCCGATGAGATCAGCGATGCGGAGCGCCCCCGTGAAGTGGTTCCCGGTCTGAGGCTCGGCGACACCGCGTATGTAGTTTTCACCAGCGGCTCGACAGGTACACCCAAGGCTATTTCAGTCGACCACGAGGCGCTGCTGAACCTCCAGGTTGCGGTTCGGCAGGTGTTTCGAGCTACCCCCGCAGACCGGATACTGCAGTGGTTCTCGCCCAACTTCGACGGCTGGCATTTCGATATGACCGTCGGCCTCACCGCGGGCGCGGCTCTCGTGCTCGCACCAGAAGCGAATGTATGCACCGGCCCGACCCTGGCCGGAATAGTTCGTGACGAGGCCGTCACCATCGCCTCGCTCACACCTAGTGCGTGGCAGACATGCTCGTTCGATCAACTGCCTGGATTGCGTATTGCTGCGGCGGCCGGTGAGCCGGTTCCGGCGGGGCTTGTCCGGCAACTGGCTGCACCGAATCGACGGGTGCTCAACCTGTATGGTCCGGCCGAGGCCGCGATCTGGACCACGTGGTACGAATGCCGCGCCGACGAGAGTGATCCACCCATCGGCGAGCCGATCGTGAACAAGTACACCTACGTGCTCGATGCCGACGGCCGACCGGTGGTGTCCGATGAAATCGGTGAACTGTGGATCGGTGGCGTCGGTATCGGACGTTATGTGCACCAACCGGATTTGATGCGAGAGCGCTTCCGCCCTGATCTGCTCGCCGGCAGCGCGGGCAGGCTCATGTACGCGACAGGCGATATGTGCCGGTGGCGTCCCGATGGCCGCCTCGAGTATGTAGGGCGCCTCGACCGGCAGGTGAAAGTACGTGGTCAACGTATCGAGCTCGACGAAGTCGAGCGGATTCTCGTGAACGCGCCAGGTATTCGGCATGCTGCGGTGACCATCGAGGGCGAGCGTCTTGTCGCGACTGTGGTGACCGACGCTTCCGTGTTCGACGAGGCGGCGGTGAAAGCGCACCTGCGGGGGCGACTCCACAGCGGGATGATTCCGGCACTGTTCCGCGTGGTGGACGAGCCGCGATTGTCGATCAACGGAAAGCTGCGACTTTCGCCCGTCGGCCTGCCGACGCCGAGCGTCAGCCCACCAGAGGCCCAGACGGCGGGTATCGAGTCGGGTATGCCCGAGCGGCCCACCGCTTCGGCCCGATGGACTCATACCCGATTGGTATGGGCTTTGGCTCAACTTTTCGCCACATGCCTCCGACTGCCGCAGATGCGTGTGCGAGACACTTCCGACTTTTTCGAGCTTGGAGGTGACTCACTGTCGTTTGTCGATCTTTTGTCCGGTATCGAGCAACGATTGGATCTTGTCGTCACGGTCGACTCGATTCTGGAAACTTCGACGCCGGCTGGCGTCGCCGATCATGTGCTGGCGCAACAACTTCGGCTGGCGGAATGACCGGCCTGGAACTGCGCACCAGAAAAGCCGTCGATGGTGAATCGTTGGCACATGTTGTGCTGATTCATGGTTCGCTGGACGACAGCAGTAGCTTTCGTCGTGTCTTGGACGCGCTTCCTACCTACCAGCTGTCGTGGTATGACCGGCGCGGCTGGGGTAAGGCCGCCGACCTCGGAATCGGTAGTGTTACCGATCATGTCCAGGACTTGATTGCCCTTCTGCCTCCCGATCCCGTTATCTTGGTCGGCCATAGTTTCGGGGGAACTGTTGCCCTTTCCGCAGCGCAGACGTGTCCGGAGCGGGTGCTCGCCGTTATCGCATACGAGCCGCCTTTACCGTGGCTGCCGTGGTGGCCCGATATCGCACCGTGGGAAGAAATAGTGTTCGCACAGGGGCGCAGCCCTGAGGACGCCGCCGAGGCGATGATGCGCCATGTGCTCGATGATGCGAGGTGGGAGCAACTGCCGAAACGCATCAAGGAGCGGCGTCGTAACGAGGGGTCGGCATTGGTTACCGAGATGAAGACTCTGCGCGACGTCGGCCCTACGTTCGATCCGGTGACCCTGGTCCCCCACATCTACACAAGCGCCGGAAGCGAGAGCTTGCCACACCACAAATTGGTCAGCGAACGGCTGGCCGAGCTGGCACCGCGAGGTGGATATCAGGAGCTGCCCGGCGCAGCCCACAGTGCGCACGTCACGCATCCGATGACCTTCGCACAACTGATTGATGGTGTCGCCAGGGCCGTGCGGTCAGCGTAGAGCAGCCCTCGCCTGTGGGCCGGCTCCGACGTCCAGGGCGCGGCTCGGTGTGGATGGCTGGAGATTCGGGCAGCGGCAGTAGACGACCCGAGCGATCACCACATCGGTGCCACCGACAATCGGCGTCAGGAAGAAGCCGCTCCACCTGTACGCGACGACCGCGCCTGGCAGCATCTTCGACGAGAAGATGTGATTCAGCGGGATGCTCGGTGCGCAAAGGTCTATTGGGACGCCCGGCTGTCGATGCCGTTCCGTGTAGCCCCTGGCAATGCTGGTTCCGGCCCGGCAGCGCATCCATGCGTTGCCCGAGTTGGCCTGTCGGCAATCAGGCCTGTATCGACCGAGCCGCCGCCGACTGATTCTGCGCAGAGCGTAATCGGCCTTCGTCGACTTGACCTGAACAGTGCTTAAGGTTCCATGCTGAGTCGCGACCGATCAGGCAGTGAAGCGATGGAGGATGACATGCGTGCTGTGCAGGCGACAGAGTTCGGTGGACCGGAAGTGCTCTCGATGCGTGAGGTGCCGGAGCCGGTGGCAGGGCCGGGTGAGGTGGTCGTCGACGTCGCGGCCGCCGACGTGATGTTCCTCGACACCCAACTGCGGAGTGGCTGGGGCGCTGAGTTCTTCAAGCTGGAACTGCCGTACGTGCCCGGCGGCGCGATCGGCGGGGTGGTCTCGGCGGTCGGTGCCGATGTGGACCAGGCCTGGCTGGGCAAGCGGGTCGCCACCGCGACCGCGGCGAGTGGCATCGGGGGCGGGCAGCCGATCGGGGGATACGCCGAAAAGGCACTCGCGAAGGCGGACACCCTGGTTGCCGTGCCCGAGGGGCTGAGCGTGCCGCAGGCCGTCGCGCTGGCACACGACGGCAGGACCGCCCTCGCGGTGTTCGACAAGGCGGAGTTCGTGCCGGGGGAATGGGTGCTGATCACCGCGGCGGGCGGCGGCTTGGGCACCCTGCTGATCCAATTCGCCCGCGCCGCAGGCGCACACGTGATCGCCGCGGCGCGCGGTGCGGCGAAGCTGGCACTGGCCACACGGCTGGGCGCGGACGTCGTCATCGACTACTCCGATCCCGATTGGCAGGCCGCCGCGCGTGCCGCGACCGGTGGAGCGGGCGTGAGCGTCGTGTTGGACGGAGCGGGCGGCGCGCTGGGCGGTGCCGCCGCCGAGGCAGCCGCCGACGGCGCTCGATTCATCGGATATGGCGCTGCCTCAGGCGGATTCGCCGAGCTGGACCGGACGGCCGCCGAGGCGCGCGGCATCACCGCGCTCGGACTGTTCGACATCACCGGTGCCGACACCGATTGGCATGCGCTGGCCGAGCGTGCACAGGCCGCGGTGGCAACCGGAAGCGTGGAAGTGGTGATCGGCCAGACTTTTTCGCTGGAAGAGGCCGACCGTGCGCACGCCGCCATCGCATCCCGCGCCACACTGGGGCGCACCTTGTTGACGGTGTGAGTCGGTGAGCCTGGGAGCGCGTCCGGTCGGCTCCCAGGCCCCGGTTTATTCTTCGCAAAGCCGGTTCGCAAGTCACACAACCGGTTAGCGCATCACACAGTCCCCGCTGGCGGTTCGCTATGTGATCTGACAAGCAAAGGTTCGCAAAGTTACTGCGGCAGTGGCCAACTGGTCGCTCGACCCGATGCGTGCTGCTCGACTCGGCGCTACTGTGCCTGCGTGCACACTCTGATCGTCGTTGTCGCTATCGTCGCGGTGCTCGCCCTCTGTGCCGCGGTCGTGCAGTTCGCCAGCAGGCCGCCGAAAGACGGCGGTCGTTGGGACAGAGATGATTTCGACGAGGACTGGGACGACAGCGACCGCTGAGATCGCGAAAGCGGCGACCCCTCAGCCGACCGGCGACAACACCACCACCGCGATCGGCCGCTTGGTCATCTTCTGATACGCGCTGTAGCGCCCCTGATTCACCTTGTCCACAATCTTCCACCGCCGCGCATAGTCCGGATCATCCGGCAACGTCGGCCGCGCGAGCGCCTTCATCTTCCGCCGCCCAACCTGAATCTCACACTCCGGCTCAGCCTTCAGATTCGCCAACCACCCCGGCGGTCGAGGCGACCCGCCATTCGAAGCGGTCACCAAATAATCGTCCCCATCCCGCCCATACGTCAGCGCCGAGGTCCGCTCCAGCCCCGTCTTCCGCCCCACACACCGCAACAACAACGTCGGATTCCCGAACAACACCCGATGCCCCACCAGCCCACCACTGTTCTCATAAACCCACTGATGCACCTTCAGCACAGTCGCGAACACACTGCCCATCGCCCAACCCTCCATATGGTGGTGTTTCCACCCCACCCTAACCATTCCCAGGTATCCGACTGGTGCAAGCCACGCCCCACCCGGTAGCATCCCCCACGCCTGCGGCACACCCGCAGAAGAGGGGCGGTAGCTCAGTCGGTTAGAGCCGTGGACTCATAATCCATTGGTCGTGGGTTCGAGCCCCACCCGCCCCACAAACACCCGCTGACCAGCGGGTTTTTGTTTTCTGGAGAGGGCTCACCGCACACGATCCGCGGCCGTAGCTGCGCACTGCCGTACCGGTTGCGATCGAGGAACCCACGCACCACGCGTCGGCACTCGGTGTAGAGGTCGACCAGTGGGTGCGGGTGGCTGAACTGCTGTGCAGCGCTGACCCGTCCGATCGGCGTGACCCGGAGAAGGTGACCGAGATCCTGCGCCTGCGCCACGCAGGGCTGGGTCGCACGCACGCAGCGCCGAGCACGTCAGCCTCAGCTCGTCCTCATGACCCGCACCCTCACCGCCGCCCGGGAACACATCCAGGAAGGAGTCCACCCGTGACAGCATGACGAGCGAACCCAACACAACCGCAACGCATTCGGCACCTGCGCCACCGTCGAAATCGGGGTCTGCATCCGCGAAGGTGACCAGCAGTAGCCGAAATATCCCGCCGGAAAACTACACATTCGTTGGGTCACCCGTGCGGAAAGTGCCGGGATTTGTCCGGGATAGATCCGGGACTTGTCCGGGACCTACCAAGTCCCGGACAGCCTGCCCGAAAACCCTGTCAGTCGGGTGGAGAGGGAGCCAACACCAAACATTTGAGAGGGGACTGTCTGAACAATGGTTGATCTGATCTCGGTCTAACACATCGAACCTGATGATTCGGCGGGAAGGATCATTCGATGTCCGAGACACTCGATGCCGTGGCAGGCGAGGTGGTGGATCCGAAGAAGCTGGCCAAGCAGCTGCTGGCCCAGGCCAAAGAACAAGGTGTTGATCTGGTCGGCCCGAACGGGTTGCCAATCAGCTGACCAAGACGGTGCTCGAAACCGCTCTGGGAGCGGAGATGACCGAGCATGTCGGCTATGAGAAACACGACCCGGTCGGTCGAGGAACACCGAACTCGCGCAACGGAACTCGGTCTAAGACGGTGCTGACCGAGATCGGATCAGTCGAGATCGACGTCCCGCGTGACACCGGCTCGACGTTCGAGCCGCAGATCGTGAAGAAGCGCCAACGCCGCTTGACCGGGGTGGATGAGATCGTATTGTCGTTGACGGCAAAGGGATTGACCACCGGTGAGATCTCAGCGCACTTCGATGAGATTTATGGCGCCTCGGTCTCGCGCGACACCGTTTCCCGCATCACCGACACAGTGATCGCGGAGATGACCGACTGGTGCAACCGGCCTTTGGAGCGGGTGTATCCGGTGATCTCATCGACGCCATCCACGTCAATGTCCGTGACGGCAGGTCACCAACCGGCCGATCTATGTCGTCATCGGCGTCACCTGCAACGGTGAACGCGACATCCTCGGGTTGTGGGCCGGCGACGGCGGTGAAGGCGCGAAGTTCTGGCTGGCGGTGTTGACCGAGATCAAAATGTCGAGTGCGCACAGCAGTCGCGTAAGAAGCGTCGCCGCTGACCAGGTTCATCCCCTCCGGATCCATTGCCCATCAACTGCTGGTGCCGCGCGGTCTGATTGAGCGAACCCGCCGTGTCCCGTCGATCGAGGCCATTGCCAGCTTGGCACGCACACGATCACGTTCGCGCGGGTCCTCGATAGCGTTGATCATCTCCAGCTTCACCGCCAGGTTCAATGCGTCCTTGGTGCGGCCCGACACGATCAATGACACCCCACCCAACGCGCCTCCGCTCAACGCCGTGTACACAGTCGTGGCGTCGGACACCGATCCCGACACGCCCACACCCACCGACACCACAAACGCCGCCACCGCCGCGAACGCCAAACCTTGCCCGGCCCACAACATGCGCCGCAAGTTGTTGTTCGCGATCTCGGACAACTCCGACCGCGTCACCGCCGACATCGCCGCCCCCACTGTCGGGACCGCCGCCGCCGCGACAGCGGCGATGTCCAGGCCCGGGTCGCCAGTGCCGGACGTGGCAGCGGCCAGCATGATCGCGGTGAGGCTCATACTCAATCCTGTCTCGAGGGAGCGCGCAGCGAGCGAAGCACGCAGATACGACACCAGAGTGCGGCGTCGCGGCGGCCGAATCAGCTTGAGATCAAGATCGGCTTCGTCGTACCGTGTTCGCAATGTGGGTTCGAAAGGATAATGCCCGACCAGGAACGCGGCGTCGGTGAGGACTGCCGGATCAACCGCCACGATATTGGCCCGGTGTAGGCCGCCGACGACGCGGTCATGATTGGCCAACGCGGAGGCCAGATCTCGCCAGAAGTCGTGGTAACGGCCGGGGGTGGCGGTGACATCTGTCCCGTCGAAGTCGATGCGCAGCGCGAAGTAGCGGTCGAGCTGTGTTTTCGCAGCGGCGCGGTGATCGCTGGTGTCGTTCAACCGATATCGAACGCGACACAGCCACGTCGATAGGTCATCGCCAAGCTCATCTACGGGGTTTGCATCGCCGATGCGAGCGAGAAGTCGACCCTGGTACCAGGGCACGATATCCAGGAGGGATCGGTCACGGGCCAGAGTTGCTTGCGTGTCGACGATGGCGGCGGCGAGTAGCTCGCGTAGCAACCTACTCTCCCGCGCGCGCCGATCCCGCGCGCGCCGATCCCGCAGCGTGAGGACCCAATTCCTGGGCCGCGCGGGAGTCGGCATTTCGTGATCATGTCCGCTGCCCATCGTGAATAGATTGTTGCCTGAATAGTCGGTGCGGGAGAGGGTTTCGCTGCCAGTAGCTATCTTGGTGGTTCCCGTTCCGGCGTCAGGTGTCGGTAACAGATCGTTTTTCGACGGTCGTGCGCAGCTGGATGTGTTCTGCCGTCGTGCTGCTGTGTGGACGAACTTCACTATTCGCCACGCACCGCGGTGGCACCCCTGTGCCGGCCCGAGTTGGGCGAGTTCAGCGTCGATGTCGACCTCGATCGCGCCGAAACGCGAACTCGGTGTTGAGCTGTAGGGGTTCCGAACTGGCAGGGACCCCGCGCCAACACCGAGTTCGGCGATGGGGGCGATATGCGGGCGTTCACGCCGGTAGCCCGACTCGAGCCGTCGCATACCGGAGAATGATTGCGATGAAATAGCTATCAAGCGGAATGTGAGCCAACGATTTGCTCTGAACTGCGATATTGTCCGAAGACAAGAAGATAGCCGGGAGCGATCCTGTTCAGTGCCGTTCGCCTGGGAATGTCGAAAATCGGAACGAATGGAAGTGCGGTGAAGATCAAGAAGCTCCTGGCGACTGCGATCTTGGCTATCGCGGCCACCAGCACAACCACCGTCATGGCCAACGGTCAGGCCGGGGTGGCCTCGGACGTCACCGTCGGCTCGAACGCGGGTGCCGTCGCCTACACCACCACCCTCGCCGCCGATCACACCAGCGCGCTGGTCCGGCTGGCATCAGGCAGATTCACGCTCGGCCCCGCCGCGGTCACCGTGACTGCGGACGACGGCACCGTCGTCGGCGCCATTCCGACGACGTTGCAGGCCCAGACCGGGCAGACGTTCAACCTCACGCCAGCGCTGGACAACACCGGCACGGAGTTGACGCTGACCCCGGCGTCGGCCCCCGTGCCCGGGCTGCACCTGGCACAGGGATTCTTCGCCGTCGTCGAGGTCGGCGAGGTGGTCGGTTGTGTCATCGGCATTCTCATCGGGATCTGGTTCTTCCTGGTGGGTGCCATCATCGGCTGTGCGGTCGGTGCGATCATCGGCCAGTTCATCGGCTAGGTGTGCTGTCTCGTGAGATCGGTGTCAGCGGTTGGTCGCTGAGGTAGATCGTCCATGTCGTGAACCAGCCAGCGCAGGAACGCCACCACGTACGCGTTCAGATTCGAGTCGACTTGCGCGACAACTGCTTTCGCGCGTTCGTGTAGATCCGGGTCAGGGCGAACCGTCATGACCGGAAAGCGGTGCTGACTAGGCATTTCCCATTCACTCTCACCGTCACCCGGCAGAGGATTATTCGCCTACTCGCCGATACCGGCTGTCGCGGTGGCGAAGTCGCGAATCTCGGTGTCGACGAGACGCTACCTGCGTGCCGAAGTCAACATCCGTTCGCGATGAAGAGTGAGCGACTGCTATCGGTCTAGCTTGCCTGCCCTCTCCAGCAGGTAACGCTGTTCGGGGAGGCTCGTGGTGCGGCGAGCCGCCAGCAGGTAGTTCGCTCGAGCGGCGGCGTAGTCGCCGGCGAGCTCCTGTAGGTGGGCGCGGACGGCGTAAAGGCGGTGGTGGCGGGCCATTCGGGGGTCGCTGTCCAGTTCTTCCAGCAGTTCGAGTCCGGCCTGAGGGCCGCGGCTCATCGCGACCGCGACGGTGTAATTGAGCGTGACCATAGGGTTCGGTGCGATCCGGCGAAGGATTCCGTACAGGATGCGGATCTGTTCCCAGTCCGTGTCCTCGGCCCGCGGCGCCTGGACGTGCAGTGCGGCGGTCGCCGCCTGGAGCTGGTAGGGGCCCAGAGGTGAGACGGACATGGCGTTGGTCACCAGCCTGGTGCCCTCTTCGATCATGGTGGGGTCCCACCGGCTCCGGTCTTGCTCGGCCAGCGGTATGAGGGCGCCGTCCGGTCTGATGCGGGCCGATCGGCGGGCCTCGGTCAGCAGCATCAGCGCCAGCAGCCCAGCGACTTCACCGTCATCTGGCAAGGATCG
The DNA here is from genome assembly GCF_046764875.1 of Nocardia arseniciresistens. Taxonomy (NCBI): domain Bacteria; kingdom Bacillati; phylum Actinomycetota; class Actinomycetes; order Mycobacteriales; family Nocardiaceae; genus Nocardia; species Nocardia arseniciresistens. Next base: position 132,796 of record NZ_JBKORD010000018.1, read on the forward strand.
GTACAGCATTCGGGTGAGCCGGATCGCCTCTGCGGTGAGTTCGCCGCGGTGCAGCTCGGGTCCGGAGCTGGCGGTGTACCCCTCGTTGAAGATCAGGTAGAGCACGTGCAGGACAGTGTCCAGTCGGTCGGCCCGCTCTTGGGCGCTCGGCATCGCAAAAGACGCTCCGGCGGTCCTTATCCGCTGCTTGGCGCGGCTGATCCGCGGCGCCATGGTGGCCTCCGGCACGAGGAATGCCCGCGCCACCTCAGCAGTGGTGAGCCCGCCGACCGCACGGAGCGTGAGTGCAACCTGAGCGGCGGGCGTCAGCGCCGGATGGCAGCACAGAAACAGCAGCGCGAGCGTGTCGTCCTGTTCGTCGGGGATTTCGTCGCCGGGCATCGGCGCGAGGACGGTGTCCGGCGTCTCCCGCACGGCTGCGGTGACCTCCCGGCGGCGGCGTGCCTGCTCGCTGCGTATCTGATCGACCAGGCGGCGGGAAGAGACGGTGACCAGCCAGGACCGCGGGTTTTCCGGGATGCCCTCGGCAGGCCACTGCATCGCCGCGGCGAGCAACGCCTCCTGGACCGCGTCCTCGCACTCCTCGAACCCGCCGTAGCGGCGCAGCAGCGCGCCGAGGACCTGCGGCGCCAGTTCGCGCAGCAGATCCTCGAGCCGTTCGGGCGTGCTCACATCTCCATCCCGGCCGAATCCATCAGCGGTCGCACCTCAACGCCGACGATCTCACCACTCGATATCAAGCAGGCCAGTTCCACGGCGCGCTCCCGGTTTTCGCAGTCGACCAAGTACTGGCCGGCGACATGATCCTGGGTCGGAAGATACGGACCCTCGGTCACCGTCACTACGTTGTCCCGAACCCGTACCACCGCGCTGATGGACGGATCGGCGAACACGTGACCGCTGATCAGTTCCCCTGCCTGCCCGGCTGCGGCCAGGAACTGCTCGTGGTCGAACTCTTGTCCCGGTAGGGCCGCGGCGTTCAGATAGAGATTCAGCAGGAACTTCACCGCGTGCTCAGCCGTCGGCCGTGCCCGCGAAGACCACCGGCCGCACCTCGATGCCGAGGCCGTCGACGCCGGCGTCGGGGATGAGCGCCGCCAGCTCCAGGGCCCGCTCCCGGCTGTCGCACTCCACCAGGTAGTAGCCGCCGAGGTACTCCTTGGCCTCGAGATAAGGTCCGTCGGTCACAGCAGGGACGCCGGCCCGGACCCTGACCACCGCGGCCTGCGACGGGTCGGCCAACGCGGTGGTACTGATCATCTCCCCGGACTTCGTGATGGTCTCCATGAACGCGCCGTGGCCGCTCATCACCGCGTTGCGCTCCTCCTCCGTCAGCGCATCCCAGATCTGCGGGTTGCTGTGCATGATCAACAAGAACTTCACGTCGTCTCCTTCGATGGTCGGGCAGCCCCTCGGCGCCGTTCACCATCAAGTCGGAGTCGATAGCGCATTCTTGCGGAGCGGACCGCAAGAATCTGCCGCCGACTCCGACTACCCCTCCGAAGAGCGTGCCACCTGGACGTTCCGAACCAACGGCGATCACTGGAGTATATGAATGAACCTGCCACGCATCGGCGTCAGCTTGCCCTACATCGACCCTTACGCCGCCCCCGACGCCGTGGTCACCGTGGCCCAGGCGGCCGAACGGCTCGGATTCCACGCCGTGTCCGCCAGCGATCGGATGCTTATCCCGATCGGACCGCACTGGAACAACGACGCGGGTGTGCCCGAGTCCCACGCCTGGGACTCGCTGGAGATGCTGACCTGGGCGGCCGCGCACACCCGGCGGATCCGCGTGACCACAGACATCGTGAACTCGATCTTCCAGCCGCCCGTCATCCTCGCTCGCAGGCTGGCCACCCTCGATCGGCTGTCCGGGGGGCGATTGGATGTCGGCATCGGCCAAGGCGGCGGAACTCGGCTGCCACCGTTCTACATCCCCGAGGAGTTCATCGCGGCAGGCGTGCCGACCAGCCGCAGAGGCGCTGGATTCGTCGAGCACATCGCCGCAATGCGGGCCTGCTGGGCCCCCGACCCCGTCGAGTTCCATGGTGAGCACTACCGGATCCCACTGTCCACGGTCGGCCCAAAGCCCTGCGGAAGCACCATCCCCCTGTTCATCGGCGCGATAACCCGCCACACCATCGAACGGGCAGCCCGCATCGCAGACGGCTTCGTCACCACCGCGGTCGACTGGGACGACACCCGTACTCACATCCGCTGGTATCGCGAGGCCGGCGGCACCGGCACCGTCGTAGTGAACGCGATGCCGGCCCATCGCGACGGTCAACCATCACCCCGCGCCTTCACCGACGCCGCGCTGAGCGACCTCGACCGCGCGGCGGCCGTCGGCGCTGACGAGATGCACATTGCGCTCCATCTCCTGCCCTGCGCCCCGGAGCAGCAGGTCGAACTGCTGGAAGCGCTCGCGACGGAACTCGACCTGACAACGCCGTAGAACCGATCCAGCGCCCAATCGCCGTCACCGTGCCGATGGACAGCGCGGCGTGCCGCTCCTAGTCCTCTCCTGCGATGTTCGCGAATGCCGACGGCAGGGGCAGGTCAAAGACTCAGCCGAGCCACCATCACTTGCTGGAACGCCCTGTGTTGCCGAATGTCGTGCGTTCCGCGCGGGGGTAAATGGGGTCGAGCGGCGGGGTGTAGGCGATCTAGCATCGCCTGGTGGTGGATGTGGTGGTGAACAGGCAGTGGGTGTTGGGGCGGCGGCCGGTAGGGGCGCTGCGGGACAAGGATTTCGAGTTGAGGAGTGTGCCGGTGCCCGTTCCGGGGCCGGGAGAGGCCTTGATTCGGGTGCATTGGCTGGGGATCGATCCAACCCAGCGGGGCTGGCTCAATGAGGCTGACAACTACATCGACGCCGTGCCGGTCGGCGCGGTGATGCGCGGTAGTGGTGTCGGGCGGGTGGTGCGCTCGAACGATCCGGATTGTCCAGTGGGTAGCTGGGTCGCGGGAATGGTGGGGTGGCAGGACTATGTCGTCCGGTCGGCGGGCGGGTTGTTCGGATTGAACGTGGTGCCCGAAGGTGTGCCGCCTACGTCGATGCTGAGTTTGTTCGGAGCGCCGGGTTTGACCGCGTACTTCGGTATGACGGATATCGGCCGTCCCGAGCCCGGCCAGACGGTGCTGGTTTCGGCGGCGGCCGGTGTCACTGGGTCCATCGCGGGGCAGATCGCAAAAGTCTTGGGCTGCACGGTCATCGGTATCGCCGGCGGCCCGGATAAGTGCTTGTGGATCACCGAGCATGCGGGTCTGGATGCCGCCATCGACTACAAACACGACGATATCGATGCCTGCCTGGCCCGTCTTGCCCCCAACGGCGTCGACGTCTTCTTCGACGGTGTGGGCGGCCGTATCCTCGAGCATGGTTTGGCGCACCTGGCCTGTCGTGCGCGTGTCGTCCTGGCCGGGGCCATCTCCTCCGGGTATCAGGGCGCCGATCCGGCATGTGGGCCGCGGAACTATATGAGGCTCGCGCTGGACCGGGCGCGTATGGAAGGGTTCATCTTCCTCGATTACCTCGACCGTTTCCCGGAAGCCTTTACGGCATTGCGTGACTGGCAGGCCCAGGGAGCGATCACCATTGCCGAGACCGTCAGCAGTGGACTGGAATCCGCGCCGAGCGCGTTGCGTGCCGTCTTCGAGGGTCGCAACCTCGGCAAGCAGCTGGTCAAGATCGCAGAGTCCTGACATGACGGACACGAGATATGGATGCCTCCAGGCCAGCGAACTTCGTTGTGTATGCGCCGTTTCTACCGGAACCCGCGTGAGGCGAGCGCGACCTACAGATCGGCCTTCGCGATGTCGACGTAGGACGTGGCCACTTGCTCCGAACCGCTGTAGCGCATAGCGGTCCGGGGCGCCCATCCCAACCCGCTGTTGCCGGCGGCCAATGCCTCGATCCGCACGTAATCGACCACGTGCCAGATGGCGATCCTTCTGTAGTACCCCGTACGGTCGTTGGACAGTTGGATAGTCGTCTCGACCTCCCGGCTTTGCTCGAGGCTGGTGGCGCTGCCGAGCTTGCGGGTCAACTCGGGACCGACCGAGGGGATCGGTGGTAGGCACAAGTTCACCGTCAGCTCCCGGGATTGCTCCTGTGTGACTCCCATCAGGATGCGCGAGGTCCGGGCCGAACTGGTGCCGGGGGAAAGCTGTTCGATGTGCGCCTCACGTTCCCAGAACTGGCTGACCTGCACCCGGCGGATCTCCTGCGGGGAGTCGGAAGCCTTGTGTTGTTGGTTGCTCTGGCGGCGGGAGACGACGAGCACGGCGAGGACGATCAGGGCCAGGCCATAAGTCAGGACGATGGCACAAATCCACGCGACGGCGTGCATCGCCCCCCGCTGGCTGCGGATATCAACCCAGCTCCGCGAGGACTCGCGGTCGCCGGCGGGGACCTCGAGCGAGCAATCCCTACGTAGCATGTCGATCTGCCGGCGTAGACCAGGATCCTGACCGACCGGGGCCAGCGCCGCCTGATAGCTCGCCGTGAGGCCGAGGATCCGACGGGCGTCGGACTCCTCCGATGCCGCCGGCGCGAGGAAAAAATCGCGATGAACCAGGGCCACGGGGGAGCGCAACGGCGGGTCCTCCCCCTGGGATCCGAACTCCGGTGGCTTTGGCAAACCTGACACCAATCAAACATACGATCACCCTTCGCGTGATGGAAGGGGTTCGGGTAGTGACGGCGAAAAACAACGTAAATGCTGGTCAGCGGCCTATATGGCGAGTAGTTGTCTACTCGTGCCCATCGGGATCTTTCCGGTAGACAATCGTCTCGTCGCGGGTCTTTCGGCCTTCTGTCGATCGTCCGCTCGGGCCGAGGGCGAGATACCGGCCGCCGACTCGTCCTTCTATGGACCGCAGGCGCGTGGTAGGAGGTCGCCGTGAGTGTAGGTGGGCGTCAGGACTTTGCATGGGTTGATAAGCCGGACTTGGAGAAGGATGAGGTCCATATCCCTCCGCGGAAGTGGGCCGCGCCTGTGCCTTCGAGGTGGGAAGACAAGCACAACATCGCCGTGATTGGGCGGGGCACCGCTGGCAAATACTGGGTCCACGTCGGCGGACATGATCCCTTCGCTCCCTATCAGGCTCAGGTCGTCGCGTACGGCAATGACAACACGCGGTGCAAGTTCTACCAGCCGTCGGTGCCCGATTACGAGGAGCTGGGGGGCGCTCTAAGAGGTTGGTATTCCAGGTTCTTCGTTCTCTGCCTCGCCCTCAATGGCACACCTGTCAACTCCAGGTTTGTCTTCTCGTTCAGCGGCTCCCCTCGCCCCGAGGACTCCTCGTGGGCACAACCGCTGGCACCGCCCCCACGGAAGACACCTAAGGCGGCGTTTCTCGAAACGACCGAAGACGGCACGGCGATCGCAAACCACCGTCGAAACCCGAACAGCCCCTATACCCCGACCGCGATGGCCCACAGTTCGGTCGGGTACGTGCCCCCCGGACTGAGTATTCGGCACGAACAGACCGGGATCTACCGGGTAATCCTGCCGGGCCTCGGCACCAAAAATCCGGGTCTTGCGCAGGTCACAGCGGTGGGAGGGTCGGACGCACATTGTGTCGCGGGCTTGCCTTTTCGTTCCTCGAACGACCCGAGCATTCTGGAAGTGGTTGTTCAGGGCTGGAACGAACGGGACCGCGTAGACACGGGTTTCATCCTCAACTACGACGAAGAAGTAACGCGGTCGACTGTGGCGCACCAAGGAGCTCGCGCGTATGCCGGTAACCAATTCGCTGCTTCCTACACTCCGGACCGCTCCTACAACACCGGCCAGGTCAGCGGCTTTCCTGGCACCAACACCGCCTACCACCTCGGAAAGGGTTGGTACCAGATGCATCACAGCGAAATATTCGATACTCCCAACTCTGTGTGGGTGGGTGCCTCCGGCATCTTTCCCAGCTATTGCAAGATCGAGGCGTGGGGTTCTTCGGCGTCAGCGCGGGGAACCGATGTCTACGTCCGCTGTTTCGATGCCGAGGGCAACCCCGCGGATACTCCGTATTTCGAAACGTGTCAAGGCACCGAGATTCGTTCCAGTTGAGTTGTTGTCAGAGGCATGACTTGTAGGGAATTCAGCCCGCCCGCAGTAGGTTTCGTATTTTTCGAAGAGGATCAGGGTCTGGCGCACATGTGAGGACACCTAATCCATTGGTCATCAGATGGTTTCAGCCACGGCTGCGTCCTCGGCATCCGCGCTGATGTAGGTCACCAGCGGGTCTTCATCGGAACTGGTGTTATCAACGTGTCGTTGAATGCGGGAGCCGGGTCTCGCGATTCTCGACCACGGCGTTGTGAGCGAACCCAATTCGGGACGACCCGTACCGGAGCTGTTGATCGCGGACGACATCTGCGGGGGTTGTCCGGAGATGGAGGTGGCACCGGACATGTGCTGCGTGGCGGCGATGCCCGGCGAGTGGGTAGTACCGGGAACCTGCGTCGCGGGGAGGCCATTCGGAGGGAGTGACGGGTTGCCGATCCGATCCTCGTATATAGCGCCTTGGCTGCCGGGCAGGTCCGATAGCCCTTGTGTCAGAGGCATTGCCGTCATGCCCATCGGTGCCATCGCCTGAATCATCCCGGCCAGACCACCGGAATCGATGCCGGCGCCGACACTGTCGATCGGAGCTTTGCCGCTTGCGACAAGCCGGGAGCCGCTCCCATAGGCGATGTCGTTGTTGGTCTGCGACGTCACGTTGACCTTGTCCCACACGGCCTCGACGGCAGCGGCTACTTGCCGCAGCAGGGTTGTCTCCTTTGCGGGCTTCAGCTTGCCGGTACCCGCGGCTTCGACCTTGTCGGCGAGCTCGGTGACGATGGTCTTGATAGAGCTCAGCGTCCGATTCTGTTCGTTGGCCACGAAGACGGACGTATGGAGCACTTTGTCGTCCATCCGCAGCAGCGACTCCTTTTTCGTGTCGACCTCGGCCACGGACTGCATGTATGCCTCGGTGGCCGCGCCGGTGCCGAGATCCTCGGGCGCCACCGATTTCAGAAGTGTGGCCGACTGCGGCGGAGGGGCGGCCGTACCAGGACCGAGCTGATCGACTGCGGTCTGAATCGCGGTCTCAGCCTTCGCGAAATATGCTTTGAAACCATCCGACGCACCGGGCGGGGGTTTCAGCTTTTTCAGCTCTTTCAGCGGTGGTGCGTGGAAGATGTGGACGACTCTGGGTTCGCCTGGTCCGGGTTCATGTCCGTCTTGCCCATCAGAACTGCGGAAAATGCGCGTCAGCCCCGGTCCGTCAGGTTCTCCGAGCACGCTCGTCCCGTCGACGGTATGCAGCACTCGCCCGAGTCCCGGATTGTCAGGTCCCTGAGGCGCAGTCCAATCCCGTTCGGGTTCGAAGAGTTCCCAAGCAGAATCGTCGTCCGTGACGTTTGGCGCCATGCGTCCGTACCGCCTCTCCAAAATCTTCTGTGCATTTCGGGATGGATCCGGCGAGACCGACAATAGGGACGGGATCTTCAGTGCCTCTTCATCAATCGTTAGAGATTTCTTAAACTTCATCGACAGGACTTCGGTCTGCGCTCGTGACGGCAGTTGTCACCGAGTGCAAGGACCAGCGAGGTGCCTCGCCAACCCCGCTGTGCAGCAGTGGCTTTCAATGCAAGACGAGGAGCCGATCAGTCGAGCCAGTCGATCATCTGAACCAGATCCCGGAGCGACACAGTCGCCGCAACCTCTGGAATCGAGAGTGTTGCGACAACCATGCGAACCTGCCATTCGTCGGGCGGCGGGTTTGTGCGCGAGGCGACTACCGGCGATTCTCCATGGCTTCGAGCGGGTTTCGCGTAGAGCGGTCGATCCAGGTGGTGAAGTGGGCGGCGAGATCAGTTGGGGCGGTGGGGCGGATAAGGCCATGTCGGTCGTGGAGTTCGGTGTAGCGGCCGTCGTCGGTGATGTCGTGCCATTGGACGGTGGTGCGGGGTTTGTCCGGTGTGTCGATGGGGCCGGTGTAGAGCAGCGCGGAGCCGCCGCCGTCAGCGGGGCGATGCAAGAGGCGTTGGTAGTGTTCGCGCGGGGTGGTGCTGTCGGGATGGTCGCTGAGGTCTTCGAGGTGGAAGGTCGGTGGCGGTTGAGTGCCTGGATTGCACTGGGGGAGGCAGCCGACGAGTTGCGCGGGTAGGTGGTCGGTGGGGAAGAGGCGGCAGCGGATGGGGCCATTGGTGTCGCCGACAGTGGTTTGAGTCAGCGACATCGCGTGATGGTTGGTGCGTGCGCCGACGATGCGGTAGACCCGCACTCCGCCCTCGGGGTGTTCATGTTGGGTTGTGCCGCCGAAGATTTGGATGCGTATCGTCGAGGTGGTCAAGGTGTGCAGGGCGAGCTCGATCTGTTCGAGTTCGTCGCGGGAGTAGCGCTCGCGCACGGTGGTTCGGTGGGCGTCGAAGTCGTCGCGGCGGGCGAAGCGGCTGGTGAAGCGGAGTGGGTCGGGGAAGCGGTTATACGCTGTGGTGAGCCAAAGTGCTGCGAAATCGTCAGGCTCCCAGGTCCATTCGGACATCGGCAAGATCCAATCGATCGTGAGTGAGAATGGGTTTCGCGCCGCTACGACTTCAGCCACGCGTCGATCTGGTCCAGGCTGCCGCTGTGGATGGGTTCGTCGTCTTCCGCGTCCAGCAGTTTCCAGCCGTATGGTGGATACTCGGCGCGTACTAAGCGATATCCGGCCTGCTCGGCTCTCGCTCGGGCCGAACGCAATTGTGCGGCAATCGAATCCGGTTCGTGGGTCATAGACCGCCCTTCGTGCTGATTCACCAGGGTTTGCCCCAGAGTCGGTGTCGTCGTGCTGAATCGCGGTGGATGCGTCCTGCCGCCACCAGCGCGTCGAATGCGGCGTGCTTGCGCGCGCAGTCGTGCTCGCAATGCAGCTGCATCGCCACATGGGCGTCGGCGAGGGTGAACGGCTCATCGGGTGGGCCGCATGTCCATGCCTTCGGCCATTCGACCGGTCGCAATCGACAGTGCCCGGTGGGCCGGTCGTGACGTGGCAGGTTGATCGGCCACACGCACGCCACCCCGAGCATCGCGAACGTGCCGCCTCCGACGACCGCGAGGATGCCGTGCACCACTTGCCATGCGCTCATGGTGATTCACCGCCCGCATCCGTTGCCCGGTTTGTTGGTAGCGCCAGCTGCGCGAGTCCGTCGAGCACATCTTGGAATGTCTGGAGTTCGGGCGTGCCTTCGGGCAGAGAGGGGATGGCGCCCTTCGGGAACTCGATACCACGCCGATGGGCGCGTTCGCGCGGGCTGAGCGTCGGTGGCGTGATCCGGCTGTGCCGTACAAGCGTGTAGTAGGCGGCTCGCTTCCACACGCACCGCTCGATCCGGCACGCCCGGTGTAGGCGCATCTGTGCGTGCGCCAACTCGACCTCGGCCAAGCCGCAGACATTCGGCGGGATGAGCAGAGCGTCTTCGTTCATCGAGCGGCCCCCATCTCGACGTCGGGCGAGCACTGGGCCGAGCGCGCCCAAGTGCTTTGCGGGCAAACGGTTTCCAGATCGAACCCCTCGTCACAGATCAACGCGGGCAAGCAGTCCACGTGACCGAGGTCGAAGACGACGATCGCTTGCACGCCGATACCAGCTGCCATACCGAGCACATACCCGATCGGATCGTGAACATCGGCCGGTGGCCGGACTGTGTATATGTACTGGTAGCCGAGCGTGCGAGCGTGCCGCTGGATATCGGTGGCGTGACGTGGCGCTGCCTGCCCGGAAACGTCATTGCGCACGAACCCAATGGCTTTCGGTTTGTCGCTCGCATCGATCGTCTGCTGCGGCTCGATGGTGTGCGTAGGTGTCATGGTTCCCCCGGAACCTGGTCGGTGTGGTGGATTGTTATGCGTCCTGAGCATTTCCACGTGGCTGATGCACTTGCGACGGCCACTCTCGAGGCGCATGTTCAGCTCACACCCATGCAGGTGAATTCACAATCTTTACGCCAAAATTCTTCACTTCGAAAAAACGTAGTAATCTAGCGCCAGATTCGCATTTGTCCCGGTCAAAGCGAGGAGAAGATTCCATGCCTGCACAGCCCGCCGTCCCATCGGTCCCTCGTCGTCAGGTTGCTCGCATCCTGTCGAAGCTGCATCGAGAGTCCGGGCTTTACATCAAAGATGTGGCGGAACAGGTCAACCTGCACCACGTCACCGTGACGAAGATGCTCAAAGGGCAGCCGTGCAAGCTCAAGCCGATCTACATCGACAAACTCTGCGAGATCTACCATGCAACACCCGAAACCAGGGCGACGCTGAAAGCCATTGCCGCAGAAGCGGAATCAGCTCGTGGCTGGTGGTATGACTTCAGCGATGTCGTTTCGCCCGACAAGCTCGATGTCTACATCGCCCTCGAAGGCACAGCCACCGCTCTTTCGATATACCAGAACGCCCGCATTCCAGGTTTGCTGCAAACCGAGAGTTACGCCCGCAGTCTGCTCTGCACCAGCCCCGACCTGACGCCCGAGGAGGTTGAGCGTCACGTCCAGGTCCGGATGCGTCGGCAAGGGGTTCTCACCGAATCCAAGCCGAGGTTGGACGCGGTACTCGACGAAAGCGTCATCCGCCGCTTGCTCAGCAATCCCCAACTCGCCGCCGGTCAACTGCACCGCATCGCCGAGGTTTCGAGGCTACCCAACGTCAGTGTCCGGCTCGTGCCATTCGACGCCGGCATCTACCGTGGCACTGAGGAAGGCCACTTCATCATCCTCGACTTCGCGGGGACAGCCGGCCTCGAACCTGAGCCCTCGGTTGCGTTCATCGAAGGAGGGGCCGGGGGCGGCAACCTGTATCTTCAGAAGCCTGACCAGGTGGCGCGGTATCGTCGATCTTGGGCCGACATAGAGCGGTCCACATTGAGCGGGGCCAAGACCCGCGCTTATCTGTCCAAGATCGCGAAGGAGTTACCTCGGTGAACACCGAGTGGTTCAAGAGCAGCTACAGCAAGCAAGGGGGCGACTGTGTGGAAGTCGCCTTCCTTGACCACAGGATGGTCGGAATACGCGACAGCAAGAACCCGACCGGCCCGGCGCTGGTCTTCGCGCCCGGCGAGTGGGATGCCTTCACTGCGGGTGTTGCGGGGGGAGAGTTCGACCGCCTCGTCTGAGCTTGGCGCAATGCCGACCCCAGAGCAGACCTATCCTGATGGGTCTGATGTCGTGTGGGGCCGTTTGTCGTCTGTACGGCGAGCGCACCACTACATACGCGCTAAATCCGAGCTCGCGCATAGCTTCCGGTTTCGGACGAGCGTGTCGTGCGGAAAGCCGGGTGTGCGATCGTGCCGAGGGTATGTGTGAACGCGGAGCCTACAGTCCAGGCCAGGAGAAGATCTTAGGGTTGGTGGGTGCCTGCTTCGGCAGATTCGCCTCCAGGTCTTGGTATTTCGCCGCCTGGTCGGTGTCAACACTGGTGATGCGTTCGCGGACGGTGCGGAAGAGGGTTTGGAAGTCTTCGATGACCTTGTGGTGCGATTCCATAACGGCGTAGACGCTGTTCTCGGAACCTTGGGATTTCTCACGCCAGCGGTGGACCATCGTCTTGGCGGAGAACAGGTCCCGGTCGCCCTGCGCAAGGTAACCCTCGCCGAGACCCCACTTCTCTTGTCTCGAGACCTGGGTCATCGTTCGCTGTATCTGGCGGATCTGGTCCTTGAAGTAGTCGCAGTCACGGTCGATATAGACGAACTTCTCGAGATCCATTCGCACCGACAACCGGCCCTCGCGGGCGTCGCTGATCAGGTTTGCCAGCGGGGTCGCGGGACTCTTGTCATCGTTTGCCATGTCGGTCCTCTCCCCGGTCGATCCGTGGATCAATCAGGCGTTGGCGGGCAGGCTGGGCACAACCTTTTCGGCCAGACCCCGAGCAAGCACACACGAGTCGATGCTGCCTGTGTCTCGATTTGATGGTGGATTACTCAGGTTGAAATCGATACTGCCGTCCTTCATCTCGACATTCACCGTGCACGCCTCTTTGATGAAGGCACCATCGAACTGGCGCGTCGAGATCGCGCGCCTGCCGTTGATCGTGAACTCGGTGGCTTCGGGAAAGTTCCGGCTGCGGGTGAGATCAATGGTGAGGTTGGTGGTGGTGATGCTCACGGCGTAACCGTTCGACCGGACCCAGGCGCAACCACGCCACTTGGCCCCACCGCTTGTATCGCTGTTGGCAAGTTCCTTGCCGTGCAGCTTCTCCGAATCCAGCACGCTCTGCGGGACGTCCTTACACGGGTCATAACCACTGGGTACATCCGCCGCCATCGACGGCCCCGCGCTCGTCGAACTCGCTGCGGGCGTGGCACCCCCATTGGTCGATGACCCACACCCGGACAGCAGGACAGCAGCACCAACCGTGAATGCCGCGCCGACGAGCGCGTTCCCTTTGCGGGCCATGTGATCCTTCCGATGGTCGTCAGGGTCGGATCGGCTCCCCGCCCCCCGTTCAGCTGAAATGACCGTACCGGCGGGTCGACCCGGCGGCAAGCGACCACCGCGCCGCGGGACGGCCCGAGCACGCCTGCATAGCGTGAACGCGCGGGCTCTGGCGCTGATCGCGGAGAAGCTCGGGATGAACTGAGCACTGCCACAACCGAACTCGCGGCCCCAGTGTGATCCCCAGGTCATCGGCCCATGGCTCAATCATAGTCGGGAGCTGAAGCGGCGGCTTCCAAGGCATCGCTACCAATGCCCATACGTCCGATCCTCCACTGCGCGCCTCCGTAAGCCCGGCGTGCCCGCCTTACCGGATCACAGGCCAGGGCAGGTCAGGGTTAGAGAAGCGCGCGAGGAGACACACGAGCGCATCATTTGGCATCTCCGCGCCCGGTATCTACCGCACGGATCGAGATGTCCGGGCATCGACCAGCACCGCGCGGTTCGTACCAGCGGATGTGATAGCTGTGACAGCGGTTTGCTGTCCGTTGTTCCTAGGCGTACGGTCCCAGCGAAGATCTGACGGGACAGCGCGCCCGCTCTGGGCCTGATTGACGAGGGGACTGTCGACTATGGGGGATTCGTCGTCTCTGTCAATTCAGCCTGAGGAAGTCAAAGTGTTGGGGCGCATGGCATTTCAGGTAGCGGAGGAATGTCGGTCCGGGTACTCGTCGCTGGTGACCGATGCGCGGGTCACGATCGACGGCTGGGTCGGGAACAACGCCGGAACTTTTACCGCCGCGTGGGAGGAGTTCCACGAAGGCGCTGACCAAGTGTGGGACGCGTTGTTCGAGCTGGCCGAGAAGCTGGGGGTCACAGCTGAAACCCTCCGTGCGACCGATCAGTCGAACGCGTCCGGTGTCAGCTCCCTGGATCTACCCTGAAATGGGGTTAAACAGCTTATGACCACCGATACGCCAGCATTCTCGGTCGACCTCGACAAGCTCGAGGATTTGGCCGCTCGCGTGCGCGGGTACATGGCGGCCGTTGCCGATCGGCTGGCGGAGCTCGAGGCGAAAGCCAATGACCCTGCGTGCATACGGCACCGCCCTCAATGACGTCGGTTTCGAACATGCCAAGTCCGATGCCACGCTGAAGGGGACAGCGCAACCGGAAAGGCCGAAGGACTCAGCCTCGACGGTGACCTTCGGGCCTTACGCCCTTCCGGCGTCGGCAGCTGGAGGAACTCCGCAAGGCATTGCGAAAGCGTCCATCGAAGTACTCGACGCCATCAATTGCCCGCTCCCGGACGGTAACACCGAGACGCTGGCCAAGGCGGCCGAGGCTTGGGATCGGCTCGGCACGATCCACCAGAACACCAACGCCAAAGACAAGATCACGATCGCGGCCAGCCTTTTCGACGGAGTGACGTCTAAGGACGCTGTGCAGGTCCGTGAAGACCTGAAGACCGTAGAGACCTCCATCGGAGAATTGCTCAACACGTGCAACCAGATCAGCAAGACCTGCACTGACTACAAAGAATCGATCGAAGAACTACGCAACGAGATCAAGGGATTCCTGGAAGCTATCGTCCAGGAAGCTGCGATCGACCTAGCGATCACCGTCGTCGCCACATGTCTTACCGGTGTCGGCGGCGTGATCGCCGGCGCTAAAGCTGTCGAGTCGGCACGAAGATGGGCCGTGAAGATCAAAGCGGCCGTCACCGCCTGGCGAGCACGTAAAGCCTTGCAGCTCAAGGGCCTTGCCGACGGCGCGAAGACTGCGATGACGAAGGCCAAGCAGGCCGTCAAGGACCTATACGATCGGCTAGGGACAGGGAAGGGGAAGAGCCAGCCAACCGTCGCTGCCCTGACCGACGAAGAAGTGCGGGTTCTTAGACAGGGCCCGAGCGACCTCCGCGGCAAGTCCTTGACCGCCCCGGTAACGAGGTTCTGTTCGGGTCGGGGGCAAATTTCCTCGTCCAAAGCAAAACCTTCGATGAGGCAACGCGGCGATGGGTGATCAAGATGGCCGAAATTTAGGAGGACCGGCAATGCCGAAAAAAGTCGGTGGCAAGCTCTTTTACACTGCGGAGGAAGCCGTACAGCTCGGGTTGACACTCTCGCAGGAGGAAATCGCCCAAAACGAAAAGATATTTGCCGAATTCGAGGAGAAGCGCCGAGCCGCTGGCCCGGCACCCGAGGGGAAAATGCCCGGGTTCGGTGGTCGGTTCTCCGATGACCTGGAAGGCACGGAGTTCGAAGGCTGGACTCGAGACCCGAGAACGGACAAGTGGTTCGACAAAGACGGACGACCGGCCTACGACGAGGATGGCCGACGGATCACGTACAACGACTAACCCCGATGGCGTCGAGATATTCAACGGTGACCTCTCACAGCCAACCTCACCCGAGACAGGCACACAGTCTGGAGTCCACGTCGGACACGGCTACATCCTTGCTGTGGGGGCGCTGCCCTCCGGCATGATTACCATGGGTGCGATGCAGGTTGACTTGATGCTCGATTCACTGGACGGACTGTCAGTGGGGGATGCGTTGGGTGCGGAATTCCCCATCATGGGCCGGTCGATTCCGGATCTTCGTGCAGGCAATCTCTCAGCCGGCCAGTGGGGGTGGACCGACGACACCGAAATGGCCTGCACCGTGGTCGCCGAACTCCGCAGTCACGGTGGGATCGATCAGGACCGGCTTGCCGCCGCCTTCGCTGTACGGTTCGAGCCGTGCCGTGACTACGGCTTCGTAACGGTCGATACATTGCGTCGAATCCGCGACGGCGTGCACTGGCGGGAAGCCGCCGAAGCCGCGTTCGATCACCAGGGTTCCTGTGGCAACGGTGCAGCCATGCGGGTCGCTCCGCTGGGTGCCTTTTACGCTGGCGATCCGGAAAAGGTTGCTGCCGAAGCGGTCCTGTCGGCACAGGTGACGCATCTGCATCCCGAAGGGGTCATCGGCGCGGTCGCGGTGGCGCTCGCCGCCAGTCAGGCCGCGCATGCACGCTTGATCGGGACTCGGCCCACACCAACGGCATTCATTACCTCCATCCTCGACCGCATCGACGACGGAGACACGAGCCGACTGATTCGCCGCGCCCGCGCCCTGCTCGGAGCTTCCGCCGAGGAGGCCGCAGATGAGCTCGGCAACGGGTCCCTGGTAACTGCGCAGAACACGGTGCCGTTCACACTGTGGGTCGCGGCAACGCATCTGAACGACTACCCGGCCGCAATCACCACATGTATTGCAGCAGACGGAGATATCGACACCACCAGCGCCATCGTCGGTGGGATCGTCGCCGCTTACACCGGCACCGGCGGACGCCCCGGTCCGATCGTCGGGGTGCCACAGACGTGGCTTGCCGCGCGAGAACCGTTGCCAGGCTGGATCAACCCGGGCCGCCGAACGCGACGGCCAATAATGCCTGGATCCGGCCGCGTTCGACGATGGCTGTTCGGCACTTCGCGAGGATAGCCACCGGTCGATCTCGCTGGTCATCGTAGATCGTCATCATCGCGTGGCCGCATCGAACCCGAATACTGTGGTAATTGCCACGGGACGGTGCGTGGTTAAAAGATGTGCAACGGAGGGGATTTCGGGAAGGAGACCGGGAGTGTGGTCAGCGCGCGCTGGAAGGGGCCGGGACGCCAGGTGAGATCCTCGGCGGGAACGGCGAGTTGCATTTCGGGCAGGGCGTCCAGTAGCTGATCGATCGCGTCCTGCGCGATCATTGACGCTACCGAGCGTGCGGGGCACGCGTGCGGTCCTGCGCTCCAGGCCAGGTGCGAGCGATTGTCGATGTATTCCCCGGTGCTGATCGCGGGATCGTTATTGCTGCCGGTCATGCTGATGACGACCGGCTGGTGGGCGGGCAACCAGACGCCATCGATCAGGATCGGCTGCTTCGGGAAGGTGACGCAGTAGTTCGACATCGGCGGGTCGGTGAACAACACCTCGTCCAGCGCGTCGCACGTCGGGAGGGTCCCACCGATAATGCTGCCACCGAACCGGTCGTCGGTGAGCATCAGCCGCAGTGTGTTGGTGATCAGGTTCTGGGTCGGCTCGATGCCCGCGCCGTAGAACATGAGCACTTGGTGCATCAACTCTTCGTCGTCGAGCTGAGCGGGATGGGCCACTAGTCGAGAGATGATGTCATCGCCCGACTCGGCACGTTTGAGGGCGACCAAATCGCTCATTGCCGAGGCGAGCATCATATTGCCCGCCGCGGCGTTCACGCCTTCGAACATCGCTGCCATGCCGGCCGCGGCGCGCTCACCGATCTCCTGCGGGCAGCCGAGCACGGCATTGATCACCGTGAAGGATAGGGGGAACGCGTACTGACTGATCAGATCCGCCGTGCCGTCCTGGCAGAACGAATTGATCAGCGGTATGGCGATCTGCTCGACAGTGGTATGCAGGGCGAACATGTCGATCTCGCTGACCCCGGCAACGGTCGCCTCCCGGTATCGGGCGTGCTCCGCGCCCGCGGCGCGAATCGCGGCCGGACGCCATTCGAGCATCGGCAGTACCGGACAGTCGCGGGGGACATCTTTCTGCCAGGTTCGCGAATCGGCGGGGAAATGGTCGGGATCGTTGAGGATCCGCAGCGCGGTGTAGTAGCCGATCACCAACGTGGCGGGCACGCCGGGAGCCAGTTCGACCGGTACCAGCGAACCGTATTTACTGCGCATGTCGCGGTAGGCCGAATGCGGATCCGCGGCGAATTCCTCTGAGTAGAGCGGAATGCGGGGGATGTTGGTGTCAATCGGCGATCCGTGCGGGACCGGGCAGGAACGGGTCGTTGCCGACTCTGGCGTGGTCAAAGAGGTGACTCCAGTCAGTGAGCAGGACGAAACAGGCTGCGAGCGTAGCTGTCCCACCCGCGCAGAGCACTGCAAGGTTACGTCGACGGCTAGCTCCGCGCGCGCCGGAGCGGCCGCGTGCACCGGCGTCGGGCACCCGTGCCGAAGCGAGCAGACTCCGACGAAGGAAGGACAGTTCGACCTCGACAGCCTGTTCGTGCGAGTCGAGAAACGGCGCGTAATGCCCGCCCGGCAGGCGAACCACCTCTGCTCGGGAAGCCCGTTGCGCCGCCCGCACTGCGGGCCGCGGCGGAGCGGTCTGATCCTGGTCGCACACGAGCAGCAGGAGTGGGCTCGTGATGCGAGAGGCGTGGCGGCCGGGGCGGTATATGGAGATCCGCAGCCCGGTGCGTGCGGCGATCACCTGCTGCCACTCCGGATACCTGTTGTCCGGGTTGAGCGCTCGGTCGCCGTCGCGACCGTCCGGCGTTGCGAGCAAAGCGACACTGCCGGGCGCGCCGGCGAGCGGCACTAGTAGTGGTTGTCGACTGAACAGTCCGCCGAGGCCATCGACGATGCCTCTGCCCACGAAACGCAGCATGGCGAGTGGCCGCTGATGGCGTCCCGCGATGTTCGCGGCGGCCAATCCGTCGGCGAGCGGTGTCTGGGCGATCACCGCGCCGAGTCGCGGATTGCGGGCCGCGGCCCGCCAAAGATGGCCGCCCGACAGGGAGAAGCCCCAGATCGCGACCCGGTGTGGGTCTACGCCGGGGAGCTTCGAGGCGTACGCGATGGCGGCCTCCAGATCGGCTAGCTGCTCGTTCATCCGGATGACCTGGCGCGGTTGTCCTCCGCTCTCGCCGAGATGCCGGTAGTCGAACGCGAGCACCGTGAACCCGTCGGCATGGAATCGGCGCGCGAACCGATCGGTTCCCGGCTCTTTCGTCACCGCCCCGCCGGCCGCCATGACCACGCAGGCGCCGTTGGTCCCGGGATAGTGCCAGGCGACGCACTCGGTGCCGTCGCTGGCGAAGCGCACCTTCATCCGCTCCGAATTCTCTTGCATGTCAACCTCCGACCAGATCCAGTATCGTACTGATTCAATACTATATGGTACTCATGGAATACGGATCAGATATTTTCCAGGAAGGCTCGTGTCATGAACGCAGACAGCTACCGTCGGATGACCAACACGATCAACAAGGTCATCGTCGGATTGCATCGCAGGGGTATCGTTTTCGGGCCGATGCAACTGCTCACCGTCAAGGGGCGACGGACCGGGCAGTCGCGTACGTTCCCGATCGCGGTGAACACGCTGGGGAACGGCCGATATATCTTCCAGGCCTTTCCGAAGGCCGCGTGGGTGGCGAACGCGCGGGTGGCGGGCACTGTCACATTGACAAGGGGTCGCGTGTCCGCTCTCGCTCGCCTGGTCGAAATGTCGGTGGAGGAACGTCGTCCACTGCTGCATGAATTGGTGACGACCAGCCCGGCGAGTGTCGGCAACCGCTTCGTGACCACCGGCCTGGCCGATGCCGCCACACCGGACGGGATCGCCGCGGCAGCGCATCGGATCGCGGTATTCCGCGTCGAACCAGCCTGATCGAACCAGCGAGGTTCATCGAATACGGGCTGACCGGTCTGCGGGGGAAATCCTTCTCCAGGCTACGTGGGGTTCCGGCTTGCGTGGCGCTGATGCAGGCCACGCATCGTCGTAGCTAGTTCGGGTACCGGTCCTGTGACGGGGATGTTCGGTGCGACCTCGGTAATCGCCAAGGGGAGTACCGGCCCCGGTGCTACTCCGAACTCCTCGCGCCATTCGGCGAGTTGTTGCGTCGAGGCTGCGAATACGATGCGGCCGAGGCCTGCCCATGCGTGCGCGGCGGAGCACATCGGGCAGTGCTCGCCGGAGGTGTAGACCGTGGCGGCCGCACGTGTTGCTGGGTCGAGATGTTGTGCGGCCCAACGGGCGAGCTCGAATTCGGGGTGCTGGGTCGGGTCGCCCGATGCTTCTTCGTTCTTGGCGGTGGCCGCTACCTGATCGTTGACAACGAGTATCGACCCGAATGGGGCATTGCCCGCGGCGAGCGCTTCGTGGGCGAGCTCTACGCACTTGTTCAGATAGTGGCGATCAGCGCCGTTGACCATGTCGCGGATCATAGGCAACGAGGCGCTGGACGAGTCGAATTTCGGGGCACTGTGGCCGTGTTGGAGTGTGGGTAAGGCGTGGTCGACACGCGGCCGACTCGGCTCGATGCCGAGTTTTCAGGGGTTGGCTCGAGTACTGTGCGAGCAATGGCGACTATCGCGAACATCCTGGTCGGCTTGGTGGCCGTGTTGCATGCGTACATCTTGGTGCTCGAGATGTTTTTGTGGGAAGGCAAGCCTGGGCGGGAGTTGTCCGGGTTCGATGCCGAGATGGCGGCGGCTACTGCGCCGTTGGCCGCTAATCAGGGGCTGTACAACGGGTTCCTCGCGGCGGGGTTGGTGTGGGGGTTGATTGCGGCGGACCCGACGGGATTCCGGGTTCAGGTCTTCTTCCTGGCATGCGTGGTGATCGCCGGGGTATACGGTGCTGTGACGGCGAATCTGCGCATCTTGTTCGCGCAGGCAGTACCGGGAGCTCTCGCGCTCACCGCGGTCCTGATCGCGGGCTGACGCCCGAAGCATGTTGTGCTGGTCCGGAGCAGCGAGCGAGGCCGTGTTGTCGGGGTGCGACCGCGGCCCTTGCCTGAGCTCGTCGGTCTCGGGAAGGATCGGGATGGTCACCTCGCGGGTCATGGCGGCGGTTGCGGCACTGTTCGTCGCGTCAGGTGTTTTTGGAGGAGCGGGGCCCGCGCAGGCTGCGCCGACCGCGTGCGCGGTGGGAAATCCCTTGCGGCCCACCGCGGAATTGTTCGCCACCGACAACACCGCGACCATCACCGACCCGGATGATCAACGGCTGCGTGCCCGGCTGGAGGGTTTCGAACTCGCGGTGAGCGGGATCGCCTTGCGGAACATCGGCCTTCCAGTGGGTTCTACGCTGGTCAGCGGTGTCTTCTGGTCGCAAGAGCGACAGCAGGCGACCTACGAGCGGTCCCGCGAGTTCCACCTTGCCTGCGTCGACGCGCCCGATCTGCGCCGCATCGCCGACCAGGTCCGTACGCGCTTCCAGCAGGAATCGGTGCTGACCTTCGAACACCTGGTTGCTACCGCACCGGAAATCGACGCGTTCACCGTCGAGGTCGCCGGTATCGACGTGCGCCGATTCCGTGACGCTTTGATCGCCGACCCGACCATCCGCGACCATCTCGTCGGCGGCTCCGTCAGTGAGGCAGGCACTCTGATCCTGGTAGCCGATCTCGCCGACCTCGCGCTGACCCAACAGTTCGTCGTCGCCCTCGGCGGTACCTGGGTCCCCGACACCATCCAATACGGCGACCGCGAATTCGTCGGCTGACACCGGCGTCGCCCTATTGATCTTCCTCTCGGATCAGCTTGTGCAATTCGACAGCTGCGCGACCAGCCGCGGTGGGATCGGGGTTGTTGACGGCTTCGTCGACGAGGTGGTGCCTGCGCGCTCTGCTGCGATGCTCGAGCAGTTCCCGGAACAGGGCGGCCAGGGTCGGCTGGTAGGCGTCGTTGTAGTAGGCCGGGAAGGTGTTCGATGGCATCGGCCGGTCGGAGTCGTCGGCATCCCAGTCGTATTCGGCGTCATACAGCCATTGCCGTAGTTGCTCGTCTGTTGGGTGTTCGGCCGTCACGAGATCACATCTTTCCTTCGGCGAACATCGCCGCGCAATGGTCTTCCATGGTCATGCGGGCGTCGGCTCGTCGGGGCGGGTGCCGGTGGTGATGGCGACGTAGTCGGCGAGGGTCATGAGCACGAATTGCTGGCCGGGGTCGCTGACGCCGCGGCGCTTCGCGACGACGATCGCGGCGAGAGCCTCGTCGTTGCCTCGCTCCGTCGCGGCCTCCTTCAGCCACGGCCCGGCGAGCATCCTGCCGCCATAGTCCTTGCATTCGGCGACGAGGCGCTTGCCGTGGGCACGGAGACCGCCGATATCGCCTCGATCCTTGGCGCCGTTCTTGGTTCGGCGCTCAATGTGGCCGTCGACATGCTCGGCGAGGTACGCCGCGATACTGGTCTCGAATGTGGCGCCGGCCTTCTTGGCGCTGGCGCGGTTGCGCGTCATGCGTGCCTCCTGCACAGGTATCCGTCGTCGGGTTCCGGCGTCGTCTCCGGGCTGACTGGGGCGGTTGCAGTCGCCGCAGTGGCCGGGGAACGTGGCAGTGAACCATACGAGCGTTTCAGGTTCGGGGAGGTCGGCCTTGCGGCAGTCGGCGCACGCGTACCGGAACTGCACGGGGGCTGGTTGACATCTGGGGTGCGAGCTGTTGGCATGTGGGCGAAGGGCATTAGTCGGGAGTCCGAGTTTGTCAGTTCACTATTGTCACTCTGTGACGTCAGGGCCGGTTCGGTTGGCGTTGTCGGTGGCGGTGGGCGTTGTCGAAAGGCTTTGTAGCACATGATTTTCAGGCGGCAGGGGCAGAGCATTTCGATGCGCGCCGCAATGGTAGGGGTCGCGGTCGTCGGTGTGTTGGGGATGACGGCGGCACCGGGTGGCGCGGCTCCCAGCGACTCGGCCGCGCCGAGCGTACCGGCGGGCACGGTGATCGAACCGGCGATCGACTGCCATCCGAGCGATGTCCGACCGAATCCTGTGATCGTGCTGCCGGGAGCGGACGGGGGTACGGCGGATACCGCCGCGCAATGGGATCCGATGGTTTCGGCGCTGCGCGGACAGGGTGCTTGCACGCTGCTGTTCCAGGGCGGAATCGTCGATGGAAAACGTTGGGCGGGTGATATGTCGAGCGCGGCTCGGCAGCTCGCCCAGTTCGTTGCGAAGGTCAAGGCGGTCACGGGGGCGGCCAAGGTCGATATCGTCGCTCATTCGGCGGGCACGTTCGTCGCGAACTACTTCGTCAAGGTGCTCGGCGGTGCCGCGGATGTGCCGAACATGGTGCTGCTGACGCCGGAGGCTCGCGGTTGTGACGGGGCCGGTTTCCTTGCGCAGTACGGGCTGAAGAACCTGCCGATTACGCCGGTCCAGCTGATAACGGCGCTGCCGTTCCTGGTGCCGGTGCTGTCGACACTGATGCCGAGCATGGCCAACGCACTGCAACTGACACCGGCATCGGACGTCTACAAGGCCGTCATGAACGGACCATTGACCCAGCCCGGTGTCCGCTATTCGGTGATGGCGACCAAGAACGACGCGATCGCGACACCGCCCGGAGTGTGCTCGTTCATCACCGAACCGGGCGTCACCAACGTCTTCTACGAGGACCTGTTCCCAGGTAGCCCCGCAGTCGATCACTCGACCGTCCGTTCGAGCCCGGACACCACGAATTGGGTTATCGAGCAGCTCTACTCATAGCCGCATCCTCCGACGCGGCCGTATCTCAGCCGATGACCGCGTTCATGATGGTGCCCGCGCTGGTGGCGATGACACCGCCGATCATGGCTCCGGCCACCATCTTCGGTGACTCGAGACCGCCGCCGGACCACTTCTCCCAGGCGAAACGACCGCCCGCGTAGATGATGGCGCACACGCCGGCCAATAGCACGAACCAGGTCAGGTAGCGGACAAGCTGGAGGAACTTATCCGAGATGGGCGGGGCTTCCGGTGTCGGATTGCCTATCTGCGCCCAGGTGTCGAAAACGGCGGCCAGGATCATCAGGTGCTGCTCATTCTGGATGTGGGACAGGATGGATTCGCTCACAGGGATGGTATCGGTTAATCCGCAGTGGCGCAGTCACGTCGAAGCAAAGGCGCAGCGAAATCACACCTTGCGGGAGTCGGCGGCGGTGGGATGACGGAGAGAGTGTGCGGTCGAGCAATGGCCGTCGCGAACTGGTGATCCCGCCCATCGGTGTGGTTGCGCCACTGTAGGTACCGCAGGTCGGGCAAATATGTGGCTATACTTCCGCCTGGATCTCTCGAAGGCGTCCGGCTCGATCGGAGAATGGGGAGAAAGACCATGGGCGACGAGCATTCACTCGCACGGCTCTCGCGCCGGACGATGTTCGGGGTGGCCGCCGCGACCATGGCGAGTGTCACCGTGTCGACGGCCTGCGGCACGTCGGACAAGAGCCCCTCGACCAGCGTGACTCTCATGCCCGAGGACCCGAAGACGATCGCCACGGACGCCTACATCTTCGGCTATCCCTTGGTGCTGATGGACGCGACTCGGGTCGCCTCGGAGAAGTTCGCGCCCGCCAACACCTTCCGGCACGCTTCCATCCTGCCGACGCCCGAGACCCGCGATGCCGTTCGCATGAATCTCGACACCATGTACTCCGTCGCCTGGCTCGACGTGTCCACCGAGCCGATCGTGTTGCAGGTGCCCGCTATTGAACAGGGCCGATACTGGCTGATGCAGCTGCTGGACGCCTGGACCAATACCGTGCACAGCCCGAGTAGCATTCGGCCGCAGGTGAAGCCGGGCGCGCAGGCACCGCCCTACACCTACGTCGTCACCGGGCCCCGGTGGAGTGGAAGCCTGCCCGAGGGCGTGACGCAGCTGTCCGCGCCGACCCCGACAGTGTGGTTGATCGGCCGGATTCAAGTGAACGGCGCCGACGACATCCCCGCCGTGCAGGCCATTCAGCAGCAGCTGAAGCTCGTCCGGCTCAACGCATGGGTGGCGGGAGAAATGCCCGAACCAACGGCAGCGTCGGCGGAGGGCCCCGCAATTGCGCCGTCGAGGGAGGTCGTCGAGATGGGCGCGGCCACCTTCTTCGACAGGCTGTGCGCGGTGATGGCGGTGAATCCGCCGAGCGCCGAGGACCTGCCCGCGATGAACCGCTTCGCGACCATCGGGATTCGGCCGGGCGGCAGCGTCACCGGTATCTCCGCCGAGGATCTGACCGCGGCCGCGGATCGGGCGAAAAGGCAGATCCCCGCGAGCTCCACCCCGACCGCGGTGAACGAGAACGGGTGGATATTCGAACGGGACATCGGTACTTACGGAACCAACTACATGCTGCGCGCCAGCACCGCATGGCACGCGTTGGGTGCCAACCTGCCGGAAGACGCGATATATCCGACCCTCTCCGGCAGCGCCGATCTCAATGGCGTGCCCGCGAACTTCCGGCTGCATTTCCCGCAGGGCCAGCTGCCGCCGGTCGATGCGTTCTGGTCGCTGACCGCCTACGGCGCGGACAACTTCCTGGTACCCAACCCGGCGAATATTTACTCGATCGGCCGTCAGGGAACTGTCGTCCTCAACGCCGACGGCTCACTGGATCTGGCGATCCAGCACACCGACCCGGGCGCGAGTGTGCCGACCGGCAATTGGCTGCCTATCCCGGAGTTGGGGCGGTTCTCGCTCACGATGCACTTGTTCGCGCCGAAAGCTGCCGCGCTCAACGGGCAGTGGAGGCCACCCGTGCTGAACGTCGCGCCGTAGGGTCCGCCGATGTCACCGACGCGCTGGCTCAGATGACGGTCGATCTGATCGCGCGACGAATCCCGCCGGGTCAGCGGCTGTCGCCGTCCCACGTCCACCGCGGTACCGCACGGATCGGGTGAAGTTCCTCGTCGGTCTTGGCGTGCGAGTTCTGTTGCGCCACTTTCGAACCGAACTCGGCGTGGGAGCGAACGGCTTCGCGGAAGCCGTCGTTGTCCAGCAGACCCGCTTCCTCGAAGGCTTCCATGTACAGCTCGGTGAACCGACTGCGCTGCTCATCGGTGATCGCCAGATGGCGATGCACCGCGATGATGTAGTCGAAGCCGAGTCGTTCGGTGAAACGGTCCGGTCCACCAAAGGATTCGGCGGTGAACCAGGTGAGGTGGTCGACGTGATCCGGGTGCCGTTCGGTGAACTGAGTTTTCAGCACCGGGTCGGCCAGGACCTTCTCGTAGAACGCCTCTTCGACGCGGTGTAGCACCTCGTCACCGCCCGCGTGCTCGTGCAGAGTGGTCATGGTGAGAGCCTCCGAATGGAGAATAGAGCGAATCTGTCGCCTCCCATTACAAGCCCGATCGCGGTGACCGCGCGCGGTTTGACCGAAATGTCAGGGTTCCTGTGCGTAGCCAAAGAAAAGTAAACGGGTTTTAGTAAACACTGTTCACCTGATGGTGTTCTGTGGTTTTATCTCCTCTGGAACGTGTTCCGCACAACGTTGTGAGGTCTGCAGCCCAGACCGGTAGGAGATAGCCGTGACAACCCCCTCGATCCCCGCAGGATTCGACTTCACCGACCCCGACCTGCTCGCCAGTCGTCTGCCCATCCAAGAATTCGCCGAGCTGCGCCGCTGCGCGCCGGTGTGGTGGTGCGCCCAGCCCGATCGAGCCAGCGGCTTCGACGACGGCGGCTACTGGGTGGTCTCCAAGCTCGAGCACATCAAGGAGATCTCGAAGAATCCGGACGTCTTCTCTTCCCAGGAGAACACCGCGATCATTCGATTCAACGAAGAAACCACCCGTGAGCAGATCGACATGCTCGGCAACATGCTGATGCTGAACCTCGATCCGCCGCAGCACACCAAGATCCGCCGCATCATCTCCAAAGGCTTCACCCCCCGCGCGGTCGAGAACTTGCGCGCCGCGCTCACCGAGCGGGCGGCCAAGATCGTGCACGACGCCAAGAAGTCCGGGCGCGGCGACTTTGTCGAGCAGGTCGCCTGCGAACTGCCGCTACAGGCGATTGCTGAGCTCATCGGCGTCCCACAGGACGACCGCAGGAAGCTCTTCGACTGGACCAATCAGATGATCTCCTACGACGATCCGGAGTTCGACGGCAACCATCACACCGCCACCGCCGAGGTCATGGGTTACGCCTGGAACATGGCAGAAGAGCGGCGCAAGTGTCCAGCCGAAGACATTGTCACCCAGCTGATCAACGCCGACATCAACGGCGAGAACCTGGGCTCGGACGAGTTCGCGTTCTTCGTCATCCTGCTCTCGGTGGCGGGCAACGAGACCACCCGCAATTCGATCACGCACGGTATGAAGGCTTTCGTCGACAATCCGGACCAGTGGGAGCTGTACAAGAAGGAGCGTCCGCGCACCGCGCCCGACGAGATCGTCCGATGGGCCACTCCGGTCACCGCGTTCCAGCGCACCGCGAAACAGGACACCGAGATCGGCGGTCAGCAGATCAAGAAGGGGCAGCGGGTCGGATTGTTCTATAGCTCGGCCAATTTCGACGAGGACGGCTTCGAGAACCCGTTCACCTTCGATGTGTTGCGTAACCCCAACCCGCACGTCGGCTTCGGCGGCACCGGCACCCACTACTGCGTCGGCGCCAACCTGGCCCGCCTGCAGATCGACCTGATGTTCAACGCCATCGCCGACGCGATGCCCAACCTGCGCCAGGTCTCCGATCCGGTGCGGCTGCGCTCGGGCTGGCTCAACGGCATCAAGCGCTGGGAAGTCGAATACGCTTGAATCTCCGTATGAGTAAACCGCGCGGTCGCGCGCCGGTGGTCACCGACGGCGACATCCGGCGGGTGGCCCGCGCGCTGCTGGTCGAGCAGGGGCCCCAGGCGGTCACGTTGCGGGCGATCGCGCGGGAACTCGGGATCACCGCGCCCGCGCTGTACCGGTACTACCGGTCGCTGGAGGATCTGCTCGAGACACTGCGCTCGGAATTCTGCGCGGATCTCGCAGCCGAGCTGTCCGCCGAGATCGCCACCCTGCCCGACGACGGCGCGGTGCAGTTCTTCGCCATCTGCAAGGGTTTCCGGCGCTGGGCGCTGGCGCACACCAGGGAGTTCACCCTGGTGTTCGCCTCGCCCGGCGTGGGCCGCTCCGGAGTTATGCGGCGTTTCGACGAACCGTTCGGGCGCATCTTTCTCGCCGCCGCCGGCCGCCTGCTCGCGACCTACGACATCGTGACGCTGCCGACCGAGGTGATTCCCGTTGACCTGCGCGAGGATCTCGTCGGCTTCCAAACCGAGCTGCTCGCCGCGGTTTCGGAGGCCGGCCAGAAGTTCCCCGCCGAAAAGCTCGACCTCGGCGTGACCTATCTGATGATCCAGATCTGGGCCCGCCTCTACGGCCACGTCACCCTGGAAGTATTCGGCAACTACCCGATTCCGCTGTCGCATCCGGAGATCCTGTTCGACACGATGCTTGCGGAACTGGGTCGGACGGCCGGATTGATCAGCGACTAGTCGATCGCCTGGTTGCTCAGATTCGCGCGCCCTTGGTGCGATTGCAGGCGCGGCAGAGGATTTGAAGGTTCGAGGCGCTCGTCGCGCCGCCGCGGCTGAGCGGGATGACGTGGTCGAACTCGAGGTAGTGGCCGTCGCCGCATTCGACGCATTTGCCGCCGTCGCGTTGCCACACTTCGGCCTTCACCTCCTGCGGGATGCTGCGGGTGTCGCGTTGGCCCGGGGTGAGGATCAGTCGTTTGGCCACCCGTAGCGCGCCTTCCAAGGCCGCGGCGACGTAGTCGGGGTCGGTGACCTCGAAGATCGCGCCACCGCGTGCCGAGGTCGCGGCGAGTACGACGGTGTTCTGTTCGCGGTGCACGGAAACGACTCGCGACCACGGCAGTTCGATGCCGGTGTCGGCACCGACGAAGCGGAGCTTCTTGTTGCTGCCGATTAGTCGGCCGTCGGTGAGCTTCGGGCCCTTGGCCAATAGCCGCACATGGATCGCGGGCAGATCGAGGTGCACCTTCTCCTCGGGATCCAGGTGCAATCCTGGCGTCCTGATCATCGGCAGATCCCCGGCGCGCAGCCGGGACAGGGTGCGGCCGCGGTGCATTCGCCTGCGTAGGTCCTCGATCAGCGGGCCGCTCAGTGCCAGCTCGGCGATGGCGTACTCGAATGCCTCGAACTCGGCGAGCTCCACCTCGCCGTCGGCGAAGGCGAAGGTGACCAGCCGCTCGACGTAACTGAGCGCGCCGGCGTGCAGTGCCTGCCTGCCCGCGCTCTCGTCGATGCGCTGATACCGCAGCGATGCCCACAACGCCTCCCAGTCGCCGCCGCGCGGCCCGGACATGGTGAGCACCCGCCAGGCCTGGGTGTGCCAGTGGGTGAGGAACTCTTCGATCTCGATCTCACACTCTTGGCACGGTGCGAGGCCGCCGAACAGCTTGCGGCGGCGCGGGTTGGCGCACCGTACGCAGTCGCGCGGGCCCGGCTGCCTGCGGTGGTAGGTGGCGTTTGTCCATTCGCTTCCGTCCCACCAGCGCAGCCGCGCCGGGTCTTCCGGATCCGAATGCCATTCGGCGCGTTCGGGATCGGGCGGCGGGGGTGATGGTGGCTGTTCGGCAGATCGGCGATGGCGTTCGAGGTCGACAGACCGTCCCGCTCGACCTGCTGAACGTTCGGGTGCTCGGAAGGTGTTCGCTGTCGATGCCGTGTGTCCATCGGTCGCCTCGAATTCGGGCGGCGCGGGTGACGGCCGCTGATCGAACCCCGGTTCGGTCGACTGTGCCGCGGTTGCCGCCGGTGGCCGGTGATGATCGAACGGTTCGGTCGACTGGCCCGCTGTCGTCGCCGGTGGCTGGTGGTGATCGAACGATGTCGCCGACCGGGATGCGGTCGCCGCCGTCGCTCGACGTCCGTCGTATGGACCGCCCGAATCACCGATGTTCGCGGGTGGCCCTTGTTCATCGAAGGGCTCCGCACGTGTTGGTGTCCGGGAGTCCTGCGAGCGTTGCGAGGCTCGGGGGTCGCGCTCGGCGCCGCGAGAGCGGTCGAAGGGGTCCGCGGCTCGGGGAGTGGTTGTCGCAGACCGGCTCGTGCCGGGAGAACCCGCGAATCGCGGTGCCGTCGGAGGATGTGTCCTGCCGAACGGGTTCGCGGATCTGGAGACGGGTGTGCGGGTAGGCGTCGGCTCGGACGGATCCTCGACGCTGACGCCGAACTCGGTGACGAGCCCGGCCAACCCGCTCGACCACCCCTGCCCGATGGCACGGAACCGCCACTGACCGTTCCTGCGGTAGAACTCGCCGAACATCATCGCGGCCACCGAGTCGGTGTCGGCGATTTCGAACTGGGTCACCGGCCCGTCGGCGGCGTGCACGGTGAGCGTCAAACCGGTGATGCCGCCGAAGGTGCCGTCGTCGACGGAGCCCGCGATGACGATCCGCTGCACCTCGGGCTCGGTTCGCGGCAATGAGACACTCAGCCGAGCGGTCCCCTGCGCGGGCTCCTGGTCGAGCGTCACCGCCTGTGAGACATGCCGTGGCGCGTTGAAGAACACGAGATCGCGATCGGTCCGAACAAGGCCCGAGTCACTCAGCAACAGCGCATGCCCATCG
Source organism: Nocardia arseniciresistens (assembly GCF_046764875.1). Classification (NCBI taxonomy): domain Bacteria; kingdom Bacillati; phylum Actinomycetota; class Actinomycetes; order Mycobacteriales; family Nocardiaceae; genus Nocardia; species Nocardia arseniciresistens. The sequence goes on from NZ_JBKORD010000018.1 coordinate 162,276, forward strand.
ACGACATGTTCCGACTGCCATGAAACAACCACGGCAAGAAGGGATGTCGGTACCGGTGCGTTGGCGCCTTTGCTGAGTTTCATCGTCCTGGAACTATGCCACGAGGGTCCGACACGCCGAATTCCGCGAGGTCGATGCTCGGCGGTGCGCGGCGCACGGGAGTGGCACAGTGGTCTCATGACCACCCGCAAGGGACCGGGCCGCAAGGCCACGCCTCCGAAAGCGACGCCTCCGAAAGCACCGGGCCCGCGTGTGCCGAGCGCCGGCGACATCCTGGCGGCCGCCCAGTCGGCAGCGGCGGCCGCGCAGTCTGCGGCGGGCGCGGCCTTGGATGCCGCACAGCTGACGGCAGGGCAGGCGTTCGACGCGGCGGTGCGGCTGCCACCGGCATCGGCGCAGTTGGCCGCGCAACTGCCCGATCTGATCGCGAACCTCTCGATCGCGATCGACCGCCTCAACTCGACCATCGACCGCCTCGACCGGACCCTGGCCCTGGCCGACCCGGCATTCGCGGCCTACGACCGCCTGCTGCCGCGACTCGAGTCGATGATCGGGCTCGGCGAAGACCTCTTCACCGCCCTGTCCCGGCTGCCCGGCGTCTCGATCCTCGGCCGGTTCACCGGCCGAACTCCCGAGCCGCCCGCCGAGCCCGAGCCGCCCCGCTCACGCGGTCGACGGAAGTAGTCGAAGGTGGCCGGTCCCCACGGTCGAGCCGGCTGACCAGTACTGCGGCCACGTTCGGGGTGCCCGCGCCGAGCTTCCCGGCAACCACCTGGAACTGGCGCAGGGCAAGCGGTCCAGGTGACGTCGCGCCCGAAGCGTAACGCCCTATCGAACGGCCCGGTAGGTGGCGGCCGCTTTCAGCAGGGTTTCGTGGTATTCGTCCTCGGGGTCCGAGTCCAGGACGATGGCGCCGCCCGCGCCGATGCGCCACTGACCGTTGTGGCGGACGGCGGTGCGGATGACGATGTTCAGGTCGGCGGTGCCCGCGAGGCCGAGGAAGCCGATGGTTCCGGAGTAGATACCGCGTGCCTCGGTTTCCAGTTCGTCGATGATTTCCATGGTGCGCTTTTTGGGGGCGCCGGTCATCGATCCGCCCGGGAAGCAGGCGCGCAGGCAATCGATGGCGTCGACGTTCGGGCGCAGGGTGCCGCGGACGGTCGAAACCAGTTGGTGCATGGTCGAATACGTTTCGGTGGCCATCAGCTTCGGGACATGTACGCTGCCGATCTGGCAGACCCGGCCGAGATCGTTGCGCAGCAGGTCGACGATCATCAGGTTCTCGGCGCGGGTTTTCGGGCTGTCGGCAAGCTCGCGACGCAGTCGCTCGTCCTCGGCGGCGGAGTTCCCCCGGGGCGCGGTGCCTTTGATCGGCTTGCTCTCCACGGTGCGGGCGCGATCGACCTTGAGGAAGCGTTCCGGTGAGGAGCAGGCGATTTCGAGGTCGTCGAAGCGCAGATAGGCCGCGTACGGCGCGGGATTGCCGCGGCGCAGGCGGCGGTAGAAGTCGAGTCCGTCGGATTCGGTGGCGGGGAAGGTCGCGTTGTCGGTGAGGCAGATTTCGTAGGACTCGCCCGCATGCAGCTTCTCGTGGCACACGGCGATATCGGCCAGGTAGCGATCGCGGCCCCTGGTGAACAGCGGTGCGACGGCGGCGGTGTCGGCGGACGCCTCGAGCGGCGGCGGATTGGCCCAGGTGGGTAGGGATTCCAAGATCTCGCGGGTGTCGCGCAGCCAGTCCGCGCCCGCTCGCAGCGCATCCGGAGTGGGATCGGTGAGCGCGAGCAGATGGGTGTGCCCACCCACGTGGTCGACCACGACGATCCGATCCGCGAAGATCCACTGCGCGTCCGGTGTCGGCGCGCGATGCGCGGCCTCGGCGCCGCAATCGGCCTTCACCTCGTAGCCGAGGTATCCGACGTAGCCGCACGCGAAATCGAAAGGCAGGTCGGGAAGTTCGACATATCGCCGCCGCAATTCGGCGGCCAGATATTCGAGGATCGTGCCAGCGACGCTGCGCCGACCACCGTTGGAGGACTCGACGGTGACCGCGCCCTCGCCGACCCGATAGCGAACCACCTCGGCCAGCGGCCCGCTCGCGTCGCCGAGGAAGGAGAACCGGTCGAGTCCGGGTTCGACGTGCTCGCTGTCGAGCCAGAATGCGGTGGGGGAGTTGGCGTACAGCCGAACGAAGGCGGCCTCGGAATCGATGGCGCGCTCGATGACACTGTGTTGGAGCTGCCTTTGGCGTGGGGTCTCGTGGTAGCCGAGCCGGGTATCCCGGTCGTCGAGCGCGGGCGTGAATCGCTCGGCTGCTCGGACGAATCCTGTTGTGCCTGAAGCTACTTGCTCTCTAGCCCTGGTGATGGAGCCGGACTGTCCGACTATCGAGGGTCGACCGGTCCCTGATCTGCCTGCCGCGAACCGATGAACGTGGGGCGGGGTCGGCTGGGCCGCGGTCAGTTTGGCGAAATTCCGTAGTAGCGCCGCGCCGTACTCGCTGGCTATCGATTCGGGATGGAACTGCACGCCCCACTGCGGTCTGTCGCGGTGGCGCACGCCCATGATCACCCCGTCGGCGGAAACCGCCGTGATTTCGAGGCTGTCGGGCAGCGGGCGTTGAGCGCTCAATGAGTGATATCGCACGGCGGTGAAACCATGCGGGATGCCCGTGAACAGGTCACTGTCGTCGTGCTCGATGTGATCGAGGTAGCCGTGTCGGGCCTCCGGCGCGCCCGCGACCACGCCGCCTGCCGCGACGACGATTCCCTGATGGCCGAGGCATACGCCGAGCAGCGGTAGGCCGGTCCGGGCGATCACCGCGGCCGAGATGCCGACATCGCGGGCGACGTCGGGGCGGCCGGGCCCAGGGGAGATGACGACGTTGTCGAAGCGGGAAAGGTCCAGCTGCTCGAGATCGTCGACCTCGTCGTTGCGCACTACCGTCGGTTCGGCGCCGTTCACCTCGCTGATCAGCTGATACAGGTTATAGGTGAACGAGTCGTAATTGTCGATCAACAACGTGTGCATGGTGCCTGAAACCCTACGCCCAGCCTCGAATGGCTAACTGTTGTCAACTGCCTTCAGTTATCCGGTATCGATGAGGCACAATGTCGAACATGTCTGTTGCGCAGCCGGTCGACGTGGATCGTGACCTTGTCGACTTCACCGTGGTCGGGAAGTGGATGGACGAGCAGGGCCTGCCTGGTGGTGAGTTCGAGGAGGTGGCTCCGCTCGGTGGCGGAACGCAGAACATCATGTTGCGTTTCCGCAGGGGTGGTCGTGACTACGTGCTGCGCCGCGGCCCGAAGCATCTGCGAGCCAAGAGCAACGAGGTGATCCGTCGCGAGGCCAGGCTGCTCGGTGCGCTCGACGGTGCCGACGTGCGCACCCCGCGGATGATCGCGGCGTGCCCGGACGAAACGGTTCTCGGTGCTGTCTTCTATCTGATGGAGCCGATCACCGGATTCAACCCACAGAACGAGTTGCCCGAACTGCACGCGGGGGATCAGGAGATCCGGCGGCAGATGGGCCTGTCGGCGGTGGAGGCCATCGCGCGGCTCGGCGCGCTCGACTACCAGGCGCTCGGACTCGCCGATTACGGCAAGCCCGACGGCTTCCTGGAACGGCAGGTGCCGCGCTGGCTCGGTGAACTCGAGTCGTATTCGTCCAACGAGGGCTACCCCGGCCCCGAGATTCCCGGCGTCGAGCGGGTCGGCGAGTGGCTCGACCGCAATCGTCCCGCCCGGTGGAGTCCAGGGATCCTGCACGGTGACTGCCATCTGGCGAACATGATGTTCTCCTTCGACGGCCCCGAGGTCGCGGCGATGGTGGACTGGGAGATGTCCACGATCGGCGATCCACTGCTCGACCTCGGCTGGCAGATCGCGACGCGCCCCGAGCCGGGCACCGCCGGTGCGGCGCTGGTCGGCAAGCTCGGCGCGGTCGGCGGGCTGCCGACCGCGGCGGAGATGATCGAGCACTACGGCAAGTTCTCCGACCGCGATCTCAGTGTTGTCCCGTGGTACACGGTGCTGGCCTGCTTCAAACTGGGCATCGTGCTGGAAGGCACCCATGCTCGCGCCTACGCGGGCAAGGCGCCCAAGCAGGTCGGCGATTTCCTGCACGCGATCACCCTCGAGCTCTTCGAGCGCGCGCACGGCTTGATGGAGTAAACGCACTCGGCGCAGCGACTGTCGGAATCTTGCGGACACGTGGCTGTTTTTGTGTGGCTGATGATATGCGGCCAATCGTATGGTGGGCGCATGCCGATCGTGCCTGATGTGAAGAACTGGACCTGGGTCCTCGAACGATCCTGTCCGGAATGTGGATTCGACGCGGCCGCGACGTCGTATGCGGACGTCGCCGACCTGGCTCGCGCTTATTCGGGTCGGTTGACCGCGACGTTGGCGCGGGCCGATGCGGCCACTCGCCCGGATACGGCGACATGGTCGTCGCTGGAGTATGCCGCCCATGTGCGCGACGTATGCCGAATCTTCGCCTACCGCACCGCCGTTGCCGCGTGCACCGAGGCGATCGCGCCGCTGATTCCCGGCTTCGAGGGGCGGGGTCTGGAAGCCTCGGAGACCGCCGACGGGCTGCCGGTGTTCGCGAACTGGGATCAGGACGAAACGGCGGTCGCCGACGGATATGGCGAGCAGGATCCGGCCACCGTGGCCGCCGAGTTGACCGAGGCCGCCGAAACAGTCGCGCGAGCGATCGAATCAGTGCCTGCCGCTGACCGGGGACTCGAGGTGCGCCGCAGCGACGGATCCACCTTCACCGTGGAAACCCTGGCGACCTATTTCCTGCACGACTTGATTCATCATGTTCACGATGTGCGCGGCTGAAGTCGGGCAGAATCTACTGCGGCCGGGGCCCAGAGCTGGGGGAAAGGGTGCCCACCGGCGAGTTCGGCCGATCTTGGTCGACGAATTTTCGACCCGGTACTAGAACGCGTTCCAGTTTTCTCGTAGTGTGGGTGCAGTCACATAGAAGCCCGTGCATGCGAGAGGTCTACACGAATGAAGACGAAAGGCGCGATCCTCTGGGGGATCGACCAGCCATGGTCGGTGGAAGAGATCGAGGTCGGTGACCCGGTCGCCGGTGAGGTCCAGATCCGGATGGAAACCGCCGGAATGTGCCACTCGGACCACCACATCGTGACCGGCGCGACGCCGATGCCCGGCTATCCCGTCATGGGCGGCCACGAGGGCGCCGGCGTGATCACCAAGCTCGGGCCGAACTGCCCCGCGGACTTGGAGATCGGCGATCATGTGATCCTGTCGTTCATCCCGGCCTGTGGTCGCTGTCCGGCCTGCGTCAGCGGCAATATGGCGCTGTGCGATCTCGGCGCGGGTCTGCTGATGGGTCAGGCCATCAGCGACGGCACCTACCGGATCCAGGCGCGCGGCGAGAATGTCATCCCGATGTGCCTGCTCGGCACCTTCGCGCCGTACATGACGGTGCATCACACCTCGGTGGTGAAGATCGACCCGTCCATCCCGTTCGAGGTGGCCTGCCTCGTCGGCTGTGGCGTGCCGACCGGCTTCGGGTCCTCCACGCACGTCGCCGAGGTCAAGCCGGGCGAAACCGTGGTGATCGCGGGCATCGGTGGTGTCGGCATGAGTGCGCTGCAGGGCGCGGTCATCTCCGGCGCGTCGAAAGTCGTTGCTATCGACCCGAACCCGTGGAAGCGGGAGCAGGCGCAGAAGTTCGGCGCGACCCACACCTACGAGAGCATGGCCGCCGCGATCATGCCGTTGATCGAAATCACCGAGGGACGGATGGCCCACAAGGTCATCCTCACCATGGGTGAAATGCACGGCGACTACGTCGAAGAGGGCCTGATCCTGACCGGCAAGGCCGGCACCCTGGTGATCACCTCGATGGGCCGGATGGACGCGGGCGACGTCAAGATGAACACCTTCCTGCTGTCCATGCTGCAGAAGACGGTGAAGGGCTGCATCTTCGGCGGCGGCAACGCCCGCCAGGACGCACCGCACCTGCTGTCGCTCTACAAGGCGGGTCAGCTCAACCTGGACGACATGGTGACCCGCAGCTACTCCCTCGAGGAGATCAACGAGGGTTACAAGGACATGCTGGACGGCAAGAACATTCGCGGCATCATCAAGTACACCGAGGCCGACTGGTAACAGCCACGAGGGCTACCGCTCGGCGAGCATGGCGGTGATGCGTGCGACGAGGTCGTACGGAATCGGCTTGCCGAGCGGGAATTTCAACGTGCCCTTGCCCGCACGGTACGGCTCGATCTCGCGCTCGAACGCGGCGTCGCCGTCCGGGATCGGATACAGGCTGACGTGCCGCTTCCAGCCCGCGAAATAAACGACGTTGTGACCGTTCAGCTTGAAGGTCGGGATGTCGTAGGTGATCGCCTCGGTCGCATCCGGCAGTGCGCGGTGAATCGTGCGCCGGAGCTCCTCGAGGACGGGCGCTACGTCCGCGGGGAACAAGGCGATGTAGGCGTCGACATTCGCTGGTTTCGCTGCCACGAGTCCCTCGATTCGGTGATCGGTCGCCAATGTGTTGATCCGTCGAGCCGGTCGAGCGGTCCCAGTCTATGGGCGCGAGACGCTCACGCTGCGCAACGCAGCAGGGCCTCGCGCAGATTGCGGCTGCGCACATCGTCGAGCACGGCGAGCCCGAGACGGTTCATCGAATATCCGAAGCCGAGACCCGTTGCGGGGTCGGCGAATCCGAACGAGCCGCCGAGGCCAGTTGTGCCGTAGGCGCGTTTGTCCGAGCCGAAACGGAACGAGCCGCGCGACTTGCGGAAGCCCAAGTGGTAGCGACTCTTGGTGTGCAGCACCAGATCGTCGGCGGGCACGTCGTCGGCGGTATCCGCGACGGCGAGCAGGTCGAGGACCTTGTCCTCGATCGGGAGGTTTCCAGTGCGACCGGCCGCCGCACCGTACGCCTTCGCCAACGACCTGGCATTGCCGACGCCATTGGAGCCCGGCATCTCGACCTCGAGAAACTCGCGCCGAGCCGCCCGTGCCGGAGCGCCGACACGCGGATTGCTCAGTGCGGCATGGGAATAGCCGCGCTTGGCGAGGATCTCCGCGCCGATGCGCACCGGCAGGTCGCGTTCGTAGCGCAGGATGTCGAGGCCCTCGGTCGCGGCGAGCGTCGCGATCCGGTCCATACTCTGCTCGGCGGGTAGGCCGATGAAGAAGTCGAGGCCCAGGGGCTCGGCGATCTCCTCGGCGAAGAAGCGGCCCAGCGTGCGCTGCTCGGGATCGACCCGACGCACCAGCTCGCCCTGATAGAGGCCGAGGGTGATGGCGTGATAGCCGTGCCGGGTACCGGGCAGCCACGCGGGCTTCTGCGCGGCGAGGATGGTGGCCAGCCTGTCCAGGTCGGCGACCTCGGCGAGGCGGACCACGGTGTCCAGGCCCGACAGGCCCGCCTGATGATCGATCAGCTGCCGGACGGTGACGGCGTCTTTGCCATTGGCAGCGAACTCCGGCCAGTACGTCGCGACCCGCTCCTCGTAGTCGAGCAGGCCCCGCGATACCAACGTGGCGAGCACCAATCCGGCCATGCCCTTGGTGGAAGAGAACACCGGGACGATGGTGTCGCGCTCCCACGGCAGTGTCCTGCGTCGGTCGCGATGCCCCGCCCACAGATCTACGACCGGGCGATCGCCCGCGAACACGGCCACGGCGGCGCCGATTTCGCCGTGGTGGGAGAAGTTGCGGCGAAAGGCGTCGGCGACGGGTCCGAAACCGGACTCGACCTCGCCGTGGATTGTGGGCAGTGCGCTCATGGTCACCAGATGGTACCGACGGTACCGGTGTTCGTGCGGCGGCGTTCGGTCCGCGCGGACACCGGTCGCGCGTCCGAGACCGATTCCGTCGCGGAATCGGCGAAAGCGTCCGCCTGGGACAGCCCGTCGGTCGTCTCGCTACGCTCGCCTGGTGCGTTCACTCGAGCAGATCAAGGACTGGCCGGTTCGGCATGCGGGAGCGGGTGTTGTCACCCGTGACGGCGCGCATACCGCGGGCGATGTCGAGCGAGTGTTTCCGCTCGCCTCGGTGACCAAGCCGCTGGTCGCCTACGCCGTGCTGGTGGCGGTGGAGGAGGGTGCGATCGAACTCGACCAGCCCGCGGGCCCGCCGGGGGCGACGGTGCGACATCTGTTGTCCCATGCCTCCGGCCTCGCCTTCGACACGACCGAGGTTTTGGCCGCTCCCGGGACCCGGCGGATCTACTCCAGCGCCGGCTTCGAGGTGCTTGCCGCGTTCGTCGCCGAACAGTCCGGGATCGGGTTCCCCGAGTATCTGCACGACGCGGTTTTCGAACCACTCGGCATGACCGCCTCGGTGCTGGCCGGGCCCGCCGGACACGCGGGCCGCTCCACCGTGGCCGACCTCGCTCGCTTCGCGACGGAGTTGCTGAATCCACAGTTGCTCTCCGCGCAGACCCACGCCGAGGCGACCGCGGTCCAGTTTTCGGGCCTCAACGGTGTGCTGCCCGGTTACGGTTCGCAGCGCCCGAACGACTGGGGACTCGGTTTCGAGATTCGTGACAGCAAATCTCCGCATTGGACCGGCGGAGGTAATTCGCCTGGTACCTATGGCCATTTCGGACAATCTGGAACATTTCTGTGGGTCGATCCGAACATAGGGGTGGCGAGTATCGCTCTGACAGACGAGAATTTCGGCGACTGGGCCCGGGAGGTATGGCCCGTCTTCTCCGATGCGGTGATCGCGGAGTCGACGTTCGCACGGAATGAGGTGCCCAAGTAACACCACGGAACATGCTTTCGAAGTAACACGTGTAACTTCGGACACTCCAGTACACTCAGGCAACGCCAGGTTCGACGGGTCGTTGGGGAAGACGTCCCTCGTCGAAGCTGGAGGTGTTAGTGGTGCGCGCATCGAGTCAGTTCGCGGATGCGACGGCGGGTGTGGTCTACATACACTCGTCGCCCCCCGCGCTGTGCCCACACATCGAATGGGCACTTACCTCGGCCCTGGCCGCGCCGGCGAAATTGCGCTGGACCGCGCAGCCCGCCGACGGCCAATTGCGCGCAACCAGTGATTGGGTCGGTCCGGTAGGTACCGCCGCCCGGATAGCCCAGGCCTTGCGGCCATGGCCGGTGCTGCGTTTCGAAGTCACCGAGAACCCGAGCGACGGTGTCGACGGCGAGCGCTACAGCTTCGTGCCGAACCTCGGTCTCTGGCATGGTTCCACCAGTGCCAACGGCGACGTCGCCATCGGCGAAATGCGCCTGCGCGCGCTGTTGCGGGCCTCCCGCGAACTCGGCAAGTACAGCGGCTACGACCTCGCCGCCGAAATCGACCGCGCCCTCGGCACCGCATGGGACGAGGACCTGGAGCTCTACCGCTACGGCGCGGAATCCGGTGCCGAGGTCACCTGGCTTCGCCGCGACGTGGGGTAATCGAGTACAGCGCTACTCGTGCCGCCGAACCGGTCCTGGCAAATGATTGGCGGGGTCGATAGAACCAAGGGGCCCGAGATGAGCTTGTTCACCGGCAGGTATGCCAACCCGCTCAATGCGTCCGCACACATCTTGATGCAGGTTGCCATGGAAACGACCAAGCAGGCGTTGCTGGCTACCGGCACCCCGAACGTCGACCGGCTCGCGCTGATGGTCGCGCTCGAAAGGCGTTTGGCTGGCAGGCGACTACGCCAATGGGGCGTTGTGGCCTGCCGCGCGCATCGACAGCCGCAACGACGGGCCCCTTTTGAGAATCGGGTCTTCGTCAGCGAGGTGAGTCCGAGACCCGCCGCACTACACTGTCTTTCGACTGAGCGCGATCCGCAGCGAGCGACAGCGGGGGGCGCGCGGAACTCGATCGCGTGATTCGAAAGCAGGTTCCGGCTTGACTACCTCCGAGCGCCCCTCTCTGATCGATCTCGGAACAATAGACCGGACTCGGTATTCCATAGCGCGAACGAGCCTGCCGTGGGAATTGGATATCGACACTGTTGTGGTGTCGGTGGGGTCGACTCTCGGTGAGCTCGGTCGTGCGCTGCGGCAGGAGTTTCAGCTGGCGCCATGGGACACGATCTATTTCGAACAGATCGACGCTGGGCATCCCCACATCCTGGATCTCCGGTCCGGCGCGTCGCTGCAACGCGCCGTACTTGTCACCCCCCGCGACGAACCGTCTGACCGGGGTGAAGTCACTTCCGCATCCGTGCGCCTCGCCACCCGCAGTGCGGTCCAGGTTGCCGTAACGGCTGGATCCCGAGTGCTCGGACTTCCGCTACTGGCAACGGGCGCGATGGCCGAACCCGTTGACACTATCGCTGCGATCGTGATGCCTGCTGTCGTCGAGGCTTTGCGGGATCTGCGCGAGGCAAAGCTCGATCGTCTGGTGTTTCTATGCCAGACCGAAGACAGTGCGGTAGCGATCGTGCGGGAGTTCGCGCGGCTGCCGGGGGTACAGTCCGCTATCCAGCTGGCAGGCGGAATAGCCAGGGACTTGGTGGATCCCAACGTCGGTATCCCGTTGGATCGCGATCGATTGGAAGTTGCCCCTTACGTCTCGATGCTGGCCACTGTCATGGCCGATCGGCACACGCCGTTGCCGCTATCGGTCGGTGTCTTCGGCGAATGGGGTTCCGGCAAAAGCTATTTCATGGCAATGATGCGCGATCGTATTCAGGGTCTCGCGGGATCGGACAGCACTCGATACTGCGACGAGATCGTCCAGATCGGTTTCAACGCCTGGCATTACGCCGACAGCAATCTCTGGGCCAGCCTCGGCGACGAGATATTCCGGCAACTCGCTGGGCCCGACCCCTCCGCACCGCACCGTGCCGAGCAGATCCGCACCGATCTGGCCGGTCGCCTCGACCAACGCCGGCAGCTCGAGGTGGCGACGGAGCAGGCCAGGGTTACCGCCGCCCGCTTGCAGGCCGAAGTGGACGCCGCCGTCGCCCGCCGCGAATCCAGCGCTCGGAAGCTCATTGCGGCGCTGCGCGATTCGGCCGAATTCGGCAACAGGGTAGACAGTCTCTGGCGGCAGCTCGGCATTACCGATCAGGTCGAGCAGGCGAAACTGTTTGCCGCGCAGATGCACGGCACGCTGACCGAAGTCGATGGTCTGCGCCGTGCCTCAGCTGATCGCCGTGGCCGAACCGCGCTGGCCGTCGCCGCCATTCTGCTTCTGGCGGGCGCGGTCGCCGCCATGCTGACACCCGCGGTGAAGGAATGGGTTGCGGTGGCCTTCGGCTTCGTGACGTTCTGTACCGGAGGGGTGGGGCTCACCTATCTGACCCGTGCGCGCGACGGCCTGCGAAACCTGCGTGAAGTCACCGAGGACGTGCAGTCGGAAATGGCAAGAGCCCATGCCTCCGGCGATGTGGAGTTGCGCGAGAAGCTCGCCCAATTGCGTGCTGCCGAGGCGGAACAGCTTGTCGCACAGTCCCAGCTCGACGATGTCGTCGCCCATGTCGGTGAGCTCGGTAGACAACTGGCTCAGCTCACACCCGGCCGGAGGCTCTACGCCTTTCTCGCCGAGCGTGCGAACGGCGACTCCTACACCCGGAATCTGGGGCTGATCTCGACCATTCGCAAGGATTTCGAACAGCTTGTCGAATTGATGAAGGACTGGCGGGAGAACCCGGAGGACTGGGACGGCCCCCGTCGGCCGGTCGACCGAATCGTGCTGTACATAGACGATCTCGACCGCTGCCGCCCTGATCAGGTCGTCGAGGTGCTCCAGGCGGTGCATCTGCTGCTGGCATTCGAGCTGTTCGTTGTCGTGGTCGGCGTCGATCCACGGTGGTTGCTGCGTTCATTGCACAGTCAGTACAGCGACCTGCTGCACGACGGTGTCACCGGAGACCCGGCGGACGACTGGCACACGCCCGAGGACTATCTGGAGAAGATCCTGAACATTCCTATCATGTTGCCCGCCATGCCTTCTGGGAGCTTGGGCCGATTGCTTCGCTCGCTCGAGGACGATGCCGCCGTGGCACGACCACTTCTCGCGGCGGATCGACGGGGATCCGGTGACCACCCGAGCCCGCTCGGCGCCGCGCCTGTGAACACCGCGCAAGCAGACGCTGCCGCCATCACCATCGAGCGTGGATCCGAGGTCGATACTCAGCAGCGAACGGCGACAGCGGTGGGCACCGCACGTCCACTCACCGAACCCGAACTGTCCCTGCTTGCTTCGCTGGACCTGCTGATCGCCACACCACGCGAGGCCAAACGTCTGGTGAATCTGTATCGCATGGTGCGCGCCACCCGCGACCTGTCCGACGCATCCCAGTTTCTGGGTCTCGGCGGTACCCGTCCGGGTCAGTACCAAGCCGTCGTGCTCCTGCTCGGCTTACTGACAGCCCATGCACGACTGCTAGGCGGCGTGCTCGACACCCGGCCCGATCCGCGCCGCGAGATCGACGGCGGATTGGCGCACCGCCCACCTCGTACGCCGTGGACCCGTTTCGTCGCCGACCTCGAACCACAACGATCGGAGATCGCGTGGACGAACCGCATCGTCGGGACGATTCCGGACAGCCAACTCGCGCAATGGAATCGACTCCATCGCGGCATCGCGAAGGTTTCGGAACTCGTCGACCTGCCCGATTTGAACGATCTACAGATTTGGCTGCCACGAATCCGACGTTTCTCGTATGTCCTCACATCGGCCGATAACGCCGAGGTCGACCACAACTGAGCGCTGGTCTGCTCGGCACAGCAGGGATCGAGCCGTCGTTCAGGTTCCGGATTCTGGAAGGTTCTCCGGGAAAACGGTGACATGGCGGATCGTTCCGGAGAGGCCGGGAAGTTCGCGGGGTGTGGTCCACGTGCGGAAGTCGTCATAGCTGTCGCTGTAGAAGTACTTGTTGTCGGTGTAGGCATCGAAGTAGATGCGCCAGCCACCATCGGGTCGACGGACGAGCGACTGTCCTTCGCGCGGGGTGCCCCAGTGTGCCCAATCACCCGTCGCGACAAAGACATACGGCCCGAGCGGGGTTGGAGCGACAGCCAGTTCGATGTATTTGGTGGTCTCGTTCTTGGTGAAGGCGAAATACCGGCCGTTCAGTGCGACCACTGTGGTGTCGATGTAACCGATCTGCGCGCGGTCGAAGAGGTTGGATATCAGCCCGACCATCGGTGTCAGCACAGTCCACGACCGCAACGACACATCGGTCGCCGTCATCAGATACGGCGTGAAGCGGCGCCCGTAGCTCAGCGACACGATGATGCTGACGCGGCCGTCGACATCGACGAACCATTCAGGTGCCCAACAGGCTTCGATGCCGGGCATCGGAACCGTGAAGTCGTAGAGATGTGTCCAGTCGACTCGATTGGCGCTGCGCGCAAACCCGATAGCATGCCCGTCCGCGGACGGGGTGTAGGCCAGGTAGTAGTCACCGTCGACATGGCGGAAGATGCTCGGATCCCGCATCACCCCACTCGGCGGCCGATAAGCGAAACCGCGCAGCAACCGAAACGTAGTCGCATCAGTAGATTCGTAGACGCACAAATCGGTTTCGCTGCCGTTGGTGAAGGCGCTCATCGTGTATCGAACCGCCGCCCCTGACATTTCGCCCGCAGCGGCCCTCCCCGCTGATAACGACACCAGCGGCAATCCCGCTGCCAACGCCAGCACCGACCTGCGACAGACCTTCCCAGAGGGCATCGCACAAATTATTCAGGCCGGATCGGCTTCGAGCCGCAGACACGCCGCCTGGCCACTGCGCCGTCACGCCGATGTCGGCAAGGGCGTCGGCCAGGCCAACGCCACTGTCGCGTGCATATTGAATCGGACTACTGTCCAGTCTAGTATATGGACACATGTCGACAAGTTGGTGCCCGAGTCACCGCGCACGGTCTGACCGTGCCACGGCGGCCGGGTGGTCGTGATCACCGGCGGTGCTACGACACCCGACTCGAGCATCTCTGATCCTCTCGAGGAGGCAATAGTGTCAGCGCCCTCGCTGCCCGCAGGATTTGATTTCACTGATCCCGCGTTGTGGGAAACCCGAAACCCTGCCCAGGAATTCGCCCTACTCCGCCGCGCCGCTCCGGTCTGGTGGAACTCGCAGAGTGCCGCTCGGTCCGGCGGCTTCCGCGACGGCGGCTACTGGGTCGTGAGCAAACACGAACACATCAAAGAGGTCTCAAGACAGCCCGAGGTCTTCTCCAGTACGACCAAGGGCGCGATCATCCGGTTGCCCGGCGAGGTCACTGTCGAGCAGATCGAGGTGACCGGTGCACTGCTGATCAATATGGACCCGCCCAAGCACACGAAGATCCGCCGGATCATCTCCAAGGGTTTCACCCCACGGGCGATCGAGGGATTGCGGGCCGCGCTGGCGGACCGGGCCGCGGCGATCGTGCGCGCGGCGAAGCAAGAGGTCGGTGGTGACTTCGTCGAGCAGATCGCTTGCGAGCTGCCGCTGCAGGCTATAGCCGAACTACTCGGTGTGCCGCAGGACGATCGCCACAAGTTGTTCGAGTGGTCCAACCAGATGCTCAACTACGACGATCCGGAGTACGGCGACACCACGTCCACCGACACCTCGCAGACTGCCTCGATCGACCTCCTCGGATATGCGTGGAATATGGCCGAGCAGCGGCGTGCCGATCCGCTCGACGACATCGTCAGCCGGCTGGTGCAGGCCGACATCGATGGTGAAGCCTTGGCGTCTGACGAATTCGGGTTCTTTGTCATCCTGCTCGCGGTGGCGGGCAACGAGACCACCCGCAACGCCATCACGCACGGGATGAAGGCGTTCGTGGACAATCCGGACCAGTGGGAGCTGTACAAGGAGCAGCGTCCACGCACCGCCGCCGATGAAATCATCCGGTGGGCTACTCCCGTGACGGTATTTCAGCGCACCGCCACCGTGGATACCGAGTTGGGCGGTCAGCGGATTCGGAAGGGGGAGCGGGTCGGTTTGTTCTACGGCTCGGCAAATTTTGACGAGGAAGCGTTCACTGATCCGTTCAGCTTCGACATTCTCCGTGATCCCAACCCGCATTTGGCTTTCGGCGGTACCGGACCGCATTTCTGTGTCGGCGCGAATCTGGCTCGCTTGGAGATCGACCTCATCTTCAATGCCATCGCCGATGCGATACCGAACCTGGCCGAGGTGGCCGCACCGGAGCGGCTGCGTTCCGGCTGGATCAACGGAATCAAGCACTGGCAGGTTCGCTACGAATAGCCGCCGATAGAAATGGCCACGGCAAGGTGTTTCGCCGTTGCAAGACACTGCGCATCCCGCACTCGAGCCTAGGGTCGAAGTTGTCCTAGGTGGGTCATAGTGTGTCCTCATGAGCACAGAGATCACTCGCTTCCGGATCGACATCCCGCAAGAACAGCTCGATGACCTGAACCGGCGACTGGACGCCACCCGTTGGACCGACGCCGATCCCGATGCGGGGTGGCGGCAGGGCATCCCGATCGAATACACAAGGGAACTGGTCGACTACTGGCGCAACACCTACGATTGGCGCGCCCAGGAGGCTCGGCTCAACTCCTTCCCACAGTTCCGCACCGAAATCGACGGCCACAACCTGCATTTCATCCACGTCCGCTCCGCAGAGCCCGGCGCGGTGGCGCTGCTGCTCACCCATGGATGGCCGGGATCGATCGTGGAATTCCTCGAAGTGATCGGACCGCTGACCGACCCGGTGGCGCACGGCGGCAAAGCCGAGGATGCCTTCCATGTCGTGGTGCCGACCATTCCCGGCTACGGATTTTCCGGACCGGCGGTCGGCTGGTCCACCGTGCGCGCCGCGAAGGCCTGGGCAGAACTGATGCACCGACTCGGCTATGACCGCTACGTCGCGCACGGCGAAGACACCGGCGCCGCGATCACCCGCCAGTTGGCGGTCATCGACGCCGAGCACCTCGTTGCCATGCATCTGACGATGATCGCCTCCGCCACAGTCACTCCCGAGACAGCCGACCTCGACAACCCGGCCGAACGGCGTGCCCTCGAACTGGCTCAGCGCGCCCAGTACGAACTCGGCGCCTACGCGATGCTGCAGGCAAGCCGTCCCCAGACACTGTCCTACGCGCTCGCTGATTCCCCGGTAGGTCAATTGGCTTGGATCGTCGAACGATTCAAAGACTGGACCGACTCCGCCGACGCACCCGAGGACGCCGTCGACCGCGACGCAATGCTGACCAACGTCATGATCTACTGGCTCAACGCCACCGCGGGGTCCTCGGCGCGCTACTACTACGAAGGTGCCGCCACTTGGGGCGCACCGGAACCCGACACCGACGTGCCGGTCGCGGTGGCGGTCATGCCCCACGACCTCGGAATCCCGGTGCGCCGCATTGCCGAACGAAACCACAACATCGTCCGCTGGACGGAATTCGAGCGCGGCGGCCACTTCGCCGCCATGGAAGAACCCGACCTCGTCATCGACGACCTGCGCGAGTCCTTCCGCGAATACCGCGATTAGAAACGGGACCAGCGTCGGCGCGATGTTGCTCTCCTGCGCCGGTCGAGATCATCGGCGTCAGGGGAGCTTTCGTACCAGCTCGAGGACCTCGAGGTCGCCGATCGCCTGGCAGCCACGGGCGATCATCGCGAGGATCGCCTCATTGCCGCGGTCCGTCACGGATTGCCTCGGTTCTGCAGTTCGTAGTAGTGTCTAGACATATGTCTGAACTTGCGTACTCCGGGGCCGAAGCCACTCGGCGACGTCTGACCGAGAAGCAGGCCGACACCGTCGACCGCCTTACCGTCGCGGTCGTCGAGGTGTTGTCTCGTGAAGGGTACTCGGGCACGACGATACGGCTCGTGGCTGCGGAGGCGGGGGTCGGCACCGCCACCGCGTACACATACTTCTCGTCGAAGGAACATCTGATCTCCGAGGTGTACTGGCGCAGGTTGGCCGCCACGCCGCTGCCCGAGATGGATGGACTGGATCGAGTCGCGCGCGTGGACGCGGTACTGCGCCAGATAGCGATGCTCATCGCCGATGAGCCCGCATTGGCTGCGGCGGTGAGCAATGCCCTGCTGGGTGACGATCCCGATGTGAAGCATCTGCGGGTGCGGATCGGGGTCGAGATTCGCCGTCGAATCCGAGCCGGGCTCGGTGCGGATGATCAAGAAACGCTCGACATTCTCGAGTTGCTGTACTCCGGCGCTTTGCTGCGCGGCGGGATGGGGCACCTTTCCTACTCGGAGGTCGCTGATCTGCTGGCGGTATCCGCCAAGCGTCTGCTGGGCTGAATCGCCCGGGCGGGAGCGATACCACTCGGCGCCTGATGTGCGCCACATAGCCGCAGATGTGTCGCCGGACTCCGGCGAACCTGCGGCAGCGTTCAGTGAATCAAAAAATTTGGCCGGAATCGTGAAGGCCGCCAATCGATTTGCCCTGCGCGCCCCTCGGCGGTTCAGGTCGAATGCGGCCCTGGTCTTGTACCGAATGTCCAACCGTAGTAGTGTCCGGACACATGTCCATCACATGTTTGGACAGGCATGCGGAAAGGACTTTCCAATGACACTGGTCAAGCCGCGGCGGGTATCCGGCGGAGCCGACGAGCACGGGCATCTCGAGGAGTTCCGCACCGATCCGATCGGGTTGATGCGGCGTGTTCGTGCCGAATGCGGGGATGTCGGGACCTTCGAGCTCGCCGGGCGTGATGTGGTGCTGCTGTCGGGTGCGGAAGCGAACGAATTCTTCTTCCGGGCCAGCGACGAGGACCTCGATCAGGCCGCGGCCTATCCATTCATGACACCGATCTTCGGTGCGGGCGTCGTCTTCGACGCGAGCCCGGAACGCCGCAAGGAGATGTTGCACAACCAGGCGCTGCGCGCCGACTTCATGCGTGGGCACGCCACGACCATCGCCGCCGAGGTAGACCGGATGCTGGCAACCTGGGATGACGAGGGCGAGATCGACCTGCTCGAGTTTTTCGCCGAGCTGACGATCTACACGTCCTCGGCCTGCCTGATCGGGCTGAAGTTCCGCAATGAGCTCGATGCGCGGTTCGCGCATCTGTACCACGAGCTGGAGCAGGGGACCGACGCGCTGGCCTACGTCGATCCGTATGCCCCGATCGAGAGCTTTCGCCGCCGCGACGAGGCCCGCGTGAAACTCGTCGAGCTGGTGCAGTCGATCATGGACGGCCGCGCGGCGAATCCGCCGTCCGGCAAGGACTCTCGTGACATGCTCGACGTGCTGATGTCGGTGCCGGACGAGAGCGGCGCGCCGCGATTCGCGGCCAGCGAGATTACCGGCATCTTCATCTCGATGATGTTCGCCGGGCACCACACCACTTCCGGCACGGCAGCGTGGACGACCATCGAATTGCTGCGTAACCCAGCAATATTGGACGCGGTGGTCACCGAGCTCGACGGGTTGTACGCCGATGATTCGGAAGTCAGCCACAACGCGTTGCGCCAGATTCCGAATCTGGAGGCGTCGCTGAAGGAAGCGTTACGGCTGCATCCGCCGCTGATCATCGTGATGCGCATCGCCCGTGGCGAATTCGAGGTGTGCGGGCACCAGATCGCGGACGGCGATATGGTCGCGGCAACCCCCGCGGTCTCCAACCGGATTGCCGAGGACTTCCCCGACCCGGACACCTTCGATCCGAGCCGCTACCTCGACCCGCGGCAGGAAGACATTGTCAACCGCTGGACCTGGATCCCCTTCGGTGCGGGCCGCCACCGGTGTGTCGGTGCGCCGTTCGCGCTCATGCAGCTGAAGGCGATCTTCTCGATCCTGTTGCGGGACTGGGAATTCGAGCTGGCCCAGCCGTCGGACACCTATCGCAACGACCACTCCAAGATGGTGGTGCAGCTGCAGCAGCCGTGCCGCGTCCGTTACCGCCGCCGGCGGCGGTAACTCCCGACCCGATTCGGGCGGCCCGCCACCGGCAGCTCCGGATGCCGGTGGACGGGGGTTGTCGCCACGACCGACCCCGTCACCGATCCGACCGAGACGATGTTCGCGCGGTCACTATCGGTGAGCTCGGCGACAGCTGGAGTCGATCAGAGGTGAGCGGCGCACCGTCGGCCCGGCAGATCGTGTCGTACATATGCAGAATCGAACCGACTGCGCTCGGCGAGGTGCGATCGCGAGAGAGATTGTCGAGGATGTCCCCGGCACACAGGTACATGTGATCGTACGGATCCAGGTATCGGTCGTCGGCCCATCGTCGCGCGACAGTGGCGTATCGCCGCAACAGCACGATGTCCACGCTGGGTCGACCGCCGACGACGGGACGCCCGTTCGGCAGTTTCAGCCATTGCATCTCGGCCAGCAGAAGCTCCGGCAGCAGCACATCGGTCATGATCTTGTCCGAGCCGACCCGGCCCCGCCGACTGTATGCGCCGATCACCGCCAACGAATGGGCGATGGCCGACAACTCCTCGTAGGTGGCGCTGGACATCCACGGTTGTATGCCCAGCCCTGTTGCGCGACGTCGAAGTTCGGCGTAATCCGGCAGGTTGGTGGCACGCCCGGAAAGCATGCGCCGCCACTGTGGCTTGTAGACCGTCCGAGCGATGTCGATCAGAATCGACCACCACAGATCGAAATTCTGTCGAGTATGCTCCTCCGGCTCTACCGGGCCGTGACCGACCGGAAGCGGCATCTCGATGATTTTTCGGCGCAATCCGGGTGCTGTCAGCGTGTCGAAGTCCGCCCGAATCCCGTTGTCCCGCAGGAAGGTCAGTACCCACCAGATAACGTGCGGTTGCAGCCACTGTCGCCCCTGCGAGGTTGCGTAGGAGTTACGCAACAACCGAATGAGACGGTGCGGATTACTCAGCTCGTCGCCGATGAGGGTGACCGCCCTGCTCTGTCGTAAGGACAACTCGCCCGGAAGTTCAGTGGGCGCCGCACCGTCGACCGTCATGCTCGAGCGCGCTTTTCGTACGCGGAAACCTTGTTGTCCCAGAGAGATTGTCGATACGAAGGCCCATGTGCCTTCGAGCAAGAGAAAGCCCCAGTTCCGGTCGGAATAGGCGATGGCGGCCAGGATGCCGCTGCCGACCGCGTTGCACGCGAGGTACGAGACCTTCGTGTCATCAACCAGACCGGCCTGAGCGGAAACAAAGGCCGCGAGCAGCAGCAGCGCGCCCAGAATCTGCGGGATCTGGCTCATCGGCGTGCCCGCTGTGCCATGAACGTCCACGCCACTCGCGGCCACGCGTGCTCACCCGCGTAATGCTCGAAGCCGCCGAATTGCGCGGCAAGCACCAGAGATATCCCGGCGAGCTGCACAATCGTCAGGCTTTGGTGCGCGAAGGTCCAGCCGAGTATCACCGCGACGACCGGGCCGAGCAGTATGAGCCGAGAACCGGTGGTCGCCTCGACGCCGCGGAGCAGGCCGCCGAAGAACAGCGCGAATGCCGCCGCGGTTGCCGCCAGGGCCAGCCATCCGGTCGCCAGCAGTTGATGCGGGCTCAGGCTGGGCGGTTCACCCTCGAGCAGCATCGCCAGTGGCAGCAGCATCAGCCCGCCCGCCAGCATCTGCCACGCGATCGCGCTCAGCGGCGCTGTCGATGGCGGCACGCCCCAGCGCCGGGTGAGTACCATCCCCGTGCCCGACAGCAGTGCCAGCGTGGCGGCCGCACCGACCCCCATGAGGTCCAGCCGGGTAGTGCCGCGCAGCACGACGAGCCCAACTCCGAGCAAGCCCAGCAACGGTGCCAAGAACTGACGCGGCGCCAGCCGCTGACCGGTCGTCATCACCATCAGCGGAACGACAATGCACTGCGCCGCGGAAATCGTCGATACAACGGCACCGGGTATCCGGTGCGCGGCGACCGCTTGAAGACCGAAGAAACCGCCGAAATTCAGCATGCCGAGCAGCACGGCGCGCGCCCACCAAATTCCCTCGGGGCGTGCGGGCCGAACAGCAAACAATACGAGCCCGGCAGGTAATACGCGGCACACCGCGTTCCACAACGGTGCGGCGGGCAGGGACTGTATGGCCAGAAAAGCGGTTCCGAAAAGGCACGGGCCCATTGCGCACGAAAGCAGCGCGTAAGTATTGACCGGTGCGACCTGTCGAATTACGGTCGTCACGCGATTTTCCAGACCGGTCACCGTGCACCGCCGTGCTGCGTCAAAAGAGCTCGCCCGAGATTTCCGCGTCGCAACAATTCGGTCAGCTCGGCGGATTCCGGGCAAAGCGCGGCCGGCGCGGACGCGACCAGATGCGGCGCATGGGAGGTGCGCGCCACGATCCTGTCGTGTTCGCCATGCGCCGTCATCACCGGACGCGCCCCGGTCGAACCGACGAACTCGACCACGGTTTCGATTGCGTCCGAACGCGTCTCGGCCGGTGGGGTGAGCACCCGGATCCGGCCGTCGAACAGTTCTGTCGAGGCGGCGTGCGGCCCGGGATCGTTCGCTGCCCACCATTCCGCCGACATCCTGAGATCGCAGCCGATCGCCTTCGCGCCGCGGGGTCTCGATCATGTAAATAAGTGAGTACGCCATGCCTATGTAAGGCGAGGCCCACCGATGTCCCGATCATCCCGGCCCCGATAACCGCGACCGTGCGCACCGGACGTTCCCGCAGCACATTCACGCACTTCTGCCTATTCTGCTCGGGATCCACCGTGAACAGCAGACTGGTGCGATGACATTCATTACCCGACCTCATCCGAATTGTTCCGTGCGAGTACAAATGAATGTCACCGCAGGAGAGTCATCTCGATTCGGTCAAGATACTCGCGTCATCCAGAGCCTTCAATCGGTAACTAAAATAGGTAGACCAGATCAGTGATTACCTATAGACGTAACATACTGATATGCGCGGAGACGGCGTGTCCGGTAAGCGCACACACGCGGCCGGTCGGGCGATGGCTATCCGCGCCGGATAGGACATTGCCGACCACGGGCGCCGTGCCTGCTGGTGAAGTCTGTCAGCGTCGGCGGCGATTTTGCAGCTCCGCGAACCTCGCAATCCCGTAGGCGACGAGGCCGGAGATGAACGCGATGTCGACAACCTCTTGCACCATCGCGGCCACGCGCCAGCCGCGCCCGTCACATTTGTCGGCGAAGTTGCTCTCCAAGCTGGCGCGCACGGTCGCCATTGTTCCCAGCGAGCAGTAGAACGCATCAAAAGATTCCAGGTCCGGAACGAACGCGAGGTACAGGATGGCGAAGGCGGACACGATCCCGATCGCTACTGCGATCAGGAAGAAGATGATTCCCCATCCAGACGGTGGACGCGGCCCTCCGCCTGTAGACCCGTCTGGTCTCCGCGGGTCGGGGTCATGAGGACCGTTCCCATCGCTGCTCGCGGACGACCATGTGATAACCACAAGCCGAAAGAAGAGGAATAACTGGATGGCGAGTATGAATATCGCACAGCTCGCCCACACGGCGATATTGCCTCTGTCGTAGGTCGCCCCGACAAGCAGTCCGGCCTGTATCAGCGCCGAAACCCACGCAACGATGACCAGGTGGCGATACCACCACTCCGGTTCGACATCCACGTTCAAGCTGGTCGTCACAAGATCAGCGTATCGTCAGCTATTGATTCGCATCCGCTATCGACGCCGTGTGGGTGTCCAATGCGGTCGAGTGTTGGGGCAACCTCGGTTGCGTACGTCGTGGCTGACTTGTTGTTCGGGCGAGTCTGCGGGTTCGCCTGCGCTGGTGCTGCGATGTGTTCGAAGTCGTCGACACGGGCGATGGCGGCGTCGATGAGTTCGCTGAGCGTGTAGAACTGTGGGTTGGCGATGCCGTGGTCGGCCGCGTGAACCAGCGCGGCGACGATGATTTTGTGGCCTTATCGTTGCCTGCGCGGCCAGGGGATTGCCCGCTGTAGCGGCGTTTACCGAGGCTGGCGAATCAAGAAACTACTTGACCTAGTGAAGGACCTTGATAGAGACCGATTTCCTGGACAGCGTGCAGTGCTTCTCGACCAGGTTGGACGTCATGCGACGGAGATGGCGGCGATCTATAAGGTTCCTCGAGATTGGCGCCTATTAATGGCCAGCTACCTGCTTTATGGCGCATTGGCAGGCAGCATTTTTGCCCTTATCTCCCTGGCGTCGTCGGCGTCAGGGATGTTTCTACTGCTGGGCTTTATTGTCGTCCTAATTCTAATTTTCGTCACTTACGTGGCGATGAAGCCGGCCCAAGCAGCCTTGAATTACGTAAAATTTCACCGCGCGGAATTTGTTCGACGGGGGTTACCGGAATCGTACGAGCTCCCACCGCGGCCAAGGCCTTGGCGGTTCCGGAAATAGGGCCGCCCGAGTACCCGGTGGCCATCTCCTCGGCTCTGGTCGATCGGCACAACCTAACCGGGCTGTGAGTGTGCGGCGCATCGCGGAGCGTGGCCAGGCGTCCAATCCGAGGACGGTCTTCACGCGCGGATCGCCCGCAAGTCCGGGGCAAGGACGGCGTCCGAGATCAGGTGAAAGCCGAGTCGCGCAGTACGGGCCGTGGGGCACCTCTGTGAGCCGGGCCACCACGCAGCTCCCTGAACTTGTCGGCACTATCCCGGCTCGGTCGCTGGTATCACGAGTGACCGTCGACTCGTACCGGGGTATCGCAGGGGTCTGGGTCGATAGCACGATGCGCTGAACCACTCCGAATCAATAGCGTCGGATTCCGGCACGGTCGACGACTATCGAGGGAGCTACGATGTGGCGATACCACCACGGGGCGACACCCGCTGCCACGTTGAACGTGACCGGCGTTCGCACGGGCCGGAGTGATCGCATCGCCGAGATCGACGCGTTGCGTGGTTTCGCTCTGCTCGGCATTCTCGTCGCCAACATCGTGTACTTCGCGTCCGGCTACCCAGCTCATCTTGCCGCCGATCCGACCTATGCTTCTCGACTGGACAGTGCGACGACGTGGCTGACCGCCTTCCTCATCGATACGAAGTTCTACCTGCTGTTCTCCTTCCTGTTCGGCTACAGCTTCACGTTGCAGATGGACTCCGCGGCACGAGCGGACGCCAGGTTCACACCCCGGTTCCTACGCCGTCTCGGTGGGCTTTTCGTCCTAGGGGTTCTGCATGCCGTTCTGCTGTTCCACGGGGACATCCTCACTACCTACGCACTACTCGGACTGATTTTGCTCGCGCTCAGGAAAGTCTCTACGACCGCCGCCCTCGTCAGCGCGCTCATGCTGACCGTTGCGGTTGCTGTGATCGTGCTACTGGTTGGGAACCCTGTGGCCGCCGATTCCGCCGAGGCGGTGATCGAGGGTGCTCGGACCACCGATGCGTTCCGTGGTGGCCCGGGCAGCGTCGTCGCCGAGCATCTGCGATTGGTCCCCGCGCAGTTGGTAAGTAACGCCGGTCAGGCAGCGCTTGCACTGTCCGCGTTCCTGGTGGGACTGGCGGCGGGCCGGCATCGTGTGCTGTCCGACCTCGATCGGTACGTGCATCTGCTGCGGCGAATCCAGTGGTTCGGATACCCGGTCGGGCTGGCTGGAGCGCTGGTCTTCGCATCCGGCGGCGGTACCCGCAACGCCGGAACGATGGCGGTCGGACTCCTGACGGCGCCGTTGCTCGCCGCGGCCTACGGTGCTTCCGCGCTACAGTTGGTGCACTCCCGCACAGGAACTCGGCTGGCACGAAGCTTTGCCGCGGCCGGACGGATGGCGCTGACCAACTACATCGGCCAATCGGTGATCTGCGTTCTGGTGTTTACCGGGTGCGGATTCGGCCTCGTCGGGCGAATAGCGCCACCCGTGGTCATCCTGATCGCCTTCGCAATCTTCGGCAGCCAGCTCGTGACCAGCACGTGGTGGATGAGCCGACACAGATACGGACCGCTCGAATGGATCCTGCGCTTCGTCACGTACGCGCGCCGACCATCACCCTGACAACTGCGACTGAGGGTACGGCCGTCGGCCCGAGGTATGAAATCCGCCGGGTTCGATCGTTCTGGTAGATGATCGTCTCGTCCGCAACCGCGCCGTTGCTCAGCGTCATCCGGCGTGTCCGTGGAACCTGGTCGTGATGTTCGATCAGCTCGCAACAGACCAGCGCAGGGCCTTGCAGTCCGCCCTCCTCCGCGGTCAACCACCAACGCAGCATGCCCGCCCAGTCGGAAAATCACCTTCGGGGTCCCTCGGGGAGGATTCACTCGTTCCAGTCCCAGTCCCAGTCGTGAAAGGGGGTGCGGGTGTCGAGGGAGTGTGTGAGGGCGTCGAAGAATTCGAGCAGCGTGTCGGCCCACAGGGTGCCTTCGAAATCGCCTGAGCCGATACCCAATTCGATGACGTGACCGTAGGTCGGTCCGGGGCGGTGCTCGACGAACAAGATACCGGCGTCGATGGAGTGAGCGATCGGAACCCATTGGTGGGCATGGCCGTAGAGGGTCTCCTCGCCCAAGCCCAATGCTCGATTCTCGGCACTGAACGTCTAGGTGTTGGTGTGGCGTCCCTAAAGACGTGTCCACTCGTAACCCTTGTCGACGTATCGGATCAACGCGCCGTGTCCGATGGGCCGAATCGTCGTCGATCACGACGGCGAATACGGCATGTGGTGTCCAGTGGCGCGAAAAGTCGCGCTAAGCCGGGCTGGGGTCTGAGCGACCGATTCGGGTGATTGGTGAGCGTTGTTGCGGTGCTGATGGTTTCATGAGCGGCTGTGCAGGTGCACTCTGTGGTCGCTGACGACGTGCCGCTGGCGTTCCGGGGCTTTCCGTAAGGCGGTGCCCCACAGCATCTCGGTGGAGGCCGACGAGTGCTCGGAGTGGGCGATCGCCGACATGGACCGGTGGATGGCGGCGGACCATGTGTTCGATCTGATAGGCCCGCTGCGGCGGTCGGTCGAGCGGGAGGGTTCTCGATTACGCGGAGAAGTCGTCGTATCGCTTGCGAATGTGCCCCGGATCTCCGCGCTTGATCAGCAGCCGTAGCGCCCGATATGGCACAGCGTTGTTCGCGCGGGACCCGTCCTGTTCGACGAACGGATAGCCATCGAACAGATTGACCTCGGGATCACCATCGCGATAAAACCATCGACCGCCCTTGACCCGGAGCAACGCCTCGCCGGTATACCAGCTTGCGCCCTCGACGAAATCCGCGTTCGCCGGATCGACCAGGGCATCGAGTGTCGGCGTGCGGCGTAACACGATGGTGCCCAACGCTTCTAACGACTCCGGAGAATGATCCCAGATTATCCCGTCGCCGTATGTTGCGGTCCAGTTCGCAAACCCCGCTTGCCGCGTCCGCAGCCAGCTTTGGAGGTGCTCGACCTCGGCAGCACTGGGCTCGCCGGGGGTCGTCTCTATTGGCTCGAATAGAAGGCCGAAGGGCCCGCCGAGCGCATTCAGAGCCGCCGGGTCCCCGAAAAATGCTTCCGAGGTCACATCGGGATCGTCGGGGTCCACAGTGCACCATCGCGCAGGCGAGCCGGGCGGCACCAACTCTCCCACGGACCAGCAGAATACCTGTTGGGCGTCGAATTTCTCGTCCGGCCCATGCGCGATCGGCCACTCGTGCGGTTGTCCATTGCAGCGGAATCGCAGCAGATGATCACCGTCGGCCGTGTCGACCAGCTCCACCTCCGTGATGGTGAACAACCCGCGTCCACAGGCGGCGATCCGCGCCAGTTCCTCTCGGTACACCCCTGCGTCGTTCTCACACGCGTGGCGGAAGGTCTTGTATTCCGTGCTGTATCGAACCTTCAAGTAGTCGAGTAAGAGCAGCACAGCCTGAGACTCGGTGGCGCCGAAGTCATCCAACGTATAGTCCAAATCCTCCGGGTCCAGCTCCGACACCATCACCGCCGCATCGACAAGACCGAGTTCGACTATCTGGTCCGCTACCTCGCGAACAGTCGACAGGGAATGCATCTGGACTCCATACCTTTCAGCGGGACAATACAGAAGCCGGTAGCAGCATCGGGTGAGCAGACCATCTGCTACGGGGCGGTAGTATGATGGTCCTCTGCCCTGATGGTTATCGGGACTTCCCATTCATGGGGGCATAGGTGTCGGTGTCGGCCTCGCTGGCTCACGCACGGCAGGCTGCGGGCCCGGCTGCGCCGCTGCACGAGGGCAACCGCGGCCAGGTGTCGCTCGCGCGCACGCAATTCGAGCCGGTTCGCAGATAGATACCCCTCACTACGAACCGGTTCGATCCAAATCTCTTGCAGCCGAGCTTCGTTACCGCCAGGTAACCACGATCGAAGAGTCGTGTGTGGTGATCGAGGTGCGCTCGATCATGTTGGAGAACTCGTGCTTCTTGACGGTGGCGTACTCATCAATGTGCTCGATGTCGAGGGGCTCCACAGTCCGGCAGGTCGGCACTGCGCACCTATAGCCGGACTCGAGCATCAGTTCGCGTGCGAGACTGGCGGGGATGGGCTGTCGTCCAGTCACGCTGCACCCTCCCGGTGTCGAGCTGCGCTGTGGTCGACCTCGATCACACATGCTGCCGGTTGGTCCTGCGGTCGGCGGCACTGCGCTTGTACGGACCCAAGGCGCGGGTCTAGCGGTGTCGCGCTTCGTGCCCCACGTTTGCCCCACAACATTCACGTGGGGCAAAACTGCGAGCCCCGAGCAAATGCTTCTGCCTGCATCTCCGTCTGTGGGCCTAACGTTTCACAACTCGAACTCTCTGGCAGCGGTTGGGCCCGAAGTCCAGATCAAGCCTGTCGGTACCCGCCGGATGGCGTCGGGCGGCGGTCGACGATGACTCCGAAGGCCAGGGCGGCGATTCCTTTCGTCCAGCAGTCGGATCTACATGTTGGAGGCGAAGTGCCTCTTCGACATGTAGTGAGGAGATCGTCAATGGATCAGCAGGTGATCATCGGTTTCGAACAGCTTCGCCGGGCGCTCGAGAGCACTCGGGCCGTCCTGGCGAAAGTCCAGCGTGACCAGTTGGGCTTGCCGACGCCGTGCGCGTCGTGGGACGTGGCGGCGCTGATCAACCATTTTGTGGGGTCTGCGAGGTGGGCGGCCCAAACCGTCTCGTCGGAGGACGCCACCGCCGACGAGGACTTCGCAGGAGGGAACTTCGTAGAGGCCTACAGCCGTAGTATCGGGATGCTGGTCAAGGCGTTCGGGGCCGAGGAGGTGCTCGACAAGCAGTTCGCGCTGCCGATCGGCGATTACTCCGGGGCCGATCTGCTGGGCCTGGCCGCACGAGAACAGTTCATCCACGGCTGGGATCTCGCCCGATCGATCGGGCATACCAGCGACCTCGAACCGGATTTGGCGGCAGACCTACTCACCCGGGCACGCGTGGAGATCTCCGACGAATTGCGCGGACCGGACGGCCTCGCGTTCTTCGGACTCGTCATCGATGCCACAGACGAAGCCTGCAGCGCGGACCGACTCGCGGCGTTTCTGGGACGCATGATCTGAGTCGACACGGCGTCACGCGGAAGGGATCAGGACAGGGTGGCCGATCAGACGAGTTTCGTACAGCAGACCGAACCGTTTCGGCGTGAGCTGCTGCCCCACTGCTATCGCATGCTCGGATCGGTTCACGATGCCGAAGACCTCGTTCAGGAGACATATCTGCTCGCTTGGCGAGGATTCGACGAGTTCCAGGGACGATCCTCGCTGCGCGTCTGGCTCTACCGGATAGCCACCAACGCCTGCCTGAAGGTGCTGCAGCGGCAGCGTAACCGGCTGCTGCCCAGCGGCCTGGGCGACGCCGAGTCCGATCCGCTGGCCCCGCCGGTCCTCGTCGAGACGCGGACGGCGTGGCTGGAGCCGGTGCCCGATGCCATGATCGGCTCGCCGACAGGCGATCCCGCCGAAACCATCGTCGCGCGCGAGGGAGTGCGGCTGGCACTCATCGCATGCCTGCAGAATCTGTCCGCACCCCAGCGTGCGGTCCTGATCCTGCGAGACGTGCTAGCCTTCCCGGCCCACGAAGTGGCCGCCATACTTGACACGACTACACCGGCGGTGAAGAGCGCCCTGCAGCGTGCGCGTACCAAACTCAGACAACTCGACCCGGACGCCGACCAGCCGACAGATGTGCACCATCCCCAGGCACGGGCGTTGCTGGAGCGATATGTCGCCGCATTCGCCGCGGCCGACGCGACCGCCCTCGAGCAGTTGCTCAGCGAGGACGCCTCTCTGGAGGCCACCACGATCCGGACCTGGTTCGCCGGTCGTGCCGGATGCGTCCCATTCCTGCGCCGGCACATACTGGGGGCCCCGGGCGACTGGCGCATGCTGCCCACCCGGGCCAACGGTCAGCCCGCCGCAATCGCATTCCGCCGCAACGGCGACACATACCACCCTTACGGAATCGTTGTGCTCACCATCGCCGGCAACGCCGTCACCGGAGTTGTCTCCTTCGCCGACCCGAACCTCGTATCCCTCTTCACCCGATTCGCGTGAAAACCCCACGACAACCCTCGGCGGTTCGCCGACTTCGTCCTCGCTCCTTCATATCCGGCAGCATCGCTCATCGGCTATGACCGTGCATTACCCCTCGGCCCGGAGTGCGTTGAGCCTCGAGGACCCCCTACGGCTCGGGACAAGCTGCTCCGAACCACCGCAAGGTGTTCGTGCAATGCCACACAACAGCAAAGCCGCAGGTCATCGGCCTGCGGCTTTGCTATTAAGTGGGCGCAGAGGGGATCGAACCCCCGACCGCTGGTGTGTAAAAGCGCGCCGTACCGTCCAGCAGGTAGCGCCACGTCCATCCCGTCCAGGTCAGAGGCATGAGCAAGTCCAGCCAGTACCGCGGGGCCCGGTCCGTATAGCCCACTGTGATAGAACTGTGATAGAAATATCACAGAACTGTGATAGGCGATCTTGTGAAGGAGGTCGTCGTATCGAAAGCTAAATTGGACCGGAGCGCGGATATGTTCGGCGGTGCCAGCATCGTATCGACTTTCAGGCAATATGACTTGATCGATGAGTATCGGCCGGTAATCAACCCTGTCGAAATTTTGGTTGAAGCGGTCGGCGAACGATGACTGCGAGCAGGGTCGGCGAACCCGGAGGGCCGGAGGAGACACAATCGCGAGGCGCTGCTGCGGCCCGACCAGGTGCGGGTGTCCCGCAGAACGCAAGCATCGTGGTGAATCCGGATGGACCGAGCGCAGCAGCGCGGGTTCTGTGGGCAACCTGCCTCGGGGTGGTGCGGCCGATCCTACGTTCCGTGCCGATCACGCCGGCGACCATTCCGATCGGCGCGGCCGTGATCGATGGGCTGGCTTGGTTGCGGCCGCGGCCGCACGGCATTGATCGGGAACGGGTGACGCTGAACGGCTTCGGTATGGAGATTATCCGTCCGTCCGGCGCCGCGAGGGCGTTGCGCCACGGCGTGGTGCTCTACATGCACGGTGGCGGATTCGCGGTCTGTGGGCTCGACACGCATCGTCCTGTCGCGGCGAGTCTGGCCCGGAGCACCGGGCTGCCGGTGGTCAATGTCGGCTACCGCCAGCTGCCGGGACGCCGCATTTCGGAGTCGGTCGAGGACTGCCTGAGCGCCTATCGCTGGCTGCTGCAGCACGGAGCGGATCCAGCGCGAATCGTTTTGGCGGGCGATTCGGCGGGTGGCTACTTGGCCTTCGCCACCGCGTTGCGCGCCATCGACGCCGGACTGCCCGTTCCAGCGGGGCTGGTCGGGCTCAGCCCGCTGCTCGATCTGGACTACGCCGCCAAGCGCGATTACGTGAACATCGAACGGGATCCTTTTATCCCGCTGTCGGCGCTCGAGGCGGTGGTCCGGATCGGCGCCGAGGTCGATGGCACGCTCGATCCGATGCTGTCGCCGGTCAACGGCGAGCTGGCGGGCCTGCCGCCCGCGCTGCTGATCGCCGCCGAGGACGAGATCCTGCGCTACGACTGCGAACTCATGGCGCGCCGGCTCACCGCGGCCGGGGTGTCGAACTCACTGGAGCTGTGGCGCGGCCAGGTGCACGCGTTCATGAGCATCTTCCCCGATCTGCCCGAGGGCAGGGCGGCACTCGGACGAGTCGCACGTTTCGTCCGTGCCCGCCTCGAGCTACCCGAACGGGCTCGGATGGCCTGACCTGGATCGGCCGGACGAGTCGACCCCGCCCCGGTCTCTTGGGTTCTAGGTGTGATGTCCAGGGAGGTTGTCTCGGGTTCGTGACGACACGGCCTGGTTGCTGACAGGCGAAGGCCTCCGGTTGTGAAGTGGAGATGTCGAGTAACCGCTTCACACCCAGGAGGCCTTCGTGGTCCACGCTAACGCCACTTTGACCCCGCGTGCACGTTTGAGGCTCGCCCGGTTGATCGTCGAGCAGGGCTGGACCTGCTCGACGGCGGCAAAGATGTTCATGGTCGCTCCCAAGACCGATGTCATTGCTCACAACCTGGATCTTTCGGCACCCTCGCCCACATCTCGCATCGAATGCGCGTCCCCGGCAACAACTTTCACCCAGAACCGGACGTAACGGCCACCGCTACCGGCAACCACCACATGCCTTGGAATCAATCATCTAGCGGCCACGAGGAGACTCTCGATTGTGTGCGCATTGTGTTCCAATTGACGCCGGGCACCGAGGCGCCCTCGGAGATGAACCGCCTTTTGGTGAGAGGTTGCGGATCAGCTGAGCAGAACGACGCAACCGACCACGGCCACATGCAGGAATGCACAGAAGTACCCGCTACGAGACGAGAGGCAGGCGTGAGAAGGAGTCAATGCCACCAGGCCTCGCGTTCGCGGGTCAGCGCGACCGAAATCGGTGCGTCGCGAACGTGCCGAGGCAGACTTCGACCGGACAGAGCGGTGAAGTGTGTGGAGAGGTCAGCCACCCGGATATGTGATGTACCCGTTCAAGGTGAAGGCCACCGGCAGTTCGGTGGCTAGATTGTGTCGACCTCGATATCCACGCTAACGAATGACATGATCGTGCCGGTGCGCCTATTTCTCGGACGTCTCGATGCCGTGCAGTAGGTAGCCCGTGATCCGACGCAGGCGGGGCTCGACATCCAGGACGGCATGGCCCAAAAGCGGGTCGGTCAGGTAGAACTCAGCGATCTCCGGGCCGGGGGTTGCGACTTGCCAGAACACTCCGGCCATGGCAGTGATCGCGGCGATCAGGTCAACGCCGTTCGATGCGGACAGTGCTGGCAGAACGCGTTGGATCGCTGTCACGATCGCGTCGAGTTCGGCGTGCGTGACGGTCTTGAAATCCCGGACGGCGTCGACAGATACGCGCCGCTCCAGATTGAGCGGCGCCTGCGCGAGGAGGTCGCAGAACATGCCGCGGGTGGCCAGCGTTCGGGCTAGCAACCCGGCAACGGCATCCGCATCGCCCGGTTCGATGGTGGCGAGAGCGGCCCGCACGTCGGCCGACCACTCTCGCCAGCCGTCCGCTGTGAGGTGGAGAAAGATTTCCTCGCGGGTTTCGAAGTAGCGCAGCATCGCCGATTTGTGCATGCCGACCGCTGCCGCGATATCGGTGAGAGTGATCTCCCGGATTCCCCGCGACGCGGCGAGTCCGCGCGCGGCATCGGTGATCGCAGCCTGTCGCTGTTGCTTGGCCGACTCGCTCCGGGCACGGGTGAACTGCTGTCCTGTCACGTCCCCATGGTAGCGCAACGCTGTTGCGTTATTAACAAAACGGTGTTGTACTAAATTCATGACACAGACATGGTTCATCACCGGCTCCACCCGCGGGTTCGGCCGCGCCCTCACACGCGCCGCACTCGAAAACGGCGATACCGTCGCTGCGACGGCCCGCCGACCAGAGCAACTCGCCGATTTGGTTGTGGAGTTCGGCGACCGCATCCTTCCCCTTCGCCTCGACGTGACCGATGCGGCGGCCGTCCAGGAAACCCTCGAGGAGGCGCGTCGTGTGTTCGGCCGGATCGACGTCATCGTCAACAACGCCGGCTACGCGAATGTCGCCCCCATCGAAACGGCGGCGGAAGCTGACTTCCGCACCCAGTTCGAGACCAACTTCTGGGGCGTCTACCACGTGTCGAAGGCAGCGATCCCGGTGTTGCGCGCGCAGGGCGGTGGGCTCATCATCCAGTTCTCCTCGATCGGCGGCCGGGTCGGCGGGTCCGGCGGGATCGCGTCGTATCAGGCGGCGAAGTTCGCCATCGATGGGTTCAGCCGGGTGCTGCGCGCCGAGACCGAACAGTTCGGGATCCGGGTGTTGGTAGTCGAGCCCAGCGGCTTCCGCACCGATTGGGCAGGCGCGTCGATGGCCATCGCCGAAGTGCCGGACGAATACGCCGGTCTGGCTCAGCGATACGCCGACGCGGGCACCACCGGGTCGTCGCTGCAGGCAGGGGACCCGGACCGTGCCGCCGCCATCCTCGTTCGCCTGTCGCGAAGCGAGACTTTGCCGCACAACCTCGCGCTCGGAGCCGACGCCAGTCGGCTCGCGGCATCGTTCAACCGCACCCAGCTCGACAGCGACCTCGCGTGGACTGCGGTTAGCGAGTCCGCAGACTTCGGGAGGACCTACCCGGTCGAATTTCCCGCGGGATCGCGGCGAGTTCTTTGCGAGCACGTTCCACCGGCGACGAGGGACGAAGACGTGGCAGCACCTCAGCGACCTGGCTAGCGGTCAGATCGGTCGACATGTCTCCTGGCGGCAACTCCCGCAGGATGTCGTGCAACTGGTTGACTGTTCGGGTGCGTTGCCCGGTGAGGTTGGTCCGGCGTTCACCGAGCATCCGCAGGACCGTGTTCGACCCTTCAGCCTCCACGGGAAAGGCGTCGCCGTGCGATGCGGCCACGCAGGCTGCCGCGGCGGCATCCAGGGTGTCGTTCTTGCGGCGGCTGCCCCGTGACAGCTCCCGCACACGCGCAGTGGCTGTGGCCGGAACATCGGTGACGATCTCGCCCTGGGTAATCAGCCACTGGGCCAGATGCCGACCCAGACCACACGCATTTTCCAGCGCCCATCGGCGCTCGGGGAATCGCCGCGCGCGCTTCAGCAGTCGCCGGTACTCCGGCAGCTTCGCCTCGATACGAATCGTGTCCAGCGTTGCGTGGGTGCTCGACTCCAGCGCCGCTGCCGTATGGCTGGATTTGTGCGGGTCGACTCCGATCACGACCATCTACCGCGTTCCTTCCCGCCAACCCCACGGGGCGGCAGGAATCTCACGAGCCAGCCCCGGCCCGGCACCTCCGGCAGACTACGGCCAGTGATCATCCAGCCCGTCCAACCGGTGACTTTCATATAAGCCGGAATCTCCAAATGTTTGGCGGTACCACGGCGGAAGCGGCACTCGCGCGCTGAGACTTCTAGATGATTGATTCCGAGGGGTGGACGGCGGCGAGTACGGTTGCTTTCGGCGCTGGGAGTGGAGGTCGGGCAGTGGCAACGATTTACGAGCAGACGGTGGTGAACGCGGACTGCGAGCTTGTGTGGGCCGCGGTCAGCGACGTCGGCGCTGTGCATGAGAGGCTGCTGCCCGGCTACGTGCTCGACACGAGCATGGACGGCGACGTCCGCTTTCTCACCATGCCTTCCGGTGCGGTCGTGCGGGAGTTGATCGTGACGGTCGACGACGCCGCCCGGCGCATGGCGTATTCGGCGGTGGAGGGTTTCAGTCTGCCGGTGCGGCATCATCACGCGTCGTTCCAGGTGTTCCCCGAGTCTGAGGGCCGCGCCCGCCTGGTGTGGATCACCGACGTGCTGCCCCACGACGTGGTCGAGGAGGTCCGACCCCGCATCCGGCGCGGGCTCGAGGTGATGCGAGAGTCGATCGAGAAACAGGCGAATCGATAGCCGCGACATCCGAAAAGTGTTGCGCTGCACCAGATGTGAGGCGTGTCGTTGGATTCGATCGGTGGCGACCGCCGCCGAACTGGTCACCCTGGCGGTGATGCAGGCGTTGCTGGGCTTCATCTCCGAACACCGCTGGCTGCGGTACGCCCATGAGCACCTGCAACACCTGTTCCGCTACCTGCCGAAGCAACCCGGCTACAACAAGCGTCTACGCAAGGCCGCCGGGCTGATCCAAGCGGTGATCCGCGCGCTTTCCGCCGACACGACGCTATGGACCGACGACGTGTGGGTGGTCGACTCCACGCCGGTCGAATGCGGCCGCTCCCGTGAGACGGTGAAACGCCCCGACCTGGCCGGATGGGCCGAATACGGGTACTGCGCCTCCCACTCCCGCTACTTCTGGGGCCTACGCCTGCAACTGATCGCCACCCTCGGCGGACTGCCCATCGGATTCGCTCTGACCGGAGCCAAGGCCGACGAACGCGAAACCCTCATGAGCATCCTGCACGCCGACCCCGACTTGGTCACCGACCGACCCGGACAGACCCTCATCGGCGACAAGAACCACTTCGGCGCCGCCTTCGAAGCCGAACTCGCCGACGCCGGACTACGGCTGCTGCGCCCGGCCCGCAAAGGCGAACCCGAACGCCTGGGATCCGCGCTGTTCAAACCGCTACGACAAGCCATCGAGTCGATCAACCAGACCCTCAAAAGCCAACTCGACCTGGAACGACACGGCGGCCGAACCGTCGCCGGCGTCACCGTCCGCGTCCTACAACGCCTCGTCGTACTCACCGCCGTCATCTGGCATAACGACAAGACCGGCGCACCCGCCCACAGGTCGCTGACCGCCTACGACCACTGCTCCCTTGGAATCAGTCATCTAGCGATCGGCGAGGCCAGCAGCGAGGACAAATCGTCGAAAAGGAACGCCACGCGCCGCTGCCCGGCCAGGAACAACGTCACGAACCACGCGGTGGCGGGGTCGGTGCCCGCGGTCAGCAGCTCCGTTGTCGCCTTGGTGACCTCCCTCAGCGGCTGTAGCGCCTCTCGGGTGATGATCCGTGTCCGAGGCCCCATCTTTCGCGGATCACCGCGGCGTGGTCGGGTCGATGTGCCTGGCGATCCATGTCGCGCAGTCGACGGCGGTCCGCGCCGTCGGGTCCGCGTTCAACCGAAGATTCCAGTAGCGGTCGGCGGCGATTCCTTTATAGGTCAGGCAGCGCCCCGGCCAGGTTGGGTGATGAATTGCGCGATCGCTTCGAGGCCGGGCTGGTAGCCGTCGGTGGTGTCGACGGTCAGTTCCGCGCCATCCATGCTCACCGGCACGAATGCGTCGGCGGTGTGTGTGCCGGCGGCGATCGCTGCGAGGAGGTCGCCGTCGTTGTGTGCTTGCCGGTGGGGGTTGGTTTCGGCGCGGTGGGTGATGCGGTCGTGCAGGACCGGTTGGGGCGCGCTGCAGTGGATGATGCGGATCTCGGCGAACTCGGCCAACGGCATCAGGTTGGGACGCCAGAGTTTGTCCTGGAACGCGGCTTCCACGACGACGCTGACACCGGCACGAGCCAGCACGGTCAGAACGTCGAAGAAGGCGTGCAGGGCGGGGATATTGAGATCGTCGTATCCGGTGTCGCGTGGTGGGGTGGTGGCCAGGACCATGCCCTGTTTGATTTCATCGCGGATGATCGCTGGGACGCCGATGTCGGCAGCGAGGGCGTGGGCGAGCGTCGACTTACCCGATCCGGGCGGGCCGGATACGACCGTGATCACCGGCGCTCTAGGGGAATTGGCCATAGCGCATTCTGGCACTTCAGGCATCGTCGTTGATCGTGCTGTCGCCCGAAGGCGGCTTGGCGATGCGATAGGCGATGAAGCCAGGTTGCCGGGTCAGGGTCTCGTGTTCGACTGGGTGGGTGTGGGCCATGTCCCCAGTCGGCTGGTGTAGCGGTTTGGTGAGGTCGTGTTGGCGCAGCGTGAATTGCCCGGCGACGTGGCGGCAGGCGAGGTCTTCGATTGTGTGTGGAGGTGATGGCTGCTGCGAACCGCTCGGCGATTCGCAGCGGCGAGGTTCATGCGAGGTGGACAGGGAGGGTGGCGTGTCCGTTGGAGATGAAGCTGTTGACGGTGCCCAGTTGTGTCGGATCGTCGATGGCCAGGCGCATGTTCGGGAATCGGCCGAACAGTGCGGGCAGCGCGATGCTGGCTTCTGGTCGAGCCAGTGGCGCGCCGAGACAGCGGTGAGCGCTGAGCCCGAAAGACATGTGGGCCTTATTGATTCGGTTTATGTCGAAGTCGTCGGCGTCGAGTAGTAGTCGATCGGATACCCGGCCCGGCGCGGGCCTGGCTGCTCGGCTCCGGTTGGCGTGAGCACCCGGGCTGGTCTGCGCCGATCACCGCGAGAGCCCCTTTCGGAACAGCCATCGACTCTGTCGACTGCCCGGCGGAATCGCTTCCCCGAGTTGCGATGAGTTTGCTGTCCCCTTCCAGGGGTAAGCCCGCAGCAGCGCAATCAGCGCTGACCGTACTACTTGCCCGAGGAGGCAATCGTGGAAGCAACGTCGATCAACACCACCGATGATGTCGTCACGTTCCTGATCGAACAGCACGCGCGCATCCGCGAACTGTTCGCCCAGGTCCAGCAGGCCCCCACCACCGAACAGCGGGAGCAGAAGTTCTACGAACTGCGCCGCTTGCTGGCAGTCCACGAAACCGCCGAGGAAGAAATCATCCACCCGCGCTTCCGGCGAGAAGTCCACGACGGCGCCGACATCATCGCGGCGCGTCTCGAGGAAGAGAACAAGGCCAAGCGTCAGCTCGCCGACATCGAAGCGGTCGACATCGATTCACCCGAGTTCGACGCCAAGCTTGCGGCCCTGCGTGACGGGGTACTCGCGCACGCCGAACACGAGGAGCACGAGGAGTTCAACCGGTTGCGTTCCGAACTGGAACCCGACGAGCTCGAGCGCCTACGCACCGCGGTGAAATTCGCCGAAGCCATGGCGCCGACACGTCCGCACCCCGGCGTCGAGTCCGCCAGCGCGAATCTGCTCGTCGGACCATTCGCGGCCATGATGGACCGCGCCAAAGACGCCATCAGCAAACCCCGCGCGAAATGATCACCGCTCGCACGCTCCCGGGCCCGACGCACGTCTAGCACGGTTCGGCGTTCAGGTCTCGAAGACGTCGCCGGGGTCTGGCCGGGTCGCGAGGCGGGAGATGGCCACGAGTCCGGGTTGGTGGCCGTGCGTGGTGTCCACGGTCAGCGTGGCCAGTTCACCGATGGCAGGGTCGAAGTCTTCTTCAAATGAGCTGCCGGTGTCGACCGACTCCAGCAGCTCGTCGCTTCGGGCGCGGCGGTTCGGGTTGGTTTCGATGCGCTGTTTGATGCGCTCCCGGATGTTCGAAGTCGGCGCGGTGCAGCGTAGTACGCGAACCTCGGCGACTTCGGTGGTCGCTTCCAGGCGAGGGTGCCACAGCATGCCCGGCAGCGCTGCTTCGGCTACGGCCGAGTTCGGCCATGATCCGGCCGTGCTGCTGCGGGTGTACGGCCACGTCTACCCCGAAGCGCTGGAGGCGGCGGGCGCGGCCCTGTTCGACGACGAAACCGAGGCGACCGGAACCTAGTTCGCCGACCTGTTGGCAAGTTCTAGGCAAGATCAGCTTGCGCGGCGGGGCACTTGTGGGGGACGAGGTGGACGGAAACAGGCAATGACCTGCATCTTCGTCTGTGGGCGCAGAGGGGATCGAACCCCCGACCGCTGGTGTGTAAAACCAGAGCTCTACCGCTGAGCTATACGCCCTTGCTCGCCGGAGATCCGACGGCAACGAGTTATGAATCTAGCGCGGCGAGGGCTTTCTCCCAAGCCGCCTGGTCACGGGGCTCTCCGGGGCCGTTCATCTCGGCGAAACGGATGATTCCGGTCTTGTCTACGACGAAGGTGCCTCGGTTGGAGTAGCCGGACTTCTTGTTGAAGACGCCGTAGCTCTGGGCGACGGCTCCGTGCGGCCAGAAGTCGGACAGGAGCGGAAAGACGTAGCCCTGTTCGGCTGCCCAGATTTTGTGGGTGGGTGGTGGGCCGACGGAGATCGCGACGATCTCGGCGTCGTCGTTCTGGAACTTCGGTAGCTCGTCGCGGACCTTGCACAGCTCGCCCTGGCAGATCCCGGTGAAGGCGAGCGGGTAGAAGACGATGAGCACGTTCTTCTTGCCCTGGAAGTCCGACAGCGTGACTTCCTGATTGTTCTGGTCCTTGAGTGTGAAATTTGGCGCGACAGAGCCGACCTCGAGCGGGCCAACCTCAAGTGGCATGCGAAACCTCCATCGAGTCGGGTATGAGCCGGGCGGCGCGAAGGCCACCCGGCTCAAACCATAGTGAAAGACCGGTCAGCGCTGTTTCGAGGGCGCTTTCGGCTGCACCAGTCGACTGCCTGCCCACTCCCCGAGACTGATTGCCGAGGTTTGCGTGAAGCCCGCCGGCGGTGCCGACTCGGCGATCTCGCTGGGATCGACATGCCCCGAATTTCCAGTCTTCGGGGTGAGCACCCAGACGAATCCTTCGTCCGACAACTGTCCGGTGACTTCCATCAAGGCATCCACCAGATCCCCGTCACCGTCGCGCCACCAGAGCAGCACGACGTCCATGACCTCATCGGAGTCTTCGTCGAGCAGCTCGCTGCCGATAGTTTCCTCGATCTCGGCTCGCAGGTCGTCGTTGGTGTCCTCGTCCCAGCCTAATTCTTGGACAACCAAGCCGTGAATGATGCCAAGCTTCTGAGCGTAGTTCTGCGCGTCCGCCGCGGCGACCACGGTGGTGTCCTCCTCAACTCCAGACAATAAGGTTGGTTGCAAGCGAACATGGTTATCGGCTCGAGCGCAAGCTGATCGGACGAAATACCGACCGAATGTCGTGTGACAAGATCGTCGCGAGCCGGTTTCCTCCCTCCGTTCAGCGCTTCGGGCAGGCGTCGCGGACAGCGTTGCGGGCGTCGTTGACCCGCTTGCTTGCGTCGTTGAGCGGCCCGACGGGAGCGGTGTAGGTCATCTTGCGGGTCTCCGAGGCAAGCAGCCGTGCGGCGCTGACGTACTCGGTAAATTTCGCGACGAGATCCGGCGGCAGCGAGTCGCTCGCGGAGTTCACTCCGGCCTCGACCTTGTTGGCCGCCTCGTCGAGAGTCGCGCTCGCGTCATCGCGACGGCTCGCGTAGTCGGCCGCGTTGGAGTCGTGTGCGTTGATGAAGTCGTTATACTTCGAGACGCCGACGCCGGTGGTGTTCGGGAATTGCCCGCAGTTCTCGTTGATGGCGGCTGTTTGCGCCGCAGCCTTGCGCGAAGAGGTCGCCGCAGCCGACGACGAGGCCGCCGCCGTCTTGTATGCGGCGAGGTCGGTCGCGTTCGGATTCGCAACTCCCTCTACCCGATTCGCGCATCCCGCGAC
The DNA here is from genome assembly GCF_046764875.1 of Nocardia arseniciresistens. Lineage (NCBI taxonomy): Bacteria > Bacillati > Actinomycetota > Actinomycetes > Mycobacteriales > Nocardiaceae > Nocardia > Nocardia arseniciresistens. Next base: position 202,324 of record NZ_JBKORD010000018.1, read on the forward strand.
CGTCACTCCGGCCACCACCGCAAGGGTCGCGCACACCAATCCGAACCCGCGTGGGTCCAGCACCTTCATCGTCCTCCCCGCTCCGGTTGTACTACGGCGGTCTCGACTCACGTTCCCTGCAGAACGGTACTGGATTTGAGGCTGACATGATGACCTGGGACACATCATCCGCAAGGATGGAGGTGCGCCCGAACCTTTCATGAAGCGGGCGGTCCGCCGACCACGCGTGCCCGCCCGGGGTAACAGACGTCATCACATGTCCACCCCCTGTACGAGGAGCAGATTTGACCGACCTGATCCACTCTTCCGCTACAGCGAAACCCGCTGTGCCGAACTCCGAGACCGCGCCTGCCCTAGGCGGCGATCCGCACGGATCGCCCGCCACTGCGGCGGGCGGGCGCGTCCGGGTGATCCGCGAAGGGGTGGCGTCCTACCTACCGGACATCGACCCGGAGGAAACCTCCGAATGGCTCGAATCGTTCGATGAGATGCTCGACCGGGAAGGCCCGGGCCGCGCGCGTTACCTCATGCTCCGGCTGCTGGAACGTGCCGGTGAGCGTCGGGTCGCCATCCCCGCCTTGACCTCGACCGACTACGTCAACACCATTCCCACCGAGAACGAGCCGTGGTTTCCCGGCGACGAGGAGGTGGAGCGGCGCTTCCGTGCCTGGATCCGCTGGAATGCGGCGATCATGGTGCATCGCGCGCAACGCCCGGGAATCGGTGTCGGCGGCCATATTTCGACCTACGCGTCCTCCGCGGCGCTCTACGAGGTCGGCTTCAACCACTTCTTCCGCGGGAAGGATCATTCCGGCGGCGGCGATTCGATCTTCATCCAGGGTCATGCCTCGCCTGGCATCTACGCGCGCGCCTTCCTCGAGGGCAGGCTCAGCACCGATCGGATGGATGGCTTCCGTCAGGAGTACAGCCACGGCGGACCCGGCCACGGCTTGCCGTCGTACCCGCATCCGCGGTTGCTGAACGACTTCTGGGAGTTCCCGACGGTGTCCATGGGCCTCGGCCCGATGAACGCCATCTACCAGGCGCGGTTCAACCACTACCTCAGCGATCGCGGCATCAAGGACACCTCCGATCAGCATGTGTGGGCGTTCCTCGGCGACGGTGAGATGGACGAGCCGGAATCGCGTGGTCTCGCGCACGTCGCGGCGCTGGAGGGCCTGGACAATCTGACGTTCGTCGTCAACTGCAACCTGCAGCGCCTCGACGGCCCGGTTCGCGGCAACGGCAAGATCATTCAGGAGCTCGAGTCGTTCTTCCGCGGTGCGGGCTGGAACGTCATCAAGGTCGTCTGGGGTCGTGAGTGGGACGCGCTGCTCGGCGCCGACCGCGACGGCGCGCTGGTGAACCTGATGAACACGACGCCGGACGGCGACTACCAGACCTACAAGGCCAACGATGGCGCTTACGTCCGCGACCACTTCTTCGGTCGTGACCCGCGGACCAAGGCGTTGGTTCAGGACATGTCCGACGAGAGCATCTGGAACCTCAAGCGCGGTGGTCACGACTACCGCAAGGTCTACGCCGCCTACGCGGCCGCGATGGCGCACAAGGGTCAGCCGACGGTGATCCTCGCCAAGACCATCAAGGGGTACACCCTGGGTAAGCACTTCGAGGGCCGCAACGCCACGCACCAGATGAAGAAGCTGACCCTGCAGGATCTCAAGGACTTCCGTGACCTGCAGCGGATTCCGATCAGCGATGCCGAGCTGGAGAAGGATCCTTACCTGCCCCCGTACTACCACCCTGGCATGGAGGCGCGCGAGGTCCAGTACATGCTGGATCGGCGCAAGGCTCTCGGCGGCTACCTGCCCGAGCGGCGCACCACAGCAAAGCCTCTGCAACTTCCGGGTGACGAGGCGTACAAGTCCGTCCGTAAGGGTTCGGGCAAGCAGAGTGTCGCCACCACGATGGCGCTGGTCCGGCTCATGAAGGAGCTGCTGCGGGACAAGGAAATCGGCAAGCGGATCGTGCCGATCATCCCGGACGAGGCCCGTACCTTCGGTATGGACTCGTGGTTCCCTTCGTTGAAGATCTACAACCGCAACGGCCAGTTGTACACATCGGTCGACGCGGAATTGATGCTTGCCTACAAAGAGAGCACCGCCGGGCAAATCCTGCACGAGGGCATCAACGAGGCAGGATCGACCGCTTCGTTCACCGCTGCGGGCACGTCGTACGCGACGCACGGCGAGCCGATGATCCCGCTGTACATCTTCTACTCGATGTTCGGCTTCCAGCGCACCGGCGATGGATTGTGGGCAGCGGCAGACCAATTGGCGCGTGGATTCGTGCTCGGAGCAACCGCCGGGCGAACCACGTTGACCGGTGAGGGTCTGCAGCACAACGACGGCCACTCACTGCTGCTGGCCTCGACCAACCCGGCCGTGGTCACCTACGATCCCGCGTTCTCGTTCGAACTCGCGCATATCGTGCGGGACGGGTTGCGCAGGATGTACGGCGGCGGGACTCCGGAGGCCGGGCCCGGCGCGGTACCGGGTGCCGTTTCGCATGGTGGGAAACCGAACGGTGGCTTCGGCGGCGAGGACATCTTCTACTACATCACCCTCTACAACGAGCCCTACCAGCAGCCCGCCGAGCCCGACGACCTCGATATCGCCGGTCTGCTCAAGGGTATTTATCTGTACAAGCGTGGTGCGGCGGGCGATGTGCGCGCACAGATCCTCGTCTCCGGTGTCACGGTGCCGGACGGTTTGCGTGCGCAGGCGCTGCTCGCCGAGTGGGGTGTGCAAGCCGATGTCTGGTCGGTGACCTCGTGGGGCGAACTCCGCAAGGAGGCGCTCGCCAAGGAAATCGCGAAGTTGCGCAACCCGGGTACCGAGGTGGGCGTTCCGTACGTCACGCAGGTGCTGTCATCGGTCGAAGGCCCGATCGTCGCGGCGACGGACTGGATGCGTGCGGTGCCCGATCAGGTCCGCCAGTGGGTGCCGGGTGACTTCACCACTCTCGGCACCGATGGTTTCGGCTTCTCCGACACCAGGCCTGCCGCGCGCAGGGTGTTCAACGTGGACGCGCAATCCATCGTGGTCGCAACCCTGGCCGGACTCGTCAGGACGGGAAAGATCGACTCCGCCGTACTGGCCGAGGCAGCGGCGAAATACCGCATCGATGATGTGGACGCCGCGCCGAAGTCGGTGGCAAGCGGCGACAGCGACGGCGAGTAGCGGACGATTGGATGGTGGACCGTAAACCGCCGCGGCCGCGACGGATCTCCGAGGGCTCTAACGAGCATGAGGTGTATCTGCCGACGGGCGCGCTCTCCCCGAACCGGCAAACCCGAGACCCGCTACCCGACACGTTGCTCAAACGTGTGAAGCAGTTCTCTGGTCGACTCTCCACCGAGGCGGTGGGGTCGATGCAGGATCGGTTGCCTTTCTTCACCGATCTGGATGCCGCGCAGCGCGCGGGTGTCCAGATGCTGGTGCAGACCGCGGTGGTGAACTTCCTGGAGTGGTTGCAGGATCCCGACAGCGACATCAGGTTCAGTCTGGATGCCTTCCAAGTGATTCCACAGGATCTGGCGCGGCGGCTGACGCTGCGCCAGACCGTGGACATGGTCCGTGTGGCCATGGAGTTCTTCGAACAGTGGCTGCCCGCGCTCGCGCGAAACGACCGGCAGCTCGTCGCGCTCACCGAGGCGGTGTTGCGGTACGGGCGTGAGCTCGGCTTCGCCGCCGCCTCGGTGTACGCGAGCGCGGCGGAATCGCGCGGCGCATGGGACACGCGTCTGGAGGCGCTCGTCGTCGATGCCGTCGTGCGCGGCGATACCGGTCCGGACATGCTGTCGCGGGCCGCGACGTTGAACTGGGACGCCACCGCGCCTGCGACGGTGCTGGTCGGCACCCCACCGGGAGACCAGGGCGTCGGGATGGTCGGGTCGGTGCACACCATCGCCGGGCGGCACGGCCGCGCTGCGCTGGCTGTTGTGCAGGGATCGCGATTGGTGATGGTCGTCAGCGGGAATCTCGGCGACAGCTCGTTCATCTCGCCGTTCCTCGCGGACCTGCTTGCCGAGGTGTTCTCCGACGGGCCGGTGGTGATCGGCCCGACCATGCGAACCCTGGGGGCCGCGCATGCGAGTGCGGTGGAAGCCCTGGCCGGCATGGAGGCCGTTGTGGGCTGGCGTGGGGCGCCCAGACCGGTGCATGCGACGGAACTATTGCCCGAACGCGCCTTGCTCGGCGATCGAGGTGCGGTGGACGCGTTGAACGAGTATCTTGTGCTTCCGTTGGCCGCGGCGGGATCGTCGCTGGCGGACACGCTCGAGGCCTATCTGGATTGCGGTGGCGCTGTCGAGACGTGTGCCCGTCAGCTGTACGTCCATCCAAATACGGTTCGCTACCGCCTCAAGCGGATCGCCGAAGTTACCGGGCGTGATCCGATGAACCCGAGGGACGCTTATGTGCTCCGAATAGCGTCCACAGTGGGTCGTTTGACACGAACCCGTAACGAATCGACAACATCTACCCCAGAGGCAACTCACATCGCAATGGGTCACGACGGCGTGTAACGCATCTTGGGGGTCGGTCGATCCGGACAACTCACGTGGCCTTTTGTGGGACTCCCACAAAAGGGCACCCAAAGCTTCATTCGCGTCGACATCTCCTGCGGCCTACCTCACAGTGTTCTCTTAGAGAGTGATCGCGTTGTTCGCCCCTGGACAGGGGTCCCAGACACCTGGCATGCTCGCGCCTTGGCTCGACCTCCCTGGCGCGACAGATCGACTCGCCCTCTGGTCCAAGGCCGCCGGCCTGGATCTGATTCGTCTCGGTACTACCGCGACGGCCGAGGAGATCACTGACACTGCCGTTACCCAACCACTCGTCGTCGCCGCCGCGTTGCTCGCATTCGCGGAGATCGACTCGAATTCGCTTCCGGCAGCTACCATCGTCGCCGGACACTCGGTCGGCGAACTTGCCGCAGCCGCCGTCGCCGGAGTCATCACTCCGGATGAGGCGGTCACCCTGGCAGCGATCCGCGGTGCGGAAATGGCCAAGGCCTGCGCGCTGGAGCCCACCGGAATGTCCGCGGTGCTCGGCGGCGATGAGGCCGCCGTGCTCGCTCGGCTCGCGGAGCTCGACCTCGTTCCGGCCAACCGGAATGCGGTCGGCCAGATCGTCGCCGCGGGTCGACTGGATGCCCTGGCGGAACTCGCCGCGAACCCGCCCGAGAAGGCTCGGGTGCGTGCGCTGCCCGTCGCGGGGGCTTTCCACACCGTGTTCATGGGCCCGGCCCAGGATGCTGTGACGGAAGCCATAAGCCAGATCATGCCGAATGAGCCGACTCGGACCCTACTGTCGAACTTCGATGGCAAGCCTGTTGTGTCAGGAGCGGATGCCATCGCTAAGCTCGCCGCGCAGGTAACCCGGCCCGTCCGTTGGGACCTGTGCACCGAAACCACCAGGCAAGCGGGTGTATCGGCAGTGGCGGAGTTGCCACCGGCAGGCACGCTCATCGGTATTGCGAAGCGGGAGATGAAGGGCACGCCCACACTGGCCCTGAAGACCCCGGAAGACCTCCCCACGTTGGCCGGATTCACGAGTTCCGGTTAGCTTTCCTCGCGGCCGTGTATCCAAAAATTCACGGTCGTGACCGAGTCGGCGGTAACTATCGCCGTTCTCGATCCGAAAAACCCAGTAAAAGCCCTACACACGAAAACAAGAAGGGAGCCACACAGTGGCCAGCCTGACCCAGGAACAAATCGTCGAAGAACTCGGCAAGATCATCGAAGAGGTAACGGGTATCGAACCCTCTGAGGTGACGATCGAGAAGTCCTTCGTCGATGACCTGGACATCGACTCGCTGTCCATGGTCGAGATCGCGGTTCAGACCGAGGACAAGTACGGCGTGAAGATCCCCGACGAGGATCTCGCAAGCCTGAAGACGGTCGGCGACGCAGTCGGCTACATCCAGAAGCTCGAGGCGGAGAACTCGGATGCCGCCGCCGAGCTCAAGGCCAAGTTCGATAGCGCCGAGTAGGGCCGACACTGTGACCACTCCTTCCACCTTGAACGGGAACTTCCCCAACGTCGTCGTCACGAGCCTGGCGGCGTCTACGTCGATCGCCGGTGACGTCGATGCGACGTGGAAGGGCCTTCTGAACGGCGAGAGCGGTATCGACGTTCTCGAGGACTCCTTCA